>NZ_JBIRZZ010000009.1:292404-317895 GCF_044391385.1 Streptomyces sp. NPDC018693 | reverse complement strand
ACATTTTGTTTGTGTGGGGGCTTTTAGCCCCCTGCCGGTTTTTAACCCCCCCCCCGGCCCCCCCCCCCCCCCCCCGGGCCGGGCGGGCGCCCCCCCCCCCCCCCCGGGGGGGGGGGGGGGGCGCCCGGCCGGTGAGCGCGGTGCGCGGTCGTGCGCTTACGCGGCCACGGGCTGCTTCTTCTCCGCGGTGGCGGCCGCGGTGGTGTCCGCAGGCTCGGGGGACGCGGTGCCGGGTGCCGGCTTGCGCATGCCCTTCAGGAGGACGACGAGGGCCGTGGTGACGCAGACGCCCGCGGCGATGGCGACCAGGTAGAGCAGCGGGTTGCCGATCAGCGGGACCACGAAGACGCCGCCGTGCGGGGCGCGCAGGGTGGTGTCGAAGGCCATCGCCAGGGAGCCGGTGACCGCGCCGCCCACCATGGAGGTGGGGATCACGCGCAGCGGGTCGGCCGCGGCGAACGGGATCGCGCCCTCGGAGATGAAGGAGGCGCCGAGGACCCAGGCGGCCTTGCCGTTCTCGCGCTCGGTCTGAGTGAAGAGCTTGCTGCGGACGGTGGTGGCCAGGGCCATCGCCAGCGGCGGGACCATGCCGGCCGCCATGACCGCGGCCATGATCTTCATCGCGGAGTCGCTGGGGTCGGCGACGGCGATGCCGGCGGTGGCGAAGGTGTACGCGACCTTGTTGACCGGGCCGCCGAGGTCGAAGCACATCATCAGGCCGAGCAGGGCACCGAGGAGGATGGCGTTGGTGCCGGTGAGGTCGTTCAGCCAGTTCGTCATGCCCTGCTGGGCCTCGGCGATGGGCTTGCCGATGACGACGAACATCAGGAATCCGACGACCGCCGAGGAGAGCAGCGGGATCACGACCACCGGCATGATGCCGCGCAGGGCCGGTGGGATGTTCACCTTCTGGATCGCCATCACCACGCCACCGGCGATCAGACCGGCCACGAGACCGCCGAGGAAGCCGGCGTTGATGGTGAGGGAGATGGCGCCGCCGACGAAGCCGGGGACGAGGCCGGGTCGGTCGGCCATACCGTAGGCGATGTAGCCGGCCAGGACCGGGACCAGGAACCCGAAGGCGGCTGCGCCGATCTGGAAGAGCAGCGCCCCCCAGCTGTCCACCTCGGTCCACACGAAGTGGTCCATGACGGACGGCGCCTTGTTGATCTCCCAGCCGCCGATCGCGAAGCCGAGGGCGATGAGCAGACCGCCGGCGGCGACGAACGGGACCATGTAGCTCACGCCGGACATCAGCCACTTGCGGAGCTTGGTGCCGTAGCCCTCGCCGGAGTCGCCGGCGCGCTCGACCGGCGTGCCGGAGCGGGCGGGCGCCCCCGCGCTCACCTCGCCGCGCGCGGCCTTGTCCCGCACGTCGGCGATGAGTTCGGCGGGGCGGTTGATGCCCGCCTTCACGCCGACGTCGACGGTGGGCTTGCCGGCGAAGCGGTCCTTGTCGCGGACCGGGACGTCGTGGGCGAAGATCACGCCGTCGGCCGCGGCGATGACGGCGGGGTCGAGCCGGGTGAAGCCGGCCGAGCCCTGGGTCTCGACGACGACCTCGACGCCCGCCTCGCGGCCGGCGTTCTCCAGGGACTCGGCCGCCATGTAGGTGTGGGCGATGCCGGTCGGGCAGGAGGTGACGGCGACGATCCGGAACGGCCGGTCGTCGTCGGCCTGCGCGCCCGGCTCGTCCGCCGTGCCGGCCGCCGTGCTGACCGCTGTGGCGCCGACGGAGGCCGCCGCCGGCGCCACAGCGGAGTCTTCGGAGTTCTTGGCGACGTTCACGGCGCCCTGAGAGGCGCTCGCACTCTCCTCAGCGCCGTCCTGCGCGCCGCGCGCGCCCTCTGCGGACTCCCCCGGCGTCTCCTCACCACGGATCAGCGCCACCGCTGCCGCCGCGTCCGTCACCGACCGCAGCGCGGAGGTGAAGTCGGCGTTCATGAGCTGTCGGGCGAGGGACGACAGGATCGTGAGGTGGGCATCGTCGGCGCCGGCCGGTGCGGCGATGAGGAAGATGAGGTCGGCGGGGCCGTCCGCGGCACCGAAGTCGATGCCGGCGGCGCTGCGGCCGAAGGCGAGGGTCGGCTCGGTGACGTGGGTGCTGCGGCAGTGCGGGATGCCGATGCCTCCGTCGAGGCCGGTCGGCATCTGGGCCTCGCGGGCGGCCACGTCGGCGAGGAAGCCCTCCAGGTCGGTCACCCGGCCCTGGGCCACCATGCGTTCGGCGAGGGACCGCGCCGCTGCTTCCTTGGTGTCGGCGGACAGGTCGAGATCGACCAGGTCCGCGGTGATCATGTCGCTCATCGCGGGCTCCTTCGCACGCGTATCGCCCGGGTCGTGGGGTGGGCGGGGGAGGGGACGGGGGTGCTGTGGGGAAAGTGGGCGGAGGCGGGGCCGGGGAAACCCCGCCTCCGCGGGGCGGCGGTACGGCCGGGGAAGCCATGCCGCCCGTCGGAAGCGGCGAGTAACGGGAAGCCTCGCCGCTCCAGGGCCAGTTCGGCCGGCTGAGCCGACTCGGCCGGTTCGCGGGGTGTCGTACGAGCGCTCATGACACCGGCTCCTTCAGTTCACGGTCCACCGGCACCTCAGAGGTGACCGTCACCGCCGTCGGGTCGAGGTCGGCCGGGGTCGGCATCACGCTGCCCGGCAGCTGAACGGCGGCCGCGCCGTGCGCGACGGCCGAGGCGAGCGCCTCCGGGCCGCTGCCGCCCGCGATGAGGAACCCGGCGAGCGAGGAGTCACCCGCTCCGACATTGCTGCGAACGACGTCGACGCGCGCGGTGGCGAACCAGGTACCGGCGTCCTCCACCAGGAGCTGGCCGTCGGCGCCCAGGCTGGCGAGCACGGCGCGCGCGCCCATGCCGCGCAACTCCTCGGCCGCCTTCACGGCGTCGCCCACGGTCGCCAGGGGGCGCCCGACGGCCTCCGCGAGCTCCTCCGCGTTCGGCTTCACCACGTCGGGCCGCGCGCGCAGCGCCTCCAGCAGCGCGCGCCCCGAGGTGTCCAGCGCGATGCGCGCGCCCCCGGCGTGCGCCCGCGCGACCACATCGGCGTACCACGACGGCGCAAGCCCCCGGGGCAGGCTCCCGCAGCACGCGATCCAGTCCGCGTCCCGCGACTGCTCACGCACCGTCTCCAGAAGGAGCTCCTGCTCGGCGGCCGACAGCTCGGGCCCCGGCGCGTTGATCTTCGTGAGCACCCCGTCGGACTCCGCGAGCGCGATGTTCGAGCGGGTGGCGCCGGCGACCGGCACGGGCGCGACCTCGATGCCCTGCGCGTCGAGCAGATCCGCCACGAGCGCCCCCGGCGCACCCCCCAGGGGCAGGACCGCGACCGTGCGCCGCCCGGCGGCCGCGACGGCGCGCGAGACGTTCACGCCCTTGCCGCCGGGGTCCATGCGCTCGCCGGTGGCGCGGATGACCTCGCCGCGCTCCAGCGCGGGCACCTCGTAGGTGCGGTCGAGGCTCGGGTTGGGGGTGACGGTGAGGATCATGCGCGTACTACTTCCGTACCGCCGCGCTCGATGGCGGCCGCGTCGTCGGGGCTCAGCCCGCTGTCGGTGATCAGCAGGTCCACGTCGCTCAGGTCGCCGAAGCGGGCGAAGTGCTCCTGGCCGTGCTTGCTGGAGTCGGCGAGGAGGACGACACGGCGGGCGGCGGCGATGGCCGCGCGCTTGACCGCGGCCTCGGCGAGATCGGGGGTGGTCAGACCGTGCCCGGCGGAGAAGCCGTTGGCGGCCAGGAACAGGACGTCGGCGCGGATCTCGCCGTATGCGCGCAGCGCCCAGGCGTCCACAGCGGCGCGCGTGCGGTGCCGTACGCGCCCCCCGATCAGATGGAGCTGCATGCCCGGGTGGTCCGCGAGGCGGGCGGCGATGGGCAGCGAGTGCGTGACGACGGTGAGGTCGGCTTCCAGGGGGAGGGCGGCGGCGAGGCGGGCGACCGTGGTGCCGGCGTCGAGGATCATCGTGCCCTCGGCGGGGAGTTCGGCGAGGGCCGCCTTGGCGATGCGGTCCTTCTCGTCGGTGGAGGTGCCCTCGCGTTCGGCGAGGTCCGGCTCGAAGTCGAGGCGTCCGACCGGTATGGCACCACCGTGCACCCGGCGGACCAGGCCGGCGCGGTCGAGGGCCTTCAGGTCGCGGCGGATGGTCTCCGCCGTCACCTGGAACTCCTCGGCCAGTGAGACGACGTCCACGCGACCGCCGTCACGGGCGAGCCGCAGGATCTCCTGCTGCCGCTCCGGTGCGTACATGTCCGTTCGCCTCCGAATCATGCCCGAACTTGTGGTTTCGCTTGGAGGCTACGCCCGGTTTTCCGGAAAGTAAACAGGTTCGGGCCTTATTCGGGCATGATCGGACTTTCGGCCCTGCCCGGAGATGCCGTCCGGCCAGGCGGGCAGGGCCACAGGGCCCCACCGTCGCTTCCACCGCGGCTTCCCCGGACATGGCGAAAGGGCCCGGCGCCGACCACTGGAACCTAAGCCGACACCGAGCCCCTCGACAGGAAGCGCCGGCTCAGCGCATGAGCTCCCGCTCCCGTTCCCCGGAGGGGGCCGCCTCCGGGGAGTCCACACCGTCCACGGCGTCCACGGCACCCACCGCACCCACGGCATCCACGGCATCCACGGAAACCACACCAGCCATGGAGTCCACGGCATCCGCACCGCCCTCCAGGTGCTGCGCCGGCCGCTTCGGCAGGGCGAACATCAGCAGGAAGATCGCACCCATCACCACGGCCACCCACACCAGCGCGTGCTCGAAGGCGTTCATGAAGGCGGGCCCCACCTGCTCGGGCGTGAGCCGGTCGGCGATCTGCCCGAAGAAGACGACCGACACCAGGCCGAGGCCGAGCGCGTTGCCCATCTGCTGCACGGTGCTGATCAGCCCGGACGCCGAACCGGCGTGCTCACGCGGCACGTCGGAGAGCACCGCGTCGGTCAGCGGGGCGACGATCAGCCCCATGCCGAGACCCATCACGGTCAGCGGCAGCGCCATCTGCCAGGAGGTGACGCCGAGGCCGTACCGGTCGGACTCCCACAGGTAGAGCAGCACACCGACGGCCATGATCAGGGCGCCCGCCTGCAGCACCCCGCGGCCGAAGCGCGGGACGAGCTTCTGCACCGACAGCCCGGCCGCGACCGACACGGCGATCGAGAACGGCACCCCGGTCAGACCGGCGCGCAGCGGGCTCCAGCCCAGGCCGGTCTGCATGTAGAGCGTCCAGACCAGGAAGAAGATGCCGAGGGCGATACCGAACACAGTCTGCACGGCGATTCCGGCGGCGAAGCTCTTCACCCGGAACAGGGACAGCTCGATCAGCGGCGAGCCGTCGCGGACGGCCTTGCGGCGCTCGTAGGCGATCAGCGCGACGAGCACGCCGAGGGCGCCGGCCATCGAGACGTACCCCCACAGCGGCCAGCCCAGCTCATGGCCGCGGGTGAGCGGGTAGAGCAGCATCAGCAGGCCGAGGGTGACCAGGGCGACGCCGACGAGGTCCAGCTTGAGCGCCCGGGGCGCCTTGGACTCGGTGATGAAGCGGCGGCCGAGGAACAGTCCGGCGATGCCGACGGGCAGGTTGATCAGGAAGATGGGCCGCCACTCCAGCCCGAACAGGTTCCACTCGGTGAGCAGGGCGCCGAGCAGCGGCCCGGAGACCGCGCCGAGGCCGACGATCGCGCCGAACAGGCCGAAGACCTTGCCGCGTTCGTGCGCGGGGAAAGTGGCGTGCACGATCGACAGGACCTGCGGGACCATCAGCGACGCCATCGCGCCCTGCAGGATCCGGGAGGCCACGAGCATCTCCGGGTTCGCGGCGAGGCCGCACAGCGCGGAGGCGACGGTGAAGCCGCCGATGCCGATCAGGAACAGCCGCTTGCGGCCGTGGATGTCACCGAGCCGACCGCCGGTGATCAGGCCCGCGGCGAAGGCGAGGGCGTAGCCCGCGGTGATCCACTGGATCTGGCTCCAGGTGGCGCCCGATTGCTGGCGGATGGAGGGGATGGCGATGTTGACGATCGTGACGTCGACCAGGTCCATGAAGGCCGCGGTCATCACGATGGCCAGCGCGATCCAGCGGGAGCGGGAGGGCTCCGTCTGGGTTTCTGTGGCGGGTTCGGCGCCGGTCGGGTGTGGCTGGTCGCGCTCGCGCGGCGGAGCCGCATCTGTCGCAGCAGCCCCGCGCCCCTCAAGGGTCGGTTCGGTGGAGGTCATGAGTTCAAGCTAGGGGCGTATTAGGCCAGGTCTTGACCTAATGCTGCGGCATTCTCAGATGCATGACGACTGACACTCCGGCTCGGCTTCTTCAGTTGCTCTCCCTCCTCCAGACCCCCCGCGAGTGGCCCGGCAGTGAGATCGCCGAGCGGCTCGGGGTGTCGCGGCGTACGGTGCGGCGGGACATCGATCGGCTGCGCGAGCTGGGCTATCCCGTGCAGGCGACGCACGGCGCGGACGGCGGGTACCGGCTGGTCGCGGGGAAGGCGATGCCGCCGCTGGTGCTGGACGACGAGGAGGCGGTGGCGATCGCGGTGGGCCTGCGGGCGGGCGCCGGGCATGCGATCGAGGGCGTGGACGAGGCGTCGGTACGGGCGCTGGCGAAGCTGGAGCAGGTGCTGCCGACCCGGCTACGGCACCGGGTGAGCACACTGCAGGCCGCGACCACGGCGCTGACCAGCGGCGACGGTGCGAGCGTCGCTCCCGAGACACTGACGGTGATGGCGTCGACGGTGGCGGGGCGGGAGCGGCTGCGGTTCGCGTACCGGGCGAAGGACGGGACCGAGTCGCGGCGGCTGACCGAGCCGTACCGACTGGTGTCCACGGGGCGGCGGTGGTACCTCGTGGCGTACGACCTCGGGCGGGAGGACTGGCGGACGTTCCGCGTCGACCGGGTGCGGGAACCGTTCGCGACCGGGGCGCGGTTCACTCCTCGGGAGGTGCCGGAGGGCGGCGAGGCGGAGTACCTGCGGCGGTCGATCCGGGGGCCCGAGCGCTACGACTACGAGTTCGACGTCGAGTTCGAGGCGAGCGCGGACGCGGTCGCGGAGCGCCTGCCCGGGTTGTTCGGCCGGCCCGAGGAGGTGACCGAGGGGCGGTGCCGGCTGCGGGGCGTGACCAGCGAGCCGGTCACCTGGATGGCGGTACGGCTGGCCATGACGGGCCACGACTTCACCGTACGGGCGCCGGAGGAACTGGTGGTATGTGTACGGGAGTTGGGTGGGCGGTTGAGCAGGGCGGCGGGTGGGTGAGCCCCACCCGGGCCACTCCGGCCGGACCCCGGCAGCTCCCCCAGCCCAGCCCCTGTCCGCCCCCAGCCCAGACCCCGTCCGCCCCCAGCCCGGACCCCGTCCGCCCCCCAACCCCGGACCCCGTCCGCCCCCCAACCCGGGCCTCATCACCCCAGCCCGGCCCCCGTCAACCCCCGCTCCCCCACTCGAACCCCCGCAACGCCGCCAGATGACGCAACGCCAGTTCCGCCGGCCCGCCCGGTCCCGCAGGCGGGGCGTCCCCCTCGGCCCAGACCTCCACGGCGACCCGTACGGCGGCGCTGGCCACCGCGGCCGTGAAACGCGGGGTGCCCGGGGCCAACTCCGGGGATTCGGAATCCCCGGAGCCCGGGGCGAACTCCAGGGATTCCGAACCCCCGGCAACGTTGTCTCCCCCATCCCCCGCCCTGCTCGACCGCACCCGCCCGGCGAGAATCTCCCCCAGCGTCTCCTCCGACCCCCGGCAAACCTCCGCCCACACCTTGCGCAGGGCCGGATCGGTCAGGGCCAGCCGGATCAGGGTCCGCAGCCGCTCCCAGGAGGACGCCGAGACGCCCAGGCCGGGGGTGAGGGTGTGTCGTACGGCGTGCTCCAGGGCCTGCGGGACGGACAGGTCCCCCGGCGCGTAGCGAACCGCCTCGGCCCAGCGCTGGGCACCCGCCGCGTAGAGCGGGGCCACCGCCTCCTCCTTCGTCGCGAAGTAGCGGTAGAAGGTGCGCGGGGCGATTCCGGCGGCCTGGGCGATGTCCTCGGCGCGGGTGGCCCGCAGGCCGCGGCTCATGAAGAGGCCCGCCGCCGCTCGTGCGATCTCCATCCGGGTCTCCGCCTTGCGCCGCTCCGTGAGGGTGGAGGGGGCGGTGAGGTTGCGCGATGGAGGGGTGGAGCTTGTCACATCGGCAGGCTATGCCCTTGTGGCAGAATCTGCCATCCGGGCGGGCCACCCCGGAGTTCAGGTACGGGGTGGCCCGCCCTTCCATGCCTGCGCGAGCCCGGACCCGACCCAGCGCAAACCAGACCCCGCCCCGACGCAAAGGAGCCGGGCTCCGGCACCCGGGGGGACAGGCGCCGAAGCCCGGCTCTGGGAGAGTCCCGGCGCCGGGGGGGGATTGCGTCGGGACTTGGTTCAGGTGGCTTCGAAATATGACTTCAAGGTGTGACGTCAACGTGTGACGTCAACGTGTGACGTCGAGGCGTGACGTCACGGTGTGACATCGAGTTGTCGGCCGCGAGGTCGTTCCCCTGGGCTACGAGGTCCGACCTGTGTCGAACTCCCGTGCCCTGAAGGGTTGTTCCCCGGGTCGCCTGGCTTAAGCGACGCTAGATGGCCATGTTTGCGCGGGCTTTCGCCACCCGGCGTACGCCAAGGGCAAGCGCCCGCGCGTGCGCGTGTCGGTCAGGCCGCCGCCTCGAAGCCGGTGTCGCGGGCCAGCTTCTTCAGCTCCAGCAGCGCGTGCTTCTCGATCTGGCGGATGCGTTCGCGGGTGAGGCCGTGCTCCTTGCCGACCTCGGTGAGCGTGCGCTCCCGGCCGTCCTCGATGCCGTACCGCATCTTGATGATGGACGCGGTGCGCGGGTCGAGGCGGTCGATCAGGCCGTCCAGTTCCTCGCTGCGCAGCAGGGTGAGGACGGACTGCTCGGGCGACACGGCGCTGGTGTCCTCCAGCAGGTCGCCGAACTGGGTCTCGCCCTCGTCGTCGACCGACATGTTCAGCGAGACCGGGTCGCGGGCCCAGTCCAGGACGTCGGTGACGCGCTCCGGGGTGGAGCCGAGCTCGCCGGCGATCTCGGCGGGCTCCGGTTCGCGGCCGTGCTCCCGGTTGAACTCGCGCTGCACGCGCCGGATCCGGCCCAGCTCCTCCACCAGGTGGACGGGGAGGCGGATGGTGCGGGACTGGTCGGCGATCGAGCGGGTGATGGCCTGCCGGATCCACCAGGTGGCGTAGGTCGAGAACTTGAAGCCCTTGCGGTAGTCGAACTTCTCGACCGCGCGCACCAGGCCGGCGTTGCCCTCCTGGATCAGGTCGAGCAGGGGCAGGCCGCTGCGGGGGTAGCGGCGGGCCACGGCGACGACCAGGCGCAGGTTGGAGCGGATGAAGACGTCCTTGGCGCGCTCCCCCTCGGCGACCAGGGCCTCGAGCTCCTCCTTCGAGGCGTCGGCCTGCGACTCCTCGTACCCGTCGAGGACCTGCCGCGCGAACACACCCGCCTCGATGATCTGCGACAGCTCGACCTCCTTGGCTGCGTCGAGCAGCGGTGTGCGCGCGATCTCGTCGAGGTACATGCCGACCAGATCGCGGTCGGCGATCTCGCCGCCATGGGCGCGAACACTGCTTGCCGCGTCGGCCGTCTCGCCGGTGGCGGACTGACGACGGGCGACGGCACGGGTTGCCATGCGTGCTCCCTTGCGAATGGAGGTCCCCCCGCTCGAGCGAGGCCGAGAGTGGGGGAGGGTCAGCGGGTGGTCCTGGACGCCGGTCTTCCGTGGCGGCGGGGCCCCTGGGCGACTCCCCTGGGGGCTCTCCGACTCTCCTCGGGTGCCCGGCATCCGATGGAAACAACGACTGGAATCAGGACAGAATTCCCAACCCGTTCCCCTATTTTTCTGATCATGCAGTACCCTGTGCGGCCACATGAGGAGGCCCGGTGTCGTCGGAACGTACAGAGGTGCAGGTCAGGCCGGGAGTCGAGGGGGACCTCGCAGCCCTCACGGACATCTACAACCACTACGTACGTGAGACGCCCCTCACATTCGATACCGCCGTTTTCACTCCGGAAGAGCGCCGCCCTTGGCTGCTCTCCCACCCTGAAGACGGGCCGCACCGGCTGATGGTTGCCACGGACACCGATTCACAGGAGATTCTGGGTTACGCCACGTCCGGCCCGTTCCGCGGGAAGCCCGCCTACTCGACCTCCGTCGAGACGACGATCTACGTCGCCCCGGACGCGGGCGGCCGCGGCCTCGGCACACTCCTCTACAAGGCCCTCTTCGAGTCCCTGGCCGGCGAGGACCTGCACCGCGCCTACGCCGGGATCGTCCAGCCCAACGAGGCGTCCGCGCGCCTTCACGAGCGCTTCGGCTTCCGGTATGTCGGCACGTTCCGCGAGGTGGGCCGCAAGTTCGGGCGCTACTGGGACGTGGCCTGGTACGAGAAGGACCTGTGAGGACGAGCGGACCTGCCGGCCGGCGACCTCCTGGTCATCCGAACTGCACGGACCGCTTCGCCATTCCCATCCAGAACCCGTCGATCACCGACCTCTGCGCGCCCTGCTCACCGTCGGCCTCCGCCGCGCCCATGGTCACGAAGAGCGGCGCGAAGTGTTCGGTGCGCGGGTGGGCGTAGCGGCCGGCCGGGGCCTTGTTCAGGAAGTCGAGCAGGGCGTCCCAGTCCCGTGCCTCCAGCGCGCGCCGACCCCAGTCGTCGAACTCGGACGACCAGCTGGGCACGCCGGGCCCGGTGTGGCGCAGTGCGGCCAGGTTGTGGGTGAAGAAGCCGGAGCCGACGATCAGCACACCCTCGTCGCGCAGGGGGGCGAGGCGCCGGCCGATGTCCATGAGCCTCACGGGGTCGAGGGTCGGCATGGACACCTGGAGTACGGGGATGTCGGCGGCCGGGAACATCTCGGCCAGCGGCACGTACGCGCCGTGGTCGAGGCCGCGGTCGGGGATGTCCTGGACGGGGGTGCCGGGGGCGCGCAGCAGCTTGCGTACGGACTCGGCGAGCGCGGGGGCGCCCGGGGCCGCGTACTGGACCCGGTAGTAGTGCTCGGGGAAGCCCCAGAAGTCGTAGACGAGGGGGACGGTCTCGACCGCGCCCAGGGCGAGCGGGGCCTCCTCCCAGTGGGCGGAGATCATGAGGATCGCCTTGGGGCGGGGCAGGCCGGCCGACCAGGCGGCGAGTTCGCCTGGCCAGATCGGGTCGTCGGCGAGCGGCGGCGCGCCGTGGCTGAGGTACAGGGCGGGCATGCGCTCCGGGGCGGCGGCGGACATGGCGGTGACTCCCTCCAGCGGTTCACCCTTGGAGGCGAGCGAACCACTGCTTTAAATCTAAAGCATTAACGGATCCATACCCTACGCCCTGTTTGTTTAAGTTTCAAGGATGGTGCCCTTACAGTGGGACATATGAACACGGCACCCTCTTCCGCGCACGACGACGAGCCGCAGTGGCTCACCGCCGAGGAGCAGCAGGTCTGGCGCGCCTATCTGCACGCCACGACCCTCCTCGAGGACCACCTCGACCGACAGCTCCAGCGGGACGCGGGCATGCCGCACATCTACTACGGCCTGCTCGTCGGCCTCGCCGAGGCCCCGGGCCGCCGGCTGCGCATGACCGAGCTGGCCATGAAGTCGAAGATCACCCGCTCCCGTCTGTCGCACGCCGTCGCCCGTCTGGAGAAGAGCGGCTGGGTACGCCGCGAGGACTGCCCCGACGACAAGCGCGGCCAGTTCGCGGTGCTGACGGACCCCGGCATGGAGGTGCTGCGCCGTACCGCGCCGGGCCATGTGGCCGCCGTACGCCAGGCGATGTTCGACCGGCTGACGCCGGAGCAGCAGAAGGCCCTCGGCGAGATCATGCAGATCGTCGCCGAGGGCCTGCAGCCCAAGGAAGCGGGCGCGGACCTGCCCTGGCTCCGCTGAGTCGGCGGAGCCAGGGCAGGTCCCGGGGGCGTACGTCGAGGGCGTCCCCTCCCTCGGACGTACGCGGGTCATTTCCGAAGGGGTACGACAGCGGTACGACGGGGTACGGCGGTCGGCGCCTCAGTGGGCGACGACCGGCACCAGCACCTCGTCCTCGGCGCCCTCGCCGGAGCCGGTGACCACGCCGGTGCCGGGGCGGCCGGCGTTGACGAAGGTCATGGCGATCGCGGCGGCCACGACCAGGATGCCGACGGCGAACCAGATCGCGCTGGTGTAGCCGTGCACCATGCCCTCCAGCTGGACCAGCTGCTGCTGCGTCCGGGAGCCGGCGGAGGCGATGTGGTCCGTGATGTACGCGGTCGTCGCGGACGCGGCGATCGTGTTCAGCAGGGCCGTACCGATGGCGCCGCCCACCTGCTGCGAGGTGTTGACCATCGCGGAGGCGACACCGGCGTCCCGCGGCTCGACGCCGTAGGTGGCCAGGGACATGGCGGGCATGAACGCCGTGCCCATGCCGAGGCCGAGCAGCAGCTGTGCCGGCAGCAGCAGGGCCAGGTACGAGGAGTCGACCTCCAGCTGGGTCAGCATCAGCATGCCGAGGGCGGCGACCAGGAAGCCGGGGCCCATCAGCAGACGGGGCGCGACCCGGGTCATCAGGCGGGTGCCGATCTGCGTGGAGCCCACAATCATGCCGACGATCATCGGCAGGAAGGCGAAGCCGGTCTTGACCGGCGAGTAGCCCTTCACGATCTGCAGGTAGTAGGTCAGGAAGAGGAACAGGCCGAACATGCCGATGATCGCGAGGCCGAGGGAGAGGTAGATCCCGCCCCGGTTGCGCTCGGTGACCACGCGCAGCGGCAGCAGCGGGGCCTTGACCTTGGCCTCGACGAGGAGGAAGGCGATCAGCAGGACGGCGGAGGCGATGAACATGCCGACGGTCAGGGAGTCGCTCCAGCCGTCGGACTCGGCGCGGGTGAAGCCGTAGACCAGCGCCACCAGGCCGAGGGTGGACAGGACGACGCCGGGGATGTCGAGCGGGGAGCGGTTGCGGCCGCCCTCCGGCTCACGGATGACGAAGTAGGCGCCGGCCGCGGCGACCACGGCGAACGGGATGTTCACGAAGAACGTCCAGCGCCAGTCCAGGTACTCGGTGAGGAAGCCGCCGAGGATCAGACCGACGGCGCCGCCGCCACCGGCGATCGCGCCGTAGATGCCGAACGCCTTGGCGCGCTCCTTGCCGTCGGTGAACATCACCGCGAGCAGCGAGAGCGCGGCGGGTGCGAGCAGCGCGCCGAACACACCCTGCAGCGCACGGGCGCCGAACATCATGGCCTCGTTGGTGGCCGCGCCGCCCAGCGCGGAGGCGGCGGCGAAGCCGGCCAGGCCGACGACGAAGGCGCGCTTGCGGCCCCACAGGTCGGCGATCCGGCCGCCGAACAGCAGCAGACCGCCGAAGGCGAGGGCGTAGGCGGTGACGACCCACTGCTTGTTGCCCTCCGATATCCCCAGGTCCTGCTGGGCGGAGGGCAGCGCGATGTTCACGATGGTGGCGTCGAGGACGACCATCAGCTGGGCGAGCGCGATGAAGACGAGCGCTTTCCAGCGGTTGGCGTCGGGCGCCTTGTCGAGCGCGCCGGGAGCCGTTGAGGCTGTTTGAGACATGGTGGTACCCACTCCGGGACTTCGGGACTTCATGACTTGATGACGGAAAAAGGGACGCGCGGGGCGCCGGACAAACAGACGGTCGAAGAGCGCGGAACTAATCGCTCGCAGGACTGATCACTCGCGGAACTATTCGGTCAGGGCCGGCGCAGATCCTCCACGGTCATGGCCGTCCCGGGCAGTTCGGAGCGGGCCGGGGCCCGCAGTCCGTCCAGGAACAGCTGCAGATGGCGGTGGACGAAGCGGTCGGCGTTGACACACTGGGTGCCGACCGGGGGCCGGCTGAGCTGGGCCACCGCGAGCACCACGTCGAAGACCCCGACGTCCGCACGGAGCTGACCGGCGGCCTTGGCGCGGTCCATGACCCGTGCGATGAGCCGCTCGGCGCGGTCCCGGGCGGCCTCCAGGTCGGGGTGGGCCTGGTCGAAGGTGCTGGAGATCATCGGGCACAGCGCGCTGATGCGTTCGTCGGCGGCGGTGTGCACGAAGCGCTCCAGCGCCCCGAAGGCGTCCCCGGTCTCGGTGAGGGCGTCCTCGGCGGCCCGCGAGGTGCGGTCCATGACCGAGCAGACGACCTCACGCACCAGCGCGTCGCGGTCGGGGAAGTTGCGGTAGACCGTGGCGTTGCCGACGCCGGCCCGGCGGGCGATGTCGTCGAGCGGCACGTCGGGGCCGTGTTCGACGAAGAGCTCGCGGGCGGCGGTGACGATCCGTTCCCGGTTGCGCAGGGCGTCGGCGCGCGGCCGGGGTGCCTTGCGCGGCGCGGGCGCCGGGTTCGTCAGGGTCTGCACGACGGTCTCCCGATGATGACTGAGCTGCGAGCTGCGATCCGGGGAAGCTGTCCCCGTTTCGCTCGGACACATGGCTAAACGGGGAAGGGGTCCCCGGTTATTTCCCGTCTCCGAGACTTTTTCGGTGTGACCTGAGTCACCCATCCATTACTCCCGAGTAACCCACGATCGGCCGCTCCAGCGAGCGCCCTCGCATGTCACGGGCAGAGGGTGACCACAAGGGTGCAGCCGGTGACCTGGGCTGCCCGGACCGAAAGGCCCCGCATACCGAGAGGCCCCGCATACCGAGAGGCCCTGCATACCGAAAGGCCCCCGCATGCAGCCGCAGCCGCCTGCCAGCCGTCGGATACGCCCCCGCTCCCGCCCCCGCCGTGTGGCCGCACTCGCCTCCGTGACCGCGCTGACCCTCGCGCTGGGTACCGCGGCGGGCGCCGGGCGCCTCACGGCCACCGGCCCCACCGTGCTCGGCCAGGGTCCGGCGTCACCGGCCCACTTCTCCGCCCTCGCCCCCTGCATGATCAGCGGCGACACGACCGTGCAGATGTCCGAGGGCATCCCGACGTCCGGGGGCTACTCCCGCTCCACCGGCCGGGTGCGCGCCCTCACCCTGATGATCGACTTCCCGGACGCGCCGGGCCGGGGCCGGGCGATGAGCCGCTTCCGCGAGTTCTTCCCGCAGACCCGGCAGTGGTTCCACACGGCGTCGTACGGCCGCCTCGACTACGTCCCCGAGACGCCTCTCCCACACTGGCTGCGCATGCCGAAGCCGTTCCCCGCGTACGGCATAGAGCGCGGCGCGCCCTTCGACCCCGGCTACCGGGAACTGGTCGAGGACATCGTGGCCACGGCCGACTCGAAGGTGGACTTCCGCCGCTACGACCTGCTGAACGTCCTGGTCACCCCGAACGCGGGCCCCTCCGCCCTGGACACGGTGCTGTCGGTGACGTTCGCCGGCAACACCGAGGCGCCCACGGCCGACGGTGTGCCGCTGGCGAACACGTCCTTCGTCTACTCCCGCCAGGACGACGGCTCCGGCTCCTACGAACGCACCGGGTACCGCGTCCTGCCGCACGAGAACGGCCATGTCTTCGGCCTGCCCGACCTCTACACCCAGGAGGGTGGGGGCGCGGTCGGCCACTGGGACATCATGAGCGAGGACTGGGGGGCCAACAACGACCTGCTCGGCTGGCACAAGTGGAAGCTGGGCTGGCTGGACGCCGACCAGGTCGCCTGCGCGGTCGGCCCCGGCACGAGGGAGTACTCGCTGACCCCGCTGGCCCGGCGGGGTGGCCCTAAACTGGTGTTCGTGCCGGTGAGCGGGCGCTCCGGATACGCGATGGAACTGCGCACACCCGAAGGCAACGACGAGGCGGTGTGCCGGCCCGGGGTCCTCGTCTACCGGGTGGACGCCACGATCGACACGGGGATGGGCCCGGTGACGGTGCACGACTCCCGCGAGGACAGCGGGGGCTGCACCCGCATGCCGAACGTCCACGCCGAACTGTCGGACGCTCCCTTCGCACCCGGGGAGACCTTCGAGGACGCCGGGCGGGGCATCCGGATCACGGTGGTGGCGGCGGACCTGAACGGCACGTACCGGGTGCGGGTGACGCGGGGGTAGCGGGGCGGGGGACCGGCAGGTGGCGGGGCGGGAGACCGGCAGGTGGTTGGGCGGGAGACGGGCGCGCAACGGCCACGGCCGACCGACAGATCGCAGAGGCGGACGACCGGCACCCCACCGCCACGGCCGACCGGCCACGACCCGGCCACAGGTGACCGGGCACGTCGCGGCCACGGGTGACGGACAGGTGGCGGGTCGTGCACGACTACCGTAGGGCTGCCGCAGCCGCCGTACCGGAGAACAGATGCCCGAGCAGACCAGCCCGCAGGACGAGCCCGGTGCCGTACCCGCCGAGGCGGTCGCACCGCTGATGCGCGGGGTCGCGGTACTTCGGGCGCTCACGGTGGTGGGCGGCACGGAGAGCCTCAGCGGACTGGAACGGGCCACCGGCCTGGCCCGCGCCACGGTCGACCGGATCACCGCGACCCTGGCGCGCATGGGGTACGTCCGTCTCGACGGCCGCGACGCGACCCTCACCCCCCGTGTGATGGAGCTCGGCAACGCGTACCTCGCCGCCCTGCGCCTGCCCGCCCTCCTCTCCTCACGGGCCGACGCGCTCGCCGACGAGCTCGACGAGTCGGTGTCGCTGGCGGTCGCCGACCGGGACGGCATCCGCTTCATCCACCAGGCGACCCGCCGCCGCGCGATGTCCCTCAGCTTCCGCATCGGCGACCTGCTGCCCGCCGAACGCACCGCGCCCGGCCCGCTCTTCGCCACCGAGTGGACCGACGCCGACTGGTCCCACTGGCGCGCCCGCCGGGCCGCGGACCCGCGGGACGCGGGCTTTCCGACCGTACCGCCGCGTGAACGACCCACAGCCGACGAGGAGTTCGTACGACGAACCAGGCGGGCGGCGCTGGACGGGTACGCGGTGGACGACCAGTTGATCGAGCCGGGGCTGGTGGCGGTGTCGGTGCCGGTGCGGGAGCCGGGCGCGGGAGGGCGGATCGCGTGCGTGGCGAGTGTGGTGAGCCACACCAGCCGGCACCCGGCCGACGAGCTGCGCGGCGCGCTGCTGCCCCGGCTGCGGGATGCGGTGACGGCCATGGAGGACGACCTGCACGCGACGGCGCCCGCACGGCCGGGCCCCGCACCGGCGGGGCTGGCCCTGTGGACCGGGGCGTCCAAGCAGGAGCTGGGCCGGGAGTTCGTCGAGTCGCTGGCGCGCGGCCTGACCGTGCTGACCGCCTTCGGCGAGGACCGGGCCGCGCTGACCCTCGCGGAGGTGGCGAAGGCGACGGGGCTGGCGCGGGCCACGGCACGGCGTGCGCTGATCACCCACGAGTACCTGGGGCTGGTGGCCGCGACACCGGAGGGACGGTTCGCGCTGACCCCCCGGGTGCTGGGCCTGGGCTTCCCGCCCCTGTCCCGTACGACGCTCCCCCGCATCGCGCACCCGCACCTGGCGGCGCTCACGGAGCGGATCGGGGAGTCGACGTCGCTGGCGGTGCTGACGGAGACCGGGGACGAGATCCAGTACACGGCACGGGCGACCGCGCGGCACGTCATGCGCGTGGACTTCCCCGTCGGCAGCCGGCACCCGGCCAGGGCCACATCGGCAGGGCGGATCCTGCTCGGCCTCACGGCGGAGCCACTCGTCGACGAGGACCCGGAGGAGGGCCTCCGCGCCCTCGCGGTGCCCGTCCGCGACCGTACGGGCCGGGTGGTCGCCGCCCTCAACACCGCGGCCCACGCGGCCCGGCGCACCCCCGACGCATGCCTGCGCGACCTGCTACCCGAGCTGACCGCCACCGCCCACGCCATCGAGTCCGACCTGCGCACGGCCGGCCGCTTCACCCGCGTACCGCTGCTCTGACGGACTCGATCCCGCCGGCGTCCCACGCCGCCGACGTCACGGGCGCGGCCCTCCACGTCGCCGCCCTCAAGTACGGCACGCTCACCCTCGTCCAGTGCCTCGGCGCCCTCACCGCCCTCACCGCCTTCGCCGCGGTTCCCCTCGGCACCCGTGCGGCCGACGGCGCGTCACCCTCACCGAACGGCCCGGCGTCGGAAGACGCCCTGGGAGCTGTTCCATGATCAACGGCGATCTGGGGCCGGCGGTCCCGAGCTCGGCTTCACGCCCGCCGCGTGGACGGACTTCGTGACGCACGCGGGGGCGAGGTGTCAGCGGCCCGCCTGCAGCGCGGTCCACGTGGCGGCGCCGACTTTGCCGTCCACCTCCAGGCCACGGGTCTTCTGGTAGGAGGTGACCGCGGACTCGGTGCCCGAGCCGAAGACGCCGTCGATGGTGACGGTCTTGCCGAGTGCGGCCGTCAGGGCGCGCTGGAGTCGCTTGACGGCCTCGCCCGTGCTGCCCCGGCTGAGGATCGGCCGGTCACCGGCGGAGAGCAGCGCGGTCCAGGTCTTCGGGCCCACCTCGCCGTCGGGGTTCAGCTTCCGTGACGTCTGGAATGCCTGCACCGCGCTCAGCGTCGCCGGCCCGAACTGCCCGTCCACGGAGCCCGGGTCGAAGGACTGCGCCTTCAGCAGCGTCTGCAGCGCCTTGACGTGGGCACCGGTCGCGCCGCTGATCAGCGTGGGGTAGGAGCTGAAGCTGATGCCGTCCACGCTGCCCGAGGTGCCGCCGACGAGCTGCATGTAGTAGGTCCAGTTCCAGTGCGGACCGGGGTCGGTGTGGTCGTTGTCGGGGAGGTCGTTGTGGCCGACGATGTGCGCCCGGTCCTTGGGGATGCCGTAGGTGTCGCACAGGTGCTTGGTCAGGGCGGCCGAGGAGCGGTACATCGTGTCGGTGAACCAGCTCGGGTTGTCCACCCAGCCCTCGTGCTCGATGCCGAGGGAGGACGAGTTGGCGGAGCGGGCGTGCCAGGCGGTGTCGCGGTTGCGGACCATCTGGGTGACCTCGCCGTCCGAGGAGCGGATCACGTAGTGCGCGCTGACGTTCGAGGACGGGTTCTGGAACCAGCTGATCGCGCCGGCGTACGAGCCCTGGGTGACGTGGACGACGACCTTGTTGATCGAGGCCGAGCGCCCGGACGTGTAGTTGGTCGACGAGGCGGGCACCCAGCGGGCCGGCCCGTAGTCGGTGCTCTGGACGGAGAGCTCGGCCTGGGCGTACGCGCCCTTGTCGGGGCTGACGGGCTGTCCGACGACGACGACCTCCTCCGTGCCGCGGGGGCCGCCCGGCCGGGCGAGCAGACCGTCCGCGAGGAAGCCGTAGACGCTGTCCGCGTACAGGGCGGCGGCCTGCTGGCCGGCGCCGCTGTAGCGGGCGACGGCCGCGTACCAGGCGCCCGGGTCGCGGCGCTCGGCGGCGTTCAGCCCGAGGTCGTCGGCGTAGGAGCGCAGGACGGCGGCGGCGCCGTCGATGTTGGCGGCGGTGTCGGTACGCAACCGGGCGAGCGAGTGGCCGGTGAGCGCGGCGGCCTCGCTGAGGGTGCGGTTACGGGGGTTGTCGGTGAGGTGCATGACGCCGAAGCCGTGCGCCTGGCTCGGGGCGCCGTCGTGGCCGTCGAGGTGGGTCTCGCTCCAGCCGAGGGCGATGAGCAGGTCGCGCGGCACGTCGTGGCGGGCGGCGGCCTCGGCGAAGGCGCGGCCGACGGGGCCCTGTCGGGCCCGGTCGGCGGTGGCGTGCGGTGCGGGGGAGGGGATCGCGGCGGCGGGCACCGAGGTGAGGGTGAGTCCGCAGAGGGCCGCCGCGACCAGGGTCGCCGTGGTGAGGCGTCGACGGGTTGTTCTCGTGCGCAGGGACATGGCGGGCTCCTGAGAGTGGTGGGACAGCGGTCGCTCGTGCGCGAGGCAGGGGGAGGTTCAGCCCTCGCCGTAAGGCCGAATGGAGGTGTGGTCACGGCAGTGGCGCGATCCCAACTCGCCCTGGAACCAAGCACCTTGGCACATCGATCCTATGGACGCGCCCAGGTCAGGTGGCCGCAGGAACATGCCAGGTGTCTGCAGGAACATGCCAGAAGGTGTTCATCGAGCCGCTGGTCACCGCGGGGAAGCAGTCGTCCGGTGATCATCGGCGTGGCGGTCCTGGCCGCCGGCGCGCACGACAACGAGGCCGGCATCGCCCTGCTGAACCAGGTGGCCGAACGATGCGGGACGTGCCGGAGCCCGTGGGGCCACGGCTGCGACACGCCCGGTCCGGGCCGGTTGCAGCATCCTGCCTGTCCGTGACGGGCCGCCTCGGCGCTCGCAGCATGCTGCCGCGCAGCGCGCCCCCGCCGGCGGACCGGTGATGCCAAGGTGGTTTCGTGCCACGGGGGCACGATGCCCATCGGCATCGATGACACAAGGAGACGACGATGACCAGGCGCACGTCCGGCACCAGAGCCGTGAAGATCGCGACCGCCTTCGGAGCGACGGTGGCAGCAGCGCTGCTCACGACCGTGGGTGCCGTTCAGACGGCCACGGGCGTGACCACGGCCCAGGGATTCGATCCCGAGCCTGCCAACCCCGACCTGCCGACCTGTTGGGTGAACGGCTGGCAGGAGATCATCCACGACTGTTCCAAGTGACTCCCGCGACCGGCACCTGCCGGGACGGTTCCGGGAACGCGGCCTGTCACAACCAGCCGCGTTCCCGGGCCAGGAGTGCGGCGTGCGCGCGGTTCTCCGCGCCCAGCTCGTTCATCAGGTCCGCTACGTGGCGCCGGTAGGTCCGCAGGGAGACGCCCACGTCACGGGCCCGGGTCTCGTCCTTGGCGGCGGTGCACATCGACTCCAGGACCCGGCGCTGCACTTCGGGCAGTTCCGGCTCGGTCTTCGCTGCGTCCGACGTGCATTCCGTGAAGTCCCGTGCCGACTCCCACAGCCGCTCGAAGCGCTCCACGAAGTTGGTGACCAGAGCGGCCTCGCGCGTGCACAGCGCGCCCTTCGAGCTGTCCCGCGGGTCGAGCGGCACCAGGGCGGTGTGCCCGTCGTAGACGAGGATCAGCTCGCTCAGGTCGTCCAGGACGCGTATCCGGGCGCCCGCCGTGGTGAGTTCCCACAGATAGGCGACGGTCGCCGGGTCGTCCAGGGCCTCCTTGCGGACCAGGTTGCGCAGGCTCACCCCGCGGCGCAGGCAGCGCAGGTCCAGCGGACGTGAGTGCTGGATGTTCTCCGGCGTCAGTGCCGTGTACGGCTCCGCGCCGAGTACTTCGGTACGGGCGAAGAAGGCCAGCTCGTCGATGAGGGCCCGGATGCGGGACAGGTCGGTGACGCGCTCCACCGCCGGTGCGCCCTCCGGATTCTCGTCCGGTGCGGGCCGGGAGCGTTCCCCGCCGAGCGAGTCGAGGATCGGCTTCAGGTGGGTCAGGGCCCGGATGTCCTGGTAGAGCGACTCCAGCCGGCGCTCGGCCAGCCGGGGCACCACCTGCTCTGGGTCGAGGGGCCAGGCGAGCAGACCCTCCATGCGGATCATCCGGCGCTCCCGCAACCGGTTCACCGCGTTCACGACGTCCTCCCGCTCGCGTCTCAACAGCAGGTAGATGCTGGAGAGTTCGGTGCCGGGGTTGCGGAGCAGATGGCGATAGACGTCCTCCTCGACGGTGGTCAGACCGAGTGGTTGCATCGGGTGTGCTGCCATCGCCGCCCTCTTCAATCCGGTCACCCCGGGCGGGGTTCTTCAGGTCCGTACGTTGCCTCAGGTTTCTTGCCCGTTTCTTGCACAGACGTTGAATATTGAGCAAGATCTGTCCGAGCCAGGAGGAATGGGCGGCGCGCTCCGCCATGGCACGGGGGACTCGGATGGCCGTGGAGATCTCGGTACTTGGTGACGTGCGGGTTCTCCTCGACGGTCGGGCGGCCGACCTCGGCCACGCACGGCGCCAGTGCGTCCTCCTCGCGCTCCTGGTCGACGCCGGCCACGTGGTGCCCGTCGACCGGCTCACCTACCGGGTGTGGGGCGCGTCGGCGCCCGCCGGAGCCCGGCAGGCGCTGTACAGCTACCTTTCACGACTGCGCCGCGCTCTCGCTCCCGCCGGGGACCGGGCCGCGATCGAGCGCAGGCCGGGCGGGTACCTGCTGCGTCTCGACACCGAGACGGAGGCAGCCGTCGACCTCCACCGCTTCCGCCGCCTGGTGGAATGTGCCCGGCGCCGCCCGGACGGTGGCGGGGAGCCGGCGGTCCGGCTGCTGGACGAGGCACTCTCGCTGTGGCACGGTGACGCCTTCGCCGCCCTGGACAGCCCCTGGCTCAACGAGTTGCGGGTCACCCTCCACCAGGAGCGGCGCAGGACGGAGCTGCACCGCAACGACCTGATGCTGCGTCTGGGGCGGCAGGCGGAGATCCTGCCCGGTCTCCTGGCCCTGGCGAAGGAGGACCGGCTCGACGAGCGGGTCACCGCGCAGCTGATGCGGGCACTGCACCAGGAGGGACGGTCGACGCAGGCCCTCGAACGGTACGAGGCCGTGCGGCGAAGGCTGTCCCGCGAGATGGGAACGGCCCCCGGCCCGATGCTGAGAGCGGTCCACCTCGGCATCCTGAACGCCGACCCGGCCCCCGACAGGCCGCCCGGCGCCCTTCCGACGCCGGGAGCACGGGACGACGGACGGCATCCGGTCACCGTCACCCCCGGCCAACTGCCGCCCGCCCCCGCTTATCTGACGGGCCGGGACGACGCCCTCGCGGCCCTGGACGAGGCGGTCGGCCGCCCGGTGGGCACCCCACGCCTGGCCGTGGTCTGCGGTCTCGGTGGATCCGGAAAGACCTCGTTGGCGCTGCGCTGGTCGCACGACAACATCGCCGCGTTCCCGGACGGACAACTGCATGTGGACCTGCGCGGTTTCGATCCGGAGGGGGAGCCGCTCGACCCGTACCAGGTGGTGCGCGGCTTCCTGGCCGCGCTGGGCGTCGGCCCGGGCGCGATTCCCGCGAAACCGGAGGCCCAGGTCGGCCTCTACCGCAGTCTCGTCGCCGGCAGACGCATGCTGATCGTCCTCGACGACGCCCGTGACCCCGGGCAGGTCCGTCCCCTGCTGCCCGGGACGCCGTCGTGCGCGGTCGTCGTCACCAGCCGCGACCGGCTCGACGGGCTGCGGGCGGCCGAAGGAGCCCGGCCGGTCGAACTGGGCCCCCTCACCGACGAGGAGGCGTACCGGCTGCTGGCCGCCCGGCTCGGCGCACGACGAGTGGCCGCCGAACCCGATGCGGTGGCCCGCATCGTCCGTGACTGCGGACGGCTGCCCCTCGCCCTCACGGTCGCCGCCTCCCGGGCCGGGGGCAGCCCTGGTCCGCCCCTCCGGCTGCTCGCCGCCGAACTGTGCGGAGTCAGGGGCCGACTGGACGTGCTGGACACGGGCGACGCGAGCACCTCCCTGCGTACCGTCCTCGACACCACCTGCCGCTCCCTCACCCCGCCCGCCGTACGGCTGTTGTGCCTGCTCGCCCTGGCGCCGGGCCGGGGTACCGGCCTGTCGGCCGCCGCGACGGCGGCGGGTCACTCCCCCTCCGTCACCCGCGGGCTCCTGCGTACCTTGGAGGCCGTCCACCTGGTGCGGCGCGACGGGGACGGCCGGTTCGTCCTGCCTGACATCGTCCGGGCGTACGCGGCGGAACGCGCCGAGACGGAACTGCGCGCAGGGGACGGCAGGCAGGTCCCGGACCGGTGCGCCGAGTGCCCCGGGAAGGCTGTCGCCCCGTCCTCACCGTGCCGATCCGTGTCAGCAGCCTGACACGGACGACACCTTCCGGGGCCTGCCCGCGGTGGCAGCTTCGGGTCACCGGAGGTCACATGCTGCCAGTCGCCGGGGCCCCGGACGCAGAGGTGCGATGGAAGGGTCGGTGCGTGAGCGGCGGCCCCGCCGGAGCGTATGTGGACGTGGACGTGGGCGCCGCCCTGCCCGCATTTCCTCTGATCGGAGAACCATGTCCTTGAACCTGGAGAAGACCCGGACGCTCGCCGTCACCCTGGGCGCCCTCGTTCTGGGGCTGACCGGAGTCGGCACCGTGCTGGCCCCGACCGCCTCGGCCGCCCGCGCGTACCCGGTGTGCAACACCACGATCAGCGTGGACAAGGGGACGTACATACTGCTCCGCGTGCCCTACGACTCGCTGCACCCCGATGGCGTCGCGTGCAGCCTGATGTACGGAGACACCGGTGGCGGTGTCAAGGGCCTGCAGCAGCTCCTCAACACGTGCTATGGCAAGAACCTGGTGGAGGACGGTCGGTTCGGTGACAGGACCAGGGCAGCTCTCCGCAGCGTGCAGACCACGATCGGCGCCGATCCGGACGGCATCTACGGTCCGCAGACGGCGGGGATGATCAAGAAGCGGGCGGCCAGCACCGCGACGGGCCAACCGATCGCCTGCCGCGTTTCCTGACCTCCGGCCGGCACGCCGAGGCCCCGTCGGCGGCGGGCGGGTTCCAGGAATCGTCGCACCACGTGGTCTTGTCGGTCTTGTCGATCAGACCGCGAGCAGTTCACGCACAACGCTCGGCCGAGGTTTCCCGGCCGAGCGTTCTGCGTGGGCGGCTGTCGCGCTCGGCGAGCCGCGCCGGCACCGGACTGGCAGCAAACTGCCGCCCGCGGTCCGAAGCTGCCACGGCGGGGCGCCCCCGCGGAGGCCGGCCGCTGCCATCGTTCTGCCCGGCACCGCAACAGCGTGTGCCGTATGCGCTCCCAACTCCGTTTCCCAGGAGACGACATGCTCAGCAAAGCAACGAAGGTCCTGCTCTCGTTCGCCATGGTCGCGACCGGCGTCGCCGCCGGGCTGACCGCCACCGCCGGCACCGCACAGGCCGCGTCCGACTGCGGCTCCCCGATCACCGGACTGCCGCTCGACGTGGGCGACGAGAGCACTTCCGTGAAGCGCGTCCAGGTGCGGGTCGCCGGCTTCGTGGACTCCGGCGAGGTGCTGTCCATCGACGGCGTCTACGGCTCCCGCACCAAGGAAGCGGTCAGGAAGTTCCAGGTGGCGTACGGGCTCAACGGGACCGGCGTGGTGAACAGCGCCACCCGCGACAAGATCTACGCGCTGCAGAGCTCCGACTGCACCCCGATCCACTTCAGCTACGCCGAGCTGAACAAGTGCAACTCCGACTGGTCGGGCGGCAAGGTCTCCGCCTCCACCGCGAAGACCAACGCGCTGCGGACCATGTGGAAGCTGGAGGCCCTGCGTCACAAGCTGGGCGACAACCCCATCACCATCACCAGCGGCTTCCGCTCCGAGTCGTGCAACACCGCGGTGGGCGGCTCCCCGTACAGCCGCCACATGTACGGGGACGCCGCCGACATGTGGGCCAGCACCGTCGCCACGCGCTGCTCGTACGCCATCGGCTCCAAGAAGGCCGGCTTCAGGGAGATCCTGAGCCAGGGCTACCCCGGTCACAACGACCACACCCACGTCGGCAACACCAGCACGCGTGAGTGGCACGCCCCGAACTGCTCGGGCTTCTGAGCCCCGGGCTCCCGGCCGGCGGGTCACGTCCGAACCCCCGTGTCACGCCGTGGCCCGGCGCCCGTTCGGGCGCCGGGCCACGGCCCTGCACCCCCCCCCCCGGGCCCACGGGGCCGCAACGCGGAGAAAACGAGTGCCAGAGCCGCCCGGAGGTGCACGGCCGAACGGCCGCGGCGCGCACC
>NZ_JBIRZZ010000009.1:0-292394 GCF_044391385.1 Streptomyces sp. NPDC018693 | reverse complement strand
GGGGGGGGGGGGGGGGCGGGCGGGGGGGCGGGGGGGGGGGCCCCCCCCCCCCCCGGGGGGGGCGGGGGGGGCCCGGGGGGGGGGGGGGCCCCCCCCCCACGGCCCTGCACCACCTCCAGCGTTCCCATGGGACAGAAAGGCGAAGAATCCGTGTCCAAGAGCAGACGGTCGTTCCTCGGCATCTCGGCCGCGGCGATCACCGGCGCGGCCTGGACGACGGGCTGCGGCCCCGCTGACGCGGGCGCGACCGCCAGGGCCGAGGCCGACCCCCTCGAGGTTCTCCTGCCGCGGGACGATGCCTTCCCCGTCCATCAGGCGACCCTGCGCCGCCACAGCGCCGCGCCCCGGGACGCCCGTCGTCCGTGGCGCAGCGCCGAACCGACCGGCGTCCCGGCCGCCTCCTACGGCACCGCGCTGCGCGACGCCCTGGCCGACGGTGATGGCCGTGGGCCGGACCTCGTCTTCTCCTGGGGCGGCGGCGCGATCTCCGGCCCCGCCGAGGAGCACCGCCTGGTCGACCTGTACGACCTGCTCCTCGACCACCCCGAGGTCGGCAGGGGACTCCTGCCGCACGCCCTGGACGGCGCCACCGTCAGCGAGCGGCCGTTCGGGGTGCCCGTGCGCGGAACCCGTCCGGCGCTGCTCTTCTGTCACCGGCGCCTGCTGGCCGACCTCGGCCTGGAACCGCCGTCGACCTGGGATGAGTTGAAGAAGGCGGCGAGCAGGCTCGACAAGGCGGGCCTGCTCCCGGTCGCGCAGGCGGGCGACGGCGGTTCCGGCACGATCCCCGTCGGCCAGTCGCTGTGGCTCGCCTACCTGGTGGACCGGATCGGCGGGCCGGAGATCGCCGAGCGAGTACGGGCCGGGGACCCCGCGGCGTGGGGTGACAGGGCCGTCGTCCGGGCGGCCGAGGAGATCCGTGCCCTGGCCGACACCGGCGCGTTCGAGACGAGGGCGGCACCCGCGGACCGGAAGGGCTCCGGCGGGGCCTCCGGCTCGGCTCTCCTCGCCCGGGGAGAGGCGGGCCTGCTGCTGGCCGAGTCCGCCGACCACGCCCTGATCGCCCGGGACTTCCCCGACTTCGCCGCCACGGACCTGGCCTGGGTGCCGTTCCCGGTGCTGACGGACGGCCGGGGAAAGCCCGGGAACCTGGTGGGCACCCCGGCCGGCTATCTGTCGATGAGCACGCGCACCGAGAACCGGATCGGCGCCTTCGCCGTCCTCGGGGCGTTCACCGGGCAGGACCACAGTGCGGCACTGCTGAAGGCCGGTGAGGTGCCCGTCACCTCCGCCGCGGCGAAACTCCTCGACGACGCGCCGCATCCCGCGTTCGCCCGGTTCCTGTACGAGCTGGTGCGCAAGGCGCCCGCCTACACACTCAGCTGGGACAAGGCCGTGGACCCCGCCTGGCGGGCCCCCATGCTCGCGGAGGTCGCGAAGCTGTTCGCCGGCCGCTGCACTGCCCGGCAGTTCAGCAGTGCGCTGCGTGGTCTGGAGGTTCCGGTGGCGCACTGAGTGGTTCCAGGACGGCTTCGGCGAGCGAGCCGACCTCAGCCGGGTCGCCCTGACCTTGGAGGCCGCCTACGGCAGGGCGTACGACATCAAGCTCTCCGACAACAGCACGGACCAGCGCACGGTGACCTACGTGCTTGCCGCCACCTGTCCGGGCGGACTCCTCGCACCCCACGTATGGGCCTGCCATCCCTGCTGTGCGCGATGTCCCGAGCAACCGATGCGCGTGCGGAGTACGACGTCGGACCGACCGTCTCTCGCCTCCGCCTCCGCATCCGCCCGCGTACCGGAGGCGAAGGGTCTCGGAGAACCGATCACGGCGCCACTGGGGTGTGCACCGAGGCCATCCGGGGGATCACGGCGGGCATCAGCAGCACGCGTGGCACGTAGAGGCGGCCGGGACCGTCGGCTTCGATGTCGGCGATCAGCTCGCGCAGCGCAGCGCAGCGCCGACGAGCGGCGGTGGTACGGCGAGGTCCTGTGCGGCCGGCGCGCGCCGGGCGCGGTGCAGTGCGCGGCCGCTGCGGCCGGCGCGGTCGTCGGCGAACGCCCGGACGCAGCGGATGACGACGCCCGACCAGGCATCGTTCCGATGCCGGGCTGGGCCAGGGCTCGCCGCATGGCGCGGCGGGCGGGCCTTCGGGCCGTGACCGCACTGCGCCACGGCCAGTACGGCCAGGCTCACCGCCCGCGAGGGGCCGCCGGGCGCCTGTGCCGGGCGGGTGTGCACGGCCTCGTGGAAGTGCGCCGCGGCAGCGCACTCGTCGTCGGCGTGCAGGACAAACACAGGCACTGCACGCCATAACGGACTCCCCGCTCCCCCCGCACGTGGCCGACACCGCGCTCGTCCCAGCTCCGCCGCCCGCCGACCTCACCGGAACTTCCCAGGTCAGAGGCCCCAGCGCAGAGGCGCGACGATCGCCGGCGGTAACAGGGGCGACCTCCCCAATCCCGATCCGCTAGGCTGTCAGCGGTCAGTCGGCCTCCAGGGCACCTGCCACGGAAGTGTCCCTCCGGACCTCATCCGCGGCAGCCTCGAGGCAAGCCTGACCAGGGCGTTTGTCCCACCCGTCCGGTACTCCCCACTGGGGTTTCCGGCAGGGTTCCGACAAGCCCCGCCTTCGTAGCTCAGGGGATAGAGCACCGCTCTCCTAAAGCGGGTGTCGCAGGTTCGAATCCTGCCGGGGGCACCAGCCAAAAGGCCCCGGACCGATCATGGTCCGGGGCCTTTGACATCCACGTCTGACATCAACGCGGGCGGTCACGTGCGACCGGGGCGCCGCTTCCGCAGCAGCCGGTCCATGTGGCTCATGGCCTCCCGCTGCGTGTCCTGCACGACGTGCGTGTACACGTCCATGGTGATGCTGATCTGCGAGTGCCCAAGGATCTCCATCACCACGCGGGGCGCGACCCCGGCCGCCGTGAGGAACGTGGCCGTGCCGTGGCGAGCGTCGTGCAGCCGGATCACGCGGAGGCCGGCGGACTGGGCGACGCGGGTGAAGGAGCGGTAGAGGTTGCGCGGCTCGACGGGGCGCCCGGTCCGAGTGGCGAAGACGTAGTCCGACTCCTGCCACTTCTCCCCCGCCTTGGCACGGGCGTCGGCCTGCCGCATGCGAGGCCACCGCAGGGGCGCGATGCAGAGCGCGGGCAGCGGGACAGCTCGGCGACGGCGGCTCTTGGGTCGTCGTCGTAGAGGACGCCGCGGCGGCGCTGCACCTGATGGCGGACGTAGAGCACGCGGTTGTCGAGGTCGACATCCGACCACCGAAGACCGACGATCTCTCCCCGGCGGAGTCCCATGGCGATGGCGAGGACGAAGGCCGCGTAAAGCGGGTCCTTGCGGGACGCGGCGAGGAAGTCGAGCGTCTCATCGAGGGTCCAGGGGCGCAGCTCAGGCGTGTCCGTCCTGGGCGGCTCGACGAGCTTGGCGACGTTGTCGGATCCCAGTTGATGCCTGGCGTTCTGGTCCCAGGTGATGCTTGACGGTGGGCCTGGACAACGTGGGAAGCCCCGTGGGGCTTGTTCGCTTTCACGTTACGGACCGGGACGTCGGTCGTGCGCCGGATGACCCGGATCTGGCCGTCCAGCTCGACGGTGATCGTCGTGTCCGAGACGTGTACGGTCACCGTCCGGCCGGCGTAGGGGCGGCCGAGGGAGACGGTCTGGCGGCAGACCATGATCGTGCCGACCGCGCTGATCCGCCGCTGCACGCGGACCGGCTCGACGCGGGGCCGGGGCGGCGGGCCCGCGGGCCGCAGGCCGTGCAACCGCTGCACCTTCGCGCTGGTGAGCGGGTTGGGCCGCACCCGCAGCAGTTCCCTCGATGACGGATCGAAGAACGACAGCGTCTCGTCATCGATCCGGATGCCGACCTGGCGGCCGCCGAGGATCTCCGCCGCAAGCACCTGGCGCCCGCCCAGGTTCACCAGCCCGCTGTTGTTCACCACCCGGTCCACCTCGAACGCGGCCCCGTCGCCGGCAGGCAGCGGCGACGGACCAGCCGCACGTCCTCCCCGGGCGGCAAGCTGCGCGAGATCGGCCACGGACAGGTGCGACCGCACGGACTTGATCCGCGCCCCGGCGACCAGCAGATGGATCACCGCAGTGTCCGCCCAGAACGTCACCGTCAGCCCCGAACGGGACGGACCCAGCCAGAACTGCTTGCCCGCGACCTGCAGATTCCCACTCGCAGGCACCACCCGCTCGAACTCCACCGGCCCACCAGGCTCCACCGGCACAACACCAGAGAGCATCGCCGCCGGGACCGCCTCAGACACAGGGGCAGGACCAGGCGCCGCCTCCGCCGGATCCGACACCACAGCAGAAGCCGTCCGCTGCTGCGGCACCAGTGCGAGCGCCCCGGGCACCCGCAGCCCCAGCATCTCCCGCTCCTGCTCGGGAACCGGAGTGAACCGGTCGCCCGGAGACTGCATGTCCAGCGCCTGATGCGGCCGGTCGCAGTTGTGCTCCTCAACCCACGCATCCAGCGCCGCCTGAGCCGCCCCGATACTCTCGAACACCCCGCAGTCGTCCAGGAGTTCACGCCGCAGCGTCTGATGGAACCGCTCGACCTCGCCCGCCGTGGTCGGGGAGGCCGGCTGGGTGAGGCGGTGCGCGATCCCGTTCTCCCGGCAGATCCGGTCGAACAACACCTCACCACCATGGCCGAACCGGTCGGTGAACTGCTTGCCGTTGTCGGTGAGCACCTCCTCCGGCACCCCGAACCTCTGCAAGGCATGGGCGAACGCCGCACAGACCGCCCGCCCGGTCGCCCGCTCCACCACCGACGCGATCACACAGAACCGGGAATGATCGTCCACACCGGTCACGATCTTCGCCTCGGACAGCTCGCCAGTGACCGGGTTGACCAGCATCACCCCGCCGACGATGTCCATCTGCCACAACTGCATCGCTCGATCACGCTGCCAGCGCTTGTAATCCGACCGCTTCCGGCGCCGCACGCCCGGCTCCACCAGCCCATGACGGACCAGGATCCGATACACGGTCATCCGCGACGGCACCGGCGCCACCGCCCCGGACCGCTCCAGCACATGAGCGATCCGCCGCGGACCCCACCGGGGATGCTGACGCCGCAGCTCGCACACAGCCGCCTCCACCTCCGCGGATGCCTGATGCGGACACGACGCCGGCCTGCGTGACCGGTCCGCCAGACCCGCCAGCCCCTCGGCTCCATACCGGGACTTCCGCCCGCTGACCGTCTGCCGCGACACCCCGAGCGACGCGGCAACCTCGGTCACCGTCGCGCCCGCCAGCACTGCCAACACAGCCCGGTACCTCTGCTCGACAACCGACAACTCCACCAGAGCCAATCCCAGCCTCCCGCCACACGCCGCAACGACGTGCACAGAAAAGCCGATCACGGCCACCGTCAACCATCAGCTGGGACCGAACTGTCAACCATCACCCGGGATCGGACAAGGCACCTCATCCAAGCGGGATAAGACTTTCCCTACGTTCATCAAGGCCCGCGCACGGCGCGGGCGCGCGCCGCCGCTGCGGCGCGGCCTGCCTCCTGTCTGCCCCCGGCTGGCCACGCCCGGCGGCGCGCTACGTGCATGCGGGCTGAAGCACCGAGGTCACCTGCGGGCCAACGACATGCCTCCGGCGGGGGCGCTCAGGCTCCGAGAGGGAGGGGGTGCCGTTCGCGAGTGCCGGCCGGTTGGTGGCGTGCGAGGGGAGCTCCCATCCCGTCTGCCGTCGACCCAGGCAGACGGGATGGGAGCTGGGGAAGGTGGTGGGTTTGGGAAGGATCTCCGGCGTTCACGGCTTCTCGCTCAGATATTCCTCAAGTCTTCGTTGATTCACTTGTGATGCATGCTTCACATGTGGTGAGCTGATGATCACAGCTGGGAAGTGACCAACCCAGTTGGACACAATACACAAAACAGGGGGGCTCACTCGTGCGCAGCAAGATACGGATTCTCGCCGCTGCCACCGTAGTCGCGGTGCTTGGTATGTCGACTATCGCACACGCCGATAGCGGGGAGGATGAGATAACTCCCGCTGACGGCGGCGGGATTGTCATGAACGATGGGCGTGTCATCGGTTTCGGTGATGAGGTCACGTTCACCTTCGAAGGGGAGCCCGAGAAGGCGAGTGATAGCAGAAGAAGCGTGAGCGCGTGCCCTGAGGTGAACGATAAGCCGAAGTACACCGTCAAGGGATCGCCGTACTTCATAGCCAGCAAGCCGCCGAAGTCGACGTGGCTACTGCCCCGTCAGAGCGTGTCCTGGGCATTGACTGACAGCTATGAATTCACCTGGGACATCGGCGTCAGTGCGGAAGCCGAGGCCGGGATCATCCTGGCGAAGGCCAAGACCTCTGTCGATACCAAGATCAGCAACAAGTGGACATGGTCCGGTACGCAGACCGTCACCGACAAGAACACCACAACGAAGGGGTACCGGGCAGTGCTCGGCCAGCAGGGATGGAAGCTCACGACCACCAAGACGTGGATTGCTCCGCCTTGCACCGCCAAGAAGAAGACTATCGTCATCAAGGCGCCCAGGAAGGGCGACATTTCGATCGGACGACAGAACTCGTGATGATCAACGGCAGGCGCATACGACATCTCTCCATTTGCCTGGGCATCTCCATGCCGCTCGCTGTGGGGGCTTGCAGCTCAAGCGAGCCTTCTCCTCCGAATGCCTCGGCTTCGAAGACCTCCGCTTCGGACGGGGCAGAAGCGGCGAAGTCCGTGCTGGAGAAGGGCATTATTGAAATGGAGTCGCTAAGTAACGGGTCTGGCGTGCTGGAGCGGAACTTCGGGAACACGCTGACATCCGTGCCCGACAACGTATTGAGCGTAACATTCGCGTTCACTTGTACGGGTGGCGGCAAGGTGAAGCTGGCGCTCACCGCTGCGGGCAAAGACGCTGCATCAGGCGCCCCTCTATGCGACGGGTCCATTTTCCAACGGAGCGTCGACACAGCCGAGTCGGGTCCTGTCGCATTTTCGGCTGTTACCGCTGACGGCACGAGCGGCGGCTACGCCTACGCCTACTACGTCGAGAAGAAGGAACATTCGTAGGATTCCCTGAAGGCTTGCGCGAGCATATGAGCCCCCGACACTTTTCAATTGGTGGTCGGGGGCTCACTCAGGGCGGTTGCAAAGTCTTGGCAGGGTCGCATGGTTGCAGGTCACGGTGGTGTGACACCGCTGGTGGGCCCGTCCTGTACATATCGAAGCTCCGGTTGGAGTGGGCGAGAGACCAAGCCGCCTTGACGAACCGGAGCCTCAACGTGGCTGAGGCCGTTCATGTGATCCACGGCTGGGCCGTCCCTGGGCCGTCCAAGGCCGCTCAACAGTGGCCAATGACGACCAACGACGACCACCAGGCGCACGAGCCCACCGCCCTTGACCAGCAAAAACCCAGCTCACCAAGATCTCCGAAAAGACCTAGGGCAAGAAGACACCTAGTTTGCATCCCGCTGCGGATCCCGCAGGTTGTGCCACTCATGACCGCACCCATCGGCGCAATGGAGCATCCGCCTTCGCGTATCCGCGATGCTGAAGAGGGCGACGAGCAGGCGGAAGGAGTTGGTCAGTTCGTAGGCCGGAAGTCGATCCATTCCGAAGCGCCACTTCGTGAGCATCACCGCCGGCGTATGCGTGGGGCGGATGCCGGAACGCGCGATGCTCTCCGGCACGTCCTCCTCGCGGGCGCGGGCCTGCCCACAGAACAGCACCAGTGCATGAAGGACCTTGCGCTGGTCGTCCTCCGCGAGGCCCTCGAACCACCGCACAGCCTCGGCCGTCGGTCTGAGCCCCTGCGCCAGTTCGTTCAGGACGACCTCGTGGTCGTACATCACCGGCCACCTCCCGTGATTCAGACCGACGGTGCGCTCACCAGAGCCCCGACGATTCCCCAGACTGTTCAGTGCGAAGGTATGAAGCCGGCGGACTGGTCGAGACGAAACGCGGAACCCGGAGTCGTCGGAGTCCACCCCTCACGCAGGGCAAGCCGAACAGCCGCGGCAACTCTGGACGGCCGCACAGGATCAGCCTCGCGCCCCGTCCAGTTACTCGGATGCGGCTGGTCGGTGATGACCACGAGCGTCATGCCGGGGTGTCCGCATGCTCGACCGCGAACGTGCACGGCGACCAGGACAGGCCCTGGAAGTACGTCGGTCTGCCTCGCAGCCGCCAGCAGTAGGCCGTGCCGTCGACAACGATCCGTCGTGATCCCTTGCGGACCAGTGCCATGACTCCCCCCTTCAGTAGCGAGGATGCTAGCGAGCTCGGCCCCGCCGTCCGTCTCAGTTTCCGTCTCATTCAGCGCCGTTCACGGCCGTTCAGACGGGACCGAAGCCCGTAGCCGCTCCGGCGACCAGCCGACCCTGAACGCAGATGAACGGCCCTGTACGCGGCCCCGCGAGGCACCACCACAGTTGGAATGCGTGCGGGTCCCCATGACGACGCCGACTCACGACACCACCAGTCGAGGCAGCTAGGTTGAGAGTGTGGACAAGGAAGCGATCACCATCAAGCTCACGCGCGATCAAGCGTTCGTGCTGTCGGACTGGCTCTACCAAGTCATGTTCCAGTCCGACGACCTTGAGGGGATCGTGCACGACCGAGCCGTCTGGTCGCCGATCTACGCGATCTCCGGAACGCTGGACAAGACGCTGAGCGAGATCTTCATGCCCGACTACGGCCCGCGCCTTGAAGCGGCCAAGGAGCGTCTCCGCGCCGATCTGTACGGGGGAGCAGACGAGCCGACGACGCCAGGCCAGGGCACGACCGACGCACCACAAGCGCACCAGATCGGGCGGGGAACAGGGGGGAACCACGGTGAAAGCGACCGAGGGCGATGAGACCCGGTGCCAGGTGAAAGCCCAGTTCAGCAGCCCTACCAGCCGCAAGTGCGCGCAGCTTCCCAAGCTGATGGCTTCGAGGACGGGGAGCAGCTTCGAGTTGCGACGACGTGCCGGCCGTCGCGGCTTGCTCTGGTCGGCGGCACTGGCAGCGTGGCTGAGACCGGTGGGGGTGCAGGGAGGCACACTCGCGCCTGGTTGTTCGGCGCGCCCGCCGTCGTGGCTGACTGTCGTCGGCTGAGGCTCAGACGATCGTGCGTTTCGATGTTGCCTTCTCAATCAGGGGGCGCGAACGGCGTATGACTCAGGGCCGGTAGCACAACGGGGAGAGACGTCCGGGGGCTCGTCCGGGCTTCTCACCCCGTGGTTGTTGAACGGGATGTCGCCGGCAGCAGCGCCGTTATCGACCGCCCCTTTCAGGGGCGAAGTTGGCTCGCCGTCAGGAGGTGACCGCGGCTGGTTGCTACGCGGAGCACGTCTTGCAGGACTCCGGTCAGTTCCTCCGCCAGGAGTCGCAAGTCCTCCAGGCCCGCGTCCTGGTCTTTGAGGGTTTCCGAGACATGCTCCAGTAGCTCGGCCGCTGCCCCGAGCTGTGCCGCTTCGATGTTGTCCGCCAGTCGGGACATGAAGCCGCTGCCGTCGGTGCTCAGGTAGCAGGGCGTGCCCTCCCGCCCCGACCACGGGAGAAGTCGCAGTTCGTTCCGGGGCGTCATCCTTGCGCCTGCCTTTCGTCGATCACGTGGTGGGTGGTGAAGACCGCGTCGACGCGGTCCCCCGGGAACACGAGGAGCGCGGCCTCCACGACGCGGCCGGCGGTGTCGGCCGCAACGCGTGTGATCGCGAGGACCGCCAAGGCCGGGTTGATTCGGAGGGTTGACGCCTCATCCGGTGTGGGAAGCCTGGCGGACACCGTCTCTCGAACCTCGGCCGGCGGAGGGTGCAGGACGGCAAAGCTCCCTTCTGTCCGCGCACTTGAGAGTTGGTCGCTGAGCACTGCGGTCGGCGCCAGGTCGCGTGGAACGTAGATGCGGGGCCAGGCTGTGCGGGGATTCTCCCTCGTAGCTGAGGCGGAGGAATTCGGTCAGCGGGCTTCCGTCAGCGACTCTCATAGCGCTGTCAGATACCCGTGCGCGTCGATCGCGGTAGTGCGGACCGTGACGCGCAGATCTACGTCGGCAGCGGTCCAGGGGTCCAGCGTGCCCCATCCGCCGACGTACGTGATCTTGCGAAGAGGGCGACGGACGAAGTTCCCCTTGCCGTGGATCTTCTCGACGATGCCTTCTCCCTGAAGGAGCGCGAGAGCACTCCGCAGCGTCGCCGTGCTGACCTTGTAGCGGTCGGCCGGGGCGGACTCAGACGGGAGGCGTTCGCCAGGCGTGATACGGCCGGTAGTGATCTGGCGCCGGAGGTCATCGGCGACGACGAGACGGCGAGATGCCACGGACTCCATCACCCCTACTCATCATCCGCACGGCAAGGATCCGGGTCCGTGTGTGTATGGTCAGCAACTCGCCCGACTCGAAGAGCAGTTGCTTCGCGCCGTGGGGCAGTTGAAAGAGGTTGATCACGCGGCATGCTCGGCCGCCGACCTGGATGATGTCGCCGCGCCGAACGGTGGTGGCGGTGATCTCGACGCTGGATGCCAGCGCGCCGCCGAGGGCCCGGTGGTTCACCGCTTCACCTCCGGTGGCGTGGACGGTGCGGGCATCGAGTGGCATGGGCAGTCGCACGTCTCGTAGACCACCGGCAGGTCGATCGGGGCAGCGGCAGGGGAGGCTTCCGCGCAGGCAGTGTGGGTGCCGACCCGACATGCGATCGATCGGTAGGCAGCAGCCGAGGTTTCCGTGATGTGGAGTTGTCGGCGAGGAAGCATCAGCGGACCCCCGCGAGGGCCGACCAGGCATCAGCCGACAGATGGGGAACCACGACCAACGAACGCTGCCTGGTGCACTTCTCCGGCCAGCACGTACGGGCGGACGAGCGCGTTGTCCTCGCCCGCGAGCGGGTGGGCTCGGCCCGAGGGGTCCGGGATCCGTTCCGGGACGGCCGCAGGTACTACGGCCGGCGCAGTGGGCGTCAGTTCGGCCTGCGCCAGGGAGGGCGTTAAGGGGCGGCGGTACCTGCCCTGAAGAAAGTACCGCGCTCTGGTGAGCGAGGCGGCACGGCGGATACGGTTGAGCAAGCTGCTCAGCTCCTATCGCTGATGGCCGGACCCCCGACATCGCCCGTCGCGGGGACCGCTTCACGTACGACCGCCCAGAGGGTGCGGCCGTTCAGGCTGGTGGCGAGAAGCCCGAATCGATCGGCCTCGGCCACCGCGTCCAAGACCTCCCGCCATGACTCGGCGGAGAGCGATTCCGGCACCTCCGCTTCAATCGACGTGCACTGGTCGTGCACCTCCACACGCGTGGTGAGCCCGACGGCCGATAACCGAGCCGCGATGGCCTCCGCGCTCACTTCCGAAGCAGGCACAGGGCAGCCTCCGTCACCGGCGATCACTTTGAGTGAAGCTAGTTAACTAGATTAGAGCTAGTGGACTAGATTTTCCATATGCCTGAGCAGCCGCCCTATCTCCGCATCGCCGACGAACTCCGGCGACGGATCGCGGAGCACGTGTGGGAGCCGGGAGACCGCCTGCCCTCCCGCGCCCAGATCGGCGAGGAGTACGGCGTGGGCGAGAACGTGGTCCGCCGGGCTCAGGAGTTGCTGATCTCCCAGGGTGTGTTGGAGGGCCGTGCCGGATCGGGCACGTACGTCGCCGAGCCTCGGCAGCGCGTGCGGGTGGTCCGTTCCTCTGCGCGCGAGCAGCCCAACGGGTCGCCCTTCCGCGCGGACATGAAGGCCGTCGGCAGGCAAGGGGACTGGGAGAGCCGGACCGACGCCAAGGTGCCGGCACCGGCGGAGATCGCGGCACGGCTGGGCATCGCCGAGGGCGAGCTGTGCGTCCGTACGACGTACGAGTTCCTGGCGGACGGCAGGCCCGTGCAGCTGTCGACGAGTTGGGAGCCGTACGACCTCACCGCCGGCACACTCGTCGTGCTCCCCGAGGGAGGGCCGCACGCAGGGGCTGGCGTCGTGAACCGCATGGCCGCGATCGGCATCACCGTCGGCCATGCCGTGGAGCAGCCGGAGCCGCGGCAAGCGACCGCCGAGGAGGCGTCACTCCTGGGCATCCAGAAGGCCGCACTCGTCACGCACATCCGACGGACGTACTACAGCGACGACGGGCGGCCCGTGGAGACGGCGGACATCGTGGTGCCCGCGGCTCACTGCGAGATCGTCTACGAGATCCCGATCAACCGGTAGCCCCGCTTGGAGTTCGCCCTATGGCCGAGAACGCCGCATCCTGTCCCGAATGCAGCCAGCCCATGAAGTCCGGCGGTCTCTTCCTCTCCAAGCGAGACGAAGACGGTCGGAGGACCTGCCGGTCTCTGTGGCGGTGCCCCGATCGGCACACCTGGTGGCGGTGGGCGGACCGGCCGGAGGAAGCGCTGGAGGTCTGCCCAGTTCCGGAGCTGTTTCGGTGACATCCAACGTTGACATCAACGAGGCCGGACGGCGGCATACAGCAGCACCCCCAGGCGACCGCCGGACCAGCCGACGACGCCGCCAGAGGCGGACGTAGATCGAACTCCTAAAGCGGATGTCGCAGGTTCGAATCCTGCCTGGGGCACAACGTGTTACCGCTCTGACCTGGGGTTTCTCCCCCAAGGAGGGCTCCTGCTCGGCCTCGGACTCCCCGTCCGGGGCCGTTTGCGTGAGCGGACCGGCGCCAGGCGCCGATACTTCTTCCGACGGAACAGCGAAGCCCATCGCCCCAACGCTCCGGTTCACCACGGGCCGCCGCACCGGCTCCGCAGCCGTCGCAAGATCAGCATCATCCGGCACGGACTCGTCCGCCTCGTCGGGCTCGGGCGCCGCCGCGGAAGCGGCGTTCTCGGTGGTGGCGCGGGAGCGCGGGACGAGCCGCGCTCCCTGGCGCATCCAACGCCTCAGCGCGCGGCCGGCACCCAGCGCACAAGCCGGCGCCGCACAGCGGAGTATGGGCTGGAGCACGGCGCCGCTGATCACAACCGAACTTCAGCGGCCGTTCGAGAGCACACGCCAGTGATCGCTGTCACCAACCTCTGCGAACAGAACACCACCCTTGTTCACTTCCGGGCCAATGGGGAGGGAACGAACAGGGGGGTGATCGCCAATGACCCTCCGCATGAGGTGTCTTGACCAAGACAAGCCAAACTCTTTCTTTTTTCCTCAACCTCCGGTCGAATAGCGCCACTTGAAGCACACGTGTGTCGTGCGTTGCGGATGTCCCTGACCAGGACCCCATCCACCGCAGCCGACCGCGCCACGGGAAGGCCCCCAACAAGTGACCTACAGACCCTGGATGCTCAGGGCAGCGGCGGCAGCCATGTTCTCGGCCTTCGCGGTGGCACGGGCCACGAGAGTGCACCGACGGCAGCGCACCGACGGCGGCCGTGGACCGGCACGATCCGATGGACCACGCCGAGCACGACCACGACCTCGCGCCCACACCAAGATCGAGATCGTCAAGGAGTTCAGGGACGGCTCCACGATCTTGCTCAAGGTCGCCCCGCGGTGAAGTACGCACTCCGACCGGAGAAACCACGAACGGCCACAACCTCGGACAGAGCCGTGGCCGGTCCCCAACGGCAACCCGATCACCGAGGCCCTGACCACCCTTTCCGACTGCTCATCCCCTTCGGAGCCGACGGGGATGACATCACGGCCGATGCAGTCCTCGCATCGTGCCCACGCTCGTCGTCTTCCTGTTCCTCCAGCGCTGCACCTGCAACAGGTCCGCGCGAGACATCACGAAGCAGTCCGGGCCGGGTTCACGGCTCTGGGCCGCAGACCTGCGAGTGGAAGACGGCTCGTCCCCCGGAGTGCGACGACTGTTCGACGGCCGACCGAGCAGGCCGAACAGCCGCCTGTCCGACGCTACCTGAGCGCCCCCGGCCCAACATACGACTACGGCGACCAGCCGCCGTGCCCAACGACGCCTGGCGCCGCCGACGGGGGCGGCCCACGACACCCCTCGGGGCAGTACACCCCGGCCCCCGGGGGGCACACCTCCCCTTGGCGAGAGATCGCCACGTCAAACGGAGACATACATGCCCAGCTCTCCCCTGAACCGTCGCACGTTCATCCTCCTCGGTGCCACGGTCGCCGCCGCAGCCGGCGCCCGGACATCGGTGGTCGCCGCGGCGACCTCCCCGACGGCGCTTGCCGGTGCGCCGACGCCGGTCCGGATCGTCGACGACAAGGCCACCCCCGCCACCCGCGCGCTGTTCGCGTACCTGAAGCGGCAGCAGGGCAAAGGCATCCTGTTCGGTCACCAGCACGACCTCACCTACGGCTTCACCTTCACCACCCCCGACGGCAAGGCGTCCGACACCAGGGCGGCGGTGGGCGACCACCCCGCGGTCTTCGGCTGGGACACCCTCATCCTCGACGGCGACGAACGCCCCGGCGTCGAGGAGGGATCCGAAGCCGAGAACATCGCCGCGCTCAGCCGGTGCATCCGGCAGGGGGACGCACGCGGCGGGATCAACACCCTCAGCGCTCACATGCCGAACTTCGTCACGGGCAAGAACTTCTACGACACAACGGGCCGAGTGGTAAGTCAGATCCTTCCCGGAGGCGCGAGGCACGCGGACTTCAACGCCTTCCTCGACCGCGTCGCGAAGGCGGTCAAGGGCGCACGGCGGCCGGACGGCACCGCGATCCCGGTCGTCTTCCGCCCCTTCCACGAGAACAACGGAGCCTGGTTCTGGTGGGGCGCCGGCCACACCACCTCGGCCGAGTTCATCGAGCTGTTCCGCTACACCGTCGAGTACCTGCGCGACACCAGGAGCGTCCACAACCTGCTCTACGCCTACTCGCCCAACTCCAGTTTCGGAGGCGACCCGACCAGCTACCTGAAGACCTACCCCGGCGACCGTTTCGTCGACATCCTCGGCTACGACTCCTACGACGAAAACGCCGGACCGACTCCCTGGCTGGACGGTGTGGTGAAGGATCTGGCGATGGTGGTCAGGCTGGCGAACGAGCGAGGCAAGGCTCCGGCCTTCACCGAGTTCGGGGAGAGCGGCACCGAGGTCCGCAACCCGCAGTGGTTCACCCAGCTGTCGCAGGCCATCCAGGCGGACCCGCTGGCCCGTCAGATGACGTACATGCTCACCTGGGCCAACTTCGGAGGCACCAAGCGTGCTTACGTCCCGTACCCGGGCCACACCCTGCTGCCGGACTTCGTCGCCTACCACCAGGACCCCTACACCCTGTTCGCCGCCGATCTCCGGGGGGTGTACTCCGCTCGCACCACCGCTGTCAGGAACGCCCCGTTCATGCACCTCGTGACCCCTACGGACCGGCAGCGGGTAACGGCCTCCAAGACCACCGTCCGGGTGCGTGTCACGCCCGCGAGGGCGAGCCGGGTCACCTACTCCGTGAACGGCGGACGCGCCGGACGGCTGCGCCTCGACACCGACGGCTTCTACTCCGGCGACTGGTCGATCGACCCGGCCTTGCGGAACGACCGCTCGGTGACCCTCACCGTGAGCGCGCGGGTGGACGGCGAGACGCTCACCGACTCGGCCGTGGTCCTCCTCGGCGAGGCCGCACCCCTGCCTGCCGGCTGGGTCGACGACTTCGAGGGATACGCCGGAGACGACACCGCCCTGAGCGAGGCGTACACCCATGTCAACTCCCACACCCTCACCCTGTCGGCCGACCACAAGTCCTCGGGCTCCTACGGACTGGCCTACGCGTACGACTTCACCGGCGCCGAGTACACCGGCACAGGCAAGCCGGTCGACGCGGACTGGTCCGCCCTCACGTCCCTTGCGCTGTGGCTGCAGGGCGACGGTTCCGCGAACGGCGGGGCGCTCCAGATCGTCGCCCACGGAGTCGATTTCTGGTACCAGGTTCCGCTGTCCGACACGAGCGGGCAGGAGGTCAGGGCCCCCTTCAGCGAGTTCACGCCCGCTCCCTGGGACACCGGACACGCCGGAGCCGTGCTCGACGCGGCTCACCTCGCCAAGGTGACGGCGTTCAATCTGTTCCTCGTCCACGGGAGCGGCGCGACGACCAAGGGCATCGTGTACGTGGACAACATCAGGGCCGAATGACACACCGGCACGCGGTAATCCCCTGCCGAATGACAAACCCGGTGCGGGGTTACCCGCGTGCCTGCGGACTCCGGCGGTATCCACGGCTCTCCGCGCGTGCAGGCCGTGCTCCGGCGCGAGGGTGTGGCGATCGGTCGTGAACGGGTCGAGCGGCTGATGCGCGAAGCCGGCCTCGCCGGCATCAGCCCACGCCGCGCCAGCAAGCGCTTCTCCGCCGCGCCCCGGACGCCGCCCTCGCCCCGGGCCTGGTGCAGCGCGACTTCACCGGGAGAGAGCCGAACAGGTTGTGGGTCACCGACCTGACCTTGGTCCATGTGCGGCCGGAGCGACTGGGAAGAGTGGTGTGTGCGGTCAAACTGGTCGACGGCACGGGTTGGGATGGCGACACGCATGCCAGCCGGTGCACGGTGTCGGAAAGCCGTGTGCGGGAGAACCGCACGTACGGTTTGAAGCGGCGGGGACTGTACACGGAGCGGCAGCCACCGCACGAGTCCCCGACGCTACGAGGCTCGGTCTTGGGCAAGCTCCAGGTTCTGGGCGGGGGTGTCGGTCGGGGCCGGGCCGTCCTTCCCGGCGTTCTCCGGCGCGCCGAACCAGGCCACCGCGACCGCGCCCAGGACCGCCAGGACGAAGCCGGTCACCGCCAGCCAGGCGAAGCCGGGGCGTGAGGCGTCCCCCAGCCACCAGACGCCGATCATGCCGGGCAGGACGGTCTCGCCGACCACCAGCGCCGCCGTCGCCCCGTTCACCGAGCCGATCTGCAGCGCGACGGTGTGCAGGTACATGCCGCCGATTCCGGCGACGAGAATGGCGTACAGGGCCGGGTCGGTGAGCAGCGTGCCCAGGTCGAACGGATCGATCCCGTTCAGCACGCGCACGCCCACGCCCAGCGCGCCGAAGCCGAGACCGGAGAGCAGACCGGCCAGGATCGCGGCCCGGGCGCCGAGCAGCCGGACCAGGACCGTGCCGCCCGCCATCAGCAGCAGTGAGATCGTGAGGAGCCACCAGTGGGTGGTGATCGGCGTGTGCCCGCTGCCCTCAGGCCCCGCCGCACTCGCGAGCAGCACCAGCGCCGAGCAGACGACCGCGATCGAGGTCCACTCCGCCCGGGTCAGCCGGATGCCGAGCAGCTTGACGCTCAGGACGGCCGTGATGACGAGGTTGGCGCTGATGACCGTCTGGGAGAGGAACAGCGGCAGCAGACGGGCGGCGAGCGCGCCGAGCCCGAAGCCGACGAAGTCCAGGACCGTGCCGACGATGAACTCCCAGGTCATCGCGGCCTGGGCGGTGGAGGAGAGACTGGGGCCGCCATGCGTGGTGACCTGTCCGGTGGTGTGCCCAGCGGCGGCCGCCTGGCGGCGGGCCGACTTGCGGGAGCCGACGGCCTGGAGGACGGAGCCCGTGCCGTAACAAATCGAGGCCGCAACGGCGGTCAGGAGTCCTATGAGCACCGAGCACTCCGTTCAGGGGGTGGTTCCTGGCTGTTCCCCCTGCCAGACGCGGGATCGACCGCCCGCGTTCCGCGGACCGGGCCTGCGTCGAAATGGACGTGAAGAAGGCCGTCCGGCATCCCGCAGCGGACGCGGCGTAACGATCAGGGGGAGACGCCCGTTGCATGTTCACGCTGGAGTACGTACGTGCGCTGTTCGGTCACTGAGCTCGCCGCGGGATGCCACAGCGGGCCACGGGCTGCGACCCCCAGCAGCGGAGACCCCTACGGCGCCGCCCTGGGGCTCGACCGGGGCCGGCCGCGTCAGGTCCCCCGGAGCCTGCACAGAAGTCGTACTGGGATGCCGAAGAAGGTGGTGTCCGACCGTCGGCCCGCTGAGCCATCGCAGAGGTAGGCGATCACGGCGCTGCCAAGCCACCTTCCCAGTCCTCATCCTCGCCGCCGCGCATGTGACGCCAGCCCTTGAGGTTCTCCAGTGCGCTGCGTGCCAGCTCGGCGTACTGCGCCGGGCAGTCCCACAGCTCGCGGGCCGAGAGTTCGGCCGGTACGGGGGTGTCCGGGTGGTCCTCGGGCGCGTACAGGTGGACCACCGCGCGGTACCGGGACTCCACGGTGGCCTCGGCGGCGGACCAGGGGTGCCGAGGGTGCTCGCAGGAGACGTCCAGGTCAACGGTGTCGAGGGCCGCGGCCAGATCGCGGGCGTACGAGGGCGGCAGCCCCTCGTACGTCTGGGCGATACCCATCCACATGCACAGGAACAGGCCGAGCCGTTCCTCGTCCCGCACCTGCCCGGACAGCCAGCGGCGGGCGGACCACAAGGCGACCGGGCCGGTGTTGTCCTCCCAGGTACGCCGGATGGCCTCCTGCATGACGACGACGTCGATGCCGCCGTCGTCCCGGATGAACTGCGCGTCGAGGTGGGAGACGTCGATGCCGCCGAAGATCTTTTGCTGTGCCTCGCGTAGGCGGGCGGCGGCCTGGTCGGCGAGGCCGGCGAGGAACCCCTCGCAGTCGAAGGCAGCCAGTTCCTCGTCGTTGAGACCGTAGTCCTCGGCGAATACGGCGCGGCCGGCCTCGGTCAGCATGCTCGCCCCGGCCTCGACACCGTACTCCGAGTCCAGATCCGCAGGGTGGGCTCCGGCCGGGCAGGTACAGGACGCCGGGTCAAGCGTGGCCCGGAACCCGTCCAGGACCTCCGTGTACGACGCGAACAGCGACTTGCTGAAGATGCGTGCCGAGACATACCAGCAGGTGGCATACAGCAGGATCGTGTACCCGGTCCGCTCCCGGCGTCCTTCCGGAGTGCCGTAGCAGCCGAGCGTCTCCGCGGCGTCACCGGCAAGGACAGCGAGGGTCAGTTCCGGGTCCACATAAGGGTAGTCGCTGACGATCCCGGAAAGGTCGGAGATCAGTTCGCTGTGCTCGGCGGGCAGAGTAGGCATCACTTCAGTCACATTCGTAACCGACGCTGCGGTGTGCGGGCCGGTTCCAGCCCCGTGAGCACGTGGGAACCACGGAGGGGCGTTTCTCTGGCCCAGCCATCCACGCGCGCGGACTCCTTCACGATCTCGCTGGTGAAGCGTGGTCGGCCCTGCCCTGGTACTTATGGCGTCGACGGGGCGTGGCCGGAGTTGACGGCGGAGTCGGCGGCGGGGGCGGGAGTTGCTGGGACGAAGTGCGCAACAGCGGCGAAGAGAGCGGATGCTCGCCGATTGTCGGCAGGGAGCCAGCAGCCTGCCGCTTGCGTGTGTTTCGTGTCGAAGGCGTCGAGTCCGAGAGGGAGCTCGCCTTCGGCGGGCTGCGCCAGCCGTTCCTGTTCCGTCCTCGACGTCCTCGACCGGCTGCCGGCGGACGTACTCACCTTCGTCGCTCGCAGGCGGCGCGCCGAGGGCACCGTGAGGAGAAGTGGTGGGCGGCGGCCTCGGCGTAGGCGACGCCACGAGTCGGTTGGGGGCCAAGTCGTGCTGGATTCCGCGGTGGTGAGCCGTCGCCGCACACGAAAACTGAGAGGCGCCGCGTGGGCGCCTCTCAGTCGGAGTCGAGGGCGAGGAGAGCGAAAGGACTTGAGTTCATTTGGAGAGAATGAGAAGGAAGCCCCTTCATGGCCTCGCCGTGGGCAACGCTAGCACTCAGCCCGGGATCAAGTCGCGCAGATTTTCGAGGGTGATGATCCGGGAGTCCGGGTGCAGCCCCTCGGGACGTTCGAGACCGATGTACATCACGGGCTCGTCCGGGACCTGCTCGCCGTCCCACAGGTCAACGGCCGTGGTGCCGCGGGACATCAGGTCGATCAGGTATCCGATCGTCAACTGCTCGCGCTCCACGAGGGCACGCACCACCTTGGACACCGACACCTGGTTCTCCTCGACCCGGTTCGCCTCCGAGATGCCCTTCAGATAGAGGTGCAGCCACTTCGCACGCCACCTGCCGTCGTCCCCGCGCCGGAAGACCAGAGGCAGCGCCACACGACCCACCCCACGCAGATCCGACTTCGTTCGCACCGTACGCGGCTCGAACGGACGGCCCTTCTGCTCACCTTCGCGCAGCATGAACCCGAAGAACGACTCCTCGACCTCCTCGAAGCCTTCGCCCGCGTAGATGTTGACCTGCGGAACGATGAACGTGCTGCGCACGCGGTCCAGGGACAGGTCGATGAACTCCGAGGCCCCGTCGGGCGCCTCGGTCACATCGCCCGAGTGCTTGCCGCCGACGGCTGTGAGGGCCGTGTAGGAGAGCCAGGAGTCGGTGCTGTAGTCGCTGTGCAGAAGCAGGGCCGACAGGTCGTAGTCGGTCGGCTCCTTGCTCTCCTTCCAGTACACGAAGAAGCGCAGCAGTTCGCCGTCGACCGCCGATACCGAACCCCGCGGCAGTACGCCGAACCCGGCCGCGGTCGCCCTCCCACTGAGCGGGAGCGCCACGTCGAGGACGTCGGGGTCGAGCAAGAGCCGGCCCGGCGCCTGGAGCCGACGGCGGATCTCGGCGTCGAGGGCGGCGATCAAACGGTCCCGGTCGGCGGCCGGTACCGGAGGCCGGCCGTCGGGGGCCACCCAGGCGCGGCCCCGGCGGTTGACGAAGATGCGCGGTCTGTCGGTCTCCCGCTCCCGGTTGTGGAAGTGCTCGCGGACCGAGAGGACGACCCGGCCGGAGACCTCGGGGGCGACCTCCACCGCGGCGGCCACCACCGCGTCCCGCTCCTCCTCGTCGGCGGCGATACGCAGCAGGAGGTCCAGGGCGCGGAACAGCTTCCCGGGAGCGGACTTGAGCAGCTTCACCGCACCCGTGACGTCGGACTCGTCGAGCAGCTTCCCGACGCGGCTGTCGAAGGACCGCGCCTCCTTCTCGCCCCGCGCGACGGCGAACACATCGGCGGCGTGCGGCCAGCGCGGGTACTCGTGTGGATGGAGACGCTCACCGAGCCGCTTGAACAGCTCCCGGTGCGCGTGCACATCGGCGAGCTTCGCCGGGTTCGCCGCGACCACCGCGTCGAGGCCCGCGAGCAGTCCCCGGCGCGCCGGCCGCGACAGCGCCCGGAACCGGGTCGGCTCCTGGAGCGTCACATCGCCGCCCGACAGTGCGCAGGCCAGACGCAGCACATCGGTGACGGTGTCCAGCAGGAGGTCGGCGCCGACGCCGAGGCGGGCCTCGTTGACGACCGCCCGGTTCTCCCGGACGGGGATCGACTCCGGCTGGGGGCCGAGCGCGCATCGCTCGGCGAGGGTCTTGAGGTCACGCAGGTGGTCCTCGCCCAGTGGCGTCGTGCTGCCCGCCAAGGCCAGGTAGAGGTCGGTGAGTTCGTCGTCCAGGTCCCGTCCGAGGTGCAGTACGGTCACCCGGTCACCCGCCGAGGCGATCAGCTCGTCCTGTGCCGCGAGCATCTCCTCGTAGGTGTGCTGGTAGCGGCCGTACGTGGGGAGGCTGAGCAGGTCCAGCACCCCGTGCTTCAGCTGCTTCAGCACACTCTCGCGCGACTTGTCGTCACCGAGCGCCTTCGTCACGCACCGCATCCAGAACTCTTCGGTGTCCGGCACGTTCGCCGGAAAGTCGATGAAGTAGGAGTTGTGCCGGACGTGGTCGCCCACCATCTCGCTCACGGTGCGCAGCGTTCGCTCGGCGGTGTGCACGACTGTGGCCTCGGACAGCCCTGACAGCCGCTCCAGCAGCTCGGCCGAGAGTTTGAAGCCGACGGTTGTCAGCGCCGCGTCCAACTGCCGTGCGGCGGTGGCGCCTTCGCCGGCAGACCCCTTGGGAGAGGGAAGGCGGTGCGTGTGCCGGATGACCAGCGATTCGAGACTGTGCGCCATTCGTGGATGATCGCAGAGGTGCGCGAGCCGACGCACAGGAGTTTTTCTCGTCGGAGCATTCCCTGGGCCAAGAGGACTCGGCGGACGGCGTGCACTGGACCGAGGTCGGCAGCGGTCGGCAGCGCACGCCTGGCCGGTCTCACCTCCGCCGTGCGGCTACTTGAGATCGGCGGCGGTGAAGTAGCCGTCCACGACCAGATCTTCGTAGTTGGTCTTGTCGATGCTCAATGGCTGCAGCAGTTGGGCGGGCACGGCCTTGACGCCGTTGTTGTAATCCGCCCTGTTGTCTATTCGAGGTGTCCTGCCCTTGAGTATGTCGTCGACCATGCCTGCGGCGGCCTCGGCGAGCTTGCGGACGTCCTTGTACACGGTCTGTGACTGCTCACCCTCGATGATTGACTTCACCGAGGCCAGTTCGGCGTCCTGACCAGTGATGACCGGGAGGGGCTTGCTGTCGGAGCCGTAGCCGTACGACTTCAGCGCGGTCAGGACGCCCAGGGAGATGCCGTCGTACGGCGACAGCACCGCGTCGACATCCCTACCGCTGTACCACTTGGCGAGGATGCTGTTCATGCGCTTCTGCGCGGTTGCCCCGTCCCAGCGCAGGGTGTTGACCTGGTTGAGCGTGGTCTGGCCCGAGCGGACGACCAGCTGCTTGCTGTCCAGGAACGGCTGGAGAAGGCTCATCGAGCCGTCGAAGAAGTACTTGGTGTTGTTGTCGTCGGGGGAGCCGGCGAACAGCTCGATGTTGAACGGGCCCTTGCCGTCCTCCAGGCCGAGCTTGGCGATGATGTACTGGGCCTGGAGTCGACCGACCATCTCGTTGTCGAAGGAGACGTAGTAGTCGACGTTCTCGGTGCCGAGGATGAGCCGGTCGTAGGCGATCACCGGGATGTCCGCGGCGGCGGCCTTTTGGACCACCCCGTTCAGCGACTTGTTGTCAATGGCCGCGATGACCAGTGCGTCGACGCCCTGCTCGATCAGCTTCTCGATCTGTGAGACCTGGGCTTTCGGGTCGTCGTCGCCGTAGACCAGCTCGGTCTTGTACCCCTTGGCCGTCAGGTCCTCGACCATGCTCTTGCCGTCGGTGAGCCAGCGCTCGGAGGACCGGGTCGGCATGGCGATGCCGACGGTGCCGCCCTTGGAGCTGCTCTCGGCACTGCCCTCGCTGTTCTTGCCGCAGGCGGTCAGGGTGAGGGTGAGGGAGGCGGCTCCGGCGAGGGCGGCGAGCGCGTCTCTTCTGTTGAACATGGTGATTGTTCCTTGTTCTTGGTCGGGGAAGGGTGACGGCATATCGGGCGTCGGGGACGGTGGAGCGGGCCGGGCGGGCTGTCAGCGAGCAGGGATCAGACAGAGCGGTGCGCCGGGGCGGATCGGCTCGGCACCCTCGTGGATCCACACGTAGCCGCCGAGGTCGTCGGAGGTCTCGGGACGCATGTGCAGGACGAGTGAACAACCGCCGGATTACGAGCAGGTGATGGAGAGTCAGGTTGCCCTGGGCGAAGATCCCTTGCTTGAGTCGTGCTCGATCAACGCGCCTCGATGTTCCGCAGATCACCGGTCAGTGCGTCGCTGCGGCCCGCCATCCGGGGCCCCGCCGACTCACGTGGCTCCTTTCCCGGTGTGTACCTGTAGGTACGTCAGGCAGGCGCCACGGGCGTTCCGGCCACGTGTGCGCTGGTTCCCGGTGATGCACAGGGTGGTCGCCCTCCACGCGTTCGAAATATCGCCACATGTTCGGAATGCAGGCGCGACCCTAAGAGGGAGGCGGACGAAGTGTCAACGGGGCGAACAGGAACGGTTACAGAAAGCTGTTGACGATCGCTTCGGCCTGCGACCGAACTTCCACTGACGACGCCTGGCACTCCAGCGCGCCGTGATCGTGATCGCGACCGAGGAGTGGCCGAGCATTTCACGGATGCCCTCCAGGTCAACCACTGTCGCGGGGTTCCGCGGACTCCTCTACTTCGACGTGCAGTTGGCGGCGGCTCTTGGGGGCACCGCCGCAGGCTGCTTTGACTCGTGATGGGGAGCGGGGCTGGGCGGACGCAGCCGGGTGCGACGGACCTGTGGGACCTCACCCTCGCGCAGCTCCCCGTGTCGGTGGCGGCCAGCCCCGGTTAGCCTTCGCAGCCCGGTGGAGGAGGTCGTCCCGTGCGAGGTGGTGCCAGCCGGGCAGGTATGCGGGGTAGTTGACGCCGATCAGTCCCTGGTCCTGGTGGTCAGCTCTCTTGCTGCCTGATCACTCATGGCAGTGAATGGGCTGGAATTGCGCAACTTGGTGTCAGAGGAGGTGGTTGTCCCAGGTACTCGTCAGGAGATCACCAGGAAGGGACCACCTTGGTCATGCACTGCTTCCCGCGCCTCACCGCCGCTCTGGCCGCCGCAGGGACCCTCGTCCTCGCAGCGCCGGCGGGCGCGCATGCCACCGCGGTCGGGTCGACTCCCGTACGCACCTTCGAGTACAGCGTGGGCGGCATGACCATGAAGGTTCCGACGGGCTGTATGTTCACGCACATCATCCGTGGAAGCGGTAAGAAGATCACCTACCAGAACGCCGGTGTCGACTGCGGTTTTGTCGGAGCGCTGAGCGCCGGCTTCTGCAACTGGCGCATCGACTTCACGTACGCGGACACCGACAACCGGATGTACCGCACGTCCCGCGGCAAGACGCACAGTGAGTGCAAGATCGACCCGATGCGGAACAACTCCTCCCAGTCACTGCCTCGTTATGGCAAAGCGTGCGCGAACCTCTACGTCAACGCGGTGCGCCGTGCGAGCCAGTGCCACCACATCACGAAGTGAGTCGTACGTGATCAAGCAGCAGGGACGGCCTTCGGGGCAGGGGTTGGTGACGCGGCGGCGCCGTGCGGGGGTTGTCGCCTTCGTCATGGGTGTCGTCGTCGCGCTGGCGTTCTTCGCTCTCTTCCCCGGCCTGCCCCATGTCATCGACTGGGGAGCCGTACTCGTGTCCCTCGCGGTGGGCGCTCTCTCCCGATGGGCCTGTCAGTCCTGGGTCACGAGGGCGGCGGAGAAAGCGGAGCGTTCAGCGCGCGCTGGGCCTCCGTCACGAAGGCCGACTTCGCGCGGTTGAGCTCGTCCGGCGTCTCGTGGCGGCGTAGGCCGTCCATGAGCCGGGTGGCCGCGGCGGCGACGTCGGCCGGCCCTTCCAGGACCACTTCGCCGAGGGTGCGGTGGAGCAGGACGTCGTCACCGGATTGTCCGCGGGCTGTCCGCTCGGCCAGGAGCCTGGCCTCCGCGGCGCCGAGAAAGGCCGCGTAGACCTGGCGGCGGAGGGCGAGCGCACGCTGGTCGGCCTCGCTGCGCAGCGTCATCCGGACCGATTCGAGCAGCGCGTCCGCCTGACGATCGCCCGCATGGCGTGCCGCCGCGGCCTGCCGGGTCCCGGCGCTGCGGGCGTACCAGCCCGTGACGACGCTGCCTGCGACTGCCGCGCCCGCGGCGATCAGTGCGATACCCCAGTCACTCATGCCGCTATCCTCCCGGTTCTCTCACGGCGGCATACAGCGGTGGTCCCAGGTGAGAGGCGAGTCGGCTCATGGATCACTCGCGGACGTGCGTATCGCGGGCGGTACGATCGCACCATGTCGCCGGACGACGCCCGAGAACCAGCCCCGACCTGCGGAAACGCCCCCTCTCGCCGTTCAACTCCCACTAGAATGGGAGACTCTCGGGCGACGGGCGACGGGCGACGGGCGACGGGCGACGGGCGACGGGCGACGGTGCTGCTTGCGGCTCGGTCCGCGGTGGCTCTCTATCGTCTCCTCGACACGCTTCCCGCTCTCTCCGGTGACGACCGGATCACCCGTCTGTTCACGCTCGTGCCAGGTTCCGAGTTCGGTGCCGACGCACTCGCCGCCATCGAGGAGGCCGGCGGCCGGACGGTGCCCTGGGACGAGGCGTGCGCCCGCTCGTACGATCTGATCCTCACGGCGAGCCCGAAGGGCGACCTGCACCTGCTGCGCGGCAAGCACGTGCTGCTGCCGCACGGTGCCGGATACAACAAGTCGATCCCGGGAGAGGGCGGCTCGGACTCGGCGTCCGGGCTCGATCCCGTGTACCTCAGCCGGGCGGAGCCCGACGCCGCACCGATAGTGCTCCACGCCGTCGCCCATCCCGACCAGGTGACCCGGCTGGCCGCCGTCGACCCGCGGGCCGCCGACCGGGCCACAGTGGTCGGCGATCCCACACTGGAGCGCCTCCTCGCCTCCCGGGCCCTGCGTGACTCCTACCGTGCGGCACTCGGCACCGGGCCCCGCAGGCTCGTCGTGCTCGTCTCCACCTGGGGCCCGGAGTCCCTGCTGCGTCGGAACCCGGACCTGCCCGCCCGACTCGCGGCCGAACTGCCCTACGATGAGTATCAGTTGGCCTTGGTGGTGCACCCCAACGAGCACAGCAGGCTGGGCCGCTACGAGCTGGCCGAGCGACTCGCGCCGGCCCTCGGCGCCGGTCTGGTGCTGGCGGGTCCCCGCGAGGAGTGGGCCTCCGTCCTGATCGCCGCCGACGCGCTGATCACCGACCACGGGTCTTCGGCGCTGTACTACTGCGCCGTGGAGGACCGGCCCGTCATCAGTGCCGGTGGGGGCGGTGCCGAACTGATCCCGGGCAGCCCGATGGACTCACTGCTGAGCCGGGTCCCCCGGCTGGCGGGGGCCGAGGCCCTGGCGGAAACCCTGGCGGCGTACCGGCCGGGCACCGGCCGCGAGGCCGCGCGGGCGGCGTTCGCCCACCAGGGAAGGGCACTGCACCGGCTGCGGACCGAGCTGTACGCCCTCCTCGGCCTCACCCCTCCCGCACGGAGCAGCCCCGCCCGGCTGCTGCCCGCCCCGCGTCCGCCGGACCGTGTACCGACGGCCTTCGACGTGGACGCCGAGATCACCGCGGAGGGTGTCCGCATCGCGCGGCGCCCCGCGCACCTGGGCCCGCCGGGCCACCATCTGGCCGTCGAACACGGCGCCGCGAGCGAGCGACTCGCCCGCTCCGCCGGACTGCTGTACCGGCGCCCTCTGCCGACTCCGCCGGGCCGCGCGGCCCTGTCCTGGACGTCGGACGGGTGGGCGCGCCACGCCCTGTCCGCGTACCCGGGCTGCCGCACGGCGGTGGCCGTCCTGCCCTCGGGCCTGTGCCTGCTGCGCACCCGTGGCCTCGCCCGGGCCTACGTCTTCCAGGTCGAGCCCAGAGGCGAGGGCGGCCGGGTCGCCCGTGCCGACCCGGCCGCCGCGGCGTCGGCCGTCCACGCCTGGCTGCTCGACCAGCGCTCACGACCCGCCCGCTCACAATCCGCCGCACCGACCCGCCTGACCTGCGTCATCGGCGGCCGCGCCTTCGGCGTCCTGCTGCGCCCGGCCACGAGCGAGGAGGCCGTGGAGTCCTTCTGACACTCCGGGCGGCATCCGGCTCAGGGCGTACCGCCGCTGTCGTCGAGGCCGTTGCGGCGCCGGATCTCGTCCGCGGCCGCGCGGTGTTCCATGGCCTCGGCGCTCCGTCCTTCGGTCTCCGCGAGGTTCGCCAGCGCGTCCAGGACACGGGCCTGGTCGAAGCCGGTTCGTCGGCGGATCGCGGCCTGCAGTGACTCCTCGTACAGCGGTCTGGCCTCGTCCGTGCGGCCGAGCCGGCACAGGACGCCGGCGAGCGCGAAGCCGGTGCGCCGGGTCAGCCTCTCGCGGCGCAGCTCCACGGCGTCGTCGTGCGCCGGCGCCAGCAGCCGGTGCGCCGTGTCCAGGTCGCCGAGTTCCAGTGCGGCCTTGCCCAGTTGGTAGGTCAGGAGCATCACACCGTACGGGTTGGGGATCTCGGCGTGCAAGTCACGGCAGCGCGTGAAGTCCGCGACGGCGTCCTGCCACCGGCCGCGGGCACCGTTGAGTTCGCCCCGGAACTGGTAGGTCGACGCGGCGAGTTTGCGGTCCCGTTCGCTGTCACCCAGGAGACCGAGGACGGCTTCGGCGTGGTCCAGCTCGCGCTCCGCCTCGGCGAACAGCCCTGCCTCCCACAAGTGGCGAGCGAGCTGGCAGCGCGTGCGCACCAGCCATGAGGCGTTCGCGCCGTGCCGGACCGCGCAGTCCACCGCCAGCCGCATCACGCCGATGATGTCGGACTGGTGGGGATGGTCCAGGGCGTACGTCCACACGGGCTCGGACAGGGCCACCGCCTCGGTGTCCAGACCGTGTTCGTGGGCCAGGCGGGCACAGGCGAACAGTGCGTGGCGCTCCTCGTACAGCCAGCGGGACGCGTGGTCGGCTCGCTCCGCCCTGCTCTCCGGATCGGTCGTGTCCTCCGGATCCTCCAGGAGGACGTCCGGCGCGTCCGGCACGGGAGCGAACTCGGTCACGACGGTCAGTCGCCGGCCGGCGGCGAACCGGTCCGCCCTCTGGGCCTGGCGGACGAACCACCGCACCAGCCGGGTCAGAGCCCGCTGCGTCTCTCCTTCCCGGGCGTCCTTGCGCGAGCGGCGCACGGCGTGCCCGCGCAGCGGGCCGGGCAGCCGCATGCGCGTGGCCGGCGCGGCCATCCCGGCCATCCCGGCCATCGCATCCGGCATGTCCGCTCTGTCTGGTGCGCCTGCCGTATCCGGTGTGGCGCTCAGCTCCAGTAAGCCCCACCTGTGCAGTTCCTCGAGTGCGTCCTCGCAGGCATCCGGGCCCAGCCCCAGCAGTGCCGTCGCCGACTCCAGTGTGAAGGCCGCGGCCGGGTGGTACGGCAGCAGGCGGTAGAGCAGGGCCGCCGTGGGGGACAGGTCGCCGTAGACGGTGTCCCAGACCCGCTCCACACCGGTGACGCCCTTCTCCTCGAACTCGCCGCGCAGTTGCGGGACGAGCCGGGACAGCGGGCGCAGCCGGTGGGCGCGCACCCACTCACCGGCCGCGTGCAGTGCGGCCGGCATGCCTTCGCACAACCGGACCAGCGTCCGTACCGCCTCGGCGTCGGCCGCCAGGCGGGGGTCCTGGACGATCAGCCCCAGCAGCTCGGTCGCGGCCCATTCCTCCAGCGGCGGCAGCGTCAGACCGACGACCGCTCCGTCCTCGAACTCGTGCAGCGGGCCATGGCTGGTGACGATCACCATGCTGTCGCCCGACGCCGGAAGCAGCGGTACGACCTCCGAGGCGTACCGCGCGTTGTCCACGATCAGGATCAGCTTCGCGTCCGCGGTTCTGCGCCAGTACTGGGCGCAGCGAGCCTTGTACTGCGCTGCCACGAAGGCCGGCTCGACGTCCAGGGACTCCAGCAGGTGGGCCACCACCTCACCGGGGTCCAGCTCGCCGCCCAGCCGGAAGTCGTCGAGGTCGACCGACCGGACGCCGTCCGGGAAGGAGCCGCGCACCACGCGGGCGATCAGCCGGGCCAGTTCCGTCTTGCCGATGCCTCCCGGACCGCTGAGCGCCACCAGCAGCGGCCGGGAGCGCCCCCTCCACTCGCGTACCGCGCGCAGCACCCGCTCCCGCTGCTCGTCGCGGTCGACGAAATGCGCCGGTCCCGGCGGAAGTTCCACGCCCGTCAAACGCCTCAGCCCCTCTCGTTCCTGTCTGCCCGGCCGCGAAGCCCACGGAGATCACATGCCTCGGAACTTCGGAACCTCGGGAACTCATGATGCGCACAACTGGGCGCTTCGGGGACGCAGTTCGCGGTGGGCGGCGCGCGCGGTGCGGGCGGCGCGTTGACAGGTGTCGGTCGGGATGTTGCTATGAGCGCCGCTCGGGCCGAACCCAGAGCCCCGGAACCAGTCTCAGAGCGAGGAACATGTCGCAGCGGGCCGTGATCATCGTCGGCGGCGGGATCGGTGGGCTCGCGGCGGCTGTCGCGTTGCATCGCCGGGGGTGGCGGGTCGAGGTGCTGGAGAGGGCGCCGGAGTTCGGGGAGATCGGCGCGGGGATCTCGCTGTGGCCGAACGCGCTGCGGGCGCTGGAGGTGCTCGGGCTGGCCGGTGCGGTGCGGGCGGTGGGTGCCGTGGAGGCCGCGGGCGGGGTGCGGGACCGGCGGGGGCGCTGGTTGTCCCGTACGGACAACGCGGAGCTGGCGCGACGCTTCGGGCATCCTCTGGTGGTCCTGCATCGCGCGGATCTGTTGCGGGTGCTCGCCGAGGCGTTGCCGGGGAGCAGTCTGCGGTCGGGGTGTGAGGTGTCGGCGGTGCGGGAGGACGTCGGGGGCCGGGCGGTTGTCGAGCATCGTGGGGGTGAGTCCCGGGCCGAGGTGGTGGTCGGGGCCGATGGGCTGCGCAGCGCCGTGCGCCGCGGGCTGTGGTCCGGGGCGGCCGGGCCGCGGTACGCCGGGTACACGGCCTGGCGGATGGTGACGGAGCCGCTCGCCGGGCCGCCCGCCGAGGGCGCGGCGGTGTGGGGGCGCGGGGAGCGGTTCGGGTACACGGCGCTGCCGGGCGGGCGGATGTACTGCTTCGGCACGGCGTCGGTGCCGGCCGGGTCGGCGGCGGCCTCCAGTGCCGACGAGTACGCCGAGCTGCTGCGGCGGTTCGGGGGCTGGCCTGATCCGGTGCCCGGGCTGCTGGCCGCCGTGCCGTCGGGCGCGGTGCTCCGGCATGACCTGTACGACCTGCCGCCGCTGTCCTCGTTCGTGCGCGGGCGGGTCGCGCTGCTGGGGGACGCGGCGCACGCCATGACGCCCAACCTGGGGCAGGGCGCCTGCCAGGCGCTGGAGGACGCCGTCACCCTCGCCCACTGTCTCGACGGCACCCCGGACGTGCCGGCCGCGCTCGCCTCGTACGACCTGCTGCGCCGCCGCCGGACCCAGGCCGTCGCGCGCCGCTCCGCGCGGCTCGGCGTGCTGGGCCAGCTGTCGTGGCCGCCCGCGGTGCTCCTGCGCGACACGGCCGCCCGGCTGACGCCGACACGGGCGACGCTGCGCTCCATGACGCCGGTGCTCGGCTGGACCCCGCCCGGCGGGAACCGCTGATGCCGGGCACGACGTATCAGCCGGTACGGGCAACGTGATGGAGAACGAGAGCCGCTGATGCCGGACTGGACGTATCACCCGCTGCGCGGCGCGGCCGCTGCCGTGCTCGGTCGGCGGCGTTCGCAGCTGGCCGCGCTACGGCTGCTGGCCGGGATCGGGTCGCGGCCCGGCGGTGCGCGGCTGATCGCCCGGGGGTTCGGGCACCGCCATCCGCCGGCGCGGCTGGCCGGGGAGGTCGCCGGGGTGCCCGTGACCGTTCGGCTGGGGATATCCGTCCCGCCTTCGCTCGCCCGGGACGCGGTGCGCGCCATGCCCCCGCTCGGAGCCGGGGTCGTAGAGGTGGCGCCGGTCTCGGCAGCCGACGTGCAAGCCGTACGGGAGGCCGCTGCCGGTCGCTCGATCCCGGTCCTCGTCCGTTCCGACGACCCGGAGGTCGAGGCCGCGCTCAAGCCCTACGTCGACGGGTTCACCCACACGGACAACGAACCGCGCATCACCCACGGCCCCACCCCGGCAGCCAAGACCGCGCCCAAGCCCCACACCAACAGGCCCACCGACACGGACAACGAGCCAGGCATCACCCACGGGCCCACCCCGGCCGCCGAGGCCACGCCCAAGCCCTACGTCGACGGGCCCACCGACACGGACAACGAACCTCGCAACACCCACGGCCCCACCCCGGCAGCCGAGACCGCGCCCAAGCCCCACACCGACGGGCTCACCCACACGGACAAGACCCCGCTCGAACCCCGCACCGACGTGCTCACCCCCACGGACGACCTCCCCAGCACCATCCGCGAGCCCGCCCCGTCGATCACGGCCGATCACGCCCACGCGGCGCACCCCGCCCCCCGCGTCGTCCGTGTCTCCTCCCCGTCCGTCGCCACCGCAGCCGCCGTGCTGGCGGAGCCGGGCGCCGTGGTGCTCGTCCGGCCGGCCGTGCTCGTCTCCGCCGGACCCGGCTGGTTCGCGCGGGTCGTCGAGGCGGCCACGCCCACGGGCGGGCCCGCGCCCGGGTTGCGGGACGTGGGGTGGGATCCGCGGCGTTGGCCCGCCTGGTGGTGGGCGTTGGTCGTCGGGGCCGGGATGGTGTTCGCCGGGCTGTGTGCCGCCGCGATCACGCTGGGGCCGGTGCTGCTCTGGTACGACCGGGACTACCTCGGGATGACGGTGCACGACCTGCACGCCGTCAACCACCACCTGGTGCACTTCCTCCAGCACGACCGAATCACCATGGCGGGGACGATGGTGTCGATCGGCGCCCTGTACACGGGCCTGGCCGTGGGCGGGATCAGGCGCGGCCTGCCCTGGGCCCGTGAGGTGTTCCTGGTGTCGGGGGCGGTCGGTTTCCCCACCCTCTTCTACTTCCTGGCCACCGGTTTCGTGGAGCCGCTGCACACGGCGGCCGCCCTGGTGCTGTTCCCGATGTTCGTCGCCGCCGTCCGCCGGACCCCGCACGCTCCGCCCCGGTGGCGGCCGGTGCCCGAGGGGCCGGAGCCGGAGCGGCGGCGGGCGCTGGTCGGGCAGTTGCTGCTGATCGTGACGGGGGCGGGGTTGTTCGTCGGTGGGGCGGTGATCTCGGTGGTCGGGCTGACCGGGGTCTTCGTGCCGACCGATCTGACGTTCCTGGGCAGCAGTGCGCGGGCGCTGGAGGCCGTGAATCCGCGGCTGGTGCCGTTCGTCGCGCATGACCGCGCGGGGTTCGGTGGTGCCCTGATGTCCGCGGCGGTGGCGATCGTCCTGCTGAGCGCGTGGGGGTGGCGGCGGGGCGAGAGCTGGGTGTTCTGGACGCTGGCCGTGGCGGCGGCCGCCGGTTTCCTGCCGGCCGTCGTCGTGCACGGCGCGATCCACTACACGGACTTCGTCCACCTGGCGCCGGTGTACTTCGGCATCGCGTTGACGGCCACCGGCCTGCTGCTGGCCCGCCCGTACCTCTGCGCAAGGTCCTGAGACTTTTTCGCCGTTCCGTATATGTATACAACCTCAGTTGTGCGTCCCGACTCTGGTGTTCATGTCAGGACATCCGGTCCACTGTCTCTCTCCCCGCGGTGCCATCCCCTACGCACCAACCCCCGAGAGGCAGGCCGACGCATGACGGAAAGCAACAGCGGCTTCATCAGGGTCCTCGGCAGAGGAGACGTCCTGGCACTGGCCTTCGGTGCCATGATCGGCTTCGGCTGGATCGTTCTGACCTCCGACTTCATCAATGACGCCGGGCCCGTCGGCGCGGCGATCGCCATCACCGCCGGCGGCCTGATCGTCGCCCTGGTCGGGCTGACGTACGCCGAACTGGTCTCCGCGATGCCGCACGCCGGCGGCGAGCACCACTACGCGCTGCGCGCGCTCGGCGCCCGCGGCGCCTTCCTCGCGTCCTGGGCGATGGTCCTCGGATACGTCTCCGTGGCCGCGTTCGAGGCGGTCGCGCTGCCGCACAGCATGGTGAACCTCTTCCCCGACATGCTCGCCGGCCACATGTGGACGATCGCCGACTACGACGTCTACGCCAGCTGGGTCGCCGTCGGTGTGCTCGCGGCCGTCGCGATCACCGCCGTCAACTACATCGGCATCCGCCCCGCCGCCGTCTTCCAGACCGTCGCCGTGCTCTTCCTGCTCTGCGCGGGCGCCGCCCTGCTCGTCGGTGCCTTCAAGGGCGGCTCCACCGACAACATGGACCCGATGATCAACGGCGGCATGGACGGCATCTTCACCGTGCTGGTCGCCGTGCCGTTCCTCTTCGTCGGCTTCGACGTGATCCCCCAGTCCGCCGGCGAGATCAAGCTGCCGTACCGCCAGGTGGGCCGGCTGCTGGTGCTCTCCGTGGTGTGCGCGACCATCTGGTACGTCATGATCATGCTGACGGTGGGCTCGGGCCTGGACGCCGCCTCCCTCGCCCAGGCCAATCTCGCCGCCGCCGACGCCATGAGCGCCCTGTGGGGCAGCGAGGCGATGGGGAACATCCTCGTCATCGGCGGTATCGCGGGCATCCTGACCAGCTGGAACGCCTTCCTCATCGGCGGCAGCCGACTGCTGTACGCCATGGCCGAGTCCCGCATGATCCCGGCCTGGTTCGGCAGGCTCCACCCGAAGTACCGCACCCCCGCCAACGCCGTGCTGTTCATCGGCGCGCTCACCGTGCTCGCCCCGTTCTTCGGCCGGGCCATGCTGGTGTGGCTGGTCGACGCCGGCGGCATCAACATCGTCATCGCGTACGTCGTCGTCGTGCTGTCGTTCCTGGTGCTGCGCCGGCGTGAGCCGGACATGCCGCGCCCCTTCCGCACGCCGGCCGGCCCGGCCGTCGGGGTCGCCGCCCTGGTGCTCAGCCTCGGCCTGGGCGTGCTCTACCTGCCCGGCATGCCCGCCGAGCTGATCTGGCCGTCGGAGTGGGTCATCGTCGGCGCCTGGTGGCTGGCCGGCGCGCTCTTCCTGTGGCGGCTGCCCAGGGTGACTCCCGGCGCCGACGCCGAGCAGCGCCTCATCGAGGCCGTCGGCGCCCGCTGACACCCGTCCGGTGGGCACGAGGGGGCCGCGCATCCCCGGCCGCCCCCTCGTGCCACCGGTATGGTTCCGACCATGGTGATCGCGACGGTGCGTGAGTGGCGTGAAGAGGAAGGGTGGGGCGTGCTCGACTCCCCCGAGACCCCCGGCGGCTGCTGGGGGCACTACTCCAGCATCGAGAAGGACGGCTTCCGCACCCTGTCACCCGGTCAGAAGGTCGAACTCACCTGGGAGGCACCCGGCTTCCAGCAGGACGGGTACGACTACCGCGCGGTGAGCATCCTGCCCCGCCCGTGAGCCTGACGGAGCTGCAGCGCCGCCTGCTCGTCGACGTCCTCGCCGTGGGCACGCCGTACCCGCTGGCGCTCGCCGGCGGCCACGCAGTCGCGGCCCACGGCCTGGTCGACCGCCGCAGCGAGGACCTCGACGTCGCCACCGAGAGTCCCGAGGCCATGGCGGACATCGCCGCCGCCGTGCGCGCGGGACTGGAGCGGCGGGGCTGGCTGGTCGGCGTGCCGGACACGGACCCGCTGTCCGCCCGACTCCCCGTCACCGACCCCGGCACCGGCGAGCGGTGCGAGGTCGACGTCCACAAGGAGGCCCTCTGGCGGCCGCCCGTGGAGGGCGAGTACGGACCGCTGGTCTCCCTCGACGACCTCGTCGGCACCAAGGTCCGGGCCCTGACCGACCGCGGGCTCGCCCGCGACCTCATCGACGTACGGGCGGCCGCGGACCGCTGGAGCCACGTCGAACTGGAGGAACTGGCCCGCCGCCACGCCCGGGACGTCTTCGACCTGACCGACCTCCAGGCCCGTCTGGTCGGCGCGGAGTGGCTCGACGACTCCGAGTTCGCCGCCTACGGCCTCGACGACCTGGCCATCGCCGAACTCCGCCGCTGGGCCCAGGAATGGGCCGACGACATCGCGGAACGGCTCCAGGAGCAGGCCGCCCCGGAGGACGAGTAGTCGGTCCGGCCCCGCCTGCCCGGCGCCACCTGACGGAACCACCTGACGGACCCCACCTGACGGAGCGAACGACGGCGCCAAATGGGCGTATACCGGTATGACTGTTGGTGAATGTGGGCGAGTCTGGCCGAAGCCGGTCCGGGCGTCTGTAGCGTCGCGCCGGAACAGGTCGCTAACAGGTCGCTAGCAGGTCGCTCTGGCAGCCGCGACGTCGAGCAGGAGACCAACACACCGTGAGCACCCCCAACGGATCTCGGACCGCCGCCGACACGGTCGAGGAGTCGTACGAGGACGAGCTGCCGCTGCACCGGAGGCGGCCGGGCAATGTGGCCGTGAAGTGGCTGACCACCACCGACCACAAGACGATCGGGACGCTGTACCTGATCACGTCGTTCGCGTTCTTCGTCATGGGTGGCGTCATGGCGCTGGTCATGCGCGCCGAACTGGCCCGGCCGGGCACGCAGTTCATGTCCAACGAGCAGTACAACCAGGCGTTCACCATGCACGGCCTGATCATGCTGCTGATGTTCGCGACCCCGCTGTTCGCCGGCTTCGCCAACTGGATCATGCCGCTCCAGATCGGCGCACCCGACGTGGCCTTCCCCCGGCTGAACGCCTTCGCCTACTGGCTGTACCTCCTCGGCTCGCTGATTGCCGCGGGCAGCTTCCTCACCCCCGACGGCGCGCCCAGCTTCGGCTGGTTCATGTACGTCCCCCTGTCGGACGCGATCCACACGCCGAACGTCGGCGCCGACATCGCGATCATGGGACTGGCCTTCTCCGGGTTCGGCACCATCCTCGGCGCGGTCAACTTCATCACCACGATCATCTGCATGCGCGCCCCCGGCATGACCATGTTCCGGATGCCGATCTTCACGTGGAACGTGCTGCTGACGGCCGTACTGGTCCTGTTCGTCTTCCCGATCCTGGCGGCCGCCCTGTTCGTCCTGGAGAGCGACCGGAAGTTCGGCTCGCACGTCTTCGACGCGGCCAACGGCGGCGCCCTGCTGTGGCAGCACCTGTTCTGGTTCTTCGGCCATCCCGAGGTGTACATCATCGCGCTGCCGTTCTTCGGCATCGTCTCCGAGATCGTCCCGGTGTTCTCCCGCAAGCCGATGTTCGGCTACTTCGGTCTGATCGCGGCGACCATCGCGATCGCGGGCCTGTCGGTGACGGTCTGGGCGCACCACATGTACGTCACCGGCGGTGTGCTGCTGCCGTTCTTCTCCTTCATGACCTTCCTCATCGCCGTCCCGACCGGGGTGAAGTTCTTCAACTGGATCGGCACCATGTGGAAGGGCAGCCTCTCCTTCGAGACGCCGATGCTCTGGGTGACCGGCTTCCTGGTCACCTTCCTCTTCGGCGGTCTGACCGGCGTGATCCTGGCGTCCCCGCCGATGGACTTCCATGTCTCCGACTCGTACTTCGTCGTCGCGCACTTCCACTACGTCGTCTTCGGCACCGTCGTCTTCGCGATGTTCGCCGGGTTCCACTTCTGGTGGCCGAAGTTCACCGGCAAGCTGCTCGACGAACGGCTCGGCAAGATGACCTTCTGGACGCTGTTCATCGGCTTCCACGGCACGTTCCTGGTGCAGCACTGGCTGGGCGCCGAGGGCATGCCGCGCCGGTACGCGGACTACCTGTCGGTCGACGGCTTCACCGCGCTGAACACCATCTCCTCGATCAGCGCGTTCCTGCTCGGCCTGTCCCTCCTGCCGTTCTTCTACAACGTCTGGAAGACAGCCCGGTACGGCAGGCCGGTCGGCGTCGACGACCCCTGGGGCTACGGCCGCTCCCTGGAGTGGGCGACCTCCTGCCCGCCCCCGCGGCACAACTTCGTCACCCTGCCGCGGGTCCGCTCCGAGTCCCCCGCGTTCGACCTGCACCACCCGCGGATGGCCGCCCTCGGCATGGAGGGCCACGAGCGGCGGACCGACCTGCCGTGAGCACCGAGAAGCGTCGGCCGGACGACGCGGTCCGTGACGGTATCGCCCAGATGGAGGGCTACCTGCTGTGGCAGGGGGAGATCGAGCAGGCCCGCGCCGAGGCCGAGTCCTTCGCGGACCAGCTCGACTGGCTGACCACCGCCCAACGCGAGGCCGTGGTCGACCTCTTCGTCCGCCACCGCCTCGACCTCTCCCACTCACTCCTGCGCCGCACGGCCCGGCGCGCGCTCCAGCTCCGCGAGGAGTACCAGGAGCGCTACGACCACCTCAAACGCCGGCTCTTCGCCGTCGCCCTCGCCCTGGGGGCGGCGGCGGTTTTCGTGAACTGCCTGCTGTTCCAGGTGCTCTGAGATCCGGAAGGACTCCGCAACATTCGATGATCTAGCCCCTACGGAGGGCCGGTCGTCGCGGGTGCTCATGCGGGAAGCCACGAATTCTGCCCATCCATATGACCGATGAGCTCGAGCAATGCTCCCACCCTCCACCCGAACGTTTCGCAACACCCTCCGAAACCGTTGACAGTTGTCAGGGTCAGACCAACACTGTCGCCGTTGACATGGCCCCTCGACGACCGAGGAGGAACCCCCGCACATGAACAACGCACCCGCACGGCGTCTCAAGCTGCTCATCAGCGGCCTCTGCACCACACTGCTGGTCGCCCTGGCCGCCCTGGCGCTGCCCGGCACCGCCAGCGCCGACACGGTCATCACCAGGAACCAGACCGGCACCGACAACGGCTACTACTACTCGTTCTGGACCGACGCGCCCGGCACGGTCTCCATGAACCTGTCCGCGGGCGGCAACTACAGCACCCAGTGGCGCAACACCGGCAACTTCGTCGCCGGCAAGGGCTGGGCCAACGGCAGCCGCCGGACCGTCACCTACTCGGGCACCTTCAACCCGTCCGGCAACGCCTACCTCACCCTCTACGGCTGGATGTCGAACCCGCTCGTCGAGTACTACATCGTCGACAACTGGGGCACCTACCGGCCCACCGGAACCTTCAAGGGCACGGTCACCAGCGACGGCGGCACCTACGACATCTACAAGACGACGCGCTACAACGCCCCGTCCGTCGAGGGCGTCAGGACCTTCGACCAGTACTGGAGCGTCCGGCAGTCCAAGCGGACCGGCGGCACCATCACCACCGGCAACCACTTCGACGCCTGGGCCCGCGCCGGCATGACCATCGGCAGCTTCAGCTACTACATGATCATGGCGACCGAGGGCTACCAGAGCAGCGGCAGCTCCAACATCACCGTGGGCGGCACCGGCGGTGGAGGCGGCGGTGGCGGTGGCGGCAGTTGCTCGGCGACCCTGTCCGCCGGCCAGCAGTGGAGCGACCGCTACAACCTCAACGTCGCCGTCACCGGCTCCAGCAACTGGACCGTCACCATGAACGTCCCGTCCCCCGCCAGGATCCTCTCCACCTGGAACATCACCGCCGGCTACCCCAACGCCCAGACCCTGACCGCCAAACCCAACGGCAGCGGCAACAACTGGGGCGTGACCATCCAGCACAACGGCAACTGGAACTGGCCCACGGTCTCCTGCACCGCCACCTGACGGAGGAGCACCCGATGCGATTCCCCCCGTCAGTCGCGAACCTGGCGGTCGCCGTGACAGCCGTGGCGGGCACCCTCACCGTCGGCGCCGCCGCCCCGGCACAGGCAGCCACCTGCAACGGCTACGTCGGTCTCACCTTCGACGACGGCCCGTCCGGCAGCACCACCGCGCTGCTGGGCGCCCTCAGGCAGAACGGGCTGCGGGCCACCATGTTCAACCAGGGCCAGTACGCCGCCGCCAAGCCGGGTCTGGTCCGCGCCCAGGTCGACGCCGGTATGTGGGTCGCCAACCACAGCTACACCCACCCGCACCTGACCCGGCTGAGCCAGGCGCAGATCGACTCGGAGATCTCCCGGACCCAGCAGGCCATCGCCCACGCGGGCGGCGGCACACCCAGGCTGTTCCGGCCACCGTACGGCGAGACCGACGCGACGGTGAGGTCCGTCGCGGCCAGGTACGGGCTGACCGAGATCATCTGGGACGTGGACTCGCGGGACTGGAACGGGGCGAGCGCCGACGCGATCGTCCAGGCGGCGGGCCGGCTCACCCACGGCCAGGTCATGCTCATGCACGACTGGTCCGCCAACACCCTCGCGGCGATCCCCCGGATCGCCCAGGGCCTGGCCGCCCGCGGCCTGTGCGCCGGGATGATCTCCCCGCGGACGGGCCGCGCCGTGGCACCCGACGGGGGCAGATCCGGCGGAGGTGGCAGCAGTTGTACGGCGCCCCTCCCCGCCGGATCCCGGTGGAGCGACCCGGCCCACGGTCTCCTGTACGGCGACCTGACGGCCTGAGCGGCGAGAAGGGCCGGTTCCTCGGGAACCGGCCCTTTGTCGTCGTGGAAGAGAGTGAGCCGTCAGACGCCGAGGGCGCCCGGGACCTCCTCCGTCACGCCGTTCAGCGGGGAGGTCGGATCGGTGCCGTACGGGCGGGTGATGATCTCCATGCCGTGGCCCGAGGGGTCCCGGAAGTAGACGCCTCGGCCGCCGTCCTCGCGGTTGATGCGGCCGGGGTGGCGGCCGTGCGGGTCGGCCTGGATGGGGGTGGCGGACTCGACGAGGCGGGCGAGGGCCCGGTCGAACTCCTCCTCGGAGACGAGGAAGGCGTAGTGCTGGAAGGGGATCTCGAAGTCGACGGTGGCGAAGTCCAGGGTGACGCCGTTGGACGTGGTCACCGGCAGGAACGGGCCGGCCGGCTCACCGACCTCCAGACCGAGGATCCCGGCGAGGAAACGGGCGGACGTCTCCCGGTCGTTGCTGCAGACGATGGTGTGGTTGAACTCGACTGACATGGGGCTGTGCCTCCACAGGCAGCTCCCGGCACCTCCATGCCTCACCCGACCGGTGACCGGCACGCGATGCCGCCGGGGAGCTTAGAACAGTTCTAGAGCAGGCCCAAGTCCTTCAGCTCCTTGTGCAGATCGGCGCGTGAGCCGTCACCGCCACCGCCATCCCCGCCTTGTGTGGGTGCCGGCTCGATCGCCTTGCCCCCGCGCCGCCCCCGCTCCCGGAACAGCCACGCCCCCAGGACGCCGCCCACCAGGCCGCCCAAATGCCCCAGCCAGCTCACGCCTGGGGTGCCGGGGACCGCCACCGTCAGCATGTAGGCGAAGGAGGCGGCCATGACGATGCCGATCAGCGTGTCGATGAGATGCCGGTCGAAGATGCCGCGGACGACGACGTAGCCGAAGTAGCCGAAGATCAGCCCGCTGGCGCCGACGGTCTCCGCGTCGCCGCGCTCGAACAGCCAGACCGCCATGCCGCTGGTCACCGCGACCAGCAGGGTCAGCCCCAGGAAGCGGGCCACGCCCCGGTACGCGGCGAGGAAACCGAAGATGAACAGCGGGCCGGAGTTGCTCTCGATGTGGGCCCAGCTCCAGTGCAGCAGGGGCGCGGTGAGGATGCCGGGAAGGGTGCGTACCTCGCCGGACTCCACGCCGTAGTCACGGGAGAGGTCGTAGTCGTCGGCGAAGTTCACCAGCTGCACGATCCAGACGACCGCCAGCAGGCCGAACATCACGAAGAACGCCTTGCGCGCCTCCGCGATCATCCGCTTCTCCGGCTCCAGCACCGCCATCGCGCCGACCCCCTCTCCCGCGGCTCCCCCGTCCGCGCGCCGCATCACCTCCTCGAAACTCTACGCCCGTCGGCCCGCCCGCAGAATGCGTGCCGCACGGGCGTCCGGCGCTCAGAGCGTGGCGCAGCCCACCGACACCGGCACGCGGGCCGACCAGCGCTGGGAGATCACGTCGTACGCCTGGGCGTAGCCGTTGTTCGGGCGGCCGTACCGGGAGCAGTCGGTGAGGGGGATCCGCTTGCCGAAGCTGCCGCCGGCGAAGCCCGTGTGGCGGGCGGCGACGACCGTGCCGGACCACAGGAGGCGGTTGTCGCTGTTGCGGCGGACGACGAGGCGGACCTGGCCGAAGTTGTAGTGGTCGCCGTTGAGCTTGATACGCGGCACGTCCGCGTCGCTGGGGATGGTGCAGACGTCGCCGTCGCACTGCCGCGCGGGGTACCACCGCGACTTCCACAGCCGGGCCGACACCCGCCTGTCGTCGGCCAGCCGGTTGTCCCGGCGGGCCTGCTCCCGGACCCGCGGGTCGACGCACACCACGTCACCGCGGTACGCCTCCCGCCAGACGTAGCCGGTGGCGCAGGCGTACGGCCCGTTGCCGCCGTTCCCGGGCTGACGGCGGGCGGCGGCCTGGGCGTTGTCGGCGCGGGCCTGGTCCCGGACCCACGGCTCGACACAGACCCGGTCGCCGGGCCGGGCCTCCCGCCAGACGTAGCCCTGCCGGCAGGTGTCGGGCCCGAAGTCCCCGACCTGCGCGGCGACATCCGCGGCGGCCGCGGGCAGCGCCGCGACGCCGGTGGCGGTGAGCAGCCCGGCGAGAACGGCCACGGCCGCCCGCCTCCCGGACCGGCGCGCGCCGCTGCCGGCGCCGCACTGGACGTGCTGGACATTCTGGACATGACTGTGCTGCATGATTCCCCCCTGGGATGGATCCGCGAGGTCTGCCGCGATCGCGGCGCAAGCGTGATGCGGGGCCGTTCCTGGCCCGAAAGACGGGGCGGCGCCTAGGCTCTGCTGGCCGCGCGGGAGATCGACGCGATACGACACCGCATCGGCGCAGCGACAAACGAACGCGCCATGACGATCCCCCGAGGCCGACCCGCACCCGGCACCTGAAGCCGGAGCCTCAAAAATCCCGCACCCGCCCCCACCCCGGCCATACGCCACAAGTCGTATTCCAGCCACCCCGGGCAGAGGCGACTCCCTGCCCGCGCCTCACGTCCCGTGGCCCGCCGCCTCCACCAGGACCTCTCCCGCCGCCGTCCGGGTGTACAGGACCGACCGTCCGGCCCTGCGGCCCTCCACCAGTCCGGCGTCCTTCAGTACCCGTAGGTGCCGGCCGACCGAGCCCAGCCCCTGCCCGGTCACGGCGACCAGCTGGGTGGTGCTGAGCGGGGTGTCCAGCAGGACCAGGACCGTCGCCCGGGCCCGGCCCAGCAGGGCGCCGAGTGCCGCGGGCACGTCCCGACGGCGCGCGTCGCCCGCCAGGACCCCGGCGCACGGGTACACCACCGCGTACCTCTCGCGCTCCTCCCACGCCACCCACCCCGTCACCGGCGTCACCGGCACGAACACCAGCTCCGCGCCGGAGATCTCCCGCGGCGGATACTCGTGCAGGTTCACCTGGAACCGGCTCTCCCCCAGCCACCGCGTCCCCGGCCGGAGCGAGTCCAGCACCGCCGCCCAGCCACCCCGGCTCACCTGCGCGGTCCGGGCGGTCACATCCCCCTCCAGCACCCTGCGCCGCCGGTCCCAGTACGGCCGTACCGTCTCCTGCCACACCCACTCCAGCAGTACGGCCGCCCGCTCCGGAAGGTCGTCCCGGTGCAGGGCCTCCGGCAGCGGGCCGGCGAGGGACATCCGCAGGTGCGCGCGGGCGTCGGCGGGGTGGGCCGACCGCACCCGGGCGACCCCGTCCGCGAAGCTCTCCCCGTCCCTCGGCGCCGGCGTGAGGAAGTCCGCGAGCCAGAGCCGCCCGAGCCCGGCCCGTACGAGGAGCGCGGTGACCGGGTCGCCCGCGAGCCGCTCCCGGTACGACGGCAGATGCGCGCGCAGCCACTCCGCCTCCCCGGGATGCGCGGGCACGGCGCCGTGCAGCAGCTTCAGGCTCGCGAACGTCTCCGCGACCGGCGACAGCACGAAGCGGCTACGGGCGAGCGTGTCGGCGTTGAGCTGCCACCAACCCATGAGCCCCCCAACCGGCTTTCGCGCCTGAGCGAAACAGTAACCCCGCCCTCCACGCCCCTCCCAGACTCCGTCCATGCGTTACACCGACCTGTTCCGCACCCCGGAGTTCAAGCCCCTCTTCCTCTCCTCCGCCGCCCACACCGCCGCCCAGACCCTGACCGGACTCGCCCTGGGCACACTCGTCTACCGGGCCACGGACTCCCCGCTGCTGGCGGCGGTGAGCATGTTCGGCCCCTCCCTGGCGCAGGTCCTCGGTGCGACCGTGCTGCTGTCGGGCGCCGACCGCCTCTCCCCGCGCGCCGCCCTGACCGGCGTCTCCGCCGCCTTCGCGGCCGGTACGGCGGTACTGGCGGTCCCCGCTCTGCCCCTGTGGGGCGTCTTCCTGATCGTCCTGGCCCAGGGGCTGGTCGCGGCGCTCGGCGGGGGCGTCCGCTGGGGCCTGCTGCACGAGATCCTGCCCGGTGACGGCTATCTGCCCGGGCGTTCGGTCTTCAACGCGATGCACGGGGTCACGCAGATCACCGGCTACGCGACCGGTGGCGCCCTGCTCACCGCCCTCTCCCCGCGCGCCGTCCTCCTGCTCGGCGCCCTGCTGTACGGCACGGCCGCCGCCGTGACCCGCCTGGGCCTTACCCGGCGCCCACCGCGAGCCGAGGGCCGCCCGTCCCCGGCCGAGACCTGGCACACCAACACCCGGCTGTGGTCCTCCCGCCCCCGCCGCCTGACCTACCTGGGCCTGTGGCTGCCCAACGGCCTGGTCGTCGGCTGCGAATCCCTCTTCGTCCCCTACGACCCCGGCGCGGCGGGCACCCTGTTCGCCTGCGCGGCCCTCGGCATGCTGGTGGGTGACGTGACGGTGGGCCGATTCCTCCCACCCCGCACGCGCCGCCGCGCGGCAACCCCTCTCCTGCTGCTCCTGGCCGCGCCGTACACCCTGTTCGTCCTCCGACCCCCGCTCCCCCTGGCCGCCCTCTGCGTGACGGTCGCCTCGGTCGGCTTCGGTGCGAGCCTCGTCCAGCAGGAGCACCTGGTGAGGCTCACCCCGCCTCACCTGACCGGGCATGCCCTGGGGCTGCACTCCTCGGGCATGCTGACGGTCCAGGGCCTGGCGGCGGCGCTGGCGGGCTCGGTGGCTCAACTGACGTCACCGTCCACGGCGATGACACTGACGGCCCTGGCGTCGGTCACGGTGACGCTGACGCTCGCGGATACCATCCGACACATGACCACGGAATCCCCCCTCACCACAGACATAGCCGCGCTCCAGGGCGGCCCCGCCGACCTCGCCCAGTACTCCGGCAAAGCGGTCCTCGTCGTGAACGTCGCCTCCAAGTGCGGCCTCACCCCGCAGTACACCGGCCTGGAGCGCCTCCAGGAGCGCTACGCCGCCCAGGGCTTCACCGTCCTCGGCGTCCCCTGCAACCAGTTCCTCGGCCAGGAGCCCGGCACCGCCGAGGAGATCGCCGAGTTCTGCTCGGCGACGTACGGCGTGACGTTCCCGATGACGGAGAAGGTCGAGGTGAACGGCGAGGGCCGGCACCCGCTGTACGAGCGGCTCGTGGGGTTCGCCGACGCCGAGGGGCACAGCGGCGACATCCGGTGGAACTTCGAGAAGTTCCTGATCGGCAGGGACGGCACCGTCGTCGCCCGCTTCTCCCCGCAGACGGAGCCGGAGGCCGCCGAGGTCGTCGCGGCCATCGAGGCGCAGCTGGGCTGACGCCGGAGGCGGACGAGCTGCTCACCATCGGCGTGTTCGCCGCCCGCGCCCGGCTGTCGGCGAAGGCGCTGCGGCTGTACGACCGCCTGGGACTGCTGTCCCCGGCGTATGTCGACGCGGCGACCGGCTACCGCTACTACCGGCGGCGAGGCGGCCGCGGATCGGCTCGCCGCCTACTGGGCGGACGTGGAGGCGCGGTTCTCGGCGCAGCGGGCGCTCGCCGCGTACCTGCGTGGACGGCTGTCGGGGAAGAGTTCGCAGATGTACGGCACGTTCGAGGTCGGGACCGTCGAGGTGCCCGAGCGGGTGGTGCTGACCGATTCCCGGCACGCTCTCGTGGACGAGCTGCCGACGTGGATCCCGGCCTCGCTGGGCCGCCTCGTGGAGGCGTGCGGGGGCGTGGCCGGCGCGCCGTTCGTCGTGTACCACGCCGAGGTGTCGATGGAGAGCGACGGCCCGGTCGAGACGTGCGTGCCGGTCGCCGACGAGGCGGCGGCGCGGGCGTGGGCGGCGGCACAGCGGGGGAAGGTGCGGGTGCGGGTGGAGCCGACGCGGCGGCTGGCGTTCACCCGGATCACCAAGGCGCAGGTGGCGCACCCTCAGATCACCGCCGGGTACGAGGCGGTGGAGGCGTGGATGAGGCGGGAGGGCTGGGACTACGACGGCCCCTGCCGCGAGATCTACTTCGCCGACTGGGACACGGCGGGCGCCGAGGACCCGGTGTGCGACGTGGCGTTCCCCGTGAAGCCCGGCCAGTAGGGGGTGGGGAGGAAAAGCCGAACCCCCTCGGCAAGGACGGCGATCTTGTCGAGAGGGCTCTGTCGGTGATGACGCGTGGATGCGCTGTTACTTGACCGAGGCCACGAAGCTGCTCCACGCGTCCGCGGGGAAGGTCAGCTTGGGGCCCTCGGGAATCTTCGTGTCCCCGAGTTCCAGCGCCGTCTCGTCGGTCGACCTGACCATGACGCACGCGCCGTTTTGGTTGGTGTACGAGGACGTCGTCCAGTTTTCGGTGACACCCAGGAGAATAGCCATGATCGCTCCGGTAGCCGTTCCGTAGAGTTTTGCGCCAACAGGTGTTGCTCGATGGCGAAAACGACGCTACCGGCCGGGGCGCCACTCTGGTGAGGTCGTTCACCCAACCGTGTGGCATATTCCAGGTGACTCTTCCATCGTACGCAGATGATCGTGTACAGTGCCCCGCCTCACGCGCGCTGACCCCTCAGGCTCAGCAGGCTCAACGGGCGTACTCCTTCGCGGCGTTCTCGATGAGCCGGCGCGACTGCTCCACGTTCAGCGCCTGCGCCCGCAGATGCTCGTACATCACGGTGTACTTCTGCACCTCGGGCGCCTTCTCCAGATACAGGTCGCTGGTCACGCCCTCGATGTACACGACGCTCGAGTCCGACGCGTCGGAGAACTCCAGGATCGAGTACTGGCCGTTGAGGCCGGGATGCGCGCCCGCGTCGAACGGCAGCACCTGCACGGTGACATGCGGCAGCTGGGACAGCTCAAGCACGCGCTCCAGCTGCTCACGCATCACCTGACGGCTCCCCACCACCCGGCGCAGGGCCGCCTCGTCCATGACGACCCACAGCCGCAGCGGCTCCTTCTCGTCGGTGACGCGCCCCTGCCGCCGCAGACGCACCTCGACCCGCTTCTGGATCTCCTCCTCCGGCGTCTCCGGCGCACCACCGCGCACGATGGCGTGGGCGTACGGCTGGGTCTGCAACAGCCCCGTGATGATCTGGGGTTCGTAGACCCGCAGCGACTCGGCGTCGGTCTCCAATCCGATGTAGACGCTGTACGGAACGTCCCCGAACGTGTGCCACCAGCCCTGCTGGCGTGAGTCCTTGGCCATCTGCATCAGCGAGTCGACGAGTTTCTTGTCCTCGACCTCGTACACCTCGCACAGATCACGGACATCGCGCTGGCTGATGCTGCGCCGGCCGTTCTCCAGACGACTGATCTTCGACTGGGACACCAGCAGGCGGGCCGCCACCTGTTCGGCCGTCATCTTCTTCGCCTCGCGCAGCTTGCGCAGCTCCATGCCCAGCCGACGACGGCGCACGGTGGGGTTGGTATTGGACGCCACAGGACGTCACCTCCGGCTGTGTACCTGACATAACACTTTGCGTATCTGCTTCTGAGCAGACTGCCACCAAGGTGCTTTCTACCGCTGGAAAACGGGGGATATGCGGCGGGTACACGCCAGTTCGGGGTGGGGTGGCGCAAGGTGGTGCCCTACGCACGGAAGTGGCCTCATGCGAACGCGCGGGGCGTCGGGACCGTACGCGAACGCGAACGGTCCCAGCACCCCGCGCGAACGCGGCGGCTCCCGGACGGGTCTGTGACGAGGCGTGCGTCCGTGGCTCAGTGCGCCACGGCGCGCGCCATGGAGCCATGGCGCGGCTGCGCCGGAACACCGCGCGCGGGTTCCGCCTGCTGCCTGGCTCCCGCCGCTCCGGCCTGCCGGCCGGCCGCGGCCGCGCCCCGGCGTGGCTGTGCGGCCACGCCGTTCTGGACGTCCATCACGGCGTGCGCGACGAGTCCGCCCATGGGGTCGTGCCTGATCAGGTCCCGCAGCCGGGAGCGCGAGGACCGTCCCTCGTTCCCCGGATACAGGTGCTTGCCGAGGCCGACCGCGTGCGCCAGCGCGGCGAGCGCCGCGGTCCGCGGGTCCGGCGGTACGCCGGTGCGGATCGCCGAGTCCAGCCGTGCCCTGATCTCACGGCTGATCTCGGTGTCCGTCGCCTGGTAGCGCGTCGTCGGCAGTACCCCGCACATCTGGCCGGGCACGGCGGCGACCATGCCGCACCGCTCCAGATGCGAGAGGTAGGTCTGGCGGAGGCCCAGTCGTGGCCCTCCGATCCAGTGGACCGCCCGCACCGGAGCGCCGCGCCTTCGCAGCAACTCCAACGCGCAGTCCAGAGTCGGATCTCCTGTCGGCCGTGGTACCACCACGGCGATACGATCCCCGTCTGGGGCTATCCGTCCGGCCAACGCGAGCTCCACTAGCTGCGCTCCGGCCAGACCGAGGTCGAGCGACTGCGGCTGTGCAGTGGTACCCGTGGCCGGGTCCAGTGCCAGCAGCAGAAGCTCCTCCGGAAGTGTTCTGCGGCTCCTGCCCATCCATGCCTCCCCGCGTGGATGTACGACAGGGTGACCCCTCTCACATTGGTCTGTCGAGGGTGCGTGACCTGTTTGTAAGGGAACCGGCAGGTATGTCGTTCTCGTCTACGGCTTGGGTCAGGCCCGCACACAGGACACTGGTACATGCTTCGGACATCGCGCTGGAGCCGTGGTCCGGCGGGCGGTACACGTACGGGTCTACGGGTCGTAGTTCGTACGAGAACGGTAATCGAGGAGGCATCGGTGGCGGGCGAGTCCCCCGACAGTTCGAAGCAGCGTGAGTCGTCGGCCGAACCGACGTCGGGGAGCACGGGCCCGGTTCCCGACCCGCGCTCCGCGGTGACCCGCGAGAGCTCCCCGGAACCCCGCGGCGGCGGCGTGGACACGGCGACGAAAGTCCTCTCGGTACGAGACCTGATCACGCCGTCCACCCGCGCCTCCGAACCGGAGCCCACCCCGGACCCCATCCCGGAGGCTCCCTCCAAGGCCACCCCGGAGACCCCGCCCAAGGCCACTCCCACGACCACCACCCCGGAGGCCGCTTCCGAGGCCACCGCGGACGCCCCCGACAAGGCAACCCTGGAAGCCCTGTCCAAGGCCACTCCGAAGGCCGCCACCAAGGAGGCCGCTTCCGAGGCCACCCCGGAAGCCCCGTCCAAGGCCACTCCGAAGGCCGCCAACAAGGCCACCCCGGCGGCGGCGTCCGAGACCGCCCCGGAGACCGCCTCCAAGGCTGACTTGGAGGACGCGTCTAAGGCTGACTTGGAGGACCCGTCCAGGGCCGACGTGGAGGACCCGTCCAAGGCCGACGTGCAGGACCCGTCCAAGGCCGACGTGCAGGACCCGTCCAAGGCCACCCCGCAGACTGCCCCGCAGGCCGCCTCGAAGGCCCCCAGCGCCCCCGAGAGCCCCTCCGAGGCCCCCGAGCCCCCCACGGACGCCCAGGACGCCGCGGACGCCTCCAGCGCGCCTGAGCCGCCCAGCAGCACGGGTACGCCCGCCAAGGGCCGCCCCGGCGCCCCGTCATGGGCCAAGTCCACGGCACCTGCTGGCCGCCCGGCCCCCAAGGCGACCGACGACAGCGAGAACCGCGGCGCCGCCGCCGACGAGCCGACGGCAGACGACCACCCCAAGGCCGAAGCGCCGAAGCCCGCCGACCCGTCCAAGGGCGCCCGCCCCGGGACGGCGGCCCCCGAGGACAAGCCGGCCGGAGGCCGGGCGACCGGGGGCGGACTGACCTGGGCCAAGCCGAGCGCGGGCCCGTCCGCCACAGACAAGCCCGCAAACAAGCCGACCGCAGACGAAGCCGCGGTCACCGACGGCGAGGACACCCCACAGGGGCCACCCGCGCCCGACCACGAAACCCGCACGGGCGGTGCGGGTGGGAAGACGACGGACGAAGGCGCAGCCGAGGCCGCTGACCAGCCGACCGCAGACGAAGCCGCGGTCGCCGACGGCGAGGACACCCCACAGGGGCCACCCGCACCCGACCACGAAACCCGCACGGGCGGTGCGGGTGGGAAGACGACGGACGAAGGCGCAGCCGAGGCCGTCGATCAGCCGACCGCGGTCTTCAAGGCGGTACGGCCGCCGAAGCCGTCCGTCGACCAGCCCACCACCATGCTGAAGCTCACCCCCGAGCCCAAGCCCGAGCCCAAGCCGGAGGCTCCCACCGAGCCCGAGCGCACCAGCAAGTTCGTCCCCCTCAAGCCCCCAACCCCCCACACCACCCACACCCCCGAGCGCACCACCCAGCAGCCGCTCCCGCCCAAGCCCCCGCTGGACCTGCTGGCCGAGCTGACGAACACCCCGCCACCCCCGCCCACCCCCCTGCGCACACTCGCCCGCCGCGTCAAGATCTGGACCCCCCTGATCGTCCTGCTGGCGATCGTCTTCGCGGCCGTACAGAGTCTGCGCCCCGTCCCCACCCCCACCCTCGACCTCACAGCGCAATCGACCTACACCTTCGAGGGCGACCAGCCCACCATCCCCTGGCCGGCCAGCGGCCAGGCCGCCCTCGACGTCCAGGGCATCGGCACGTTCGGCTCGTCGGGCGAGCAGAAGCCCGTCCCGATCGCCAGCGTCGCCAAGGTCATGACCGCGTACGTGCTCCTGCGCGACCACCCGATGAAGAGCGGCGAGGACGGCGCCAAGATCAAGATCGACCGGCTCGCCGAGGAGCAGTCGGTCGCGGGCGCCGAGTCGACCGTGCACGTCTACGAGGGCGACGAGATCACCGAGCGCGAAGCCCTGCAGGCCCTCCTGATCGCGTCCGCGAACAACGTCGCGCGCCTGGTCGCCCGCTGGGACGCCGGCTCGGAGGAGGCGTTCGTGGAGAAGATGAACGCCGCCGCCCGGGACCTCGGCATGAGCAACACGACGTACACCGACCCCTCGGGCCTGAACGACACGACGGTCAGCACGGCCGTCGACCAGGTGAAGCTCGGCAAGGCGGCGATGACCCAGCCCGTCTTCCGTGAGGTGGCGGCGATGATGGAGTACTACGACTACAAGGGCGAGCGCTGGCGCAACTGGAACCGCCTGGTCGGCACGAACAACGTCGTCGGCATCAAGACCGGCACCACCACCTCGGCCCTCGGCAACCTCGTCTTCGCCGCGAAGCAGGAGGCCGGCGGCGAGACGCGGACCATCGTCGGCGCGGTGCTGCGCCAGCCGGACGTCGGCGGCGGCATCCTCGCCGCCGCCCTCGACTCCAGCGACAAGCTGATCCGCGCCGCGCAGGGCGCCCTGCAGTCGGCGACGATCCTGAAGAAGGGCGACATCGTCGGCCATGTCGACGACGGCCTCGGCGGCCGTACGCCCGTGGTGGTCACCAAGGACGTCACCGCGGCCGGCTGGGCGGGCCTGGAGGTCGAGCTGTCCTTCGTCACGGACGACCTGCCGCACTCCGCGAAGGCGGGCACCCAGGTCGGCACCCTGACCGTCGGCGACGGCGGCACGAGCGGGGCGGTCAAGGTCCCGGTCGCGCTCCAGACCGATCTGGTCGAACCGGGCTTCATGGACAAGCTCACGCGTATGGGCTGACCACCGTGGTCGGCTCCGCACCACGTCATCCCGCCGGGGGAGTCCCCCCGGCGGGCTGCGTGCTAGTTTCACGAAACGGACAGGTCGCCTACCCGGGCGGCCGTGACGCGGAAGCCGGCCGGGCCGACCGACGGGCCGCTTCCGACAGCAGAAGACGGGACACGGGGAGTACCTGAAGGTGGCCACTGCCGAGCCGACGCGCGCCGACGACACCGGTACGGGCCCGGACACCACCGGCCCGCGAATACCGCCGTCGGCGGACCGCCCTGCCGACCCTGCGAACCCTGCCGACCCTGCCGGCCCATCCTGGCCGAGACGCCTCGGCGGGCTGCTCGACCGCCACCTGGTCCTCTCCGTCACCGCGCTCTCCGGCGCCCTCCACGTCGTCTGGTTCTTCACGTTCGCGAACAGCGGCGGCGACCTGGCCGCCCAGGACGCCTGGGCCGAGTTCGTCGGCCGCCACCCCGCCTCCGCGTACAACCTCGCCTGGTACGGCGGCATGCACCCGGTGTCGTACAGCGTGGTCTCGCCGTATCTGATGTCGGTCCTCGGCGTCCGTACGACGATGATGATCGCGGGCACGCTCTCCGCGGGCCTGCTCACGCTGATCCTGCTGCGCTGCCGGCCGGTCAAGAAACCCCTGTGGCCGGCGCTGGTAGGTGTCTTCGGCCTGCTGTGCAACGCCGCGTCCGGCCGCGTCACCTTCGGCCTCGGCACGATGTTCGCGCTCGGCGCGGTCGCCGTCGTGTTCTGCTGGCCGTACCGCTGGCGCTACAAGCGGTGGGCGAAGGCGCTGTGCGCGGCGCCCCTCGCCGCGCTCGCCACCATGGGCTCGCCGGTCGCCGGCCTGTTCGTCGGCCTGGTCGCCGTCGCGCTGTTCCTGCAGCGGCGGCTGCCGGGCGCCTGGGCGCTGGGGCTCGCCCCGGCGGCCGTCGTCGCCGTCTCCGCCCTCGCGTTCCCCTTCTCCGGCACCCAGCCGATGACGTTCGGCTCGTCCGTCCTGCCGATGCTGTTCTCGGGCGTCGTCTACGCCGTCGTACCGCGCGACTGGAAGACCGTACGGTTCACGGCGGCCGTGTACGGGCTCAGTGTGCTGCTGGTGTGGCTGATCAGCTCGCAGATCGGGTCGAACATCACCCGGCTGTCGATGCTGTTCGCGGGCGTGGTGCTGGTGTGCGCCCTGCCGTTCGCCGCGCCGCGCACCCTGAAGTGGTACGCGATCGTGCTGGCGTCCGCCGGGTTCGTCGTCTGGATCGGCTTCAAGTCGGTCGACGACGTGGTCCGTACGACCCCGGAGGCGGCCTGGGCGCGGGAGCTCGCCCCGCTGGTCAACGAGTTGCAGGAGGTCGGCGCCGACCGGGTCCGGGTCGAGGTCGTACCGGCCCGCTCGCACCGCGAGGCGTCGGCACTGGCGCGGTACGTCAACCTGGCCCGCGGCTGGAACCGCCAGGCCGACATGAAGCGCAACCCGCTCTTCTACGACGACACCCTGAACAGCGCGAACTACCACGAGTGGCTGGAGCGCTGGGCCGTGCACTACGTGGTCCTCTCGAAGGACAAGCCGGACGGGGACGGCGGCGAGCGGGAGCGGGAGCTGGTGCAGCGCGGGCTGCCGTATCTGCAGCAGATCTGGGGCGACGCCAACTGGCAGCTGTTCAAGGTCACCGACCCGACACCGCTCGCCGAGCCGAACGCCGAGGTGCTGCTCGCCGATCAGGAGGAGTGGACGATCGAGGTGAAGCAGCCGGGGCCGATCCTGGTGCGGATGCCGTACTCGCCGTGGCTGAGCCTCGTCGACGAGGACGGCAAGAGCCTGAAGGCGCCGCAGGAGACGGAGGCGTCCAAGGACCGGGCCGAGGGGGAGCCGAAGACGTACGACAACGTCAACGGCTGCCTGATCGAGACCGAGGAGGACGCCGAGGGCGTCACCTGGACGGTGCTGCTCGCTCCGCAGGCGGGCACGTACCGGCTGGCGGCGCCCTACCAGCTGCCGCGGGGCACCCCGTGCCCGGACGAGCTGAAGGAAGGGGTCCCGCTCACGTCGCCGTAGCCGGTCGGCCCGGCTTCGGCCGGTCACCGCAGCCGGTCGACGTAGCGGTCCGTGCCCGGCACCGTCGGTATGAACGGCGCCACCAGCTCGACCCTGCCCAGCCCCGACTCCGCCACCTGCTCACCGAGCCCGGTGAAGTGGCCGCTCCAGCACTCCCTCGGGTCCTCCTCCAGGAACCACAGCAGGGTCAGCCGGGTGTCGACGCCCTCGACCTGCTTGACGTACGTCATGCGGTCGAGCGGGAGCGGGGTCGGCCGGAAGACGGTCACCATCGCGGCCGGTGAGCCGGCCAGCCGCTTCGGGAGATGGCGGGCTCGCAGCCACTCCAGCAGCTCGGCGCGCTGCTCCGCCGACTCGCTGTCCACCACCTCCAGGACGAGCCCGGCGTACGGATGGTCCAGCGCGTGGAAGTCCCGGGGCCCCGCCGCCCCGTCCCGGTACACGGTCGCCTCGCGGTCCTGGAAGGCCGTGAAGACATGGGTGCGGTCCCGGTAGACGCGGGCGTCGCGGTTGAGGCGCCGGTTGATGGCGACCGTCCAGCGCATGTGGTCGTCGTAGCGGCCGCGGGTGATCCAGTACGTCGAGAGGTAGCAGCCGGCGGTGACCGGTTCGGCGATCGCCGACTTCTCCGGGTGGCGGAGCAGTTGCAGCTCCCTGGTGGCCACCCAGCGGCGGCCCGCGTACATCCAGGGCATGGCCATCGCGCCCGCGTAGTAGTGGTCGTCCTCGTACCAGCGGTTGTAGGCGTACTCGTGGCCGGGGTGCGGTTCGACCATGGTGATGAGCGCGTGGCCGAACGGGACGTCGTACGGTCCCACGGCGGCCAGCTCGGCGTAGAGGTCGCTGTTCATGGCATTCCCCTTTTCTGCGGTCACCCATACTCTGACGCCCCGTCAGATAGTGCGCCAGCCCTGGGGAGGCCAGCCATGTCACTGCTCGCGGGCAAGACGGTCGTGGTGTCGGGGGTCGGGGCGGGGCTCGGGCGCCAGGTCGCGGCGGCCGTCGTACGGGACGGGGGCAACGCGGTTCTCGGGGCGCGTACGGAGGCGCAGTTGGCGAAGGCGGCGGCGGAGCTGGATCCGGGCGGGGCGCGGACGGCGTACCGGGCGACCGACATCACCGACGAGGCGCGGTGCGCGGCGCTGGCGGGGCTGGCGGTGGAGCGGTTCGGCGGGATCGACGCCGTGGTGCATGTCGCCGCCCGGGACTCGTACTTCGGCGGGGTCGAGGACGCGGACTTCGCGGCCTGGCAGCGGGTGATCGAGGTGAACCTGCTGGGCACGCTGCGGATGACACGGGCGTGTCTGCCGGGGTTGAAGGCCCGGGGCGGCGGGTCGGTCGTCTTCATCGGGACCCAGTCGGCCGTGGCGGCGCCTTCCCAGGTGCGGCAGGCGGCCTACGCGGCGTCCAAGGGCGCGCTGACCAGCGCGATGTACTCACTGGCGCGGGAGCTGGGCCCGTACCGGATCCGGGTCAACTCGGTGCTGCCCGGCTGGATGTGGGGGCCGCAGGTGCAGACGTACGTGCGGTCCGCGGCGCGGGCGGAGGGGGTGCCGGAGGACGAGGTGCTGACGCGACTGACGGGGCGGGTGGCGCTGCCGGACCTGGCCACGGACGGGGATGTGGCGGACGCGGTGGTGTTCCTGGCGTCGGAGCGCGCGCGGGCGATCACGGGTCAGTCGCTGCTGGTCAATGCGGGGGAGCTGATGCGGTGAGCCTTTCGGGCCGTTCATGACTATGAACTAAGGACACAGTTACGATCACCGGCACCGTCACCGCGATCTACTGCACCATCGGCGGCCTGTGGGCGGACGCGCTGACGGAGTTGGGCCAGTTCGTGATCCAACTTCTGGCCGGCATCGCGATGTTCGTCGCGGTGGTCGTCGAACTCGACAAACAAGGGCATCGGCTTCTTCGGCGCCTGGGACGAGCCGGCGCCGCAAGGCCACGAGAAGCCGCTGGTCGGCCTGTACAGAACGGTCTTCCTGCTGGCCTTCCTCTTCATCATTCAACTCCCCCACCTTCGGGGACATCATCACCGTGGTCATCAAGTGGGTCGCCGGTCTTATGGGCCCGATGGCCATCCCGATGATGCTGGGCCTGCTCCGCCCGTTCCGCCGCTCGGGCCCCACCGCGGCCCTCACGAGCTGGTCGATGGGCCTGCTCGCCTTCTGGCTGGTCAACTACCCGATCAGCTGGCAGATCGACGGCGGGGTGCCGCTGCAGTACCAGGTGTCGATTCCGCTGGCGGTGTCGCTGGTGCTGTACATCCTGGTGAGGTTCGTGAAGCCGGAGGACACCCCGGAGCGCCTGGCGATCATCGGCCGGATCAACACGGACGGGGACGGCACCGGTGTCGCCGCGGTGGTCCCGGAGCCCCGGGACGCGGTCCCGACGCCGGTGAAGGACTAGCTCCCCCTGGGTACCGCGCCAGCCACCCCGGCGATGCCCCCGCCGGATTGTGGAGGGCCGGCCCCTGGGTCATCTCCATCGCGAAGTCGTCGGCCAGTTCCAGGATCGTCGGACGGCCCTCCAGCTCGGCCAACCAGGCCGGCGGGAGGGCCGTCTCGCCGTGCAGGGCACCGAGCAGACCGCCGGCGAGCGCGGCCGTGGCGGCGGAGGGAGCGCCATGATTCACCGCGAGCCGCAGCCCGTGCCGTACGTCCTCGGCGACCAGCGCGCAGTACACGGCAGCGGCCAGCACCCCGTCCGCCTGCCCCTCCCCCGCCAGCTCCTCCACCCGCGCCGGACCCGGCATCCCCTGCCGTACGGCACCCAGCGCATGCTGCAGAGCATCGCTCACCGGCTCATGCCCCACCCGTGCGGCCAGCAGCGCCAGCGCCCGCTGCACGGCGGCGTCGAGACTCTCGCCGCGAGCCAGCGCATGCACGGTCACGGCGTACGCGCCCGCCGCGAGGCAGGCGGTGGGGTGACCGTGGGTCTGAGCCGCGCACTCGACCGCCAGCTGGGCGACAAGCTGGGGCTCCCACCCCACGAGCAACCCGAACGGCGCCGACCGGACCACGACCTCCGGCCCCGCCGCATCAGCGTTCTTGGGTTTCTCCAACGTCCCCATCGTGTCGTCCCCCAACCCCATCAGCAGCGCCCGCGTCGGATCCCGCCGCGCGTACAGCCACTCCTCCCGCGCCAGCCACCCGTCGTCCTTCCGCCGCTCGTCCGGCCCCCAGTCCCGCTGCGTCGCCGCCCACCGCAGATACGCCCGGTGCAGATCGGTCGGCGGATGCCACGCGCCGGTGTCCCGGCGCACCTGCGCCCGGATCAGCCCGTCGACGGTGAACAGCGACAGTTGCGTGAGGTGGGTGACAGCACCGCGCCGGCCGTAGGCGGGGGTGAGGTCGACAACCCCCTCCGGCCCGCACGCGCCTCGGATCTCCTCCACGGACATCCCCTCGACCGGCGCCCCGAGCGCGTCCCCGACCGCCGCCCCGAGCAACGTCCCCCGCACCCGACTCCGGAAGTCCTGCTGCTCGGCCCGCCCCCAGACCACGCCGGCTGTCGCACCCACCCCAGGACCTCCCCACCGTCACCCGTGCGTGTCCAGGACAGTTCAGCACTGTAATCGAACGGAGACGGTCGGTTCCGGGAGAGAAAAGGTGAGCGGGGTGTAGGGAAAGTGACCGGAAGCGTCGCTTTTCAGCCGTAGACGCCAGGCCCAGTCCGTCACAGCCCGGTCTCGCGCAGCCGGGCGGCACGCTCCGGGTGGCGTTCGATCGCCACGAACACGGCCCAGGTGGGGGTGCCCCCTCTGGGGGAGCACGAAGGCTCGCAGTGCGCAAGGCTCTGCGTCTGCTGCGCGTTCGTCGTCGCCTCGAACAGGTGCTGCGTGCGCGCCGGGATCCGGCTCGGGGCAATGCGCGCGACCGCTGCCCGCAGGGCGTCCGGCGTGAGCTCGGGCATGGGGATCAGCGGTCCGTACGGGCCGTCGGTCCGGGCACTCACGGTGACCTCCGGTGCGGGTGGCTCGGTCCTCGTACGGTACCGGTGGAACAGGCGGTACGACGGCGACGCGGCGCTCACCACTCGCCTCGCCCAGACGCTCATGCGGCGGCGGGGGCCGACCGGCAATCGCCGCAGCGGCCGGGTTCCGGGGAGCGGAAGGCGCGGTCGCAGCCGTCGCAGTTCTGGAGGGGGGCCGGGCGGGGTGGTGTGGCGCGGGGAGGCGGGGTGGGGAGGTGCGGCGGCAGTTGGGCGGCGAGACGGTGGGCCAGGAAGGCGGCCGGATGCTTGATCGGGTCCGCTCATTGAGCGAGGGCCCCGCTGCACGTGAGTACGTGTACTCACGTGCAGCGGGCGGCTTGATCGGAGACTGGGCGCATGAGACGAACCTCTCCCCTGACCAGCACGGTTGCCGGCTCCCCGCGCCGCCCACGGCTATCGCTCGCGATAGCAGCTCTTGCCGCTCTGGCGCTCGCCGCCTGCGGCACCGAGAAGACAAGCGCCAACGGACCGCAAAGCAAGCCTGCTGACGCTGCTGAGGTCCGGCCCGGCGCAGCCTTCACGGCGATGCTGGACAAGGTCGCGCAGTCGTGTCCCCCCAGTGCCCCGCCAGAAGCACCGCCGACCGGTCCGGCGCAGACCCTGCCACCCGGTTCGGTGGAAATACCGCCGGACGTGGAGCCCATCGCCCCCACGGCGGGTCCGGAGGTGGAGTTGAACGCTCGCGACTGGTGCGCCGGCGCCCTCCATGAAGAGCGCATTGCCCAGGCGCTCTGGGATCTGGAGGATCCAACCCCAACCAAAGTCCGGACGATTCTGAACGACCTCGGTTACGTCGACGAGCACATACACGACCTCAGGCAGTCCGGTGCGACCACGCGGTTCTTCCTCGACCTGCGCAACAAGGGGGGACGGCTCTGCTTGGACGGCTCGGCGGCCGGCGAGAACACCGTCATCGACAAATGCGTAGCCCCCGCAACCGGCCCGTTCACGCCTGATGGCGTAAGCAGTGAGCACGACGACTCCGCTGCCGATCAGGGGTGAGCAGGCCGGTGTTGGTGCCGCACCGTGTAGCTCGTATATCCGGCCAACCGTCCTGCCAGTCCGCGTAGCGCGCCTGGATCGCGTCGCGGGCCGAGGCCGCCTCCGCCCGGCGTGGGACCAGTTGGCCAAGACGAACCAGCCAAGGTCCGCGGCCAGTATGTCGGCCGGTGCGTGGTCGGCGTCGGTCCAGTCGCCGGTGGCGATGAGGCACCGGACCAGCGCCTTCCCGTCCTCCTCCGCTTCACTCGTGCCAGTTCGACGGTACCGTCGAGCGGGTCCACCGCCCCCCGTCGCTGGGCTCGGTGACGGGCCGGATTCTGGCGGAATACGAGCGGGGGAAAGGGACCGGGCCGGGAAGATACCGGCCATGACCACTACCCCCACGCGTCACACCGGGCTCACGCTCGCCGCCGGTGTGCTCACCGGAACGCTCGCGCTCTACATCACGCTCGTCGCCCTTGGGAACATCACCGACTTCGGGACCAATCAGCAGTTCGTGCAGCATGTGCTGGCGATGGACACGACGTTCAAGGATGAGGACGTGATGTGGAGGGCGATCACCAACAAGGGGGTTCAGGATGCGGTGTATGTCGCGATCATCGTGTGGGAGACGGTGGCCGCGCTGGTGCTGATCGCGGGGACGTGGTTCTGGGCGCGGCGGGACCAGGGGCGCGCCCGTCGGCTGTCCACGTACGGGCTGTTGATGTTGATGCTGCTGTTCGGGGCCGGGTTCATCGGGATCGGTGGGGAGTGGTTCGCGATGTGGCAGTCCGGTGACTGGAACGGGCTGGAGGCCGCTACCCGGGTGTTCCTGGTCAGCGGCGTCGTACTGATCGTCGTGCAGATGACGCCGGCTACTCGACGACCTTGACCCTCGTCTCCGTCGCCCCGAACTTCCACAGGGCGTTGCCGTCCTCCTTGCCCATGCGGATGCCGCCCGTGGCGGTGCCGGTGGCGGGGGGCGGGGAGGAGCCGTCGACCGCGTTGGAGAAGGCGATGTTCACGCCGGACTTCACGGTGAAGTAGATGATGTGCTCGATCGCGACGCCGTCGGAGCCGGTGGTGGCGCTCTTGCGGACGGAGATCGTGTAGGTGCCGGGGTCGGGGTCGACCGTCCCCGGCCAGACCGTGAAGGTGCGGCGGGCCTCGCCGTCGGCGTCGACCAGCCAGACGCGGTCCTGGGCGAGGGAGTAGACGATACGGCGGCCCGTGCCCGAGCCCTCCGGGAGTTCCGTCGGGGTGATCGCCGACGGGGCCGTGGGGGCGGGCCGAGGCGTTGCCGAGGGGGTGGCCGTCGGGCGGGTCGCCGCCGTGGCCTCGGGGTGGACGCCCCGGTCGGCCTGGACGGCCAGCACCGCGACTCCGGCGATCGCGCCGGTGGTCAGGCCGGTGACCCAGGCCCACGAGGGAAGCCGTCGGGCAGGCACGGGCACGCATCTCCTCAGTCTCCGGCCCCCGATGCCGGGGGCCGGATAATCGTACTCAGTCCACGAGCGGGAGCAGTTCCGGCAGGTGGCCGTCCGAGGCTTCCGCGGCCCGCCGGCGCTCCTCCGGGACCTCGCCGTAGAGGGTGGTGCGGGGGCGGGCGGGGCGGCCTGCCGTCTCCGCCACCGCGATCAGGTCCCCGACTGATTTGTACGAGCCGTAGGAGGAGCCCGCCATGCGGGAGATCGTCTCCTCCATCAGGGTGCCGCCCAGGTCGTTCGCTCCGGAGCGCAGCATCTCCGCCGCGCCGTCCGTGCCCAGCTTCACCCAGCTCGTCTGGATGTTGGGGATCCAGGGATGCAGCAGGAGACGAGCCATCGCCGTCACCGCCCTGTTGTCCCGCATCGAGGGGCCCGGGCGTGCGATACCCGCCAAGTACACCGGCGCGTTGGTGTGGATGAAGGGGAGGGTCACGAACTCCGTGAAGCCGCCGGTGCGTTGCTGGATCCCGGCCAGGGTGCGCAGGTGGCCGAGCCAGTGGCGGGGCTGGTCGACGTGGCCGTACATCATCGTCGAGGAGGAGCGGATGCCCAGTTCGTGGGCGGTCGTGACGACGTCGATCCAGGTGGCCGTCGGCAGCTTGCCCTTGGTCAGGATCCAGCGGACCTCGTCGTCCAGGATCTCGGCAGCCGTGCCGGGGATCGAGTCCAGGCCGGCCTCCTTCGCGGCCGTCAACCACTCGCGGACGGACATGCCGGTGCGGGTGGCGCCGTTCACCACCTCCATGGGCGAGAAGGCGTGGACGTGCATTCCGGGGACGCGGGACTTCACGGCCCGCGCGATGTCGAAGTACGCCGTGCCGGGCAGGTCCGGATGGATGCCGCCCTGCATGCAGACCTCCACCGCGCCCACGTCCCACGCCTGTTGGGCGCGATCGGCGACCTGGTCGAGGGAGAGGGTGTACGCGTCGGCGTCCGTGCGGCGTTGCGCGAAGGCGCAGAAGCGGCAGCCGGTGTAGCAGACGTTGGTGAAGTTGATGTTGCGGGTGACGATGTAGGTGACGTCGTCGCCGACCGCCGACTTGCGGACGTCGTCGGCGACCCGGCACAGCGCGTCCAGGGCCGGGCCGTCCGCGTGCAGCAGGGCGAGGGCCTCGGCGTCGGTGAGCCTGGTGGGGTCGTCGGCGGCGGTGCGCAGGGCCTGTCGTACGTCCGTGTCGATGCGCTCGGGTGCCATGCCGGGTGCGGCGGCCTCACGCAGGGCGCCCCAGTCGCCGTACACCTCGTCGAAGTCGTCGCGGCGGTCGGTCGTACGGCCCTCGGTGTCGATGGTGGTGTGGAGATCCGTGCGGCCGGACGGAACGAAGACCTCCTCCGGTTCCTGCCACGGGCGGCCCTCGACCACCGCGTCCGGTAGGGCCAGCCCGGTCTCCGGGTCGGCGAGGGCGCGGACGTGCGGGAGCAGGCGCGGGTCCAGCCAGGGTTCGCCCCGGCGGACGAACTCCGGGTAGACACAGAGGCGTTCGCGCAGTTCGAAGCCGGCGGCCGCCGATTTCGCCGCCAGGTCGTCGATCTGCGGCCAGGGGCGTTCGGGGTTGACGTGGTCGATCGTCAGGGGTGACACCCCGCCCCAGTCGTCGATGCCCGCGCCGATCAGCCGCTCGTACTCGCTGTCGACCAGGTTGGGCGGGGCCTGGAGGCAGGCGGACGGGCCGAGGAGGAGGCGGGCGACGGCGACCGTGGCGACCAGTTCGTCCAGTTCCGCGTCCGGCATGCCGCGCATCGCGGTGTCCGGCTTGGCGCGGAAGTTCTGGATGATCAGTTCCTGGATGCCGTGGTAGGCCCGGGAGACCTTGCGGAGCGCGAACAGGGACTCGGCGCGCTCCTCGTAGGTCTCGCCGATGCCGATGAGGATGCCCGAGGTGAAGGGGACGGAGGAGCGGCCGGCGTCCTCCAGCACGCGGAGGCGGACGGCCGGTTCCTTGTCCGGGGAGCCGTGGTGCGGGCCGCCGGGCTCGGACCACAGGCGGGTCGCGGTCGTCTCCAGCATCATGCCCATGGACGGGGCGACCGGCTTGAGGCGCTGGAAGTCGGTCCAGGTCAGCACGCCCGGGTTGAGGTGCGGGAGCAGGCCCGTCTCCTCCAGGACGCGGATGGAGATGGCGCGGACGTAGGCGATGGTGTCGTCGTATCCGTGCGCGTCGAGCCACTCGCGCGCCTCCGGCCAGCGGTCCTCGGGCTTGTCGCCGAGGGTGATGAGCGCTTCCTTGCAGCCGAGGGCGGCGCCGCGGCGGGCGATGTCGAGGACCTCGTCCGGGGACATGAACATCCCGTGTCCGGCGCGGCGGAGTTTGCCGGGGACGGTGACGAAGGTGCAGTAGTGGCACTTGTCCCGGCAGAGCCGGGTGAGCGGGATGAAGACGCTCTTGGAGTAGGTGATGACGCCGGGCCGGCCGGCCGCCTCCAGGCCGGCGTCCCGTACCCGGGCGGCGGACGCGGCGAGGTCCACGAGGGCCTCGCCGCGGGCCTGGAGCAGCACGGCCGCCTCGGAGACGTCGAGGGCGACGCCGTCCCTGGCGCGTTTGAGGGCGCGACGCGTGGAGTTCTCGGTCGGGGAGGTCGTCATCCTTTGAGGATACGGAGGGCTGCGCTGCGTTTGCCGGGTGCGGGTGCGTTGGGGCTGGTCGCGCAGTTCCCCGCGCCCCTGACTTGCCTCACTGGGCCTTCGTTGAGAGGAACTCGGCGTATGCGTCCAAGGCCCGCAGGACCTCCGTCTCCCCCGCCGGGGGCAGTTGCACCACGACCTCCTCGATGCCGAGGTCGGCGTAGTGCGCCAGCTTGCCCGGGCTCGGGTGGACGGCGTACGGGACGACCTGGAGCGTGGACGGGTCGCGGCCGGCGTCCGTCCAGGCGGTGCGCAGGCGGGGCAGGGATTCGCCGAGTCCGCGTCCGCCGATGGGCAGCCAGCCGTCGGCGTACTCGCAGATGTGGGAGAACAGCTTGGGGCCGGCCGCCCCGCCGACGAGGGTACGGGGGCCGGTGACCGGGCCGCGCGGCTTCTGGGCGGGCTTGGGGTGGGCGTGGCTGGCCCGGACGCTGCCGAACTCGCCCTCGTACGCGGTCGGTTCGTCCGCCCACAGGGCCCGCATCAACGCCATCCGGTCACGGGCTAGTTCGCGGCGGGTGCGCCACTCGACGCCGTGGTCGGCGGCCTCCTCCACGTTCCAGCCGAAGCCGACGCCGAGGGTGAAGCGGCCGCCGGAGAGGTGGTCGAGGGTGGCGATCTGCTTGGCGAGGTCGATCGGGTCGTGCTGGGCGACCAGGGTGATGCCGGTGCCGAGACCGAGCCGCTCGGTGACGGCGGCGGCCTGCCCCAGGGCCACGAACGGGTCGAGCGTACGGCCGTACTCGCGCGGCAGCTCGCCGCCCGCCGGGTAGGGCGTGGTCCGCTCGACGGGGATGTGCGTGTGCTCGGGCAGATAGAGCCCGGCGAACCCGCGCTGCTCCAGCTCACGGGCGAGGCGGATCGGGGTGATCGTCTCGTCGGTGAGGAAGATCGTGACGGCGATGCGCATGGAGTGCCTCTCGGTCTGCGGCTGCTGTGCCCATCTCTACCGGGAGGAAGGGCAGCTGTCCATACCGACTGGTCGGCATTGGGAGTGTCCGGGGACCCGAGTCGTCCGGATGCCAAGGCACGACCAGCGAGAACTCCTGGCCCGTCCGCACGGTGACGGTGCGCTGCCCGATGCCGTACTCCTCGGGGCCGTCGAGGGCGCAGGAGGACAGCGCGGGCAGGAGGAGTGCGGCCGGCAGGGCGGCCCGTACGGTGCGCGAGACGGTGCGGGAGAACATGGCGACCGGGACGCTGGCACTCGCCCTGCGGGACCGGCGACCATGGGGCCATGTCCCGTCTCAGCGAGCTCAGATTCCGCGCGGCGACGGCCGTCCAGCGCCGCTTGAACCCGGTCCTGCGCCGCCTGCCCACCCAGACGGTCGTCGAGACCACCGGACGTGTCTCCGGCCGGCCCCGTCGCACACCGGTGGGTGGCCGTCGTATCGGCGACTCCTTCTGGCTGGTGTCCGAGTTCGGCGAACGGTCGCAGTACATCCGCAACATCAAGGCGGACCCGAAGGTACGGGTACGCATCCGGGGCCGCTGGCACACCGGCACCGCCCACCTCATGCCGGACGACGACCCGGTGGCCCGCCTGCGCAGCCTGCCCCGCTTCAACAGCGCGGCGGTACGGGTGATCGGGACGGGGCTGATGACGGTGCGGGTGGATCTGGATCCGGCCTGAAGCCAGGCGATCTTGGACAGACCAGGCATGACACATGGCATGATGGCCGTATGACGGTCAACATGACGATGAGCCTGCCGGATGACGTGGCCGCCTTCGTGAAGGCCAAGGGCAATGCCTCCGCCTATACGGCCCGCATACTGCGCCGCCAGATGCTCGCCGAGGAGCTGGAGCGGTCCGCGCGTCTGCGTGCGGAGGCCGGGATCACGGTCACGGCCGCGGAGCCCGGTGAGAGCGAGGAAGCCACCCTGGAGCGGTGGGGTCGGGTGGCGGGCCGGTGAAGCGGGGGCACGTCTACGAACTGTCCTTCTCCGGAGGTCCCGCCCACGTCCTGGTGTTCTCGTCCGACGCCCTCAACGCGCAGAACAAGTCGGCGACCTGCGTACTGATCTACCCGCAGCAGGTGCGGGAAGCCACCCTCGTGGACATCCCGGTCGACTCACCCTCCGTCGGCACGATCGTGCTCGGCGAGTTCCGCACCCTGTCCGCTCCTCGGTTCACCGATGGCCTGGGCCCGGTCGACGAGCGTGTCATGGAAGCGGTGGAGATCGGCCTGCGGGCGGTCTTCGACCTGTAGCCCCGCAGCGCGCCCTCACACCGTCCGCCCCTCTCACCCCGGCCACACGATCGCCTGCAGCTCGCTGTACGCGTGCAGGGCGTAGGAGCCGACGTCGCGGCCCACGCCGCTCTTCTTGAAGCCGCCGAAGGGGGCTTCCATGTTGCGGGCGACCGTGTTGACGCCGATGCCACCGGCGCGCAGGCGGCGGGCGACGCGGAAGGCGCGGGCGACGTCGCCGGACCAGACGTAGTCGATGAGGCCGTAGTCGGAGTCGTTGGCGAGGGCGACGGCCTCCTCCTCGTCGTGGAAGGGGATGACCGTCACCACCGGGCCGAAGATCTCCTCGCGGGCGACCCGCATGTCGTTGGTGCAGTCGGCGAGGAGGGTCGCGGCGACGTAGAAGCCGCGGTCCTGCGGGGGGCGTTCGCCACCGGTGACGACCACCGCGCCTTCCTTGCGGCCGAGTTCGACGTACGACTCGATCCGGTCGCGGTGAGCGGCCGAGATCACCGGACCGATCACGGTGTCGGGCTGCCGGGGGTCGCCCAGCCTCAACCGGCCCGCGTACGCGGCCAGTCCGGCCACCAGACGCTCGTACACCCCCCTCTGCGCCAGCACCCGCGTCGGCGCCGTGCAGATCTGGCCGCTGTAGAAGGAGAACGTCGTGCCGATCCCGGACACCGCCGACCCTATGTCCGCGTCGTCGAAGACGAGGGCCGCGCCCTTGCCGCCCAGCTCCATCAGCTGGCGTTTCATGTCGCGGCCGCAGACCTCGGCGATGCTCCGGCCGACGGCCGTGGACCCGGTGAAGCTGACCATGTCGACGTCCGGGGAGGCGACGCTCTCCTCGCCGACGCTCGTCGAGCGGCCCGACACGACGTTCACCACGCCCGGCGGCACCCCGGCGGCCTCCAGCGCCTCCGCCATGCGGTAGACGGAAAGAGGGTCCTGCGGGGCGGGTTTGACGACGACCGTGTTGCCCATGGCGAGGGCCGGGGCGACCTTGCCGGCCGGGTTCGCCCAGGGGTTGTTGTACGAGGTGACGCAGGCGACCACGCCCACCGGCTGGCGGACGGCCAGCGCGCCCGTCACCCCGGCCTTCCCCATCGGCCCGGCCTCGCTGATCTGCGGCGGCAGTCCCCACTCCGCGGGCTCCACGCGCGCGTACCGGCGGAACCGGGCCGCCCCGACCCCGACCTGCATCGCGCGCGCGGTGCCCGTCGTGGCGCCGGTCTCGGCCTGGGCGAGGGGCGTGTACTCGGCCGCCCGGTCGTGGATGATCCGCGCGGTGCGCGCCAGCACCGCCGCCCGTTCGTCGGGGCTGGTGCGCGACCACCGTACGAACGCCTCGCGGGCCGCCGCGCACGCCGCCCGCACCTGCTCCCGTGACGCCTCGGGCGCCCAGCCGACGGTCTCCTCGGACGCCGGGTCGATGACGGCGTACTGCCCGCCCTCCGGCTCCACCCACTCCCCGCCGACGAACAGCCGCTGCCTCACGTCGTCCCCGTCGCGCCGCCTCACCGCGTGGCCACCGTCCGCGTGTCCCGTCCGGAGCGCAGCACCCGCCCCGGTACGGCCCCGGTCACCACGTCGTCGCGGATCGCCTCGACCCCGTTGACCCAGACGGCCCGTACGCCGATCGCCCTGGAGTCCAGCCGGGGGCTGTCGCCCGGCAGGTCGTGCACCAGGGTGGCCGTACCGGCGTCGATCCGCTCCGGGTCGAAGAGGACCAGGTCCGCGTGCCAGCCCCGGGCGATCCGGCCGCGCTCCCGCAGCCCGAACAGCCGCGCCGGGTCGTCCGTCAGCATCTTCACCGCCTGCTCGAGCCCGGCCAGCTTCCGGCCGCGCAGACAGTCACCGAGGAAACGGGTGGTGTACGGCGCCCCGCACATGCGGTCCAGATGCGCGCCCGCGTCGGAGCCGCCCAGCAGCACGTCCTCGTGCTGCCAGGTCTCGGCGCGCAGCGCCCAGGACGCCGGGTCGTTGTCCGTCGGCATCGGCCACAGCACCGTACGCAGGTCGTCGGCCGCGCAGATCTCGACCAGGGTGTGGAAGGGGTCCTGGCCGCGTTCCGCCGCGACGTCCCGCACGACCCGGCCGGTCAGGCCGCGGTTCGCGTCGCTGTAGGTGTCGCCGATGACGTACCGCGCGAAGTTCGTGAGCCGCCGGAAGACGCCGGCCTCCTTGGACCGGGCGTGCCGCAGCATCTCGGCCCGTACGTCGGGGTCGCGGAGCCTGGCGATCCGCTCCGGCACCGGGAGGCCCAGGATCGGGCCCCAGCCGGGGATGAGGTTCAGCGCGCAGAAGGTGCCGAGCGACATGTTCATCGGCGTGAGGATCGGCATGGTCAGCGCGACGATCCTGCCGCCCGCCTTGCGGGCCCGCTCGCTCGCCAGCAGCTGCCGGGGCACGCGCTCCGGGACCGCCGCGTCGATGGTCAGGACGTTCCAGTTCAGGGGGCGTCCGGCGGCGGTGCTCATCTCCACCAGCAGCTCGATCTCGGCGTCGCTGAACTGGTCCAGGCAGCCCGCGACGATCGCCTCGATCTGCGTGCCCTCGTGCTCCCCGACCGCCTTCGACAGGGCGAGCAGTTCGGCGGGTTCGGCGTGCCGGGACGCGACCGGTCTGCCGTCGCCGTCGGAGTGGGTGGAGGACTGGGTGGTGGACAGGCCCCAGGCGCCGGCGTCCATCGCCTCGTGCAGGAGCTGGAGCATCTCCCGCAGTTGTTCCCGGCTCGGCTGGCCGCCCACCGCGTCCGGTCCCATCACGTACCGCCGCAGCGCGCAGTGCCCCACCATGAAGCCCGCGTTGACGGCGGTCCGCCCCTCCAGGGCGTCCAGATACTCCCCGAAGCCGTGCCAGTTCCAGGGCGCCCCCTCCTCCAGCGCGACCAGCGACATGCCCTCGACCTTCGACATCATCCGGCGCGTGTAGTCGGCGTCCTCCGGCCGCTCCGGGTGCAGCGGCGCCAGCGTGAAGCCGCAGTTCCCGGCGACGACCGTGGTCACACCGTGGTTGAGGGAGGGCGTGGCGTACGGGTCCCAGAAGAGCTGGGCGTCGTAGTGGGTGTGGGGGTCGACGAAACCGGGGGCGAGGACGAGGCCGGTGGCGTCCTCGGCCGACCGGCTGTCCTCGCTGATCGTCCCGAGCGCGGCTATACGGCCGTCCCGTATGCCCACGTCGGCGGTGTAGGCGGGCGCGCCGGTCCCGTCGACGACGGTCGCGCCTTTGATGACGTGATCAAGCATGAGGTTCACCTCCTGGGCTTGCGGTCACTCAGCCAGGGGCGCGGGGCTGCATCGATATGCGGCTCCGCCGCGTGGGCGCGACCAGCCACAGACAGCCCGCAGCCGCCGACGAGACATCAGGCCCCCCGACGGAACCGCGTGGTCCGATGCACGGGATCCGTGTCGATCTTCGGAATCACGTGCTCCCCGATCAGCCGAATCGTCTGCAGCGTCTCCTCCTTCGGCACCCCCACCGGCAGCCCGAAGCTCAGCTGGTCCGCCCCGGCCTGCTCCCACCGCTTGCACTGGCGCAGCACCTCGTCCGGGTCCCCGCAGATCAGCAGCTCCTCCTCCACCAGCAGCTCGACGAACTCGGCGGTGTACTCGGGCAGCGTCTCGGGCCACACCGGGAACCCCTCGGGCCGGGGGAACGTGTCGTGGTAGCGGAAGACCAGCGAGGGCAGATAGTGCAGCCCGCCGTTCACGGCGATCCGTATCGCCTCGTCGTGCGTCGGCGCGCAGATCGCCGTCGTGGTCACCATCACGTTGTCGTTGACGAAGTCGCCGATCGGCTCCGCGTTCACGATCGCCGTCTTGTACTGCTCCAGCACCCACTCCATGTCGGACACCTTCTGGACGCTGAAGCCGAGCACCCCCAGCCCCTTCCGCGCGGCCATCGCGTACGACGGCGGCGACCCGGCCGCGTACCACATCGCCGGGTGCGACCTGCCGTACGGCTTGGGCAGCACCTTCCTAGGCGGCAGCGACCAGTGCTTGCCCTGGAAGCCGACGTACTCGTCCTGGAGCCACATCTTGGGGAACTCGGCGATCGTCTCCTCCCAGATCTCCTTGGTGTGGTTCATGTCGGTGATGCCGGGCAGGAACCCGAGGATCTCGTGCGAGCCCGCGCCCCGCCCCGAGCCGAACTCGAAGCGGTTGCCGCTGAGATGGTCGAGCATGGCGACCTTCTCGGCGACCTTGACGGGGTGGTTGACCTGGGCCAGCGGGTTGAAGATCCCGGAGCCGAGGTGGATGCGTTCGGTCGCGTGGGCGAGGTAGCCGAGGAAGACGTCGTTGGCGGAGAGGTGCGAGTACTCGTCCAGGAAGTGGTGCTCGGACGCCCAGGCGTACTTGAAGCCGGACTTGTCCGCCTGGATGACGTACTCGGTCTCCTCCATCAGCGCCTTGTGCTCGGCCAGCGGGTCGGTCTCGGCGCGCTTGCCCACGTATCCCTGTACGAACAGCCCGAATTCCACGGAGGCTCACCGTCCCGGTCTCAGTTGGCTGACGGCTCGTCAGATTGGCACCGCCGGTATGCACCGTCAATAGCTGACGGTCGGTCAGATAGTGGTCAGATCACGGCGACCCCCGCCAGCCACCCCCCGTCGATCACGAACGGCTGCCCCGTGATGTACGACGAGTCCTCGCACGACAGGAACAGCGCCAGCCGCGCCACCTCCTCCGGCCGCCCGATCCGCCCGAGCGGCACCAGCCTGCGGTACAGCTCGTCCAGGGCCCGCGCGGTCGCCTCCGGATCCGCGTCCGGGTCGAGCCGGGCCGGGTTGGACATGGCCGTGTCGATCGCGCCGGGGCACATCGCGTTGACGCGGATGCCGCGCGGGGCGAGCTCCAGCGCGGCGACCCGGGTGAGGCCGACGATCGCGTGCTTGGTGGCGGCGTACGTGCCCACGGCCGCCATGCCGGTCATACCGGTGTGGGAGGCGGTGTTGACGATGGTCCCGCCGCTCGGGGGCATCTCCGGCGCGACCGTCTTCACGCCGAGGAAGCAGCCGACCTGGTTGACCCGGACCACCTGCATGAACTCGTCCAGCGGGGTGTCGACGAGGGAGTTGAAGCGCAGGATCCCGGCGTTGTTGACCAGCCCGTCGACCCGCCCGTACGCCTCCTTCGCCGCGGTCACGGCAGCCTGCCAGTCGCCCTCCTCCCGCACGTCCAGATGGACGTACAGCGCCCCCAACTCCTTGGCCAGCGCCTCCCCCTGCTCGTCCAGCACATCCGCCACGACGACCCGCGCGCCCTCCGCCGCGAAGAGCCGCGCCTCCTGCTCCCCCTGGCCGCGCGCCGCACCTGTGACAAGGACAACACGTCCGTCGAGCTTGCCCATGCGAACTCCCTTGGCGTCGATGGATACCGCCAGCGTAGGGCATATCTGACGGCTCATCAGCTCAGCGGGACGTCGATTGCGGATTGCGTGTGCACATATCAAGTGACCGTGCAGTAGGGATATTTGACCCTGTCGGCGCCGCTCACGGCACGCCAATAATCCCGGCGGAAAGGCAAAGTCCACCCCCCTCAGGAGAGAGCGGAGCATGGCAGCCAAGAGGCGCTTCAGGAACAAGAAGGTCCGCTATGTGGCGATCGGCGCGGCGGTCACATCCGGAGCGGCGGTCGCCGCCGTACTACTGCCCTCGGCGAACGCGGCCGACATCGACAAGACACCGGAAGAGATCATGTCGATGTGCCACAGGTCCGCGAAGATCAATGGGCAGCAGCGGTCGACGAGGGATTTCAACGGCGGCCTCGGGGACGGATTCGCGGCCGACACCTGTGATTTCCGGGAGACGAACTTCGAGACCTTCGACGGACCCACGGAAAAGGTCACGATCGACTTCCCGAACTGCGCGCCGGACGTCGATCCCAACGCGTCGGCCGACACCACCTGGAAGACCACGGTCGGTCAGGGCCGAGGCAAGTACACCGTGACCCAGCAGGGCGGCGGGGCCGGAATATTCGGTTTCCTGAACGCCTCCTGGCTGCGGCACAAAGCCACGCTGGACATGACCCTGGAGTCGGCGACCGCAAGCGAGTCGACGAACCGGAAGATCCCGGAGGGCAAGGTGCTCCACGTGGAGTTCACGCCCAAGATGCAGCGCATGACCGGCACATGGGTGGTGAAGATCAACGCCCGTGAGCAGGGCACCGTCCTTCCCGCGGTGCCCGAGCAGATCTTCGAGGCGGAGGAAGTGGTCGAGGGACCCGTCATCCGGCCGGGGGCCGCGGGCGCGCCCGGGGTCGTGGACGGCGTGATCGAGTCCGTCCTGACCGACTGCTGACACCCTTCCCCACACCCACCTCACCCCTCTTGACCTGCACCACGACCCGTACAGGAGAAACCCATGACACGCGCCGGCCGCAGCGGCAGCCACCGGAGCAAGAAGAAGCGCCTCGTCCTCGCCCTGGCCCCGGTGGCCGCCCTCGCCGTGGCGATTCCGCTCATGGCCAACGCGGGCGCGGCCACCCCCAGCCAGGTGGACGCCGACTGCAAGAACGACTCGAACGAACTGGAGAACTGCGAGTTCGTGCCCGTCCAGAACAAGGCGAACAGTTTCGGCCCCAATGAGCGGGTGTCCGCCGTGGAGAGCAACTGCGGTTTCGACACGGAGGAGAGGAAGAGCTTCTCCGTGGCCGCCGAGGTGACCAGGGTCATTCAGACGGAGAGCGGTTCCAGCATCTCCGGCGGCACGAAACTGGGGAACTCGGTCTTCGAGATCGGCGTCCAGTTCGCCATTCAGGACATCAACATCAAGCGCGACGACACGACGACCGGTATCTCCTTCACCAGGAACGGCACCATGCAGCCGGACCACATCGCGTTCTTCATGTGGTCGCACAAACGCACCGACGTGAGCGGATTCCTCCGGGCCACCTACAAGAAGGAACAGGACGGCCAGAAGGTGTTCTTCTCCCCCAGCGAGGGAGCCACCAGCGTCCATGTCTTCTACCCGCAACTCCTCAAGAACGGAACGCCGGACGGCCGCCTCTGGCTGCGCAACGTGAAATGCGGCACTCCGCAGGCCGACGGGATTCTGAGGAGCCAGAACAGCGTGCGCGTCGAGCCCGGGTTCGGTGAGGCCGGCGAGAATGTCACCGACGTCGAGATTCCGCTGTCGGAGATCCCGCTGTCGGAGGTCACGGCGTCCTGACGGATCCCGGCGTCCTGCCGCTCGATGTTCTCAGGTGCGAAGCACGGGCGAGGCTCCCAGCCACCGCAGGACCGCGTCCGTGCTGCCCCGGGCGTCCAGCTTGGCGTAGATGTTGCTGAGGTTGTTGCGGACCGTCTTCTCGCTCAGCCGTAACCGCAGGCCGATCTCCTGGGCGCCCAGCCCGGTCGACAGCAGCTCCATGATCTGCCGCTCGCGCGGCGAGAGCAGCGACCGCAACCGCTCCATCGTGTACCCGGCCGTGGGCAGCCGCCGGACCCCCTCCCGCAGGGCCGCGCAGGCCGCCGGGGAGAGGTAGGTGTGGCCGACCGTGGCGCCCACGACGGCCGAGGACAGCATGCAGGTGCAGTAGTCGCCCTCGACGAGGTAGCCCGCTCCGCCGCGGAACACCTCGATGATCGTGTCGACGTCCCGGCGGGGACTGATGACGATCACGGGAACGTCCCGTCCGAGCTCGCCGAGCGCCTCCAACGGGTCGTGGCAGCGCAGGACGACCACGTCCACGCCCTCGCCGGGAACCCGGAAGGGCGGTGTCAGCCGCGTGATCCGGCCGACGTGCCGGTCGTCCGGCGCCGGCCAGTCGGCGTGCGGCCACTCGCCCTCGGCGCAGGCGAGGGCAACGGAGAGTCGCTGGGAGGATCGCACGTCAGGTGTCCTTCCGCCGGAACCGAGTCGTCCGTACGTCCGTACATACGCGGCCCGGCGGGAGTCTGTTCAAGTTTCAAAGAGAACCTGTCTGACAGGTGGTTGCTCGGTCGGGTCCCTCCCCGCTCACAGCAGTGGCGCCACCTCGGCGCCGAACGCCCGGATCTGGTCGGTGAGTTCGGTCCGGCTCCGGCTGCGGAACCGGACCTGGAGCTGGTTCACGCCCATCGCCCCGTAGCCGCGCAGCGACTCCGCGAGGGCGTCCGGGGCCCCGGTGAGGGTGCGGCGGCCGGTGTCCCAGCCGGGGGCGCCGACGTACAGCGGCTCGGCGATGGCGCCGACGGTGAACGGCCCCCGCAGGCCGGCCCCTTCGCGGATGCGCCGGATCCGGTCGATCCGGTCGGACAGCCGGTCCCGCGGGTCGCCCTGCGGCAGCCAGCCGTCACCCCTGAGCGCGGCCCTCCGTACGGCGACCGGGGACGATCCGCCGACCCACAGCGGGACGTGCGGCTGGGCGGGCCGGGGCCGCTGGCCCAGGTCGGCGAAGTCGTGGAGCTTGCCGTGGTGTTCGGGGAACTCGTCCGGGCCGAGGGCGGCGCGCAGGGCGTCGATCGTCTCGTCGAGCACGGCGCCGCGCCGCTCGAAGTCCACGCCGAGCGCCTCGAACTCCTCCCGTACGTGGCCCGCCCCGACCCCGAGGATCAGCCGCCCGCCGCTGAGGTGGTCGAGGGTGGCGTACTGCTTGGCGGTGGGGAGCGGGTGGCGCAGGGCGACGACGGCGACATGGGTGAGCAGCCGTATGCGCTCGGTCGCGGCGGCGACGTGGGCGAGGGTGGCGACGGGGTCGTACCAGACCGTGCTCATCGCGGGCGCCAGCCGGCGCGGGATGGCCACGTGGTCGCAGCAGGCGACGTACGCGAACCCGGCCTCCTCGGCGGCCCGCGCGACGGCGACGAGGTCGGCGGGGCCGGCGGCGGTCTCCCAGGGCTCGGTGTAGAGGGTGCTCTGGGACTGGACGGGGAGCTGGATGCCGTACTTCACGGCGACCACAGCCCGTCGGGCGTGAGCTGGAGCAGGTCGATCGCGTTCCCCCGTACGATCCGCTCGACGACGTCGGGGGCCAGGTGCCCCATCTGCGCCTCGCCGACCTCCCTCGACTTCGGCCAGGTGGAGTCGGAGTGGGGGTAGTCGGTCTCGTACAGGACGTTGCCCAGGCCGATGGCGTCCAGGTTCCGCAGTCCGAAGGCGTCGTCGAAGAAGCAGCCGTAGACGTGGTCGGCGAAGAGCTCGGACGGCGGACGGTGGACCTTGTCGGCGACGCCGCCCCAGCCGCGGTTCTCCTCCCAGACGACGTCGGCGCGTTCCAGGATGTACGGGATCCAGCCGATCTGGCCCTCCGCGTACATCACCTTCAGGTGGGGGAAGCGCTCGAACTTGCCGCTCATCAGCCAGTCGACCATCGAGAAGCAGCAGTTGGCGAAGGTGATGGTGGAGCCGACGGCGGGCGGCGCGTCCGCGGAGGTGGACGGCATACGGCTGCTGGAGCCGATGTGCATGGCGATGACCGTGCCGGTCTCGTCGCAGGCGGCGAGGAACGGGTCCCACTCGTCGGTGTGGACGGAGGGGAGGCCGAGGAACGGGGGTATCTCGGAGAAGGCGACGGCGCGGACGCCGCGGGCGGCGTTGCGGCGGACCTCGGCGGCCGCCAGCTCGGCGTCCCAGAGGGGGACGAGGGTGAGGGGGATGAGCCGGCCGTGCGCGTCCGGGCCGCACCACTCCTCCACCATCCAGTCGTTGTAGGCGCGGACGCAGAGCAGTCCGAGGTCGTGGTCCTCGGCCTCGGTGAAGGTCTGGCCGCAGAAGCGGGGGAAGGTGGGGAAGCAGAGGGCCGACTGGACGTGGTTGACGTCCATGTCGGCGAGGCGGGCGGGGACGTCGTAGGAGCCGGGCCGCATCTGCTCGTAGGTGATGACTTCGAGCTTGATCTCGTCCCTGTCGTAGCCGACGGCGGTGTCGAGGCGGGTCAGGGGGCGGTGCAGGTCCTCGTAGACCCACCAGTCGCCGAGCGGGCCGTCGTCGGTACCGGGGCGGCCCATGACGGGCTTGAAACGGCCGCCGAGGAAGGTCATCTCCTTCAGGGGTGCGCGGACCGTGCGGGGTCCGGTGTCGAGGTACTTCTTCGGGAGGCGGTCCTGCCAGACGTCGGGGGGTTCGACGGTGTGGTCGTCGACGGAGATGATCCACGGGAAGGGCGCGGTCCCGGGGTTCGTGGTCTCGGGGTTGGTCGTCTCGGGGTCCATGTCGGCCACGGTAGCGCTGATCTGACGGAGCGTCAGCTACCGTGCCGTGTGCGGGGGTCTGCGATGAGGATGTGCGGAGTTTGTGGACTCCCGTGCGCCCGGCTGTGATCGGGGTCTCCCGCGGCTGACGGTTCCGGCATGGACAGGGCAAACTGACCTGGATGGTCAGAAAGCCGAGGGGGACTCCGATGGACGACCGTGTACCTCGCGTGCCGGAACAGCGACGTCCCGACGCCTCCGAGGAGCCGGGTGCCGCGCTGCGCTTCGGCGTGCTCGGGCCCGTACGCGCCTGGCGTGGCGGGGAGCCGCTCCCGACGGGCTCCCCGCAGCAGCGGGCCCTGCTCGCCGCGCTGCTGCTGCGGGAAGGCCGCACCGCGACGGCCGGTGAGCTGATCGACGCGCTGTGGGGCGAGGAGCCTCCGTCCCAGGCGCTGGCCGCGCTGCGGACGTACGCCTCACGGCTGCGGAAGGTGCTGGACACCGGGGTGCTGGTCAGCGAGTCCGGCGGGTACGCGGTGCGCGGCCTGCGGGACGGGGCGCTGGACCTCGCCGAGGCACAGCGGCTGGCGGCGGACGCGGACAAGGCGCGGGCGGCCGGCGATCCGGGCCGCGCGCGGGAGGCGCTGAACCGGGCGCTCGCCCTCTGGGACGGCGAGGCGCTGGCGGGCGTGCCCGGCCCGTACGCCGAGACCCAGCGGGTCCGCCTGGAGGAGTGGCGCCTCGGCCTGCTGGAGTCGCGCCTGGACATGGACCTGGAGCAGGGCTGCCACGCGGAGGCGGTCTCCGAACTGACCGCCCTGACCGCGGCCCACCCCCTGCGCGAACGCCTGCGTGAGCTGCTGATGCTGGCCCTCTACCGCAGCGGCCGGCAGGCGGAGGCGCTCGCCGTGTACGCCGACACGCGTCGCCTGCTGGCGGAGGAGCTCGGCGTCGACCCCCGGCGCGGCCTGCGGGAGCTGCAGGAGCGCATCCTGCGCGCGGACCCGGCCCTGGCGGAACCGTCGGCCCCGGCCGCCGAACCCCCCGCCGCCCCGGTCCGCCCCGCCCAACTCCCGGCGACCGTCCCCGACTTCACCGGCCGGACGTCCTTCGTGCGGGAGCTGAGCGAGGTGCTCGCGGCGGCGTCGGGCAGCGAGAGCCGGGTGATGGCCGTCTCCGCGCTGGCCGGCATCGGGGGCGTCGGCAAGACGACCCTCGCGGTCCATGTCGCCCACCAGGCGCGGACCGCCTTCCCCGACGGACAGCTGTACGTCGACCTCCAGGGCGCGGGCCAGCGCGCGGCCGAACCGGAGACGGTCCTCGGCGCCTTCCTCCGCGCCCTCGGCACGGCCGACTCGGCGATCCCCGACTCGATGGAGGAACGGGCGGCGCTGTACCGGTCGGTCCTGGACGGCCGCAGGGTCCTGGTGCTGCTGGACAACGCGAAGGACGCGGCACAGGTACGACCGCTGCTGCCGGGCACCGAGGGCTGCGCGGCCCTCGTGACGTCACGGGTGCGGATGGTGGACCTGGCCGGCGCCCACCTGGTGGACCTGGACGTGATGTCCCCGGACGAGGCCCTGGCCCTCTTCACGAGGATCGTCGGCGAGGAGCGGGTGGAGGCCGAGCGGGAGGCCGCCCTGGACGTGGTCGCGGCCTGCGGCTTCCTGCCGCTCGCCATCCGCATCGCGGCGTCCCGGCTGGCGGCCCGTCGTACCTGGACGGTGTCCGTCCTGGCGGCCAAGCTCGCCGACGAACGCCGCCGCCTCGACGAACTCCAGGCCGGCGACCTGGCCGTCAAGGCCACCTTCGAACTCGGCTACGGCCAGCTGGAACCCGCCCAGGCGAGGGCCTTCCGCCTCCTCGGCCTGGCCGACGGCCCCGACATCTCGCTGTCCGCGGCGGCAGCGGCCCTCGACCTGCCGACCGAGGACACCGAGGACCTCCTGGAAGCACTGGTGGACACCTCCCTCCTCGAATCGGCCGCCCCCGGCCGCTACCGCTTCCACGACCTCGTACGCCTCTACGCGCGTGCGTGCGCGGAACGCGACGAGCAGCCGCCCAGCGAGCGGGAGGCCGCGATGTCGCGGCTCCTGGACTTCTACCTGGCCACCGCGGCGGGCGTGTACGCGATCGAACGGCCGGGGGAACGGGTCCTGGACCACCTGAGCCGCGGCAACTACCCCGGCCTGGTCTTCACCGACCGCGGCAGAGCGCTGGACTGGCTGTTCACGGAGGCCGCCGGACTGCTGGCGGCCGCGCAGCAGGCCACCACGGCCGGCATGCTGCGCAGAGCCGCCGACCTGCTCGTCGTGTGCGTCGACCTCGGCGAGTCCGGGATCAGCTCCCGCCAGTACGTCCTCGCCGCCACCGCGGTGATCGAGGCGGCCCGGCGGACGGGCGACGCCTACGCCGAAGGCCGGGCGCGCCTCATGCACAGCCACCTCCTGGGCGTCTCGGGCCAGTTCGAGGAGTCGGACCGGGAGGCGAGTGACGCACTACGGCTCGGACTCGCCGTCGACGACCCCGTCGTCTGCGCCCAGGCACCGAACCAGCAGGGCATCATCGCCCTCTACAACGGGCGCCACGACGAGGCGGAGCGGCACTTCACGCGCGCGCTGGCCGCGTTCCGCGCCGACCGGAACAAGCCCGGTGAGGCCAGCGCCCTGTGCAACCTGTCCCGGGTGCACCTGGCGACCGGGCGCACCGAGAGCGCCGTGTCGCTGGCCCGCCAGGGCGTCACCCTCTACGAGCGGGACAACACGGGGATGGCGCTGCGCCTCGCCAACGGCAAGTACGCGCTCGGGCTGGCGTTGACGCGTGCCGGGGACACGCGGCTGGCGCTCGACACCCTGAGCGACGCCCTCGCCGTCTTCCAGGACGCCAGGCAGCGCCTGTGGCACGGCATGACGCTCTTCCGCCTCGCCGAGGTGCATCTGGCCGAGGTCCATCGGGCCGACGGAGCCGCCGCCCAGGCCGCCGCCCACGCCGAGCAGGCACTCGCCGTCCTGCACGGCATCGGCGGCGAGTGGCGCCGTGCCAACGTCCTCACGGCGCTGGGGCGCGGACTGTACGGCGTCGGCCAGATCGACCGTGCGAAGGTCTGCTGGCAGGAGGCCCTCGGCATCTTCGAGACCACCGGGTCGCCCGAGGCCATGGACGTGCGGAAACTGCTGGCCGCCGCGCCTGTCGGCTGAGGGAACGGGCCGGCGTTCATTGTTCGTTTATCGCCGCCCGGCACTTTTGCAGCTACCGGTCCGTCGCATCGGGGGGCAGACGGCTCGGTGCCGGCCACACCACTAAGGTGAACGGCCTTGCGATGTCCCTCCCGGCGGCCCGCGGGGGAGCTGCCGGACGGATATCGCGTCTGTTTTGCTCTGTTCTGTTCTGTTTCGTGATCGTTCCGCGATTCAAGGAGTTACCTCATGGCCGACACCACCGGCGACGTCAACCCCAACGACTTCCACGCCACCGGCGAGGAGACCGAGGCCCCCGCGGCCGTCGCGACCGCCGAGGCCGGCGAAGAGATCGCGACCAAGGACTTCCACGCCACCAGCGAGCCCCTGCTCAAGCCCACGGACTTCCACGCCACCAGCGAGCCCGCCAACTGACCACACCCGCACGGGGACCGGCCGCGGCGGCACGGAGGGGGAGCCGCCGCGGCCGAGGTGTGTGCAGTCCGCTTCCCGAAGGCCGGTCACGGGCTGTGGAGGGCTTCGCCGATTTCGCGGGCGACGCGCTCGTGGGAGAGGTACTCGTCGATGTCGTGGGCCCGGTCGCTGCCGTTGGCGACGGCCAGTTGGGCGAGTTTGCCCCAGCGGGGGTCGTCCAGGGGGCAGCCGATGGCGACGGCGTCGGTCGGGGACCAGGTGTTGAGCCAGTGGCGAGCCCTGCCGGGGCGGTGGGGTCCTCCGGCGAGCAGGCGCTCGTTCACCGCGTTCATGCCCAGGGGGCTGCCCGCCGTGACGAACAGGGTGAGGTCGAGGGGGTCCGGAAGCCGGCCGATGAGGTCCATGCCCACGACGGTGCCGAGACTGTGGGTGATCAGTACCAGTTGGCCGGTGGTCGGCATGGTTTCGAGCACGGTGTCCAGTACCGCGTCGCGGACCTCTCGGTCGCTGAGGTAGCGGCTGACGTCCCGGAAGAGGAGGGCGATGCTCCACTCGTCGACGTCGGTTCTGGCCGCCAGCCAGCGCAGGGGCCGGTTCAGCCTGCTCACCACGGTGTCGCCGAAGCCCTCGGTGGTCTCCGGTCCGTCCTGCGGCATTCCCGCACGGTGTGCCGCTTCGAAGAGCAGCTGTTCGTAGAGGCCCGACGGTGCCTCGGCGGCGAACTGTTCCGCGGCCGAGGCGGCGGTCGGCTCCCCGGCCTCGAAGGCTCCGCTGACGGCCTCCGTCCAGCCCATGAGAGCGCCGAGCCGGTCGCCGTAGTACGGGAACCAGACGTGCTCCGGGTCGATCGTGGGCAGTCCCGCGATGGTGAGCCCTCGGTTCAGTCCGGAGGCCCAGGTACGGCGGAGCACCTCGGGCTCCTTCCTGTGCTGGCGCCTGCCGTGCAGGAAGACCAGGTGCCGTTCACCGCCGCCGAAGGTGCTGCCCCGGGCCCGCAGTCCGGTGCGGGCGGGCCGCAGAGCCTCGGGGCGGGCGCCCACGGCGGGCGCGGCCGTTCTCTCCGGTCCGGGCGGGACCTGAGTCTCCACCGGCTCGGGCGGTACCGGCGTCTCCAGCGGGCCGGGCAGGACGCCCTGGCCGAAGCCGGAGTCCGGTCCCATCTCCGCCAGGAGCGCGCGCCGCGCGGGGTCGAAACTCATCGCGGCCAGGTGCCTCATGATGGAGCTGATGCGGACGCCTTCGTTCGCGATCCACTCGATCGTGTCGTCATCGTCGCCGCGGCGCCACAACTGGCCGTCCTTGCGCAGCACCCGTCCCTGGGAGTCCGTCTTCGGTACGCCTCTGTGGTGCAGGGCCACCACTTCCCACTGGTCGTTGAAGACGGGGGATCCCGAGTTCCCGGGTTCCGTGTCGGTCTTGTAGTGGAGGAAGTCGTCCAGCCGCACCAGAAGGGTGTTGTCGCGCAGGGCGATCTCCTTCAGACGGCCGTTGGGATGGCCGATGATGTTCACGCGTTCGCCGATGACCAGGTTGCCGACCTGGGCGGCGAGCGGGTTCCAGCCGAAGATCTCCCCCGGAGGGCGGCCGTCCGCGGCCGGGGCGACGGCCACCAGGGCGTAGTCCAGCCGCCTGTCCGCGGCGAAGAAGGCGTCCGGGTCGAACTCCATCCGGACCACCGTGTCCGGGACGTTGTCGATGGTGACCTGGGCGTTGAACTCCACGACGCAGCGCCGGGCGAAGCCCGCCTCCGGCAGTACGTGGTGGTTGGTCATCAGCAGCCGGGGCGAGACCAGGAAGCCGGTGCCGTGGGGGATCTCCCGGCCCCCCTGGCGCAGGGAGATACGGGCGACGGTGGCGGCGGCCCGCGCACCGCGCGGCAGAAAGCTCCATGCCTGCAGCTCGTTGGAGAGGCTGATGATCCGCTCGCTGGCCTGCGGAAGGTCCATGGGCTCGGCGTGGATGCCCGCCACCACCGCCGAGGGCGGCAGTCCGCCACGGTCGAGGATCCGCGCGGCGCGCAGACGCAGGGTCTCCGGGGGCTCGGGGAGCTCCCCCGCGTCCAGCCGCTCCTCGATGCGCTCCCGTTCCCCCGCCGACTCCCGGTACCGCCGGGCCGCGTCGACGGCGTGCTCGTGCAGCTCGTCGTGTGAGTCGCCTGAGTCGCCTGAGTCGCCGTCTGTGGAGGCTTGCGAGCCGGCTGACTCTGCTGAGGTGTGCGAGTCCCGTGAGTGTTGCGAGTCGCGTGAATCGCTCGTCGCGGCCATGGCTTCCACCGTCCTGTCCGGGCTGTCGGCGCTACGTCGGCCTCCCTCCCAGTAGCCGGGCAGACGGCCGGCGCCGCAAAGCCGGCGGATGCGACCGGGTGACGGACGCTCACCGGTACCAGTACCGGTGCCGGTCCCGACGCGCCCTCACGGCCACAGCAGCTCTCGCCGCCACCCCCCGTCCTCGGCGCGATACCTCACCCGCACATGCCTCCTCCGCTCGTCCCCCTGGAAGAACTCCACCGACTCCGGCAGCAGGCGGTACAGCGTCCATGTGGCGGACTCGGCCGCCGGTTCCGTGCGGGCCCGTTCCCACGCCTCCTGCGACGCCTCCGCCAGCTCCTCCACCGACCCGAGGATCTCGCTCTGCCGCCCGGTCAGCGCCGCCGCCAGGGCCCCCGTCGACCTCGCCCGCAGATCCGCCCGGGCCTCCGCCGCCGTACCCGTCGTGACCGGGCCGCGGAGGCGGACCTGGCGGCCGAGCGTCGGCCAGTAGAAGGCGAGGGCCGCGTAGGGGCGGGAGGTCAGGGCGCGGCCCTTGGCGCTGGTGCGGTGGGTGCCGAAGGACCAGCCGGACTCGTCGGCGCCGTGCAGCATGACGATCCGTACGTCGGGGCGGCCGTCCTCGTCCGTCGTGGCCAGGGACATGGTGTGCGGCTCGTGCTCGCCCGCCGCCACGGCCTCCGCGAACCAGTCGACGAACAGTGCCAGCGGGCTCGCGGGGGCGGTGGCGGGGTCGAAGGGAGGGAGGGTCGTCGTGTCCGGGTCCCAGACCCGCAGTGACCTCAGGAGGTGGTGGAGATCCGGTGCCATGGGGTCATGGTCACACCTGGCCCAGGTCCGACGACACCCACCTCTCGGGGCGCATGTGGATCACCATCTGCTCGCCGTGTTCCTTCCAGGCGTAGTCGACGTATCCGTCGACCTTGTCCGCCGGCAGGTAGCGCGCCGAGATGTCGCGCAGCTCCTCCTTCGTCGCCGGCTCGGTCGCCACGACCGGGCCCTCGACCGACACGTAGCGGATCGTCGGCTCCAGGCGGTCCACCAGGAGGGTGAAACGGCCCGCCGCCTCGATCAGGCCGTACTTGCGGGAATCGCGGGCCGTCATGATCCATACCGCGCCGCCGGGCTCGTACCAGTACCAGATCGGGACGGAGAGGGGCGCGCGTCCCGGGCCTCCGTCCACGGACAGGGCGGCGACATGGGGTTCGGCGAGGAACTGCTCGCGTTCGTCGCGGGTCAGGGGCATTGTCGTCCACTCTCCTTGGGTGCGGGTGGTCGTCGGCGGCAACAGCGGGGCCGCCGGTCGGCTTCCCCTCCGCCCCGTACGACGATCAGTTCCGGCCAAGTACCACCGTTCCCGACGAGCAGAACCAGCCCCCGGTCCCGGACGCCACCCCCAGCTCGGGCAGGCTGCCGTCCGGCCGGCGCACCTGGCGTGCGCCCGCCTCTCCCCTGAGCTGCCGTACCGCCTCCACCAGCAGGAACAGCCCGCGCATCCCGGGGTGCTGGGCCGACAGACCGCCGCCGTCGGTGTTCACCGGCAGCTCGCCGCCCGCCACCCGCAGCCGGCCCTTGCCGACGAACGCCCCGCCCTCCCCCTTCCCGCAGAAACCCAGGTCCTCCAAGGTCACGAGGGTCATGTAGGTGAAGGCGTCGTAGATCTGCGCGAAGTCCATTTCCGATGCCCTCACCCCGGCCCGCTCGAACGCCAGCCGTCCGCTGACCGCCGCCGGGGACACCGTGAAGTCCCCCCACTCGGACATGGCGGCATGCGACACGTGTTCGCCCGCGCCCAGCACCCACACGGGTTCCGTGCGGCAGTCCCGCGCGTACTCCTCGGCCGCCAGCAGCACCGCGGCCCCGCCGTCGGAGCGGAGGCAGCAGTGCAGCTTGGTGAACGGGTCCGCGATCAGCGGGCCGGACAGCACCTCGTCCACCGTGAGGGGGGTCCGGAACATCGCCTCGGGGTTCAGCGCCGCGTTCGCCCGGGCCTGGACGGCGATCTCCGCGAGCTGCTCGATCGTCGTACCGAACTCGATCATGTGGCGGCGGGCCGCCATCGCGTACTTGGCGATCAGCGTGTGGCCGTAGGGGACCTCGAACTGCGTGGGGCCACGTCCGCCGAAGGGCAGTGTGCCCGTGCGGCGGCCGGCGCGTATGTCCGCCCGGGCCGTCGAACCGTACGCCAGGAGCACCGCGTTCGCGCGGCCCGCCGCGATCGCGTCCGTCGCGTGGGCCGCCATGACCTCCCAGGTCGAGCCGCCCACCGACGTCGAGTCGACCCACCTCGGCCGCAGGCCCAGGTAGTCGGCGACCTCCACCGGCGCCAGCGTGCCGAGGCCGGCCGACGCGAAGCCGTCGATCAGCGCCCGGTCCAGGCCCGCGTCCGCCAGCGCGCGGCGGGCGGCCTGCGCGTGCAGGGCGTACGGGGTGGCGTCGTCCACGCGTCCGCAGTCGGAGAGGGCGACGCCGACCACGGCGACCTTCCGGCTTCCCTGCACGACGGGAGTCATACGACGCGCCTCCTGACCCTGGGCATCTCGTTGCGGCACCCCTAATATGACGGTCCGTCAGATCCGGGGGAAGAGTCAGGGAAGAACCAGGGAAGAGCCAGGGAGCTGTGGTCATGGACGCCCGCTTCACCGCCGAACAGGACGACATCCGCCGTACCCTGCGCGAACTGCTCCACAAACGCTGCGGGTTCGAGGACGTCCGGTCAGCCGTCGACACCCCCGCCGGACATGACCCCGCACTGTGGGCCGCCCTCGCCGACCAGCTCGGCCTTCCCGGGCTCGCACTCCCCGAGGCGTACGGCGGGGTCGGCTGCTCGCCCACCGAGCTGGCCCTCGCCGCCGAGGAGACCGGCCGGGCCCTCGCCCCCAGCCCCCTGCTCGCCACCGCCGCCCTCGCCGCCCCGCTCCTCCTCGCCCTCGGCACCGAGGCCCAGCGCACCGAGCACCTCCCCCGCCTCGCCGCCGGGCACCTCACCGCCGCGCTCGCCGTCCCTGGGCCCGTTCTCGCCACCGCGCTCGCGCTGACCGGAGCCAACGGCGGTGACTGGGCCGGGGGCGGGCGCGCGGGCGGCGTACAGGCGCGGCGGGACGGAGACCGCTGGCGGCTGTACGGCGAGGTCGCCCAGGTGCTCGACGGGCACAGCGCCGACCTGCTGCTCGTCGCCGCCCACACCGGGGGGTACGCCCGCTCCCGCGTCCTGCTCTTCCTCGTGCCCGGGGACGCGGCCGGGCTGGTACGGGCGCGGCAGACCGCCCTCGACGCGACCCGACCACAGGGGCGCATCCAACTCCGGGACGTGGAGGCCCGGTTGCTGGGGGAGCCCGACGCAGACGTCCGTACCGCCCTCGCCGCCACCGGCGACACCGTCGCCGCCCACCTCGCCTGCGAGGCCGTCGGCGCCGCCGACCGGGCGTTGGAGCGGACCGTCGAGTACGTGGGGCGGCGTGAGCAGTTCGGGCGGGCGATCGGGTCCTTCCAGGCCGTGCAGCACCGGCTGGCCGATGTGTACGTGGCGGTGCAGTCGGCCCGCTCGGCCGCCTACTACGCCGCCTGGGCCGGGCCCGCCCGGACGGGTGAGGCGGTCGGCGGGCTCGCCCTCGCCCAGGCCCTTCAGGCCCTGCGCACCGCCGCCGCCGAGGCCGTGCAGCTGCACGGCGGCATAGGGTTCACCTGGGAGCACGAGGCGCACCTGTACTTCAAGCGGGCCGCCGGCGACGAGCTGCTGTTCGGGCCCGTGCACCGGCTGCGCGCCCATGCGGCCGACACGGCCGGGCTCTTCGAGACGGGGGTGGTCATGTGATCGGCGTCAGGCTCGTGCAGAAGGTGTCCTCCACCCGGGCCTTCGCGAAGGCCGGCCCGCACCTCATCCCCCTCCTCGACCGCGCCGTGCACCGCCTCACCCGGGGGAAAGTGCTGCTCAGCGCCCAGATGCTGCCGGGTGTGGTGCTCACCTCGACCGGCGCCCGCAGCGGGCTGCCCCGGCGCACCCCGCTCGCCTGCATGCCCGAGGAGGACGGCTGGATCCTCATCGGCTCCAACTTCGGCCGCCCCGGCCACCCGGCCTGGACCGCCAACCTCCTCGCCCACCCCGACGCCGAGATCAGCTGGAAGGGCACCGACATCCCGGTGACCGCCCGACTCCTCACCGGAGAGGAACGTGCGGCGACCTGGCAGGCCGTCCTGGCCTTCTGGCCGCCCTACGCCACCTACCAGGCGCGGATCGACCGCGAGATCCGCCTCTTCAGCCTGACGAGCCGGACGGGACACCCCGCGTAGCGCACACCGCACCGGACGACCCGGCCGACCGTGCCGCTTCGGTCGGATCCCACCGGCCGCCCCCCTGGCAGGGCGGGGCGTATTGCGTCGGACGACTCCCGACAGAGCAGGCGCACGCCGCATCGCGCGACCCCCCACAGACGGGCGGACGACGCAACGGCAACCCCACGGCAGGGCAGGCGCGCGCCGCATCGCGCGACTCCGCACGGGCGGGCGGGACGGCGCATCGGCGACTTCCGGCGGCGCGGGGCGTGCTGCTTGGGCGACTCCGCACGGGCGGGCGGCCGGCACATCGGCGACCCCCCGGCAGGGCAGGCGCGTGCCGCATCGCGCGACTCCGCACGGGCGGGCGGGACGGCGCATCGGCGACTTCCGGCGGCGCGGGGCGTGCTGCTTGGGCGACTCCCCACAAAACGGGCTGCCGGCACATCGGCGACCCCACGACAGGGCAGACGCGCGCCGCAACAGGCGAATCCCCACACGCGGACGGCCGGCACATCGGCGACGCCCCGCAGGGCAGGCGCGTTGCCGCATCGCGCGACTCCGCACGGGCGGGCGGGACGGCGCATCGGCGACTTCCGGCGGGGCGGGGGCATGCTGCTTTGCGCGACTCCCCCAGGCGGGCGGACGACGCATCGGCGCCCCCACGACAGGGCAGACGCGCGCCTCAACAGGCGACTTCCGGTACGACGGGCGGACGTCGGCGTCGGAGGCCGCGCCCGGCGCGGCGGGCGGGTGCCGCGTCGAACGGGCCCGGCCGTGCGTGCTGCGCGGGGCTTCCCCCCGGGCAGCGCGTCGCCGCAGTGGGCCGTCCTACAGCGCGTGCTGCACCAGCAGGAACGCCCCGATTCCCAGCATCGCCGCCCCGGATGTGCGGGTCACCGCACGCGCCGCCGCCGGTCGGGCCGAGAGGACCGCGCGGGACAGGGTGCCGACCATGCCGTAGACGAGGGCGCAGCACGCCATGTGGAGCAGGCCGAGGACGACGGTCTGGGCGGCCACCGGCAGGTGCGGCCCGGTGCTGCTCCCGGTCACCAGGAACTGCGGCAGCACCGACAGATACAGCAGCAGCCCCTTCGGGTTCAGGCCGCTGATTGCCGCGCCGCGCAGGAAGACCGACGTACGGGACGCCGCCACCGGCTCCTCGCCTGCCCCGGGGACTCCGGGACGTCGTACGACGTTCCAGCCGAGCCACACCAGATATGCCGCGCCCGCCACGGTCAGCGCCGTGAGCAGCGCGGGGGAGCCGGCGACCAGGACGGCGAGGCCCGCCGCCGCGAGGGCGGTGTGCAGGGCGTAGCCGCTGACCAGGCCCGCCACCGCCACCCCGACCGAGCGGCCGCGCAGGCCGGCGGCGATGGTGTACGCCCAGTCGGCGCCCGGCACGCACACCAGCAGCAGGTCGAGGGCGAGGAAGGAAAGCAGCGGTCCGATGTCCATGCTGGTGACATTAGGCGCGTATGTCTCGAAAGTGTTTCTTAAGTTTGCCGGGGTGTGCGCTTGATGGGGGAAGATTTGCCTCATGGACGACGTGGACCGGAAAATCCTTGCCGAGCTGCAGCTGGACGGGCGGCTGACCGTGACCGAGCTGGCCGCGCGGGTGCGGCTGAGTGTCTCGCCCTGTCACCGGCGGCTGCGTGAGCTGGAGCGGTCGGGGGCGATCAGCGGGTACCGGGCGGTGGTGGAGCCGGCTTCGGTGGGGCTGACCTTCGAGGCGCTGGTCTTCGTGTCGATGCGGCAGGAGGACCGGGACACGGTCGCCGAGTTCGAGAGCGCGCTGGCCGGCATTCCGCACGTACTGGAGGCGGAGCGGCTGTTCGGGGAGCCGGACTATCTGCTGCGGGTGGCCACCGCCGACCTCGCCGCCTTCCAGCGGCTGTACGACGAGCGGCTGGCGACGCTGCCAGGGGTGCAGCGGCTGACGTCGACGCTGGTGATGAAGCACGTGGTGAAGGACCGGCCGCTGCCCGCATAGCCCGCACAGCAGCGGGCGGTGGCCCCCCGGTGCGACAGATGCACCGGATGAGCCACCGCCCGCCAGACAGGACTTGAAAGTTACTTGGTCGGCTTCTTCCCGGTGACGCCCAGATGCACCAACAACGCCAGATTCGGCTTGAGTTCGGCCTGCTTCACGCCCCAGCTGGTGAAACCCTTCTGGTGCGAGGCGACCGCGGCGAGCATGGCGACGAGCGAACCGGCGATCGCCGCCGGGTTCACGTCCTTGTCCACCCGGCCCTTGGCCTGCAACTCGGCGACGGCGTCCGAGAGGGAGTTGTTGACCGAGTTCAGGATCTTCATGCGGATCTTGTAGAAGCGTTTGTCGCCCTCGGAGGCGCCGAGGTCGACCACGCGCAGGATCGCGTCGTTCTTCCGCCAGAACTCCAGGAATCCGTCGACGAGTTCCTGCGCGGTCTGCCAGCCGGCCTTGCCCACCCAGGAGCGCCCCTCGACCAGCTCGGTCAACCCCGCGCCCTCGGCGGCCATTTGCTCGGCGATCTCCAGGACGGCACCCTCGACGTCCGGGAAGTACTGGTAGAAGGTCGCGGGCGAAGTGCCCGCCTTCCGGGCGACGTCGATGACCTTGACGTCGCGGTACGGAGAAGAGCTGAGCATCTCACTGAGGCAGTCCAGCAGCTTCTGCCGCGTCGCCTGCCCGCGCCGACCGGCCACGCGGCCGTCGACGGTACGCACTTGTCCTGTCATGCCGTCAGCTTACCGAGGGGTGATCGGAGCGCGATTCGGCCGACTGCAAATGGGGTGCACGGGTGTACGGAGGCGGGTGTTGCTGGTCTGCGCGGTGCGCGGGCCGCCGTTACTTTGGGCGCATGGCCGAAAACAGCGCGGTGTACGCAGAGGGTGTCCCCTGCTGGGTCGACGCCCAGCTGCCGGACGTGGACGCGGGCGAGCGGTTCTACGGTGAGCTCTTCGGGTGGACCTTCGAGGAGGCGTACGGCGGATCGATGTGGGCCAGGCTGGAGGGCGAGCCGGTGGCCGCGCTCGCACACAAGGCGGACGGCCGGCTGCCCACCGTGTGGACGGTGTACTTCGCCGCCGCGGACCTGGAGGCGACCGCCCGCCGTGTCCGGGCGGCCGGGGGACAGCTGGTCATGGCGCCGCTGGCGGTCGGCGCACTGGGCACCGCCGCCCTCGTCACCGACCCCGAGGGCGCCGTCTTCGGCCTGTGGCAGGCGGGCGACCACCCCGGCTTCCGCAGGCGCCACACGCCCGGGTCCTTCGCCTGGGCGCAGCTCTACGCCCGGGACACCGAGGCCGCGAACACCTTCTACGGCGGTCTCTTCCACGACGCCCTGTTCGGACCGGACGCCGACCCCGACTTCGGCCGGGCGCCCGTCTCCGACGTCTTCCCGGCGGAGATGCCGCCGCACTTCCTCGTCCACTTCGGGGTGGCCGACTGCGAGGCGGCGCTCGGCACGGTGAGTCGGCTGGGCGGGCGGGTCCAGGCGGGACCGTTCACCGCCTCCTATGGCACGGTCGCCGTCGTCACGGACAATCAGGGGGCGTCGTTCGCGCTGCTGGAGCGGTAGCAGGGTCTGTTCGCCCCCATTCAGCGTGAGACACCCCTTTTGTCACCGGGTTCGCAACCGGCCGCCCGGCCAGGAAGAATCGGGGTGCGTGCCGCCACGGCGGTGCGGTGGTGAGACGCTGCACTTCGGCCGCGTACACATAGTGGGTGGCGTGGCCCGTACGGGGAGGTGGCAGGCAAGTGGTGGATCAGCTGACGCAGCACGATCCGCGGCGGATCGGGCCGTTCGAGGTGCTGGGACGGCTGGGTGCCGGCGGCATGGGGCTGGTCTATCTGGCGCGCTCGGCGTCCGGTCGGCGGGTGGCGATCAAGACGGTCCGCACGGAACTGGCCGAGGACCAGCTCTTCCGTGTGCGCTTCACGCGGGAGGTGGAGGCGGCCCGGGCGGTCTCCGGCTTCTACACGGCGGCCGTGGTCGACGCCGATCCGCGTGCGGCCGTGCCCTGGCTGGCCACGGCGTACGTGCCCGCGCCCTCCCTCGAGGAGATAGTGAACGACTGCGGCCCGCTGCCGGCGCAGGCGGTGCGCTGGCTCGCGGCGGGCGTCGCCGAGGCGCTCCAGTCCATCCACGGCGCGGGGCTCGTCCACCGTGACCTCAAGCCGTCCAATGTGCTGGTCGTCGAGGACGGCCCCCGGGTGATCGACTTCGGCATAGCATCCGGCGTGTCGAACACCCGTTTGACGATGACGAACGTCGCCGTCGGCACCCCTGCCTACATGTCCCCCGAGCAGGCCAAGGACTCGCGGAGCGTGACCGGCGCCAGCGATGTCTTCTCGCTCGGCTCGATGCTGGTCTTCGCCGCCACCGGGCACCCGCCCTTCCACGGCGCCAACCCCGTCGAGACCGTCTTCATGCTGCTGCGTGAGGGCCCCGACCTGGAGGGACTCCCGGACGAGCTGCGCCCGCTCATCGAGTCCTGCATGCAGATGGACCCCACGGCCCGCCCCAACCCGGCCGACCTCCAGGCCCAGCTCGCCCCCCACCTCTTCGGCTCCGGCTCCGACGACAGCGGTACGGCGTCGGCGTGGCTGCCCGAGAAGGCGGTCGCCATGATCGAGGCGCGCCGCGGCGGCCGGCCCGCCGCCAGGCCGGCCCCCACGACCGGCCGCAGCGCGGGCGGCCGGGGCGGCTCCGGCGGCGGAGTGGGCCCGGGGGGCGGCCTGCCCGCCGTACCGCCCCCGCCGCCCCACGACCCGGTCGTACCGGCCCACCCGGCCCAGCCGCCCGCTCCCGCTCCCGTGCCGGTCGCGGTCGGTGCCCCCGACACCGGCCCGGTGCGGCTGGCCGGCGCGGCCGTGCCGATCGGTCCCGGCCCGCGCGTCGCCGACGTACGCGCCACCGCCGCCGTCCGGGCCCCGGCCCCCGACCCCGGCCTGGTCGCCTCCTGGTCCCGCCCGCGCCCCGGCGTCAACGGCGCCGACCCCGCCGCGCCGCAGGCGCAGGCCGCGCCCGCCGCGCCCCCGGAGGCGTCCGGCTGGCGGCCCTGGCGGTTCCGTATGTCCAACGACGTGTGGGGCACCCCGTCCGTGGCCGGTGACCTCGTCTACGTCACCTCCTTCGAGGTGCACGCGCTCGACGTGGCGACCGGCCGGCGGCGCTTCAAGACGCGGGACGTGGCCTGGTCGATGGCGGTCGCCGACGGCCGTATCCACGCCTCCGACGGGCCCACCCTGTTCGCCCTGGACTGCCGCGAGGGCATGGACCTGTGGCGCGTCCAGACGGACGCCTGGGTGTACACGCTCCAGGCCGACCGGGGCACGGTCGTCACCGGCACCCGGGGCGGCGGCGTCCAGGCGTGGGAGGCGGCGAACGGGCAGAAGCTCTGGGAGATCACCGGCTGCCAGACCGACTTCGAGTCCCCCGAGGCGGGCCCCCAGGTCCACGAGGGCACCGTCTACGTCTGGCAGGACGCCCGTCTGCGCGCCCTGGACGCCCGCACCGGCGACGAACGCTGGGCGTACCCCATCGGCGACGCGGCCTCCTGCGGCGGCGTCCCGGTCCGTGTCACCCCGGCCCCCGACGGCTATGTGTACGTCTCGGCCGGCACCCGCGTCCTCGCCGTCGACGTGGCCGGCGGCATGGTGCGCTGGCACTTCGAGGCCCCGGCGGTCTTCCTCAGCCCGCCCACCTTCGTGCCGGGCCCGGCGGTCACCGGCGGCGGCGTGTACCTGGCCGACTACCTCGGCACGGTCTACGCCCTCGACGCCACCGACGGCCGCGACCGCTGGCGCATCGCCACCGAGTCCCGCGCCTCGATCGAGCCGGTGCTGGTCGCGGCGGGCCATGTGCACGTCGGCAGCGGCAAGGGGCTGTACACGCTGGACGCGGTGACCGGCACCCCGAAGTGGCGCTTCCAGGCGGGCGGCGACATCGTCGGCGCGCCGGCGGTCGCCGAGGGCCGCATCCACTTCGGCTCCACCGACCACCTCCTCTACACCCTGAAGGCCGACGACGGCCGCCTGAGATGGAAGCTCGCCACGGGCGGCGAGATCACCGGCTCGCCGGTGGTGAAGGACGGCGTCGTGTACGCGTGCAGCAAGGACCGCTGCGTGTACGCGCTGGACGCGGAGAAGGGGACGGGGACGGCACGTACCGCGTGAAGCGCGTGAGTGCGGCTGCCGGGGAGGGCCGTCGGGGCGCCGACTCCCGCTTCCCGGCACTTCGGCGGCGCGACGGACACGCGGCTTTGGAACGGCGGGTGCGCACCGTGATCAGCGGGCCGGTGCATTGGCCGGCCTGTGGGAGAGCCGTCGGCGCGGCGTACTGAGCGAGGCTGCGCGACGGGCCGCGGGAGCTGGCTCATCGACCGGGCTGCGGGACGGCCGTCGGGGCCAGCGCATGGGCCGGGCTGCGGGACGGCCGTCGTACCGGGCGTCACGGAAGGGGATCCAGACGGCGGCCGTCACTGCGGGAAACGGCGGGCCGCGCCGCTCCCACCCCAGACGCTACGCCGGGTACGCGCCGGTCGCCAGGCAGTGACATGGCCGTGACAGCGGACCCCTAGGGTGACGGCCATGCATCGACGGGCACACACCCTCAGACTCGCGGCCGTCTCGGCCCTGGTCGTCCTCGCACTGACCGGCTTCTCCACGGGCCGCGGCCACGGCAGCAGCGGCAGCGGCGACGGAGGCGGGGGCGGCGGCTGCAGCAGCTCCAGCCAGAACCACGACAGCTCGTCGTCCAGCGGCGGCTCGTCCGGCTCCAAGCACGACGACGATGACGACGACACCACGGTCGACGACACCACGGTCGGCGACGGCACCTCGACCTCCCTCCAGGCCGCCCTGGTGGAGCTGATCAGCTGCGTCACCCCGGAGCAGCCGCACGCCACGGTCAAGGTCACCAACCCGAACTCCTCGGACGGCACCTTCACCGTCAGCGTCAGCTTCTACGACCAGAAGGACGGCACGCTCATCGTCAACCAGAGCGTCGTCGCCCAGGTCCCCGCCCTCGGGGAGGCGGAGGTCCAGGTGGCGCCCACCGACCCTGCCGACGCGGCACGGATCGGCCACTGCGAACTCAAGGGCGCGGCACTCCCGGTCACCTGACAGAAGATCACCTCACCCGGAATCGCCCACCCCTCCGCCCGGCGAACAGCTCCGCCTGCCGCCCGGCGGGCAGATTCCCCAGCGCGATGAGATGCGGCGCCTGCGCGAACGCCGCCGCCCGGGCCGCCTCCTGCGCGGCCCACAGCGCCCGCACGGTCCCCTGGACGCCCGCGGCCGGATACCCGGCGAGCACCGAGGCACAGGCGAGGGCGGCGGCCGACGCCCTGCCGGGTTCGGTGAGTTCGGAGACCAGCCCGATGTCATGGGCCCGCCGCGCGGAGATCCGCTCGGCGGTCCCCATCAGCATCATCCGCGCGACCTCCCCGTACGGCATCCGGTGCGCCATCAGCGTCGACTCGTAGGCGCTGACCATGCCGTACGTCGTATGCGGATCGAAGAAGCAGGCATCGGCCCCCGCGACGACGAACTCGCACTCCCCGAGCAGATAGAAGGCACCTCCGCAGGCCATCCCCTCGACGGCGGCGATGACGGGCTTCCACAGGTCGTTCGCCTTCGGCCCGACCGTGAGCAGCGGATCGTCCTGCATGTACGGGGAGTTGGGCTGGGGCACGACGGTGTCACGGTCGATCCCGGTACAGAAGGCGCGCGTGCCGGAGGCGGCCAGCACCACGGCCCGTACGGAGTCGTCGAACCGCAAGTCCCGCCACACGTCCCGCAGTCGCCCGGCCATGTCACCGTCGATGGCGTTGAGCCGGTCCGGCCGGTCAAGGGTGACGACGGCGACGCCGGAGTCGGCGTGGACGCGCACGCTCACGGCCGCCGCTCCAGGACCCACTGCGGAAGATGCCCCTCACCAAAGACGACCTGGACCCGAGCGCCGATACGAAGCCGCTCCGCCGGTACGGAGTCGAGAGCCGCCCCCGCCTCGGAGACGAGATTCCCGACGAGCCGGATCCCCGGATGCTCGGCGAGTTCGACGACGACCACGTTGTACGGCGCCTGGTCCGCGTAGTCGGCGAGGAGGGGCGGGTGCGGAATGACGTACGACCAGATCCGCCCCCGCCCGGACACGGCCCGCCACTCGCTCGCGAAGGACTGGCAGTGGGGACAGCAGGGCCGCGGCGGGAAGCGGGGTTCGGCGCAGTCGGCGCAGGTCTGGACACGGAGTTCGCCCTGGGCGGCGTACCGCCAGAAGGGCGCGCCGTCGGGGTCGGTGACGGGGGTGAGCATGGGCTCAGCTCCTGAGGAGGAGGGCGGAGGTGGGTACGCCTTCGCCGGCGGTGACGAGGCAGGTGGCGGCGCCGGGCACCTGGGCGGTGCTGGTGCCGCGGAGCTGCTTGACGCCTTCGGTGATGAGGTTGAACCCGTGGATGTACGCCTCGCTGAGCCCGCCACCGGCGGTGTTGAGCGGCAGCCGTCCGCCGATCTCCAGCGCCCCGCCCTCGGTGAAGGCGCCCCCTTCCCCTCGCCCGCAGAAGCCGTAGCCCTCCAGGGAGAGCGGTATGAGAGGCGTGAACGCGTCGTAGATCTGGGCGACATCGACGTCCTGCGGGGTGAAGTCGGCGTGCTTCCACAGGTGTCGGGCGGCGGCCCAGGAGGGGCCGGTGAGGGGATCGTCGGTCCAGTAGTTGACCATGCCGTGGTGCTGGGCGGGCAGCGCCTGGGCGGCGGAGTGGACGTGGACGGGAGGCCGCCGGCAGTCGCGGGCGCGCTCCCGTGAGACGACGACGCACGCCAGCGCACCGTCTGTCTCCAGGCAGTTGTCGAAGAGGCAGAGGGGTTCGCTGATCCACCGCGCGCTCATGTACATGTCCCTCGTGAGGGGCCGTTCGTACATGATCGCGGCGGGGTTCTGGTTGGCCCGGTTGCGGCAGGCGAGGGCGACGTTGAAGAGATGGTCCCGGGTCGCGCCGTACTCGTGCATGTAGCGGCGTGCGAGCATGCCGATCTCGTCGACGGGCCGGAGGAGCCCGAAGGGCCGGGTCCACTGGGCGGGCGTGGGCAGTTGGGCGGCGGTATTGGTCCACGGGCGGGGCCCGCTGCCCCGCTTCCGCGACCGCCAGGCGACCCCTACGGTGGCCTGCCCGGCGGCGATGGCGGCGGCGAGGTGGGCGACGGTGGCGCAGGATCCGCCGCCGCCGTACCCGACCTTGCTGAAGAAGGAGAGGTCGCCGAAACCGACGGCCTTGGCCAGCTCGACCTCGTCGGTCTCCTCCATGGTGTACGAGGCGAGGGCGTCGACCTCGCCGGGTGCGATCCCGGCGTCGTCGAGGGCGGCGAGGACGGCTCGGCAGGCGAGGGTCTTCTCGTCGTCGGGGAGGTGCTTGGCGAAGCGGGTCTGCCCGATGCCGACGATCGCGGTGGCGTCCTTGAAGGTCACGGGGCACGCACCTCCGTATCCGTATGGGCGTGGCTGACAGGTCGTCAGGTTACAGCTAATCTGACGGTCAGTCAGCTACGGGTGGTGGGGAGGTGACCGATCGTGGAATGCCGGAACATCCCTGATCTGGTCCGCTGGGCGGCGGCACGGTACGCGGACACGGAGGCGGTGGTGGACGGCCGTACGCGGATCACCTACGCCGAGCTCGGCGCCCGCGTGGAACGCGCGGCGGCCGCCTGCCTGGCCCGGGGTCTGCGGCCCGGCGACCGGGTGGCGGTCTGGGCCCCCAACTCCCTGGAGTGGATGGTCGCGGCCCTGGGCGCGGTGACGGCGGGCGGCGTCCTGGTCCCGCTCAACACCCGCTTCAAGGGCACGGAGGCGGCGGACGTCCTGCGCCGCAGCGGCACGCGGCTGCTCTTCGTGACGGGGACGTTCCTGGGGACGTCGTACGTGGCGTCGCTGAGGCGGGCGACCGGGGCAGGGCCGGGTGCTGCCGGTCCGCTGCCCGGCCTGCCGGATCTGGAGACGGTGGTGGTCCTGTCGGAGGACGCGCCGCCCGACTTCCTGACCTGGAAGGACTTCCTTGCGGGCGGGGAGGGGGTGGGGACGGCCGAGGTGGGGCGAGTGCGGGTGCCCCCGGCATCGGACGTGATCTACACCTCCGGCACGACGGGCCGCCCCAAAGGCGCGGTCATCACCCACGCCCAGACCCTCCGCGCCTACGACATCTGGAGCGACCTGGCCGGCCTGCGCCACGGCGACCGCTACCTGATCGTCAACCCCTTCTTCCACACCTTCGGCTACAAGGCGGGCGTGATCGCCTGCCTCACCCGGGGCGCGACGATGATCCCCCAGCCGGTCTTCAACGTGAACACGGCCCTGGCCAACGTCGCCTCGGAACGGGTCTCGGTCCTCCCCGGCCCCCCGACCCTCCTCCAGTCCCTCCTCGACCATCCGGCGCGCCGCGACTACGACCTCTCGGCGCTCCGGCTCGTCGTGACGGGCGCGGCGGTCGTGCCCCTGCGCCTGGTGGAACGCCTGCGGGACGAACTCGGCGTGGACACCGTCCTGACGGCGTACGGCCTCTCCGAGGCGTCCGGCGTGGTGACGATGTGCCGCCGCGGGGACCGCCCCGAGGTGATCGCCTCCACCTCGGGCCGGGCCATCCCCGGCACGGAGGTCAAGGTGGTCGACCCGGTGGGCCGCACCCTGGCCCCCGGAAGGCCGGGCGAGATCCTGGTCCGCGGCTTCAACGTCATGCGCGGCTACGACACCGACGAGCCGGCGACCCGGAAGGCCCTGACCTCCGACGGCTGGCTGCGCACCGGCGACGTGGGCGTTCTGGACGCCGACGGCAACCTGCGCATCACGGACCGCCTCAAGGACATGTTCATCGTCGGCGGCTTCAACGCCTACCCGGCGGAGATCGAGCAACTGCTGGCCCTGCATCCCGATGTGGCGGACGTCGCGGTGATCGGCGTACCGGACCCCCGCCTCGGCGAGGTCGGCAAGGCGTACGTGGTGCGCCGACCGGGCTCCCTCGTCACCGCCGACGACCTGATCGCCTGGTCCCGCCGCGAGATGGCGAACTACAAGGTGCCGCGGACGGTGGAGTTCGTGGCCGACCTCCCGAGGAACGCGAGCGGGAAGGTGGTGAAGGGGGAGCTGCGAGGGCGGTGATCAGGCGGGGCCGGGCTGTCGCCGGTCCTCGACCCGGAGGTCGAGGTGGGGCCAGTGGGCGGAGGGCAGTTCGAGGGGCAGTGCGGGCAAGTCCTGGGCCGGAAGGAAGTGAACGGTGGTGCCGGTGGTGCCGTCGCCGGCGAGGGGGACGAGGTCGGTCACGGGGAGCCCGTGCTCGTACCGCTGACTCCAGGAGCCGTTGAGCCGCCGATTGGTGTGCACGAGCCACTCACTGAGCGCGGCGACGACGGACATACCGCGCCGGGGATGTCCGTCGGGGAGCCGCTGGGCATCCGGAGCGTCGAAGAACCGCAGATCCTTGGTGGCCATGACGGGCTTCCTCACCGCCCGCCCCCGCTCATCGAACCGCGTATCGGTCCCCCGCCCGTCATCGGCGACGGTGACGGACCCGTCGGGGTGGAGGCTGACGACACAGCGCCCCACCCCTCGCCCCCGGCTCTCCGCCTCGTCATCGGCATAGGCGAGCACCTCCAGCACGAGATGCCAGACCCCACCCGGAGCGAACACCTCGGGCCGCTGCCGCACGTACCCGAGATGCCCCTCATCGACAGAACGGCCCCAGTCATGCGTGCCGTTGACCCATTCACCCCTCGCCCCTCCCATCCCCCAAGTATCCGGCACTGCACCACCGGCGCCGACTCCCACCCTGGCATCCACACGATTGCGCATCCGTCGCCGACGTGTCTGCTCTGCGTTTGACGCAGGCGTGGCATGGGGCTGGACTGGATTAATGGGCGCTGCGGCCGAACTCCGTTCCAGGGAGAGCAGCGATGACTGCTACGGAAACCTTCAATCTTCTGGAGCCGTACAAGATCGCCGAAGAGACATTTGTCATCCCATGGGCCTTGGAGGCCCCGCCGGTCGGCCACTTCCCGATGAATTCGATGGTGATCCGGGGAGCCGAACCGGTGCTTGTGGACACCGGGGCGCCGGCGGTGCGATCCCAGTGGCTGGAGGCTGCATGGTCCGTGGTGGATCCGTTGGACGTTCGATGGATCTTCCTCACCCACGACGATCGTGATCACGCCGGCAACCTTCTGGCTGCCCTCGCCGAATGCCCGAACGCGACACTGCTGACGACCTGGTTTTCGATCGGGCGCATGGCCGAGGAGTGGGAGACACCGATCAACCGGTGCCGTTTCATGATCGACGGCGATACGGTGGATGTAGGTGACCGCACTCTGGTGGCCAAACGGCCACCGCTGTTCGACAACCCGACAACCCGCGCCCTCTTCGACACGAAGACCAACGTCTTGTGGGCGGTGGATACCTTCGCGACGAACGTGCCCACTCCCCTGCCCGAAATCGCCGGCCTGTCTGCGGATGAATTTCGCGACGGGCAATTCTTCGGCGGGCGGCTGGTTTCGCCCTGGGTGGCGTTGCTGGACGGCCAGAAGTTCCGGGCAGTGGTGGATGACGTCCAGCGGCTGGACGCCGAGGTCGTCGCCGGCTGCCACTCGCCGGTGCTCCGCCGACCACGCATCGCGGAGGCATTCGATCTTCTCCGCCAGTTGCCTGAGATACCGGCCTGGCCAGAGTTCACACAAGCCGACCTCGACCAGTGGATGGCGCTGGCCGAGACCTCGGTCCCGCCCGAACAGCCACGGCCATCGGCCACGTGACGAACGTTCCGGGGGCCGTCCGGTCGGATGCCGGTCGGGTGGGGAGATCCACTGAGCAGGTGTGGGGTCACCCCGAATACGGGGTGACCGTTCAAGGCTCTCGATAAGCAGGCCGACATCGGCGTGCCTACTCCTCTGGGGCCGCCACGCAGGCCAACCAGGGCCGGGCGATCGACCTCTCGGCGATCAAGGGCCAGGTCGACGTGGCCGGGTTCACGCGGTCGGTGCTGAAGCACTGGCGCGAGCTGCCGCGGCCGGCTGGGGTCAAGATCCGCGTCAGCCCGTAGGTCGATCCTCTCGGATACGGGCTGTTCACGAAGGTATTCCGGTTCGGTACCTTCGAGTGCGAGGGCAACGGCATCGGCCCGCAGAACAAGTGGCCCATGCCCGGACCGGGCGAGGGCGGCCTCATGGTCTATCCGGACCACAAGGACCCGGCCTCGCGCGGCGTCCCATCAGAACCACTTCCATCTGTTGTACGGCTTGAGCCAAGAGCCGAGACCACGCTCGCTGTCACCCACCAGCACGGCGCTGCGGTCATCCCCGGCGCCACCCTCCACGTCGTCGGCACCGGCCCCGTCGACACCGACAGCCAGCGCACCCGCCGGCTGCCGGCCGGGGAACGCCCCCTCGGCATCTCCGTGCTGTGACTGTGATGTGCGGGGAACTGGCGAGCGGGTAAGGGAAGTTGGGGATACAGGGACATACGGACGCATGAGCGGCGGGAGCGGCGCGAGCGGTACGGCCGCGGCTGCCGGGGGAGGAGCGGGGGTGCGTTTCACACTCGGCGTACAGGCGGCGAGCGGCGACCACGCGGGGGCCACGGACGAGTTGTACGACTGGCTGCGCCAGGATCCCGAACTGCACGGCCTGGTGCGGCGCGACCTCGCGGACAGCGCGCCCGCGGGGGCGATGGGCGGTGCCTGGAGCGAGCTGCTGACCCTGCTCCTCGCCCCCGGCGGGCCCACCGCGGCGGCGGGCGCCGCTCTCGTCGTCTGGCTGCAGAACCGGCGGAGCAATGTGACCGTCACCATCAACCGGCCGGACGGCACCCAGCTGGTGGTCGCCTCCGAGAAGGTCCGGCCGCTGACCGCGGAGGGCACCGGCGAGCTGGCTCAGCGGGTGGCGGAGGCCCTGCGGGAGCCCTCGGCCCGGAAGACGGACGAGCGAGAACCGGCCGGAGAGGACCCGGCCGGCGAAGACGGCTCCCGCCGGGCCGAGGGGGCACGCTGACCATGCCGTCAGGGGGAGGGTCCACGCCGTCAGGAGGAGGGCCGGACCTGACGGGGCCCGGCTGTCACGCGGTCGTGGTCGGCACAGGCCGCCACCCGGGAGACCGGCTGCACGATCTCCCTGCGGCCGTGCCATCCGCCGAGGCGCTGGCCGAGACGTTACGCACCCACTGCGGCCTGGGCGACCGGGTCCGCGTGCTGACGAACCCCGCGTCGCCGAGCGACGTGCTGGAGACGCTGGCAGAGGCCGCCGACCGGGCGGCGCCCACCGAGGAGCGGCCCGAGAGCGGCATCGTCGTCTTCTGCTTCGTCGGCCACGGTCTGCGCGGGCCCGGCGGGCGGCTGTATCTGGCGACGGCGGCGACGAAGTCCCTCACGGACACCGCCCACTCGGTGCCCTACGCGGAGATCGAGCGCTATCTCGGCGACGCCGCCGCGGACCCGGTGCTGATCCTCGACTGCTGCTTCGCCGGGAACGCCCGGGAACCCGGCCGCATCCCCGCCCCGGACCCGTTCGGCGCGTCCCGCCCCCAGGGCAGCTATCTGCTCGGATCCGCCCAGCACAACACCCTGGCCTACGCCCCGAAGGGCGCCGAGTACACCCTGTTCACGGGACATCTGCTGACGCTGCTGCGGGACGGCGACGCGGGCGCCGCCCGCCTGATGACGCTCGGCGGGGTCTACCGCCTGCTCGACCAGCGGCTCCAGGGCGAGGCGGCCCGCCCCTACGGCGGCGGCACCGCCCGCATGGCCGAGCTGGTCCTCACCGTCAACCGCCGCTATCCCGCGCAGCCCGCAGCGGATGGCCCGGCGGCGCCGGACGACGACGCGGACGCCGTGTGCCCGTACCCGGGCCTGCGCCCGTTCCTGCCTGAACAGCACCACCTCTTCTTCGGCCGCGAGGAGGTGACGGAGCGTCTGCTGGCCAGGGTCGCCGGTACCCGGCCGGGGGAGCCGCTGGTCCTCATCGGCAACTCCGGCGTCGGCAAGTCGTCGCTGCTGCGGGCCGGGCTGAGCGTGGCGGCCCAGCGCGCCGGACTGGGACCGTTGTGCCTGGTGCCCGCACCGGGCGCACGACCGTTCCGGCGGCTCGCCGAGGCGTGGGCGCAGGCGGCGGGCCGCCCGCTCGCGGAGGTCGTACGCGATCTGGAACAGGGACGGTTCGCCCGCCCCGAGCCCGGGGCGGGCGGCGGGCCGGTGCCGGGGGTGCTGGTCGTCGACCAGCTGGAGCAGTACTTCACGCACGGCGTGGACGACGCCGAGCGCGCCCGGTTCGCCGCCGCGCTCACCGCGACCGACGGCCCGCGCATCGTGCTGGCGCTGCGCGCCGACTACCACGGCGACGTCCTCGGCGACCCGCACCTCGCCCCGTTCGGGGAACGTGACCACTTCGTCGTGCCCGCCCTGAACGACGCCGAGATCGAGGCGGCCATCGTGGAGCCCGCCCGGTACGCCGGACTGGACTGGGAGGCGGGCGTCCCGCGCATCCTGCTGCGCGAGGTGAACGAGGAACGGCGCGGCGGACGCACCGGCGACGCGGCGGCCCTGCCGTATCTGGCCTACGTCCTCCAGGAGATCTGGCTGCGGCGGCGCGGCGCCACGCTCACCTACGCCGCGTACCAGGAGGCGGGCGGCATCCGTGACGCGGTCGCCCGCGCCGCCGACCGGATCCACGACGGCCTCGACGACGACGGCCGGCAGCGGCTGCGCGCCCTGATGCTCGCCATGGTGCAGGTCGCCGACGGCGAGGGGCGGCTGGTGCGGCGCAGGGTGCCGCGCGAGGAACTGGCCGGCGCGCGGGACCTGTTGCGGCTGCTCGCCGACGCCCATCTCGTCGTGGTGGACGAGGACGGCGGGGCGCAGCTCGGGCACGACTCCCTGCTGCACGCATGGGAGCGGCTGACCGGCTGGATCGAGGAGGCCCGCGGCGATCTGCTGCAACTGCGGCGGCTGACCGCCGCAGCGGAGGGCTGGGACGAGGGCGGACGCGGGTCCAGCGGCCTGTGGCGGGGCTTCGACCTGCGGGAGGCGCGCGAGCTGGCCGCCGGCCGGACGGCCGGGGCGGCACCCGTACGGCAGGTGGTCCGTGACTTCGTCACCGCCAGCGAGACCGCCGAGCGGCGCCGGCGCCGCGCCGTCCGGGCGTGGGTCTCCGTACTGTCGGTACTGACCCTGGTGGCGGCCTCCCTGGCGGGCTGGGCGTTCTACGAGAACGGGAAGGCTGCGAGCCGGGAGCATGCCCTGATCGCCCGCGAGCTGGCGGGCCGCGCGGACCGCATCCGCGAGCACGACCCGCAGACCGCGCTTCGGCTCAGCCTGGCCGCGTACCGCACGGCCGAGACCCCGGAGACCCGCTCCAGCCTGTACGCATCGGCGATCACCCTGACCCCGGTCCACCTCACCCCCGAAAAGCCGCACCGCGAGCCCGTCCTGAACCTTGCCTACCGCTCGGACGGCAAGGCGCTGGCCGCGAGCCACCGGGACGGCCGGGTGCAGCTGTGGGACCTGGCCGATCCCGGGCGCCCGGCCGAGGGGGGCCGCTTCCGGCTGAAGGGCCCGTCCGCCCTCGCCCACCACCCCCGTGAGCCGCTGATGGCCGCGCAGACGGGTGCGGAACTGACCCTGTGGAACACCACCGACCCCCACCGGCCCAAGCGGCTCGCGCGTCTGCCGGTCAAGGGGAGCGAGGCGACGTTCAGCGTGGCGTTCAGCGGGGACGGCCGGACCCTGGCGTCCGGCAGTGACAAGGGCCGGCTGCGGTTGTGGGACGTCTCCGACCCGGCGCGCCCGGCGCTGCGCGCGCAGCGCACGGTGGCCGACGCGGACCTGATCTCCCTGGCGTTCACGCGCGACGGACACCACCTGATCACCGGCAACGGCAACGAGCCGGGCTCGGACGGGCGCTCAGCCCAGGTACGGCTGTGGGACCTGACCGACCCCGCCCGGCCCGTCCTGCGGGACACCGAGGGGGCCGACTCGGTCATGTCCGTCGCCGCCCACCCGCGCCGCGATCTGGTCGTCTCGAACGGTGGCGGCGGGAAGACGGCCTGGTGGAAGGTATTGGACGGGCGGGAACTGCGGCGAGTCCCCACCGGGGACGACCTGGACAGCTGGGGCGGCTATGGCGGCATGCCGCAGCTCGCGTTCAGCCCGGACGGCAGGTTCCTGGCGGGGGCGGACGGCGACGCCGGCGTACGGCGGCTCAACGCGACGGCCAAGGCGGCCGAGCTGGCCCAGATCAAGCCGGAACTCGGTGGGCTGTCCTCGGGGCAGCCGGTCCATTCGGTCGCCTACAGCCCCGACGGCCGCTATCTGGCCGCGGGCGAGGCGGGCGGCGAGATCCGGCTGTGGACCGAGCACGCCTGGGCGCCAGCGCTGCCCGGCTATCTGCCGCCTCACGAGATGGGGGGCACGAGCCCCGTCAGTGCCGACGGCAGGCTGCTCATCACGAAGGAGGCGGACTACTCCGCCACCACCCGGATCTGGACCATTGCCGACAACGGCTCGGCGAAGCCGCGCTACACCCTGCCGGAGGACTGGGAGGCGAACTGGTTCCTGACCGGCCGGGACGGCGACCCGGTCCTGCTGGCCCACCACTGGGCGGGAGGGCTGGACCACACCCTCCAGTTCTGGCGGTTCGGCGCCGAGGGCCCGCCCCGCAGAAGCACGAGCATCCGGTACACCGCCAGCGTCCCGCACTTCGCCGTCAGCCCCGACAACCGGCTGCTGACCGTGGGCTCGCCGGAGGAGCCGGCCATCGCCCTGTGGGACATCAGTGACCCCGCGAAGCCCGTACACCGGGCCCACATCCCCGCGCAGGCGGACGGCGGGCCCTTCGAGACGGGAAGCCTGCGGTTCGCGGGTCCGCACACGGTCGTAACCGTCGAGGACGGATGGCACCTTCGGCTCTGGGACGTCTCCGACCCCGACCGTCCCCGCAAGGGCGGCTTGATCGAGGACGCGGCGCTGGGCAAGGGCGCCCTCTACGACGACGTGTCCGAGCTGCTCATCACCGAGGAGACCGGCGACACAATCCGGCTGTACGACCTCTCCGAGCCCGCGCGTCCGGAAGACGGAGCCCGAATCCCGGCCGCTCCCGGGAGCTACTTCCCCGCCGGGAAGGACCAGCTCGCGTCTGCGGTCGCCGACGGCACGATCGAGTTCTGGGACGTGTCCGACCCACGCAAGCCGACGAAGGAGGACGAGACCGTACGCCTCGACCGCGCCATCACGTCCCTCGACCTCACCCCTGACGGCCGCCACGCCATCACCGGCCACCCCTACCGCATATGGTCCCTGGGCCGCGACGGCCGCTGGGTGACCCCGGAGTTCGCCACCCTGGAGGGTGCGGAGTCCGTCCGGCTGCCCTCAGGCGGGAGCTGGCTGGCCGTCACCGCCAAGACCGACGCATCAGGACTGACCAACGGGAAGAACACCTACATCCTCGACTACGACACCGACCGCCTCTACGAGGCCATGTGCCGCTCACAGCCCGTCAGTCTGTCGAAGGACCGCTGGAATGCCCTGTTCCCACACCTGGAGCACCGCGTCTCCTGCGCCGAAGGGGAGTGATCACCTACGTGCCTCCTGGCCGCGCCTGATGCAGGGACGTCCTTATCGGCGTTCGGTGAAATCCGACTCCGCTGCTCCCTGACTGTCATCCGCTGGCGGCCGTGCGGTCCAGCCATGGACGACAGCGGATCGATTCTCACCCGCAGCGCGGCCGTCGCCCTGGCTCTGTTCGACCTGCGGTTTCAGTTGGTGAGGCGGCGGTAGCCGATGAGGGCTGCGGCTATGCCGACGAAGGCGAGGAAAGGCTCGGCCTTGCGCTCGTAGCGGCGGTGTAGGCGTCAGCATCCGGCGAGCGAGGACGCGGTTCGCTCGACGACCCGGCGGTGGCGACCGAGTTGCCTGGAGGACTCGATGCCCCCGCGGGCGATGCGGTGGCGGATGCCGCGCTGGCGAAGCCATCGGCGCAGGTGGTCGTAGCCGTAGCCCTTGTCGGCGTGCAGCTTGGCCGGGCGCCTGCGGCGCGGTCCGCGGTGGCAGCGGATGGGCGGAATGCCACGCACGATCGGCTTGAGGCCGAGGCTGCCGCGCATGTTGGCGCCGGAGATGCCCAGTGCGCACCGCGACTGCGCCTCGCCCGCGCCTTCGCCGACCTGGTCCGCCACCGGCGCGGATACCTCCTGCTGGAGTGGATTCGGCAGGCCGAACCGGACGCACACAAGCTCCTGAAGGGCATCGCCGGCTTGCTCCGCCAGGACCTCGACGCCGTCACCGCCGGTCTCACCCTCCCCTGGAGCTCCGGCGTCGTCGAGGGCCATGTGAACCGGGTGAAAACACTCAAGAGAGCAATGAACGGCCGAGCCTCGTTCGAACTGCTACGGACTCGCATACTCGAAAACGGCCCGTGAGACAGTCGGGCACAGCTCACTGATCGTCACCGAGGAGCAAGATCCATGAGAGCGTTGCCCGCCGTCACCGGCCGTGATGAGTTCGACGTCCTGGTCGTCAGGACCGACTACCACCACGACCAGGCATGGCAGGACGTGACGGCGGCGCTGATGGAGCCCTGGGGAGACAGGCAGTACGAGGCACACGTCCATTTCATAGACGACCCGGCCTGGGCAGGAGCGACTGTTGACGAGGCACTGAATGCGGTCTGCGCCGACGAAAACTTGGCCGTTGTCTTCCTCGCCGACCGGACAACCATGCAGGCCGAGAACCGCGCGTTGCTGGCGGTCACCACGCTGACGCGGGAGGAGTGCGTGGACGACGAGGACTACGAGCAGCTGACCGAGTTCGGCCGTGAGTTCCGCACCGTTCCCGCAGGGGTCCACGACGTCCACGCAAACCTGAGCACCGGCAACCTGGGCTTCGAGGAGTATGCCGCATGGGCTCACGATGACCCCGAGGGGATCTACCGGCCCTTCTGACCAGGGCTCATGAAACTGCGGCAAGAGCCGTTTTTCAAGGAGCGTCGTCAACACCCAACGCGTACCCACCACCGGCCGTGAGCCGCCCACCTTCCGGCGGGCAGGCGAGGCGAGGCGGCGCACCCCAACCCGCCGAGAACGCAGCCCAACCAAGCGGCAAACCCCGGCCACCCGCTCTCCCCGGGCCGTCCGCTCGCTGCCAACCCGTGCTGGAGCGAGCCGAGTCATGGGTGGGCCGAAGGCCCGCCGAAGGCGACACGGAGCCGCCAGGCGGAGCGCCCTCTACTCGGCTCGCGGAAACACGACACTGGCCTGGAAGCGGGCGGCCCAACGGTCACTTCAGTGGGCGCCGCGTGGCTGTAGGCGGCGTGGCTCAGTGGCGCCTGGGGTTGAGGGGTCGACGTGGGCAGGTGTAGTGGGCGGCGCCTGAATGAGGCAGCACTGCCCACATTCGGGTGCCGCCGGTCGGATGGGCTCGGGGGCCGCCGATGCCCCAGTCTCCTCGGCAGGCGTGGACGACCCTGTCGAGGAGGCGGAGCGTGAGGCGTCGGTGGGTCTGGCAGGCGGCGCCGAGGCGGGGATGGGTGTGGCGGGGGTGGCCGTCGTAGAGGGTGACGCGGAGGGCTGCGTCCCGGTAGCGGAGGGAGACGTAGACCTCCGGCGTGGAGGAGAAGCGGCATGCGCAGGCGGTCAGTTCGCTGACGACCTGGACGACCGCGTCGGTCGTCTCGGGGAGGCCGTGTGCCGCGAGGATCGTACGGGTGGCTGCGCGTGCGATGCCGGGACTTCGGGGCGCGGCCGGGAGCGTGAAGCTGTAGGCGAGGGCCTCGGGGTCGGCCGGGGTGAACGGGGCGTCGGTGGGGGCGACTTTGGGTGTCTGGCAGGACGTCGTGTCGATCTGCACGGCAACTCCCTGATCGGGCATGGACATTGAGCGGAGGAATCGGCTGCCCCGGTGGCCTGTCTCCCTGACGCGAGCCCGCCCCACCCAGGGGAGGAGACCGCGGGTGGACTCGCGTGATGCGCTTCCGGGGCCGTTGTGACGCAGCTGTGGTCGATCTGTCACAGACAGTAGAGGAGGCGCGTGGAACATTGCCACCCAATCACCGAGATTGCCACCGAAGTAGTGGACCGACACTGCGCAAACCGGCAAACTGGCGCCGCGACCACGGGAGGAAATGACACATGCCGCCAAGGGCAACACCCACCCAGCGCCAGAAGCGCCTGGGAGCGGAGCTGCGCAGGATGCGTCTCGCGGCGCAGGTGAGCACCGAGTACGCGGCCGGGCTGCTCGGCATCGACCGGACGAAGATCTCCAACATCGAGGCCGGTGTCCGCGTCATCACGCCGGAACGTCTGCGCACCCTCGCCTGCAACTACGACTGCCACGACCAGGCGTACATCGACGCGCTCGCCGACATGGCGGCCGACAACACCCGTGGCTGGTGGGACACATATCGGGGCCAGCTTCCCGCGGCACTTATGGACATCGCCGAGCTGGAGTGGCATTCGCAGCGGATCCGGGCCGGCCTGGCCATGCACGTACCCGGCCTGCTTCAGACCGACGCGTACGCCCGCGCCTTGTTCTCGGCCGCGCTGCCGCCCTTGTCACCCATGGAGGTCGAACTGCGCGTGGCCCTCCGTATGCAGCGCCAGCATGTGCTGCACCGTGACAACTCCATCGGCTACGTCGGTTACGTGCACGAGGCCGCCCTGCGCGTCGAGTTCGGCGGGGCGAAGGTGATGCGGGCGCAGCTCGACCACCTCTGCGACGTGTCCGAGCAGGAGAACATCGAGGTACGGGTGATTCCCTTCCGGGCCGGGGCCTTCCCCGGGGCGGGGCAAGCGGTGATCTACGCCGAAGGGTCCGTACCACAGCTCGACACCGTCGAACTTGACTCCGCACACGGACCCGAATTCCTGCACGGCCAGTCTCAACTCGACAAGTATCGTTCCCACTTGGACTGGATGGAGACGGCATCCCTCCCGCCTGCCGCATCACGGGACTTCATGCGCGGCATCGCCAGCGACTTCTGAGGAACACCACGATGAATGAGATCACCTGGGAAGACCCGTACTGTGCCGAAGGCGCCAACTGCTTCCGCATAGGCACCGACCCCACCGGCAACGCCTACATCGCCGTAGCCGGTCAGGAGGACACCCCCCTCACCGACACCCACGAAGCCCTCCGTGCCCTCATCCTCGCCATCAAGGCGGGGGAGGCCGACCACCTCCTCTGACGCCCAGAGTCACATGCCCGCGATCGGACGCGCGTGCCGTCCTCTCACCCGGCGCTCGGAGCGACGTACCGCCCACCGGACCAGCGGCAGCAGCGCCAGCCACGCCGCCAGCATGACCGGTATGTTCGTGAGGTCGCCCACGATCAGGGTCAGGCCCGCGCACAGGACCGCTCCGAGTGCTTCCTTGCCCCGCGTCAGGAGGGTGGCGGGCAGGCCCCGTTCGGCGTGGCGGCGGGCACCGCGCAGGGTCGTGCCCCCGGCGTACAGGCCGTACGCGCCGCCGGTGAGCAGGGCCAGGCCGAGCGCGCACGTGAAGGCCGGCTCGCCCTCCGGGGTGTCGGCGGTCTTCTGGGCGATGGCCCCCCGGCGCACCTCGACCGCGTAGTCCCGCCACATGGTGACGGTCACCTGGTCCCCGCGTGACAGGCGCTTCAGCAGCGGTCCCGGCCCGCCCATGGGAATGCTGTCCGGCACCTGGGCGGGGCCGTTCAGATACAGCTCGTACTCCGAGGTCTTGGGCTGGTCCTTGATCACCGTGCGGGTCACCGTCGCCTCGAAGGGGCGCAGGCACTCGTCGTGCGCGGCCGACCGGTCGGTGCACGCGGTCGCGGCGCCGTACGTCTTCTCGTCCTGGATCAGCTCCGGTACGAGGGTCAGGAACAGCCCGCCGAGGAGCAGCATCGCGGCGCCGAGCAGCGCCGCGCACAGCCCCCAGGTCCGGTGCCAGAGGGTCCTCCGCCGGACCGCACCCGGCTCCTCCGGCAGCCGGAGGCGACGGCCCGCGCCCAGCTCAGCGGGCCGCGTCATGACGGCGTCCCCCCGCCCGCCCGACCAGGGTGAAGACGAGCAGCGCGACCGTCGCCGCGGTCGCCGTGGCCAGCGCGTCCGCGCGGTACCGGCCCAGTTCCGGACGCAGCAGGTCGACGAGCCCGAACAGCGAGACGGCCCCCGTGAGGCCCGCAGTCAGCGCGGCCGGCCAGTAGCGGTGGTGTACGAAGACCCAGTGGACCAGCCCCATGCCGATGAGGGGCGCGACGGACAGCTGCGGCTCATCAAGAGCAGCCTGCACGCCGTATCCCAGACCGCTGACCGCCCAGCAGACGGCGACCACGAGCGCCGCCTCGCTCCAGGGCACGGACCGGTTCACGCCTGCCCCACCGCATCCAGGGCGCGGCCCCGACGGCGCTCCCGCCACCGGGACAGATACGCCGCCACGAGGGAGCCGACCACGAGCGGGCCCGCCGCCCAGCGGATCACGTGCGCCGACCAGTCCAGCTGTTCGCCGGTCATGAGGGCCACCGACTGGCCGGTGAGGGAGATCCCCAGCAGGACATAGCCGAGCCCCCAGGCCCGGACCGCCCACACCGGCCCCTGGATCATCGGCCCCGGTGACCGGCGCGGCCGCAGCACGGCCCGCGCTCCCAGCCATACGCAGCCCAGCCCCAGGACCACGAAGAGCACGTCCTCGGCCGTGCCCAACGCATCGGTGACACTCCCCAGCATCCGCGCCTCGCCCTCCCTCTGCCTGCCGGACCGCGGCTCATCATGATGCCTTTCCGGGGGCGGCCCCTCATCGGCCGGGCACGGCAGACGGCTCGGGCTGCTGTTTGCCGGTGCCCGGCAATGTGGGCGGCCCGCGGCGCTAGCGGTCCTTCGAGAGGGCCAGCAGCTCCGCGAAGAGGCCGTTGGCCTGGGCGAGGTCGTCGTAGGTGCCCTGTTCCGTGATGCGGCCGTCCTGGAGGACGACGATGCGGTCGGCGAGGCGGGTGTTCTCCAGCTGGTGGGTGACGACGATGGTGATGCGCTGGGCGGCGATGCGTTTGATCTGGAGGAAGATCTGGTGTTCGCCGCGCGGGTCCATCTGGGAGGTCGGTTCGTCGAGGATGAGCAGCGGGGTGCGGCGGTAGAGGGCGCGGGCGCAGGCGAGGCGCTGCCACTGGCCGCCGGAGAGTTCGGCGCCGCCGAAGAGTTCGCGCGCGAGGAGGGTGTCCAGGCGGTCGGGGAGCTTCTCGATGGGCTCGCGCATGCCGACCGCGTCGACGGCTTCCCAGACCGGGGTGTCGTCGTAGGTGCGCGGCTGGCCGAGGGTGACGTTCTCGCGGGCGCGCAGGGGCCAGCACGCGAAGTTCTGGGGTACGAGCGCGGTGCGGGTCCACAGGGAGTCGGGGTCGGCCGAGGCGAGGTCGGTGCCGGCCCAGCGGACGTGCCCCTTGTCGGGGAGGAGGATGCCGGTGATCAGCTTGGTGAGGGTGGACTTGCCGGAGCCGTTCTCGCCGACGACGGCCAGGATCTCGCCCCGGCGGAGGGTGAGGGAGACGCCGTCGACGGCGGGGTCCGCCTTGCCGGGATAGCGGTAGACGACGTCGTCCAGCTCGATCTCGGGGACGTCGGAGGGGATCGTCGACTCGCCTCGCTTCGGGGCGCGTTCGGCCGCCGTGTCGAGGAAGGCGCGCATGTCGGCGAGGTAGAGGGACGTGTGGAACATGGCCGCGCCGTTCTGGACGAGCTGGGACAGCGCGCCGAGCGTGGTCTGGACGGCCACGAGCGCCGTGGCGGCCACGGGCAGGGCGATCCGGCCGGTCATCGCCAGCCAGGCCAGGCAGGCCCAGGTGAGGAGCAGGAACACCCCGCCGAGCGCGGAGGTCGCCAGGACGATACGGAGCATGCGGGGCGCGGCGGTGAGGGTGCGGCGGTCGATGCGTTCGGACAGCGCGCGGTACCAGTGGACGAGGTAGCCGGTCATGCCGTTGGCCCGGACCTCGTCGGCGTGGCGCGCGTAGGTGGCCCAGGAGCGCATCATGCCCCGGACGTGCCGGTCGCCGACGTTGGCGTAGTGGGTCTCGTAGTCGACGCGGGCGGACAGTACGGCGCCGAGGCCGGCGGGCAGCACGGCGAGCAGCAGCAGCGGGAGCATCAGCCCGTGCAGGGCGGTGATGACGCCCGCCGCGGCGATCATGCGCAGGAGGGCGGCCAGGAAGCGCTGGGCGTCCTTGACCATGTACGTGGTGCGGGTGACCCCGACCTCGGCGGCCTCCTGCCGGTCGGCGAACCCGTCCTCGCCGTACGCGGACACCTCCACGCGGCAGACGGCGGAGACGAGCGCCACGTCGGCCTCGGTGACCAGGCGGGGCGTGATCCTGCCGTCGGCGTACGAGGCGAGGGCGCCGCTGACCCGGCCCGCGGCCGCTGCGGCGGCGACGGCCGTGAGAGCGGGCAGGGCCGCGTGCAGGCGTTCGGACACGGCACCGGCGCCGAGGAGGTGGGTCATGGCCTGCGCGGTGAAGCCGAGGACGACCGCGGCCGTGACACCGGTGAGGAGCTGGCAGACCAGGAGGAGCAGGACCGCGGGGCGGTCGACCGCCCAGGCCATGCGGGCGGTGCGGCCGAGCACGGCGGGCAGGCGGGCGCACATCTTCCGGAAACTGGCCTCCGCCAGGGGGTTCTTGCCCCACTTTCCGCCGTAGTTGAGCTCGGCCGGGGGTGGCGGGGGCGGTGTCCCCGCGGCGTCGTCGTCTTCGGGCGCGGCTTCTGTCACGGTCACCTGTGGTCCTCCTTGAGCCGGCGCCGTACCTGGATGGTCCGGCGGTGCCAGGCTCAACGAGGGCGTGAGCGAATCGAACGCGCTCGATTTCGGACTCCGCGCGGGCCCGGAATCCGGGGGTGGGTGTCGCCGGGTCGCGGTGCCGTACGGCTTCGCGCGCGGACACGGATGGCCGAAACGCCGCGCTTGATAGGCAGGTGACAGTTGGGGTTGGCCGGCAGGAGGTCTCAGCCGAAGTCGTACACCGCGAAGTCCCGCACCGGCCGGTATCCGAGGCGCTGGTACAGGCCGTTGCTGGTCGGGTTGGCGAGGTCGGTGAAGAGGAGGACCTCCGAGGCGCCGGCCGCCAGGGCCGCCCGGGACGCCTCGGCCGTCGCGGCGCCCGCGTAGCCTCGGCCCCGCCACTGGGCCGGTGTGTAGACCGGGGCCACCCTGATCTGCCCGGCGACCATCGACGTGACGCCCGCCATCGCGACCGGGATGCCCTCCGGCCCCTCCCAGAGGGTGAGGCCGTCGCGAGAGAGGCGGGCGTCGATCCAGGCGTCGGCGTCGTCGCGGGGCGGCTCGCCGATCGCGGCGATGAAGTCGTCGTGCCACGCGCGCAGTTGGGGCCGGTCGGCTTCCGTGGCCGTTCGGGCGCGGCCGGGAGGCGCGGGGCTCGGGGGTGTGAGGTCGCCGAGCCGGTAGAGGCGCTGGTGCTGGTGGAGGCCGAACGGCGCTCCCGTCCTGCGCCGCCACGCCCGCGCGAAGCCCTCGGCCGTCTCCCGGTCGCCGGCGACCCCGGGCAGGTCCCGACCGGCCTCGGTCAGGCGGCGGGCGAGGCTGTCGGCGTCGTCGGCGGTGAGCGGGGTGACGTAGAGCCCGAAGGGGGGCGTACGGAAGCAGGCGGCCCGGACCTGCGCACGGTCGCCGCGCAGGTAGCCGAAGAAGGGCGCCTGCTCGCCGTACCGCCTCGTGCCCTGGCTGCGCAGGTCCTCCGTGACGGTCAGGGGGACGGTGTGGAGGGCGGGCCGGGAGCGCAGGAAGTCGCCGGCCCGGTCGAGGAACTCCGTCAGGTCCTCCGTGAGGTGCCACCGGGGCGCGCTCACGCCCTCTCCCCGGGCTCCGGGTCGGTCGCCAGGCGGGCGTGCAGGTGCGAGTCCTGGAACGCGTCATGCCGCCCCGCCTCGAACATCGCCCCCCGCAGCGTCCCCTCGTAGCGAAAGCCGCACCTCTCCGCGATCCGGCACGACGCCTCATGGCCCAGCGCGTGGCCCAACTCCAGCCGGTGCAGGCCGAATTCGGTCAGCGCCCACCGTGTGGTCAGGGCGAGGGCGCGGCTCGCCACGCCTCGTCCCCGCGCCTCCGGCAGCACCCAGTATCCGACCAGGGCGCTGCGCATCACGGGGTTGATCAGGCTCACGCCGACGTGGCCCAGTGTCGTACCGCTCTCCGCGTCCGTGACACGGAACGACAGCCCCGTACCCTCCTCCGCCTGCTCGGCCCTGGCCCGCAGCGACTCACGCGCGCTCGCGGGGTCCGTGACGAACTTCAGCGGCGTGTTCCACCGCTTGAACTCCGGGTCGGACTGGCCCCGCAGCCAGGCTTCCACGTCGGTGTCGGACTCCGGGTCCCAGGCGCACAGGCGCAGGCCGTCGCCGTGGATCTCGGGTATGGCGGACTTCGTCGTACTGGTGATTGCTCTGTAGGTCATCCCGGAATTCAAGCTCGCCCGTCCCCAGCTTTCACCTGATTTCCTGCGAGAGGCACCGGCGTTCACTCCGGGGAGGAATCGCGTCCGGGTGGTGCGACGCGGAGGGTCGCCGCGTTCGTTTCAGGCGTGGAGCGCCCGTACTGCTGTCAGGCACCGTCGGGGCGATGCGAACCGCGTGCGGAACTGGTTTCGCGGCCCCCCGACGGCCGGAACACCGGCGCTCCCTCCCGGAAGGCCACCGTCAGCTCCGCGCCCGCCCGCAGGGACTCCGGCGTCCCGTCGACCACCTCCGTCATCATGCGCGGCCCCTCCGCCAGCTCCACCACGGCCGCCACGTACGGCGTCCGGTCGCAAAAGGGCGGCAGGTCGTTGTGGTGGACGACCGACCAGGTGTACAGGGTCGCCCGGCCGCTCGCCCGCTCCCAGCGGACGTCCTCGCTCCAGCAGTGCGGACAGAACTCGCGGGGGTAGTGGTGGGCCCGGCCGCATGCGTCGCAGCGGCGGATCAGCAGGCGGCCCTCCGCCGCCGCGTCCCAGTACGCGCGCGTGAAGGCGTCGGCCTCGGGGAGGTCGTACCGCCCGTACATCACAACCATCCCAGGGCGGCGTCCACCGACCACGTCTGCCACCCCATCCCGAACAGGCAGACCGCCGAGATCAGCGCCATCATCGAGTTCTGCCCCTGCTCGGCCCAGTCGTGGATCATGAGCGTGAAGTAGAGAAGGTTCAGCACCAGTGCCGCGACCAGCGCCACCGGCGTCAGGAAGCCGGCGACGAGTCCGAGCCCGATCGCCAGCTCGCCGTAGAGGACGACGTACGCCATCGTCCGCGGCCTCGGTTTCACGACCGCCTCGAAGCCCGAACGGACCGCGCTCCAGCGGTGCTTCGCCGCCACGTCCGCCGCCCAGGCGATGCCGGCGCCCTCGAACCAGCTCTTCTTCTCCTTGTGCCGCCAGCTCTCCAGCCACCACAGGCCGAGCCCTATGCGCAGCACCGCCAGCCACTGAGCACCGTCGAGCCAGATAGCGTCCATGAATCTGACGGTACGTCAGATCACGCGGGGCTGACAATCGCCCCGACACCGGGCTGTCCGCACCCGCGCAAGGAGACCTACGCCACACAACCCACTCACTTCCCCTACACCCGTGATCAATCCGCAACCAATTCCGGTCTTGACCGATACCCATCAACCCGGCATGTGATTACGCTCCCGACCATGGCCGACTCCACACCGTCAACGAACACCCCCGCCCAACCCGCCACCGCCGCCCACCCCGTCTATGTCATCGGCGGCGGCCCCGGCGGACTCGCCGCCGCGTACGCGCTGCGGGCGCGGGGCATACGGGCCGTCGTGCTGGAGAAGTCCGACCGGGTCGGCGCGTCCTGGCGTGGCCACTACGACCGGCTGCACCTGCACACCACCCGCCGGCTGTCGTCCCTGCCCGGCCTGCCGATGCCGCGCCGCTTCGGCCGCTGGGTCTCCCGCGACAACGTCGTGCGCTATCTGGAGAAGTACGCCGAGTACCACGACCTGGAGATCGTGACCGGCGTCGAGGTCTCCCGTGTCGAGCGCTCCCCCGACGGCACGGGCTGGCTGCTGCACGCCACCGGCGGGCGGGAGCTGACCGGTGCCGCGGTGGTCGTCGCCACCGGCTACAACCACACCCCGCGCCTGCCGGAGTGGCCCGGCCGGGACTCGTACACCGGCGAGCTGCTGCACGCCTCCGCCTACCGCAACGGCACCCCGTACGCCGGCCGGGACGTCCTGGTCGTCGGTGTCGGCAACACGGGGGCCGAGATCGCCGTGGACCTGGTGGAGAGCGGGGCGTCCCGAGTGCGTCTGGCGGTGCGCACCGCGCCGCACATCGTGCGCCGTTCGACGGCGGGCTGGGCGGCCCAGTACTCGGGCATCCTCGTACGACGGCTGCCGGTGCGCCTGGTCGACCGGCTCGGGAAGCCGGCGTCGCGGCTGACCCCGGACCTGTCGGCGTACGGTCTGCCGCGCCCCGACACCGGGCTGTACACCCGGGTGCTGCAGGGGGCGGTCCCGGTGCAGGACGTCGGGCTGATCGACGCGGTGCGGCGGGGGCGGGTCGAGGTGGTGGGCGCGGTCGAGGGGTTCGAGGACGACAAGGTGCTGCTCGCCGACGGCACGCGGATCTCGCCGGACGCGGTGATCGCCGCGACCGGGTACGTCCGCGCGCTGGAGGGTCTGGTCGGGCATCTCGGTGTGCTGGACGCGCGGGGGAAGCCGGTGGTCCACGGGGCGCGGACGCCGCAGGGCGCGCCGGGGCTGTACTTCACCGGTTTCACGAACCCGATCAGCGGCATGTTCCGGGAGCTGGCGATGGACGCGGTGAAGATCGCGAAGGCGGTGGCCCGGAACAGCGGGGGGAGCGGGGCGCGGCTGCTCTGACCGCCCCCTCGGCGCTCGCGGCCCCATCTCCTCGGCGCTCGCCGCCCCATCTCCTCGGTGCACGGCCATTCCTGACAGACAGTCAGTTCAGTTAATCTGACACGACGTCAGCTTACTTGGCAGTCACACAGGAGCGGGGCGGACCGATGCTCGGATCAACCCACGGCACCCTCACCACCGACTCCCGCCGGGCCCGCGTCATCGCGTGCGGCGAACAGCCCGGACCCGCCGTCCACGGCCGCCCGGCCGACGTGGACGACCTGGACGTCAGCGGGCGGCCGCTGTACGCCGACGTCCCCGACCTGGACCGGCTCTTCCGGCCCGGGTCCGTCGCCGTCGTCGGCGCCTCGGACGCCGAGGGGCGGCCGAACACCGGGGTCACCAGGCAGCTGCTGGCCTGGTCCGAGCGGGTGGGGGCCCGGCTGCACCCCGTGCACCCCACCCGCGCCTCCGTCTTCGGCATAGCCTGCGTGCCGTCCGTCGCCGACCTGCCCGAGCAGGTCGACCTCGCCGTCCTGCTGATCTCCGATCCGCTGCCGGTCATCGAGCAACTCGCCGAGGCGAAGGTGAGGTTCGCGGTCGCCTTCGCGTCCGGCTTCGCCGAGACCGGGGAGGCGGGGGCCGCCGCACAGGCCCGTCTGGCGGCCGCCGTACGCCGCTCCGGACTGCGCCTGCTCGGCCCCAACACCAACCTCAACGCCTTCGAGCACTTCCGGGACGACCTGGACGGCCCGGCGATCGCGCTGATCACCCAGTCCGGCCACCAGGGCCGCCCGGTGTTCGCGCTGCAGGAGCTGGGCATACGCCTCTCCCACTGGGCGCCGACCGGCAACGAGGCCGACCTGGAGACCGCCGACTTCATCTCCTACTTCGCCGAACGCCCGGAGGTCGGGGCGATCGCCGCCTATGTGGAGGGCCTCAAGGACGGCCGCGCCTTCCTGCTCGCCGCCGACCGGGCCGCCCGGCGCGGGGTGCCGGTCGTCGCGGTCAAGGTGGGCCGCACCGAGACCGGCACCCGCACGGCCGCCTCCCACACCGGCAAGCTGACCGGCGCCGACGACGTGATCGACGCGGCGATGCGCCAGTACGGCGTGATCCGCGTCGACGGCCTCGACGAACTCCAGGACACCGCGGCCCTGTTGGCGCGGGCCCGCCCGCCGCTCGCCGAAGGGGTCGCCGTCTACTCCATCTCCGGCGGCACCGGCGCACACGTCGCCGACCTGGCCACGGCGGCGGGCCTGCACCTGCCGACCCTGTCCGCGGCCCGGCAGGCGGAGCTGCACCAGTGGATCCCCGAGTACCTGAACGTGGCCAACCCGATCGACAACGGCGGCCACCCGGTGGGCGACTGGCGCGGCCGGCGGATCATCGACGCGATCCTCGACGACCCGGCCGTCGGCGTCCTGATCTGCCCGATCACCGGCCCGTTCCCACCGCTCAGCGACAGGCTGGTCCAGGACCTGGTGGACGCGGCGGAGCACACGGACAAGCTGGTCTGCGTCATCTGGGGCTCCCCCGTCGGCACCGAACCCGCCTACCGGGACGTCCTCCTCGGCTCCTCCCGGATCGCCACCTTCCGCACGGTCGCGAACTGCCTGACGGCGGTCCGCGCCCATCTGGCCCACCACAGCTTCGTACGCTCGTACCGCTCCCCCTTCGACCAGGCCCCCCGCACCCCCTCCCCCTCCCTGCGCAAGGTCCACGACCTGCTGCGCCCCGGCCACCAGCTCAGCGAGCACGCGGCCAAGCAGCTCCTGCGGGCGTACGGCATCCGCGTGCCCCGCGAGCAGCTGGTGACCAGCGCGGCGGCGGCCGTACGGGCGGCGGGACTGGTGGGCTACCCGGTGGTGATGAAGGCGTCCGGCGCCCGGATCGCCCACAAGACCGAACTCGGCCTGGTCAGGGTCGGCCTGACATCCGCCAGCCAAGTCCGCGACGCGTACCGGGAGTTGACCGACATCGCCCGCTACGAGGACGTGACGCTGGACGGCGTCCTGGTGTGCCAGATGGTGGAGGCGGGCGTGGAGATGGTGGTCGGGGTCGCCCAGGACGACCTGTTCGGCCCGACCGTGACCGTCGGCCTCGGCGGCGTCCTGGTGGAGGTCCTGCACGACACGGCCGTACGCGTACCGCCGTTCGGTGAGGACCAGGCGCGGGACATGCTCGCCGACCTGCGCGGCCGCGCCCTCCTGGACGGCGTCCGGGGGCGTCCCCCGGCCGACGTGGAGGCGCTGGTGGAGGTCGTCCTGCGGGTGCAGCGCATGGCCCTCGAACTGGACGGCAGGCTAGCCGAGTTGGACATCAACCCGCTGATGGTCCTGCCCCGGGGACAGGGCGCGGTGGCCCTGGACGCGCTGGCGGTCTGCCGATGACACCTGGGATCCGGACCACCACCGACGGCGGAGTCACCCACATCACACTCAACCGCCCCGAGGCCCTCAACGCCCTCACCCCGGCCCTGCGCGACCACCTGATCGACCTGCTGGCGACGGCTTCCGCCGACCCGGCCGTACGTGCGGTCGTCCTCACCGGGACCGGTCGGGGCTTCTGCGCGGGGGCGGACCTGCGGGGCGGGGGGCCGGTGGGGGAACGCGTGGCCGGTGATGTGTCCCGTACCCTCCGCCTCGGCGCCCAGCGCCTGATATCCGCCGTCCTGGACTGCGAGAAGCCGGTGATCGCGGCGGTCAACGGCACGGCGGCGGGCCTCGGCGCCCACCTCGCGTTCGCCTGCGACCTGGTCCTGGCCGCCGAGTCGGCCCGCTTCATCGAGGTCTTCGTACGCCGGGGCCTGGTCCCCGACGCGGGCGGCGCCTACCTGCTGCCCCGCATCCTCGGCCCGCACCGCGCGAAGGAACTCCTCTTCTTCGGCGACCCCCTCACCGCCCCCGACGCCGAACGCCTGGGCCTGATCAACCGCGCCGTCCCCGACGCCGAACTGCCCACAACCACCCACGCATGGTCGACCCGCCTCGCCACCGCCCCCACCCGTGCCCTCGCCCTCACCAAACACCTCGTCAACACCTCCCTCGACACCGACCGCACCACCGCCTTCGCCGCCGAAGCCGCCGCCCAGGAGATCAACATGACAACGACAGACGCCCGCGAGGGCCTGCGCGCCTTCGCGGAGCGAAGGGCGCCGGAGTTCCGGGGCAGTTGACCATGTACGGCGGATCGGAAGACGGAGGACAGAAGGTAAACGGGTTGGCCGACCGGTCGACGGATTCCTAGCCTGCCCCTGTGATCACTCTGGGATTTCTGGACCGTTCCGGACGACGCGTCGCTCTGCGGGAGGTGGACGACGACAACTGGCGGGCCGTCGCGGACGTCGCTCCACGCGATGACCAGCGCAGGTTCGCGCCGGCCCTCGCGGCCCGCTACCTGCTGCTGTCGATGCGGGAAGGCGTGTGGCACTCACTCGCCGTCTACGCCGACGACTCGGTGGTGGGACACGTCATGTGGGGCCGCGACGACGACGGCTCGCACTGGATCGGCGGCATGCTGATCGACGCCGCCGAGCAGGGCAGGGGACTCGGGCGGGCGGCGGCACGCACCCTCATGGGATGGCTGGCGGACCGTGCGGACTGCCAGGTGCTTCGCCTGTCGTACCACCCGGACAACACGGTGGCCGGTGAGCTGTACGCGTCCCTGGGCTTCCGGACGACATCAGCCGTCGAGGCGGACGAGGTGGTTGTCGAACTGTCCGCGCGGTCGCTCACCACGAGGACAGCCGGACGAGGGGACGACTGACGTGCCGATGCTCAGCCTCTGACAGCGCCGGTGCCGCTGCGGAACGTGCGCCGGTACGCCGTGGGTGTCACCCCCAGCGCGGTCTGGAGGTGCTGTCGCATCGACTGGGCGGTGCCGAAGCCCGCGGTGCGGGCCACCTGGTCGACGGACAGGTCGGTGGACTCCAGGAGGTGGCGGGCGCGTTCCACGCGCTGCTGGGTGAGCCACTGGCCGGGGCTGACGCCGGCCTCCTCGCGGAAGCGGCGCGTGAAGGTCCGTACGGACATGGACTCCTGGGCGGCCATGTCGCGCAGCTGGATCGGCTCGTGCAGGCGGCCCAGCGCCCAGGCGCGCGCGGCCGTCGTACTGGACTGCTGCGGGTCGGGCACGGGCCGTTCGATGTACTGCGCCTGGCCGCCGTCGCGGTGTGGCGGTACGACCGTGCGGCGGGCGACCTCGTTGGCGACGGCGGTGCCGTGGTCCCGGCGGACGATGTGCAGGCACAGATCGAGGCCGGCCGCGACGCCCGCCGAGGTGAGGACGTCGCCGTCGTCGATGAACAGCACGTCCGGGTCGACGTCGATCTTCGGGAAGAGCCGCTGGAGGCGCTCGGCGTCGGCCCAGTGGGTGGTGGCGGGGCGGCCGTCGAGACAGCCGGCTGCGGCGAGGACGTAGACGCCGGTGCAGATGGAGGCGAGGCGGGTGCCGGGGCGGATGTGGGCGAGGGCGGCGGCCAGTTCGTCGGTGAGGACGCCCTGCTCGTAGACCGGGCCCATCTCGTACGACGCCGGGACGATCACCGTGTCGGCGGTGGCGAGGACCTCGGGGCCGTGGGCGACGTGGATGTCGAAGTCGGCGTCCGTCTCGACCGGGCCGGGCGGGCGGACCGAGCAGGTGACGACCTCGTACAGGCGCCGCCGCCGCGCGTCCCTGGGTCGGCCGAAGATGCGGTGCGGGATGCCCAGTTCGAAGGGGAGCAGGCCGTCCAGGGCGAGGACGGCGACGCGGTGGGGGCGGAAGTCCGGCTCCGGCTCACTGCTCATGGCCCGATCCTAGCGAAGGCTGTCCTTCGGGCCAGTCGAGGGGAACCGGCCCGGGGCCCGAAGCTCTATGACGTGACCCAGACAAGCGAAACACCGACAGCCGTAGCAGCCGTAGCAGCCGTGGAGGAACGGCGGGCGAATCGGATCCGCATCCACCGCGCGTGGTTCGTCGCCGCCGTCACCTTCGTCACGATCATCGGCGCGGCCGCCTTCCGCTCGCTGCCCGGCCTGCTCATCGACCCCCTGCACAGGGAGTTCGACTGGTCGCGCGGCACGATCGGCGCGGCCGTCTCGGTCAATCTGGCGCTGTACGGGCTCACCGCGCCCTTCGCGGCCGCGCTGATGGACCGCTTCGGCATTCGCCGCGTGGTGGCCGTCGCCCTGACGGTGATCGCGGTCGGCTCGGGCGCGACCGTGTGGATGACGTCGGCCTGGCAGCTGATGCTGTGCTGGGGCCTGCTGGTGGGCCTGGGCTCGGGCTCGATGGCGCTGGCCTTCGCGGCGACGGTCACCAACCGCTGGTTCACCGAGCGCCGCGGCCTGGTCAGCGGCATCCTGACGGCCGCGTCCGCCTCCGGGCAGCTGATCTTCCTGCCGCTGCTGTCATGGCTGGTCACCCGGCACGACTGGCGTCCGGCGGCGGTGACGGTCGCGCTGGCCGCGCTCGCGGTGGTCCCCTTCGTATGGCTGCTGCTGCGGGACCACCCGGCGGACGTCGGCCTGAAGCCGTACGGGTCGGAGGAGTTCGTACCGAAGCCGGCGCCGGTGCCGGGCGCTGCGCGCCGCGCGGTGAAGGTGCTGCTGTCGGCGGTCCGCACCGGCCCCTTCTGGCTGCTGGCCGGCACCTTCGCGATCTGCGGCGCCTCCACGAACGGCCTGATCCAGACCCACTTCGTGCCGGCCGCGCACGACCACCACATGCCGGTGACGGCGGCGGCCTCACTGCTCGCGGTGATCGGCGTGTTCGACGTCGTCGGCACGATCGCCTCCGGCTGGTTCACGGACCGCTTCGAACCGCGCCGCCTGCTGGCGATCTACTACGCGCTCCGGGGCGTCTCGCTCCTCTTCCTCCCGATCCTGCTGGCCCCGGCCGTCCACCCCCCGATGATCTTCTTCATCGTCTTCTACGGCCTGGACTGGGTCGCCACCGTCCCGCCCACCCTCGCCCTGTGCCGCGAGCAGTACGGCGACGACAGCGCCATCGTCTTCGGCTGGGTACTGGCCTCCCACCAGGTGGGCGCGGCCCTGGTCGCCTTCCTCGGCGGCGTGGCCCGGGACGTCTTCGGCTCGTACGACGTCGTCTGGTACGCCTCGGGCGCCCTGTGCGCGGCGGCGGCCCTCATGGCGCTGGCAATCCGGCGGCGGCCGGCAGTCCCGGCGTGACTATCAGGGAGCGGTTGGAGCGATTGGAGCGATTGGAGCGACTGTTCCACGAAACCGGGCGAAAGGCCCAGGTCAGCCCCGGCTCCGGTGAGGCATACGCACCACTCTCGCTTCAGTGCAGCTGCCGGAACCGCCCACGGTGGAAGATCAGCGGGCTGTCGCCGTCCTCGGTGGCGGCCGTTCCGAGTGCGTCCACCCGTCCTACGACGATGAGGTGATCGCCGCCCGTGTGGACGGCGTGGATCGTGCAGTCGATCCAGGCGAGCGCCCCGGTCAGGCGGGGTGAACCGGACATGGGTGCGGGGTCGTACGGGACGCCCGCGAACTTGTCCGTGCCGCTGCGGGCGAACGCCCTGCACAGTTCGCCCTGCTCGGCGCCGAGCACGTTCACGCAGAAGACGCCCGCGCCGGCGATCCGCGGCCACGTCGTCGACGTACGGCCGACCATGAAGGCGACGAGGGGTGGGTCGAGGGAGAGGGAGGAGAAGGACTGGCAGGCGAAGCCGGCCGGGGAGCCCTCGGCCTCGTCCTCGACGGCGGGTGCGGTGATCACGGTGACGCCGGTCGCGAAGTGGCCCAGGACGCGGCGGAACTCGCCCTGGTCGAGGGGCGCCCGCTCATGCTCCCCGACACACCTCAGCTCCGGGCGCGGCAGCGCCTCGACCGGCGGTGCCGACCTGAGATGGCGAACGGCGGCGGCTGCGGCTCCTGCGTGTCCCATCACATCCACCATTGAAGCTGACGGTGCGTCAGATAGGAAGACTCCGGAAGCTCAGGAAGCCGTTCACCCGACCCGATCGGGCACAGGATGTCGGGTCCGGGCGGACGCGTGCCGCCTGGCGTAGTGATCACATCGCAGCCGCCCCGGCCCCGAACTCCTGCGCATCCGCCTGTCCCCGGACGGCACCGAGGGCGACGCCGAGCTGTGGCTGCCGGTGGAGCGGGCGACGTGAACACCAGCGCCCGTGGAAGGTGAGCACCGGCCGGATCAGAACGTGAGCACCGCCCGCGCCACCCGCCCCGCCTCCGCGTCGGCCCGTGCCTTCGCGAAGTCCTCGACCGGGTAGGTCGCAGTGACCAGTTCGTCCAGGAGGAGCCGCCCGGCCCGGTAGAGGTCGGTGTAGAGGGCGATGTCACGTTGGGGTCGGGAGGAGCCGTAGCGGCAGCCGAGGATGGACTTGTCCAGGAAGAGGGAGGAGACCTGGAAGGTCGCCTCGGCGCGGGCGGCCGGCACGCCGAGCAGCACGGCCTGCCCGTGCCGGCCGAGCAGGTCGATGGCGGCGCGGATCAGCTCGACCCGCCCGACGCACTCGAAGACGTGGTCGGCGCCGTCCGGGAGGAGCTCCCGCACCGCGTCGACCGAGGTCAGGAAGTCCGTGGCGCCGAACCGCCGGGCGGCCTCCGCCTTCGCCGGGTTGGTGTCGACGGCGACGATGCGGAGGGCCCCGGCGATGCGCGCCCCCTGGAGGACGTTGAGCCCGATCCCGCCCGTCCCGATGACGACGACGCTCTCCCCGCGATCGACCCGCGCCCGGTTGAGCACGGCTCCCACCCCCGTCAGCACCCCGCACCCGATCAGCGCGGCGGACGCGGGCGGGATCTCCCGCGGAATGCGCACCGCCTGCACGCCCTTCACGACGGTCCGCTCGGCGAAGGCGGAGTTGGCCGCGAACTGGTACACCGGCCGCCCCGCCCGGCTGAAGGGCCGCTGCGGCCGCCCGATGGACCGTCGGCACATGGTCGGCCGGCCCCGGTCGCACTCGGCGCAGGTCCCGCAGTTGGCGAGGGTGGACAGGGCGACGTGGTCACCGACCGCCACATGGGTCACCCCGTCCCCCACAGCCGCCACGACGCCCGCCCCCTCGTGCCCGAGCACCACCGGCGCCGGGAAGGGAATGGTTCCGTCGACGACGGACAGATCGCTGTGACACAGCCCGGCCGCGGTCACGGCCACCAGCACCTCCCCGGGCCCGGGCTCCCGTACCTCCAGGTCGTCGACGACCTCGACCCGCTTCCCGTCGAACACCACACCTCGCATCGCGGCCACTCCCCTATCCCCTGGGCTGTCTGGGCAGACCGAGCACCCGCTCGGCGATGATCGTGCGCTGGATCTGGTCCGAGCCGCCGTAGATGGTGTCGGCCCGCGAGAACAGGAACTGCCGTTGCACATCGTCGAGTTCGTACGGTGTGCAGGGCCCCCAGTCCGCCGGCCCGGCCCCCGCCGCGGCGCCCCGTACCCGCACCGCCACCTCCCCGAGCCGCTGATGCCACCCGCCCCACAGCAACTTGGCCACACTGGGCGCACCGAGCCCGGCCGAACCCCCGAGCGTCCGCAGGGCGTTCCACCGCATCGTCCGCAACTCCGCCCACAGACAGACCAGTTCCGCGCGTACTGCGGGGTCCTCGACGGCCCCCGTCTTCGCGGCCGTCTCCACCACCCGCCCCAACTCCGCCGCGAAACCGATCTGCTGGGCCAGCGTCGACACCCCCCGCTCGAACCCGAGCAGACTCATCGCGACCCGCCATCCCTCCCCCTCTGCCCCCACGCACTCCTCGGCCCGTGCCCCGTCGAAGAACACCTCGTTGAACTCACTCGTCCCGGTCATCTGCCGAATCGGCCGCACCTCCACCCGACCCGGCTGATCCATCGGTACGAGCAGAAAGGTCAGCCCGTGGTGGCGTCGCGACCCCGCCTCGGTACGGGCCAGCACAAAGCACCAGTCGGCCTCGTGGGCGAGCGAGGTCCAGATCTTCTGCCCGGTGACGCGATACCGCCCGTCCGCTCCCCGCTCCCCCCGCGTCCGCACCCCGGCCAGGTCGGACCCCGCCCCGGGCTCGCTGTACCCCTGGCACCACAGCTCCTCCCCGGCGGCGATCGGCGGCAGGAAACGGGACTTCTGCTCGTCCGTACCGTGGACCAGGAGGGTCGGGGCGAGCAGATTCTCCCCGATGTGCCCGGACCGCCCCGGCGCCCCCGACCGCGCGTACTCCTCGGCCCAGACGACCTGCTGGATGAGAGAGGCGACCCGATTTCCGTACCCGCCCTCCCGCCACCCGATCCCGATCCACCCGGCGGCGCCGAGCACCCGCTCCCATTCCCGACGGTCCTGCCCGGGCCGGACATGGGCGGAGAGCCAGCCCCGCACCTCCGCACGGAACACGTCGTCCTCAGCCGCAAACCCAAAGTCCACAGGGTTCTCCTCACAACGCAGGCCAGCGGGACCTACCGAGGGGCGCGGGGAACTGCGCGACCAGCCACAACTCACCCGCACCCGCCGAACCACAAGCCACCCCGAGCTATGGGGCGCCCGTCTCCGACCTCAACAACGGCATAGGGTCCACCCCGACCGACCCCGGCAGAACCTCAGCAATCCGCTCAGGGGTCCACACACCCTCCCCGTGGACGGCCCTCAGTTCCCGCGGCTGAGCCCACACCGCGATCTTGGCCCCCGCAACCGTGTACACCTGCCCGGTGACCCCCCGAGCCCGCTCCGACAGCAGATACACCACCATCGCCGCCACATCCTCCGGCTCACCGATCTCCGCCAGCTCGACCGGCACCTTCGCCGACATCCGCGTACGGGCGACAGGAGCCACCGCGTTCGCCGTCACCCCGTACTTGTTCAGGCCCAGCGCGGCGCTCCGTACGAGCGAGATGATCCCGCCCTTCGCGGCGCTGTAGTTGGCCTGCGAGTACGACCCCTGGTGGTTTCCGCTGGTGAACCCGATCAGCGTCCCCGACCGCTGGGCCCGCATCACCGCGGACGCGGCCCGGAACACCGTGAAGGTCCCCTTCAGATGCGTGGCGACGACCGGGTCCCACTCCTCCTCGGTCATGTTGAACAGCATGCGTTCGCGCAGGATCCCGGCGACGCACACCACCCCGTCGATCCGCCCGTACGACGACACGGCCGTGTCCACGACCCGCTGCCCGCCCGCCATCGTCGAGATGTCGTCGGCGACCGCGACGGCCTCACCGCCGCCCGCCTCGATCTCCTTCACCACCGCTTCGGCGACCTCGCTCGACGGCGACCCCCCGTCCACGGCCACCCCGTAGTCGTTGACGACGACCCGCGCGCCTTCCGCGGCCGCCGCGAGGGCCACCGCCCGTCCGATGCCGCGCCCCGCCCCCGTCACGGCCACGACCTTGCCGGCCAAGAAGTTCCCCACGTCCGGCCCCTTCCCGCAGTTTCTGACGGACCGTTAGATTTTATGTCCCGTCAGACGGGCGAGGACAAGCCCCGGGGAGGCACCGGATGGCACTTCCGGCCGAGTTCCACGACATCGCCAAGCGCGTCAACAACTGGGGGCGCTGGGGAGCCGACGACGAGATCGGCACGCTGAACCTGATCACCGACGAGGTGGTACGGGGCGCGGCGGCCGAAATCCGCACCGGCCGCCGGGTCCCCCTGGCCCTGCCCCTGAAGGAGGACGGCGTGCAGACAGGCATGATCCCGGGCCGGGTCAACCCCCTGCACGCCATGGTCCAGCTCAACCAGGAGCTGTTCGGCCCGGGAACGGTCGCGTGCAACGACGATGCCGTGACCATGGGACTCCAGGCGGGCACCCACTGGGACGCCCTCAGCCATGCCTCCCACTCCGGCCGGCTCTACAACGGCCGCCCGGCGCACAGCATCACCGCGCACGCGGGCGCGGAGTTCGCCGGCATCGACAAGCCGCGCCACATCGTCTCGCGCGGGGTGCTGCTGGACGTGGCCCGCGTGCACGGCCTGGACCGGCTGCCCGGGGGCCACGCGGTCACCCCGGAGGACCTGGACGCGGCCGAGGAGCTCGCCGGGACACGGGTTCGCGCCGGGGACGTCGTGCTCGTACGGACCGGTCAGGTCCAGCAGTACCTGGCGGGTGACAAGCACGCTTACGGCCACCCCTCCCCCGGTCTGTCGGTCCGCACCCCGGAGTGGTTCCACGCGCGCGATGTCGCGGCGGTCGCCAACGACACACTGACCTTCGAGATCTTCCCGCCGGAGATCGAGGACCTGTGGCTGCCGGTGCACGCCCTGGATCTGGTCGAGATGGGCATGATGCAGGGCCAGAACTGGAATCTCGAAGAGTTGTCCACAGCCTGTGGAGAAACCGGACGGTACGCGTTCCTGCTGTCGGCGATGCCCGAGCCGTTCGTCGGCGGCACGGGGAGCCCGGTGGCCCCGGTGGCGATCCTCTAGGCAGCCCCGTTCAGGCAGCTCCGTTCAGGCAGCTCCGTCGGGCAACTCCGTCGGGCAACTCCGGTTGGCGGCGCGCCGCGCCCGCCCCGAGCACGGCACCGCGCGCCGCCAACCGGCTTCGGCGTCCCCCCGGTTCCCCCTCGGCCCTGACGGAGAACGGCCGCCGAATTCACGACCCACACTCGGCGAGGGCACCCGTCACCGGAACCCTCGTCGTCCCCTCGCGGCGAATCGCTGACCACAAGCGTGATCAAACGGACACGACACGTCAACACCCGATCGGGGTTTTATTACTTAAGCCCGTTTTGCGATGGGCGCGCACGGAAGCACATCCGGGCGCACGCAACCGGTCCCCTGACGGCCTGACAGCGCTTTCTGCGACCCACGCGCCGGGTCCGTCACACCGCCTCGCAGGCGAGGCCCTCGTACTCCTCGCACCCCTCGTATGACGGGTACGACCCGTACGCCGCCTCCGGGCGCCCCACGCTGCCGCCGTCCGCCGTGGCTGCCCCGGACGGGCCGGACGCGCCGGACGCGCCGCAGCGGTCGAGTTCGCACCAGATGCGCTTGCCCGCGCCCTCGACGTTCCACCCCCAGCGGTCCGCGAGGCCGTCGACCAGGGCGAGGCCCCGGCCGCCGGTCGCCTCGCCGGTCGCGCACCGGGGAACCGGCACCCGCTTGCTGCGGTCGGTCACCTCCAGACGGACGGTGACCGGCCCGGCCGCCGGGTCCGGCGGCAGCACCGGCAGGCACAGCTGCAGCACGGCCGGACGACCTGTGTGCACCACGGCGTTGGTGACGAGCTCGGAGACGAGCAGCGCCAATGTCTCGGCGAGCGGCTCGTCGTCGCCCATCCCGGACCTGGCCAGGCGCGCACGGGCCCACTTCCGGGCGCGACCCACCTCAGCGGGGTCGGGCCGGATCTCCAGCTGCACTTGAAGCACCTGCACCGCTCACACCATCCGAACCGGCGGACACACGGGCGCACGCCACACGGACCACGCGTGACATGCGAACACCATGACGACGAGGGCCACGATCGTAGCCATTTTCCGCATGCCCGGAACAACGCACAGAGGCAGCGTGACGGACCGTGAATCCCTTGCCACACAGCTTGGTTGACGTTGAGTCACCTCAACAAGCGCTTCGGGCATATTCCAGCGCGAAGGAGTACCCGTGCGGCATACTGTGCGACGCCCTCCAGGGGGAGTCGAACAGGCAACACCGGTATGGCACGCACCGGGAACCACTCGCATCCCACGAAGGTACCGGAGCCACTCCCCGACTCCGGGGCGTGACGGGGCGGGTGAAGGACACAACCCCATATCGGCGGATCGTGACTCTCCGTGAGATCGGATTTGCCACAATCCGCGACAGCTTTGGCCCCGGCTCGCTTCCGCTTCCCGGCCACCCCAGCCCAGCGCCCTAGGCGCCCCATCCGCCGCCGGGGCGCACGAGATCCTCCGCGAGCGCCTCCTCACTCTCCGTGCTGCCCCCCGCACGCCTGGTGCGCACCCAAGCCCGCTTCAGATGCAGATGGATCTCCGCCTCCCAGGTGAACCCCATCCCGCCGTGCACCTGGACACAGTCCCGCGCACCCCGCACCGCCGCCTCGTCGGCCAGCAGCCGGGCCGCGGCGATGTCGACCGGATCGCCGGTCACGGCAGCCGCGTACACCGCGACACGAGCCATCTCCACCCGCGCGAACAGATCGGCGCAGAGATGCTGAACGGCCTGGAACGCCCCGACAGCCCGCCCGAACTGCTCCCGCACCCGCGCATGCCCCACCGCCAACTCACACACCCGCCCAGCCGAACCAAGCTGCTCGGCAGCGGTGAGCAGCACGGCAACGGGGTCAGCATCGCTGTCGGACCCACACGGCACCCGGTGCAGGGGCGTCAAGGGATCAACCGACCGAAGTGGCTCCGCTCCGCTGCGGGCAGTCGTGCCGGAGTCCGCTCCGCTGCCACCCACCCGCGCAGCTCCGCCCCCGGCGCCACACCAGCCCGCACACCCGACCACCACATCCGCCTCCTCCAGCCACTCCACCAACCCCCCGTCCACCACCGTCACCACCGTCTCCCCCTCGGCAGCCCCCGCCACTTTCCCCGCCGCCAGATGCGTGGCCACCAGCGGCCCCGGCAACAGCACCCGCCCCGCCTCCTCGAAAACAAGGACCGCCTCCGGCAGCCCGAGCCCGACCCCGCCCGCCTCCTCCGGCAGCCGCAGCGCGAAGAACCCCGCGTCACCCAGCTCCCGCCACAGCCCCCGGTCCAGCCGGGCCGGCCCGGCAAGCGCGGCCCGCAGCGCGCCCGCGTCGAAGCACCGGCCCAGCATCTCCCGTACCCCGGCCCGCAAGGCCCGCTGGTCCTCCGTGAGTTGGAAACGCACCTGCCCTACCGTCCCTTCGGCAGTCCAAGGACCCGCTCCGCCACGATCGTGCGCTGGATCTGCGACGTCCCGGCGGCGATGGTGTACGACAGCGAGGACAGCCGGTCGAGCACCCACGGCCGGTCCAGATCGAGCGCGTCGTCGCCGAGGACCTCGGCGGCGGTGTCGTACAGGTCCTGACGGGCGTGCGAGTACCGCAGCTTGAAGACCGAGGCCCCCGCCCCCGGGCGGCCGCTCTCCGCGCTGACATTCCACTGCGTGAGCCGCCACAGCGCCCGGAACTCGGCGTTGAGCCTGCCCAGCCGGCGCCGCAGCGCCGGATCGTCCCAGCGGCCGTTGCGCCGGGCCTCGGCCGCCAGTTCGACGAGCACCCGGCGGCAGGCGACGACCTCGCCCACGAAGGCCGTGCCGCGCTCGAAGGAGAGGGTCACCATGGTCACGCGCCAGCCGTCGTTCTCCTCGCCGACCCGGTTGCCGACCGGCACCGGCACCTCGTCGAGGAACACCTCGGCGAACTCGGCCGACCCGGCGAGTGTGCGCAGCGGCCGTACGGTGATGCCCGGCGCGTCCATGGGCATCGCGAGCCAGGTGATGCCCCGGTGTCTCGGGGCGGCGTCCGGGTCGGTCCGTACCAACAGCTCGCACCAGTCGGCGACTTCTGCGTGCGAGGTCCAGATCTTCGACCCGGAGACGACGTAGACGTCGCCCTCCCTGCGGGCCCGGGTCCGCAGGGACGCGAGGTCGGACCCGGCGTCCGGTTCGCTGAAGCCCTGGCACCAGACCTGCTCGCCGCGCAGGATCGGCGGCAGCCAGCGCGCCCGCTGCTCGGCCGTGCCCTCGGCGGCGATGGTCGGCCCGGCGTGCAGCAGACCGACGAAGTTAGCGCCCACATAGGGTGCGCCCGCCTTCTCCGTCTCCTCCAGGAAGATCATCCGTACGGTCGGCGAGGCACCCCAGTGGACGTCCCCGTACCCGGCGTCGTACAGCATCCGCTGCCAGCCGAGGTCGTAGGCGCGGCGCCCGGGCCAGTCCTCGGGCGACGGCTTGGGCGGGAGGGTGGGCAGCACCTTGCCGAGCCACTCCCGCAGCCGTGCCCGGAAGTCCTCCTCCTCGGGCGTGCAGCCGAGTTCCATTACCGGTCGAGGTCCAGGTCCAGCATGCGGATCGCGTTCCCGCGCATCAGCTTGTGGACCGTCTCGTCGTCGAGGCCCTTCACATGCTCCAGGGCGACCTCCTTGGTGTGCGGGAAGGTCGAGTCGACGTGCGGGTAGTCGGTCTCGAAGGTGGCGTTGTCGCGGCCGACGACGTCCAGTGAGGCGACACCGTGCTTGTCGCGGAAGAAGCAGCAGAAGATCTGCCGGTAGTAGTACGTCGACGGCGGCTCGGGGATCAGATCCCGCACCCCGCCCCAGGCGCGGTGCTCCTCCCAGACGTCGTCGGCGCGCTCCAGGGCGTACGGGATCCAGCCCATCTGGCCCTCGGAGTAGGCGAGTTTGAGCCGGGGGAACTTCACCAGCACCCCGCTGAAGAGGAAGTCCATCATCGAGGCCATGGCGTTGTTGAAGCTGAGTGACGCCTGGACGGCGGGCGGGGCGTCGGGGGACGCGGCCGGCATCTGCGAGCTGCTGCCGATGTGCATGTTGACGACCGTGCCGGTGTCCTGGCAGACCGCGAAGAAGGGGTCCCAGTAGCCGGAGTGGATGGACGGCAGACCGAGGTGGGTGGGGATCTCGGAGAAGGTGACGGCCTTCACGCCGCGCGCCGCGTTCCGCCTGATCTCGGCGACCGCCAGCTCGATGTCCCACAGCGGGATCAGACAGAGCGGGATGAGCCGGCCGCCGCTGTCGCCGCACCACTCCTCAACCATCCAGTCGTTGTAGGCGCGCACGCAGGCCAGTGCGACCTCCTTGTCGTGCGCCTCGGCGAAGGTCTGCCCGCAGAAGCGGGGGAAGGAGGGGAAGCAGAGGGACGCCTCGACATGGTTGAGGTCCATGTCCGCGAGCCGGGCCTTCGGGTCCCAGCAGCCGCGCCGCATCTCTTCTCTCGTGATCCCCTCCAGCGTCATCTCGTCGCGGTCGAAGCCGACGGCGGCGATGTTGCGCTTGTACGGGAACTTCAGGTCCTCGTAGACCCACCAGTCGGTGGGCGGGCCGTCGGGGTCCATGGTGATCTGGTACTTGCCGCCGACGTAGGCGAGTTCACCGATCCCGGCGGTGAGCGGCTGGGGTCCCCGGTCGCGGTACTTCGCCGGCAGCCAGGTGTCGAAGAGGTGCGCCGGTTCGATCACGTGGTCGTCGACGCTGATGATGCGGGGCAGTTCGGTGTCCATGTGCATGGCTGGCCTCCGCCGGACCGTACGAATCCGATAGGTCTGTCTGGCTCTATCTGATGGGTCGTCAGATAGCATGGCACCTGACGGTTCGTCAGCCAAGGAGGGGGCCGACGTGAACGACTCTCCGGAGGGGGCCGACATGCAGGAGACTCCGCACACCCTGAGTTCCTCCCGCACGCTGTGGGAGTTGCTCTCCCGCCGCGCCCGCCTCACCCCCGACCGCCCCGTCCTCCTCCAGGAGGACCGCGTCCTCACCTTCGACGGCCTGCGCGCGCGTGCCGAGCGCACGGCGGCCGGCCTGTACGACATGGGCGTGCGCCCCGGCACGGTCGTCGCCTGGCAGCTGCCCACCCGCCTCGAAACCGCCGTCCTGACCTTCGCCCTGGCCCGCCTGGGCGCCGTGCAGTCACCCGTCATCCCCTTCTACCGGGACCGCGAGGTCGGCTTCGCGCTGCGCGAGTCCAAGGCGGAGTTCTTCGCGGTGCCGGGCGTCTGGCGCGGCTTCGACCACACCGAGATGGCACGCCGGCTGGGCGCCAAGGGCATCTTCGAGGCGTACGACGACCTCCCCGACGGCGACCCGGACACCCTCCCCGCCCCGCCCGCCGAAGGCACGTCGGTCCGCTGGATCTACTGGACCTCCGGCACGACCTCCGACCCCAAGGGCGTCCTGCACACCGACCGCTCTCTCATCGCGGGCGGCGCCTGCCTCGCCCACGCGCTGCGCCTGTCGGCCGACGACGTGGGCTCCATGGCCTTCCCGTACGCCCACATCGCCGGCCCCGACTACACGGTGATGCTGCTGCTGTACGGCTTCCCGTCCGTGATGTTCGAGCAGTTCGCGCTGCCGGAGGCACTGACGGAGTACCGCCGGCACGGGGTGACGGTCGCGGGCGGCTCCACCGCCTTCTACTCCATGTTCCTCGCCGAGCAGCGCAAGCTCCCGCACGGCGAGAAGGTCATCCCCTCCCTGCGCCTGCTCGCGGGTGGCGGGGCGCCCAAGCCGCCGGAGCTGTACCACGCCGTCGTACGGGAGATGCGGGTGCAGCTCACGCACGGGTACGGCATGACCGAGGTCCCGATGATCACCATGGGCTCACCGGACGACACCCCGGAGCATCTCGCGACGACGGAGGGACGCCCACCCGAGGGGATGGAGATACGGATCGTGGACGGCGAGGTGCGGCTGCGCGGCGAGGCGGTGTGCCGGGGCTACCTGGACCCCGCCCAGACGGCCGACGCCTTCGACCCGGACGGTTTCCTGCGCACCGGCGACCTGGGCCACCTCACCGACTCCGGCCACCTGGTCCTCACCGGCCGCCTCAAGGACGTGATCATCCGCAAGGGCGAGAACATCTCGGCCAAGGAGATCGAGGACCTGCTCGCCGCCCACCCCGACATCGCGGACGCGGCGGTGATCGGCCTGCCGGACCCGGAACGGGGGGAACGGGTGTGCGCGGTCGTCGAACAGCCGGAGGGGGCCGCCGAGTTGACGCTGGGGGCGGTGACGTCGTACCTGCGCGGGGAAGGGCTGTCGGTCCACAAACTCCCGGAGCAACTGGAGGTGGTGGACGCGCTTCCACGCAACGAGACCCTGCGCAAGGTCCTGAAGTACAAACTCAGGGAGCGCTATTCGGACAGGGCGAGTTGATCCACCTGAGGGGCGCGGGGCTGTGCTCGATATGCGGCTCCGCCGCGTGGGCGCGAACAACCCCCACCGGCCCGCAGCCGAACAACTACGCGGTCAACGTCTCCGCATCGCCGGCCACCGCATGATCAAGGTCACCGTAGACATCGAACAACCGGCGGACGCCAAGCGCCCCGAACACCCGGTTCACATGCGAGTCCTCGACGGCCCCCCGCGCCGGCAGGACGAGCCGCAGCCGGCCCTGGCAACTCCGCAGCAACCGCCGTGCGGCGATGAGCACCCCCACCCCGCTGGAATCGCAGAAGCGCACCTCGGACAGATCGAGGACGAGAAGGCGCCGCCCGTCGGCCACCTCGTCGTGCACCCGCTGCCGCAGCGTGGGGGATGTCACCAGGTCCAGTTCCCCCGACACATGGAGCACGGCCCATCCGCCCCGCTCGCCGCCGGTCACTTTGAACGCCACCACCACGCCTTTCACTAGCCGGAACGGAAGCAGTCCCCTCGCTTCCTTGCAGCGCGGCTGCCCAGCGGCCGTTCCCCGAAACACAGGCCAGAAAACAGAAACCGAACGAATGAGGCTTGTTCCAGTCGCATTCGATCCGGTTCGATCGATGGTGAGCAGATACCACACCGACATGCGCAGGGGGCGCACATCGCGACAAAGGAGCGTGCGAGGTCGGACATGCCGACTACATTCGAGCGGACAGCGGACGCAGGCTTGACTCAGTCACAGGGTGAGGGGGCCCACATGGCGAAGAAGGACGCACCGCCCCGCTGGGACCGCAAGATGCAGCAGCGGCTGGCACGCGGCGAGGCGGCCGCCCTCGGCGAGCTCTACGACCGTTTCGCTTCACTTGTGCACGGACTTGCTCACCGTGTGCTCGAGGACGAGCGCGCCGCCGACGGCATCACCCGCGAGGTCTTCGCCCACGTCTGGGAACACCCCGACGCCTACGACCCCAAGCAGGGGCCCCTGCGCACCTGGGTCGCCGCGCTCACCCACCGCCTCGCCGTGCAGCGGCTGCGCGCCACCGAGACGGCCGCGCTGGAGCGTGGCGGCCCGGGGACCGCCGAGGACCTGGAGCACAAGGTGCGGCACGCCTCGGTGGCCGCCCGCGCCGACTACATCGTCCAGGCGATGCCGGCCCCGCTGCGCGCCGCCCTGGAGCTGGCCTACTTCGAGCGCCGCGACTACCGCCAGGCCGCCGCCGACCTCAGCATCACCGAGGACGAGGCCCGCCGCCGCCTCCGCCTCGGCCTGCAGCTGCTGGCCACCGCCCATGACTCCGCGTCCCCGGGCGCCCCGCCCGGATACGGGGGCGCGGCGTGAGCGACGCGGAGCGAAGCGAGGCGTACGACGACGAGGAGGAGCCCGGGCAGGACGACACCGAGACGGGGTACGGGCACCATGAAGGGTCCGAAGGGCACCATGGAGGGCCGGCAGAGCACCATGGAGGGCCGGAAGGACACGCAAACCCCGGAGGACACGCGGACCACGGAGGCGACAAAGGGCACGGAGGCGACGGACGCGGACCTGACCAGCCGCGGCAGCCGCCCCGCACACCACTGCCGCGCAGCTCCGTGGAGAACGGCGGACTACCGCTGCCCGCGCTGCCCGCCCGGGACGAGGGGGAGGACCGCACGGCGTGAAGGACGAGGGGGACACACCCGCACCGCTTCGGCTGGAGCACCGGGTGCTCAAGGCGCTGCTGGGTGCCTGGGCACTGGCGGCCTGCTCGGCCGAGGAGACCGCCGCGGTCGAGGAGCACCTCGGCGACTGCGGCGCCTGCGCGGACGAGGCGCGCCGGCTGCGTGAGGCGGTCGGTCTGCTGCAGCGCCCGGAGAGCCTGGACCTCGACCCCGGCCTGCGCACCCGCGTCCTGGAGAGCTGCCTGGACCAGCGTCCGCCGCGCATCCCGGTACCCGAGTGGACGGCGTCGTACGACGCGGAGACGGCCCGCCTGGACGCCCTGCTCCAGGACTTCGGGGACGCCGAGTGGCACGCGAAGGTGCGGCTGCGGTGGTTCGAGGGCGAGGAGACGCGGCGGCGCCGTACGACGGTCGCCGGGGTCATCGCGCATCTGCTGGCGGTGGACGGGCTGGTCGCGGCGGCGCTGGGCCTGGGGGACCCGCTGGGCCAGGGCGCCACGGTGACGACACCGGCCGACCGCACCGAGCTGTACTGGAAGGAGGCGCACTTCCCGTACAGCCGGTCGGTGCGGGGCCCTTGGCGGGACCAGGCCCACCTGATCGTGCGGACGGTGTCCTTCACCGGCGGCAGCGCCGCCGGGACGATCGGGGTGCCGTACGGCGGCGGGGTCGAACTGACGCTGCGGGAGGCGATGCTGGACCGGGCGTTCGAGTGCTGGGTGCACGCCGAGGACATCGCGGACGCGGTGAACTACCCCTACAAGCCGCCCGCGCCCGGCCACCTCCACCAGATGATCGACCGGGCCGCCCGTCTGCTCCCCGACGCGCTCGCGGCCCGGCGCCGGGACGGTCTGGCGTCCCCGCCGCGCGGCCTGGTGGCGGCCGGCGAGCCCGGCCGCAGCCTCCGCCTGGAGATCGAGGGCCACGGCGGCGGCCAGTGGTTCATCCCCCTCGACTCCCCCGCGGCGGTGGGCTCCCCCGACCACGAGGTCGCCCACGTGGCCCTGGACGACACGGAGTTCTGCCGGCTGGCCGCGGGCCACGTGACCCCGGAGGAAGCGGCGGCGGGCCAGAAGGGCGACAGAGAGGCCATCAGAGATGTGCTGTCGGCGACGGCGTCCTTGAGCCGGATGTAGGGCAGTTCCCCGCGCCCCTTGGAGGTCGGGCTCGCCGAGCCCACCTGACAGGGGCGCGGGGAACTGCGCGACACGCCACGACGCACCCGCAGCCACAGGACAACCGCGGCCCCTACGGCCGCTAGGCGAACACCACCGTCCGCCGCCCGTTCAGCAGAATCCTCCGCTCCGCATGCCACTTGACCGCCCGGGCCAACGCCTGGCACTCCACATCGCGCCCGACGGCCACCAGCTGGTCCGGAGTGACGTCGTGGCCGACGCGCTCGACCTCCTGCTCGATGATCGGCCCCTCGTCGAGGTCGGCCGTGACGTAGTGCGCCGTCGCGCCGATCAGCTTCACACCCCGCGCATGCGCCTGGTGGTACGGCTTCGCGCCCTTGAAGCTCGGCAGGAAGGAGTGGTGGATGTTGATGATCCGCCCGCTCAGCTGCTTGCACAGATCGTCGGACAGCACCTGCATGTACCGGGCGAGCACGACCAGCTCGACCCGCTCCTCCCGGACGATCTCCAGCAGCCGCGCCTCCGCCTCCGGCTTGTTCTCCTTCGTCACCGGAATGTGGTGGAACGGGATGTTGTACGAGCCCACCAGCTCGGCGAAGTCCGTGTGGTTGGACACCACCGCCGCGATCTCCACCGGCAGCGCGCCTATCCGCGCCCGGAACAGCAGGTCGTTCAGGCAGTGCCCGAACCTGCTCACCATCAGGACGATGCGCATCTTCTCGTCGGCCCGGTTGATCTGCCAGTCCATCTGGAAGGAGTCACCGATCGCCGCGAAGCTCGCCCGCAGCTTGTCCACGGTCACCGGCGACTCCGCCGAGAAGTGGACGCGCATGAAGAACAGTCCCGTGTCGTGGTCACCGAACTGCTGGCTGTCCTCGATGTTGCAGCCGGTCATGAACAGGTAGCTGGACACGGCGTGCACGATGCCCTGCTTGTCGGGGCAGGAGAGCGTGAGGACGTACTGGTCGGCGAGGGCCGCCGCGGCTCGGTTGGACTGCTCGTTCATGCAGCACAGGGTCCCATATCCGGGCCCCGACCGGGCGTCCGTCCCGCTCCCCGGACCCACACCGCCCCACGCGCCCTACGCCGCCCGCGTCATGATCCGCAGCACCTCGAGGCTCCGCGGCGGCGCGTCGGGATCGTCCCCGTCGCTCACCGCGAGCCGCACATGCGCGTCCCGCGCCGCCCGCACCGCCTCCGGCCAGCCCTGATGGTCGACGTAGGCCGCGACGGGCGCGTCCGGCCCGACCTGGTGCATGATCCTCAGCACCCGCAGCACAGCCGTGTCGACCAGCGCCGCCTCCTGGGAGTCCCGGAAGATCGTGCCGACGTACTTCTCGGCGGACCAGTTGTCCAGCCAGGTGTCCTCGACCAGGCGGTACACGGCGTCGGTGACGTCGCCGTACCCCTCGGCACCCGACAGCCAGACGTCCCGCTGGAACACCGGATCGGAGAGCATGTGCAGCGCGGAGCGCACATTGCTGCGCCAGCGCCACCACGGCATGTCGTTGAGTGGCATGCCGCCCATGGTGAAGGAGCGACGGCTACGACGGGAAGTGTTCTCCTCAGCTTGCACGGTCATTGATCGTACGATCCGTGTCACATCGGCATCATCCCGCCCTCGCACCGCCGTCCTCCCGGCGCCGTCTCCGCCTCCGGGGCCCCTGCAATTCACCCGCAAGTCACCATCAGTTGACCTGCGGTCACGCCCGGGTTAGCGGTGTGACGGAATCGTGCGTGCTCATGACCGGCAGGCGACGTACACGAAGCATCCTCCTCCCCAGGTACCGCCGCTTCACCCGGCGGTTCAGAGCCACCGCACTGCACGCGGGAGCCCTGGCCGCCGCCGCGTCGCTCGCCGCCGGTTGCGGAGTCGTCCCCGGAACCACGGGGGGTTCCGGGGATTCTCCGATCACCGTCATGACCTGGGCGCCGCAGGACACCACCGCCACCAACAAGCCCGGCATGCCCGCCTTCGCCCTGGCCTACGCCCGCTGGATCAACGCGCAGGGCGGCCTCGGCGGCCGCGAGCTGAAGGTCCTGACCTGCAACGACCGCAATGACACCGTCGGCGCCGCGAACTGCGCCCGGCGCGCCGTCAAGGAGGGCGTCGTCGCGGTCGTCGGCTCCTACAGCCAGTACTCCGCCGCCTTCCTGCCGCACCTGGAGGGCTCCGGCATCCCCTACATCGGCGGCTACGGTGTCACCACCGCCGAGTTCACCAGCCCGCTGTCCTACCCGGTCAACGGCGGGCAGCCCGCGCTGCTGGCGGGCCTCGGCCAGGAGCTGGCCCGGGTCTGCGGCGACGTCGCGCTGGTCCGGCCCGACACCATCGCGGGCGACGCCCTGCCCACCATGCTGAACTCCGGCCTGAAGGCGGGCGGCCACAACGGCGCCGACGACCAGCGCGCCGCCGAGGACGCCACCGAGTACGCCACCGAGGCCGAGAAGGCACTGACCGAGGCTGGCGGCGACACCGACGGCAAGGGCTGTGTGGTGCCGGTGCTCGGCGACCGCACCACCACCTTCATGGACTCCTTCCGGCGCACCGGCGACGACTCCCCGCAGGTGCGTACCGCCACCGTCCTCGGCAGCGTCGACCAGACGGTGATCAACTCCAGCGGCGGTGCGAGCAGCCCGTACGAGGGGTCGTACGTCACCGGCTGGTACCCGGTCGCCGGCGACGACCGCTGGACCGAGATGAAGAAGATCATCAGCGAGGAGGCGTTCACCGACAACCGGATCGACGCCGACGACACGGGCGTACAGACGACGTATCTCGCGTACACCGTGCTGCGGAAGGTCGTGGAGTCGCTCGGCGGCGGTGAGGTGAGCGCCCGGACCGTCCGGGGCGCCCTCAACAACGGGCTGGAGATCACCACGGGCGGGCTCACCCCGACGCTGCGCTGGGGCCTCGGCGAGCGGCTCGGCTCGGTGGGCCTGCCGCGTCTGGTCAACGCCGACGTGACCCTTCAGGTCGTCCGCAAGGGCCGCCTGGTGGCGGCCAAGAACGGCTTCGTCGACGTCACGAAGACCCTGGAGTCCGCCGATCTCTAGGGCCCCGATGTCCCGATGTGCCTAGAGCTGGACGGGCTGGCGCTCGGTCAGGCCGTACGTCCTGGCAATGCTGTTCCACAGCGGGGCGGCCGCCTTCTTCTGGTTGGTGGCGGTGCCGCTCGCCCGGTTGCCCGCCTGGGTCTCCGCCGTCCCCCGCGCCTGGCCCTTCTTGCAGAGGTCCTTCTTCCGCGCGGCGACCTGGTCCGCCCAGGCCGCGTAGTGGTCGTCGGCGGACGCGGACGCCTGCCACGCCTTGGTGAGGGCGCTGGTCAGCGCGGCATGGTCGGGCAGCTTGTCGACGGACAGGCCGTTCAGCCGGGTGACCAGGTCGTTGCGCTGCTGGGCGGCGGCCCGCAGGTCGGCGGCGGCCTGCCTGAGATTGGTGCACGCCTTGACGTCGGCCACGGCCTTGATCACGCTCGCCCGGCTGTTGCCGCTGTCCGCGAGCAGCTTGTCCAGGGCGATCGCCTGCTGCTCGGCCTCGTCGACGGTCGCCGACGGGGAGGGCGACTCCTCGGCGGGCAGCGACGCGGCGACGGTCTTGTCGCCGGCCTTGTCGTCACCGCCGCCCCCGCCGCCCATCAGTGCGCCCGCGCCGATGCCGACGACGGCGATCGCGACACCGACCGCCGCGATCAGCGGCACCCGGGAGCCGGTGCGGCCACCGCCGCGGCGGCCGCCGTGGTCGTCGACGTCGTCGTGCACGGCGCGGCGCGCGGAGGGCGGGATGAAGGAAGGCTGCGACGGGCCGCCGTAGCCGGCGTTCTCGGGTTCGGAGAAGCGCGGCATCTGCTGGGTGGAGGCGGCGGGCGGCTCCCCGCCGCCCGGCCCGCTGCGGAAGAGGCTCTCGAACTCGGCGGGCGTCTGCCGCCCGGCGGTCCCACCGGTGACCGGCGGTATGTACTGGGTCGCGTCGGCGTCGGAGCCGCCCGGGGCTGCCTGCGCGTGGGCGCCGGCGCCCAGGTACGTCGTCGCCTCCGCGGGACTCTCGGGCGGCAGCGCGCCCGGGGCGACCGGAGGCAGGTACTGGGTCGCACCCTCGTCACCCCGCGCGGCGACCGGCGGGATGTACTGCGTGGCGCCGTCCAGGGGGCCCTGCCCGGTCGGCTGACCACCGGTCACCGGGGGAATGTACTGGGTCGCGCCCTCGTCGGCAGCGGGCGGCATCGGCACACCGGCCCCACCGGTCACGCCACTCCCGTACGACGGCTGCGGTGCGCTCTGTCCGTACGACGGCTGCGGTGCGCTCTCGGGAGGCAGCGGGCCGGGGCCGCCCTGCTGGGACGGGCCCCACTGCTGGTCGGCCGGCAGCGGCCAGCCGCCCTGCTGCTCGGGTCCCCACGGCTGGCCCCAGGTCTGGCCGGTCGCGGGCTGCGGCCCGGCGCCGTGACCGGGCTGGCCGGCGCCGTGACCGGCCTGCGGGCCGCCGTACGAGACGTCGTGCGAGCCGTCGTACGGTCCGGGCTGTGGGCCCGCTCCCGCTGCATAGCCGCCGTCGTTGTAGCCGGCGTGGTCACGGCCGCCGTAGCCTGGCGGGCCCTGAGGGTCGCCCGTCATGCCCGGCAGCAGAGGTTCGCCACCGTCGGAGGGCAGCACGATGCCTTCGCGCGCGGGTCGCGCCGAGGGCTCCTCGCCCTGTCCACTCTGCGTCACCGGGACTCCTACTAATGGGGGACCTTCGGAATCGTCGGCTCACGCTACCGGGTCCCCCAAAGACCGTGCCACGCAGCTCAGGACTTGACGCACCTCCCTGTGACCTCGCTGACAGCCCTCACGCCGCGGTCTGCAACTCCAGCCGCGCCCCGAACTCCCGTACCACCGCCTCCTCACGGAAGGGCTCCAGCCGCTGCTGGAGGTCCTCCAGATACTCGGCGCCCCGGTTGGAACGCAGTGTCTCCAGCAGTTCCACAGCCTTCAGGCCGCTGTGGCACGCCTGCTCGACCTCACGCTGCTGGACCTGAGCGGTGGCGAGGAGGACGTACCCGATGGCCCGCCGCCGGGCCCGGGACTCGGGGTGCCCGGCCAGGGACTGCTCGGCGCACCGCGCCGCCGCCTCGGCCTCCCCCAGGTCACGGTGGCAGTGCGCCAACTCGTCGGCGAGATACGCCTCGTCGAAGTGCGCGATCCACTCCGGGTCGTCCCCGGACGCCGGATCGGCCGCCTCCAGCGCCGCGACCGCCCGCCCGGAGGAGAACTGCGCCGCCCGCGCGTCACCCATCAGCGCATGCCCCCGCGCCTCCGCGGCATGGAACATCGACTCCGCGCGCGGGGTCACGCGCCCACGCGCCCCCTCCTGCGCCGCGCGCGCCAACTGCGCGATCTCCCGCGGGTTCCCGAGCTGCGCGGCGAGATGGCTCATGGACGCGGCGAGCACATAGCCGCCGTACCCGCGGTCACCCGCGGCCTGGGCGAGGCGCAGGGCCTGGATGTAGTACCGCTGGGCCAGGCCCGGTTGGCCGGTGTCGACGGCCATGTACCCGGCGAGTTCGGTGAGTCGGGCGACCGCGGCGAACAGATCACGGCCGACCGCCTCCCGGTAGGAGCCCGCCAGCAGTCCGGCCACGACACTGTTGAGGTAGTGCACGACGACCGGACGCACATGCCCGCTGCCGTACTGGTGGTCGAGGTCGACCAGCGCCTGCGTCATGGCCCGTACGGCCGCCACGTCGGACTGCCCGACCCGCGGGCCCGCCGAGCGCGCCACCTGCGCGTCCGGCGCCGAGATCAGCCAGTCACGGCTGGGCTCGACCAGCGCGGACGCGGCGACGGACGACCCCGACAGGAAGTCCCGGCGCCCCACGTCGCTGCGCCACAGCTCGCAGACCTGCTCGATGGCCCCCAGTACCGTCGGCGAGAACTGGAGACCCACACCCGACGCGAGATTCTTGCCGTTGGCCATGCCGATCTCGTCGATCGTGACCGTACGGCCTAGTTTGCGGCCCAGCGCCTCGGCGATGATCGCCGGTGCGCGGCCCCGCGGCTGCTGACCGCGCAGCCAGCGGGCCACGGACGTCTTGTCGTAGCGCAGGTCGAGTCCGTGTTCGGCACCGCACATGTTGACGCGGCGTGCGAGCCCGGCGTTCGAGCACCCGGCTTCCTGGATGAGCGCCTGCAGCCGTTCGTTCGGCTGCCGCGCCACAAGCGGCCTTGCGGCCATGGCATAACCCCCTGCGAGCCTCTGAAGCGAATGGATCCGGTGGAGCGAGAAGATCCGGTGGAAAGGATCTGGTGGAGCGAGAAGATCCGGCCGTGAAGATCAATGCCCCGCGGACATGACGAAAATGCGAGGCATGCGAGGATTGCCGGAGTGGCGGCGGTGCCGACCCCCCTCCTGACTACCCCCTCCCGCTCCCGTTCCTGCCGCGCGCCCCCGCGCGTGCACCCATGCGCCCCGGACGCTGAATCGATGCTCCTCCCCCGCGCACGCGCGCGGGCGTAACCCCTGGTGACCGCCAGAGTTGTGCTCATCGTGGAACAGACCATCGCGGGCACCGAAGCCGCTCAGATCCCGAAGCAGCGCGGCGAATCGCTGCTGGAGACCGCCGTCCGTTACGCCGAGGAGCGCCACTGGGACGTCTTCCCCGGCACCTTTCTGGAAGCCGTCGAAGGAGTGCAACGCTGCTCCTGCGAAGACGCGGCGTGTCCCGCGCCCGGGGCTCATCCCGCCCGCTCCGACTGGGCGACGCAGGCCACCGGCAGCGCGACCGTCGCGCGCCGGATGTGGCAGAAGCAGCCGACCGCGTCGATCCTGCTGCCGACCGGGCGTACGTTCGACGCGATTTCCGTGCCGGAGACGGCGGGGTTCCTGGCGCTGGCACGCATGGAGCGGATGGAACTGACGCTCGGTCCGGTGACGTTGTCCCCGGAGCGGCGGATGCACTTCTTCGTGTTGCCGGGTGCCGCTGTGAAGATTCCCGATCTGGTGCGAAACCTCGGCTGGTCGTTGTCCTCGCTCGATCTGACGGCGCTGGGCGAGGGCGCGTATGTCGCGGCCCCTCCGACGCGTTTCGGGTCCCGTGGCGCCGTGCAGTGGGCGCGCCGGCCGACGCAGGCGAACCGGTGGCTGCCGGACGCGGAGGAACTGATCTCGCCGCTCGCCTATGCCTGCGGCAGGGACCGGTAAACAGCCGTAGGCGTAGGTTGGCGTGCATGACGTCGGCCGTGTGTGTGCGTGGGCTCTGGAAGCGGTTCGGGCAGCAGGTTGCCGTGGCCGGGATCGACATAGACCTGCCCGCAGGCCAGTTCATCGGCCTCGTCGGGCCGAACGGGGCCGGGAAGACCACCACCCTCTCCATGGTGACCGGGCTGCTCCGGCCCGACGCGGGGTCGGTCGAGGTCGTCGGGCATGACGTGTGGCGGGATCCCGTGGCCGTGAAGGCGCGGATCGGGGTGCTGCCGGAGGGGCTGCGGCTGTTCGAGCGGCTGTCGGGGCGGGAACTGCTCGGCTACACGGGGCGGCTGCGCGGGCTGGACGGGGACGAGGTCGACAGGCGGGCCACCCAGCTGCTGGACGTACTCGATCTGGCCGGCGCCCAGCACAAACTCGTCGTGGACTACTCGACCGGCATGCGCAAGAAGATCGGGCTCGCGGCGGCGCTGCTGCACAACCCCGAAGTGCTGTTCCTCGACGAGCCGTTCGAGGGCGTCGACCCGGTGTCCGCGCAGACCATCCGGGGCGTCCTGGAGCGGTACACCGCCTCCGGCGCGACCGTCGTCTTCTCCTCCCACGTCATGGAACTCGTCGAGTCGCTGTGCGACTGGGTCGCGGTGATGGCGGCCGGACGGATCCGCGCCCAGGGGCCGCTGGATGAGGTCCGGGGGGACGCGCCCTCGCTGCAGCGGGCGTTCCTGGAACTGGTGGGCGCGCAGGGCCGCGACGCCGGATCCGACCTGGACTGGCTGGGCGGCGGCGCCCGATGAGCTCCCCGACCGTCACCATCGCACGGCTGAAACTGTCGCTCCTGCGCAACGGACTGCGCCAGTCCGGCGGACGACGGGCCGCGTACGTCGCCTCCGCCGCCCTCGCCCTCCTGTTCGCCGCGCTCCAGCTGATCGGCCTGATCGCGCTGCGCGGACACGCCCACGCCGCGTCCCTGGTGGTGCTGCTGGCGGCGGTGCTGGGGCTGGGATGGGCGGTGATGCCGCTGTTCTTCCCGGGCGGCGACGAGACCCTGGACCCCACCCGGCTGGTCATGCTCCCGCTGCGGCCACGCCCCCTGGTACGCGCCCTGCTCGCCGCCTCGCTCGTCGGCATCGGCCCGCTGTTCACCGTACTGCTGCTGGCCGGATCGGTGGCGGCCGTGGCGCACGGAGCGGTCGCGTACGTCGTCGGTGTCGTCTCCGTCGTCCTCGGACTGCTGGTGTGCGTGGCGCTCGCCCGCACCATGGCCACCGCCAACATCCGGCTGTTGACCAGCAGACGGGGCCGCGACCTGGCGGTACTGAGCGGACTGCTCATCGCGGTCGGCGCGCAGGTCGTCAACTTCGGCGTGCAGCGGCTCGGTTCGTCCGGGCTGGGGCAGCTGGACCCGGCGGCGGAGGTGCTGCGGTGGGTGCCGCCGGCGGCGGCGATCGGCGCGGCGGACGCGGCGAGCGAGGGCTCGTACGGCGTCGCCTTCCTGCAACTGCTGTTGTGCGGCGGGGCGTTGGCGACCTTGTTGTGGATGTGGGCCCGCAGCCTGACTCGTCTGATGACCTCCCCCGACGGATCCACCCTCCAGGCCACCGACCCACGCGCCCGGGCCCGTCGGCGCTCCAGGGGCCTCGCCCGGCTACTGCCCACCGGCCGCACCGGGACCGTCATGGAACGCAGCCTGCGCTACGTATGGCGCGACCCGAAGACAAAGGCGGCCTGGGTCACCTCCCTCGCCATCGGCCTGATCGTCCCGCTCTTCAACGCCCTCCAGGGCACCGGCTCGATCTACTTCGCCTGCTTCGCCGCCGGGATGCTCGGCATCCAGATGTACAACCAGTTCGGGCAGGACACGTCCGCGTTCTGGATGGTCGCCATGACCATCTCCTCACCCCGGGACGCCTACGTCGAACTACGCGCCCGCGCCCTGGCCCTGCTGACGATCACCCTCCCCTACGCCACCCTCGTGACCGTCCTGACCACCGCACTCCTCGGCGACTGGCCGAAGCTCCCCGAGGTCCTCGGCCTCTCCTTCGCCCTGCTCGGCGCCATGCTCGCCACCGGCGCCTGGACCTCCGCCCGCTTCCCCTACTCCATCCCCCAGGAGGGCCACAAGAACGTCGCCCCCGGCCAGGCCGGCCTCGCCTGGATCTCCATCTTCGGCGGCATGCTCTCCGCCGCCCTGCTCTGCGCCCCGGTCATCACGGCGACGATCTGGCTGAACGTGAGCGCGGGCGGCGACACGTGGACCTGGCTCCTGCTGCCGGGGTGCGCGGCGTACGGGGCGGGGCTGACGTGGCTGGGGCTACGACTGGCGGCACCGAGAACGGCGGAACGGCTGCCGGAGATCTTGGCGGCGGTGAGCAAGGGCTAGGGAACTTTTTCAACAAAGGGTCGGTGAAGCGGGGGCGCGGGGTGCGCTTCACTCGCCGAGCACCGCGTCAAGGAACGGTTCCACGGCCATCCGCCAAGCCACCGGCTGGTCGTAGTGGACGAGGTGCCCGGCGTCAGCGACCTCCGCGTACTCGCCGCGCGGGAGCACCCGCACCATCTCCTGGGCCTCGGCCCGGCCCAGCTCCCCGTCCAGGCCGCGCAGCACGAGGGCCGGGCACTGGACCTGGGTGAGCTCCTCCCAGTGGGCGTCGTAGACCCAGGTCTCGCGGGAGCGGAGCATCTGCTCGGGTTCGAAGACGGGGCGCCAGCCGTCGGGGGACTCCTGCATGATCTCGGCGTAGAAGGCGCCGCGGGAGGGGTTGGGGCGCTCCACCCAGGGGTCGTCCTCGCCGAACCACTTGCGGACGTCGGCGAGGGTGGCGAAGGGCACGGGCCAGGACTTGAACCAGTCGGCCCATTCGCGCTGGGAGGCGGCCCCCAGGGCGGAGGCCCGCATGTCGGAGATGACCAGGCCGCGGACGAGGTCTGGGCGTTTCGCGGCGAGCTGCCAGGCGGTGAGGGCGCCCATGGCGTGGCCGATGAGGACGGCGGGGGCGAGGCCGAGCTGTTCGAGTGCGGCTTCCGCGTCCTCGACGTATGCCTCGCGGGTGAAGGCGGCCTGTGGGGGCTTCTCGCTCTGGCCGTGGCCCCGCTGGTCGAGGGCTACGGCGCGGTGGCGTTCGGAGATCCAGCGGGCGGTGGACGCCCAGTGGGAGGCGCGCCCCATCAGGCCGTGCAGTAACAGGACGCCGGGGGTGCGGTGACCGGGGTCATCGTCCTGTGCCGGGGCCGGCTGATCGGACACCGGCTGGTCCGGCATCGGTTTGGGCGGGTCCCCGAACTCCCAGGCCGCCAGGCGTACGCCGCCCGCCCCGGTCACGTCGATGCGTCGCGCCATTGGTACTGGCACCCCCTGGCTTCGCTCGGGCCGCTGCCCACACTCACGCGTACTGGTGCTCTTGCTGCTCTCGCGTCATGCGCGGATTCACCCGCAGATTATCGAACCCGTATTCGAAATACGCCCTCGCGCCAGCCAACACCCCTCGTTCGAGTGACAGCACTCAAGGAATGATCGCCGCTGCCAAGGGGAGATCTTCTGCGGGAGGCGGACCGCTCGGGGAAACCGGTCCGAGGGGAATGACCCTGAGAGCTCGGGGCTCCGGGTCAGCACAGGGGAGGACAGGCCCCGGCGCCGCGCGGCGCCGGGGCCCTCCGCTCGTCTGCGGCACATCATCCCGCCCCGCCCCCTCAGGTCAGACGCCTCAGCGACAGAGTGGCACGAGACGCGGCGCGGCGCTGCGGTTTCCCGCCGACGACTTACCGGACCGATTTCCGGACAGGTCAGCGCTTGGCGACGAACACATGGGAGGCGACGTCCGCCGCCAGCTCGGCGGCCTCGCCACCACTGCCGACCAGCACCCCGCCGGCCGACTCCGTCACGCTCACCACCGAACCGGGCTGCACACCGGCGCGCCGCAGCGTGTACATCAGCTGGGCATCCGTCTGGATCGGCTCGCCGATACGGCGTACGACGACCGTCTTGCCCTCCGCGCCCGGGTCGAGGTCGGCCAGCGAGACCATGCCCTCGTCGAGGAACGGGTCGGCGCCGTCCTTCTCGCCGAGCTCCTCCAGGCCGGGGATCGGGTTGCCGTACGGCGACTCGGTGGGGTGGCGCAGCAGCTCCAGGACGCGCCGCTCGACGGCCTCGCTCATCACGTGCTCCCAGCGGCACGCCTCGGCGTGCACCTGCTCCCACTCCAGGCCGATCACGTCGACGAGGAGGCACTCGGCGAGGCGGTGCTTGCGCATCACGCGGGTCGCGAGGCGGCGGCCCTCGTCGGTCAGCTCCAGATGACGGTCGCTGGCGACCGACACCAGGCCGTCGCGCTCCATGCGCGCGACCGTCTGGCTGACCGTCGGCCCGCTCTGGTCGAGCCGCTCGGCGATACGGGCGCGCATGGGGACGACACCCTCCTCCTCCAGCTCGAGGATGGTGCGGAGATACATCTCCGTCGTGTCGATCAGTCCGGACATGTGTGCCCCTCGATGAGATCTTCCGGAGGCTCGGTGGCTCTCCGGCGATACGCGTGCGCTGGCCCTGACGTCAATTCTGCCGGATGGCACCGACAACCGTGCCGCGCGGACGAAACAGCCGGATTTCCGGAGGGCGGCCAGCGACGGCGGCCGAGCCCTCCGCGCCGTATTGACACCGCACTGGTCCAGACCGCACGGTGATCCGCGACAGTGATCCGTGACGGCGGTCCGTGACAGCGGTCCGTGACAGCGGTCCGTGACAGCGATCCGCACGGTGATCCGTCGGCACGGACACCGGACACGGCGAAGGGGCCTCTCGGATGAGTGACCGTACGCTCGGCGACCAGTTCTTCGACGCGGCGATCGGCCTGCTGCGCAGGGCCCGCGACGAGGAGGCCGACCGCATCGAGGCCGCCGGCACCCTGCTCGCCGACACCGTCGCCGCCGGCGGCCGCCTGTTCGCCTTCGGCGCCGGGCACTCCTCCCTCGCCGCCCAGGACGTCGTCTACCGCGCGGGCGGCCTCGCCCTGATGAACCTGCTCGCCGTCCCCGGCGTCGTCGGCGTCGACGTCACCCCGGCCACCCTCGGCTCGGCCCTCGAACGCGTCGACGGCCTGGCCGCCGCCGTCCTGGACACCTCACCCGTCCGCGCCGGCGACGCCCTCGTGATCATCTCCCTGTCGGGCCGCAACCCCCTGCCCGTCGAGATGGCCCTGCACGCCCGCGCCCTCGGCGCCAAGGTCATCGGCGTCACCTCGGTGGCGTACGCGACCGAGACCACGTCACGGCACGCCACCGGCACCTTCCTCAAGGACCACTGCGACATCGTCCTCGACTCGAAGATCGCGGTCGGCGACGCCGAACTCACCCACGAGGCCGTTCCCGCTCCCTTCGCCCCCGCCTCCACGGTCGTCACCACGGCCCTCCTCCAGGCCGTCATGGCCACCGCCGCCGGCCGCCTCGCCGACCGCGGCATCGAACCCCCGCTGCTGCGCTCGGGCAACGTCGACGGCGGCCACGAGTGGAACGGGCGGGTGATGGAGGAGTACCGGGACCGGATCTTCTACCGGCGCTGAGCCCCGCCTCAGCCCCCTCAGCCCTTCTCGCCCGCCTCCACCGCCCCGGCCAGATCCAGCGCCCCCGCGATCCGCAGCGCCACATCCTCCGCGTACGTCGTGTCGGAGCGCTCGAACGCGCTCCGGCCCCGCCCCCGCAGAAACGTCACGACACCGAGCGTGCGACCCCGGCTGCGCAGCACCGCGCACAGGGCGTGCACCGTGTCCTCGGGCCACTGCCGGGCCACCGCCCACTCACGGGACCGCTCCGGCCCGACGCTGCCGCTGCCCGCCCGCACGGAACCGGCCCGGGCCACGCACTGCAGCGCCGGGTGGCCGTCGGCATAGCGCACGGGCAGCCCCGCCTGGCCGGTGAGCGCGGCGGGGCCCGGTCCGCCGGACGGGGTCTCGGCGATCCGTACGAGCCGCAGCGGAGCCGTCCTCGCCTCCCCGTCCGCCGACGGCGCCGCACCCGCCACCCGGTCGATCAGGGCGTGGTCGGCGAACCCGGCCAGCGCGAAGTCCAGGTGAACGGTGACCGCCTCGGCCGGGTCCTCGCACTCGGCTGCCGCGCGGGCGGCCCGGTGCAGCTGATTGGTGCGGAAGCGCAGCACCGACGCCTCCTGCTCGCCCTGCTTGGCCTCGGTGACGTCCTGGAACAGCCAGCCGACACCGAGCGGAACCGGCTCCTCCGCGAGCGGCGAGGCCAGCCGCAGAAAGCCACTGCGCCAGCAGCGCCGCTGCTCGCCCTCCGGCGTGCGCACCCCGACCCACAACTCGGTGAGCGCGGGCGGCGCGCCCTCCGCCAGCACATGCGTGAGCGCGTTCTCCAGCTCCTCCACGCCCTGCGTGAGCAGATCGCCCAGCGGGCGCCCGAGGACCGCCGTACGCCCCGAGCCGAGCGCGCGGGCGGCGTGCGCGTTGACGACGGCGGGGCGCAGGTCGGCGTCGACGAGGACAAGCCCCCAGGAGGCGTCCTCCAGCAGCGCCTCGCTCAGCGCGATGGACCGCTCCAGGTCGATCTGCGCGTGCACCTCGCTGAACGCGCAGTACAGACCGGCCGGTTTGCCGTCCGGCCCGCGCACGGCGGCCGACTGGGTACGGACGAGGACCCGGCCGCCGTCCTTCGTCAGCAGCGCGAACTCGTGCACCTGGCGGCCCGGTGCGTGCATCGCCGCCATCAGCCGCGCCTCGACCTCCCCGGCGTCCGCCTCACGCACCGCCCACCCGGCGAACCCCTGCCGCCCCACCGCCTCGGCGGCACTCCAGCCGAGGATCCGCTCGGCCTCGCGGTTCCAGTGCGTGACCACGCCGTCGGCGTCGAAGGCGCACAGCGCCGCGTCCATCCCGTCGAGCAGCGCCGCGAGCAGATCGGACCCGTCGGAACCGTCCGGGCCACCCCGCTCCGGCGGCTCGGGCTCGTCCGGCCCCAGCTCGTCCGTGGTCCCACTACGCCGGGAAGCACTCACCTGGACCCCCTGCAGGCTCGGCCGCCTTGATTCGGCCTTCCATGGCATTCATCGGCCTTCATGTGCCGTGATTGGCCTTCATTCAACTGGAACGTGACGCAGCCCACACGTGGTTCCCGCAATATTGCAGAGGAATCGTTGCGGACCGCCGTCGCACGCCTACGCCCGGCCGGAGAGCCGCAGGTCGATCCACAGATCACTGCCGCCGTCGAGCACGTACCGCTCCTTCTCGACGAACCCTCGCGCGTGGGCGAAGCGCAGGCCGTCCGTGTTGACGGCGAGCACACAGGTCTCCACCGCCCCCGCACCGGCCACGCGCGCGTACGCAAGCCCGTCCTCGTACAGCGCGGCGCCGTAACCCCGCCGCCGGAACTCGGGCAGCACGCGCGCGATGACGGTCACCACGCCCTCCTCACCCTCCGGCGCGCGCACCGTGGAGCAGCCGACCAGGACGTCACCGGCGTACGCGTTGCACAGCCGATGCCGTGCCGCCCGCTCCCGCACCTCCTCGAGGGCCATCGCGGCGGGCGGCACGATCGCGTTGTGGACGTGCCGCCATTCCCGCAACATCGTTTCGCCTACGACCGGTTCGATACGAAGATCAGTCACCCGAGCAGCCAAACGCGCCCCCGCACGCGCGTCAACGCGTTTCCGGGCGCCGCGCGTACACCTCGACCTCAATCCGCATGCGGGCGTCGGCGAGCCCGCACGCCAGCATCGTCGCGGCCCCGGCCGCACCTCACCGAAGTACCGGCGCAGCACCGGCCAGCACGGCTCGAAGTCGGCACGGTCGGGCAGCATGTACCGCACCCGCACGACGTCGGCGAAGCATTTTGGATACGTCACCGGAGATCTCGTACGTGCCGTCATGCCCAGCGGTAACTGGGCAGGGACGTGGACCGGCCGCGTCTCCGTGCGAGCCAGAGGGCAGCACAGCCTCACGACACCGGTGGGCAGATTCAGCGTCTCCCCATGGAACCTGCAGCTCGTGCAACGGGGCGATGGCTATGGCTATGGCATGCGATCGGAATCGTGGCCGTCAGCATCTCGAAAACCGGTTGATCGGTGACCGACGGGTTCCTAGTGTGGCGGGTACACGAGAAGGGAGGTGGTTCGGCAGATGTATGAAAACCGGACGCGTGAGGTGGCTGCGGGCTAGCAGTCCGTCACCACACCAGTGCGGTGCCGGACCAGTGTGTGAGAGACGCGCACAGCCGGCCCAATCCCAAGCAGTCACCCGGCCCGTGGGCTTGCCGGTACGTCCGGCCGGCTTCTCCTTTTGGAGGACCAAGCCCACGGGTCGTCTGCGTTTTCGGGAGTTCTTGCGGTAGTGCGGCGTGCCACGTACGGAATCTTCGGCGGGGAGTACCCTGTGGGCATGCTTTCGCTCGTTCGACGCCGCCACGTGGACTACGTCCGCGTCACGAGCATGGGCTGTCGACGCTCCATCTGAGCAGTCCGGCCCCTTTTCTCCTCTCTCGCGGTCACCGCCGCCTTACGTTCACAGGGACACACCCATGTCTCAGACCTCGACGTACCCGTCGTACCAGCAACTCCCGATCATCGACCTGTCTCTCGCCGACGGCGGGCCGCAGGCGCGTGCGCGGTTGCGTGCGCAGCTGCACGGTGCCGCACACGACGTCGGTTTCTTCCAGCTCGTGGGGCACGGAGTCAGCGAGGAGGAGACCGCGCGGCTGGTCTCCGCCATGCGGAGGTTCTTCGCGCTGCCCGAGGCCGAGCGGCTCGCGCTCGACAACGTCAACTCGCCGCACTTCCGCGGCTACACGCGCACCGGCGACGAGCGGACCGGTGGCCGGCAGGACTGGCGGGACCAGCTCGACATAGGCGCCGAGCGGCCGGCCCGGGTGCCGGGGCCGGAGGAGCCCGCCTACTGGTGGCTGGAGGGGCCGAACCAGTGGCCCGACTCCCTGCCCGAGCTGCGCACCGCCGCGCTGGCCTGGATGGAGCGGCTGAGCGGTGTCGCCGAGCGGCTGCTGCACGAGCTGCTCGCCTCGATCGGCGCTCCGGCCGACTTCTACGACCCGATCTTCGGGGAGCGGGCGCATCCGCACCTGAAGTTGGTGCGCTACCCGGGGCGGGCCGACGACGGTGCCGAGCAGGGGGTCGGGGCGCACAAGGACTACGGGTTCCTGACGTTGCTGTTGCAGGACCGGGTGGGCGGGCTGCAGGTGCAGCGTGAGGACGGTCTGTTCCATGATGTGCCGCCGCTGGACGGGGCCTTCGTGGTGAACCTGGGTGAGCTGCTCGAGGTGGCGACGAACGGGTATCTCGTCGCCACCCATCACCGGGTGGTGTCGCCGCCGTCGGCCGTGGAGCGGTTCTCGGTGCCGTTCTTCTACAACCCGCGTCTGGACGCCCGGGTGGAGCCGTTGGTGTTCCCGCACGCGTCGGAGGCCCCGGGGGTCACGGCGGACCCGGCGAACCCGCTGTTCGCCGAGTACGGCTACAACGAGCTGAAGGGGAAGCTGCGGGCGCATCCGCTGGTGGCGGAGCGTCATCATGCGGGACTTCTGACTCCGGCGTGATCGGCTCCCGGGCGGTCAGTGGGCGATGTCCCCGTACCCTTCGATCTCCCGCGGGTCGCGCTGTCCGGGTCCCACGTACCGGGCCGACGGCCGTACGAGACGCCCGGTCCGCTTCTGCTCCAGGATGTGCGCCGACCATCCGGCGGTGCGCGCGCACGAGAACATGGACGTGAACATGTGCGCGGGCACTTCCGCGAAGTCGAGGACGATCGCCGCCCAGAACTCGACGTTCGTGGCGAGGACACGGTCGGGGCGGCGGTTGTGGAGTTCTTCGAGGGCGGCCTTCTCCAGGGCCTCGGCGACCTCGTAGCGGGGGGCGCCGAGTTCGCGGGCGGTGCGGCGCAGCACGCGCGCGCGCGGGGGTCTTCCGCGCGGTAGACGCGGTGGCCGAAGCCCATGAGGCGTTCGCCGCGGTCGAGGGACTGCTTGACGTACGCCTCGGCGTCTCCGGTGCGCTCGATCTCCTCGATCATGTGCAGGACGCGGGAGGGGGCGCCGCCGTGCAGGGGGCCGGACATGGCTCCTACGGCGCCGGAGAGGGCGGCGGCGACGTCGGCGCCGGTGGAGGCGATGACGCGGGCGGTGAAGGTGGACGCGTTCATGCCGTGTTCGGCGGCGGAGGTCCAGTAGGCGTCGACGGCGGCGACGTGCTTGGGGTCGGGTTCGCCGCGCCAGCGGATCATGAAGCGTTCGACGACGGACTGGGCCTTGTCGATCTCGCGCTGCGGCACCATGGGCAGGCCCTGGCCGCGGGCGGACTGGGCGACGTAGGAGAGGGCCATGACGGCGGCGCGGGCGAGGTCCTCGCGGGCCTGTTCGGCGTCGATGTCGAGGAGGGGTTTGAGGCCCCAGACGGGGGCGAGCATGGCGAGTGCGGACTGGACGTCGACGCGGATGTCGCCGGAGTGGACGGGGATGGGGAACGGCTCGGCGGGCGGCAGGCCGGGGTTGAAGGCCCCGTCGACGAGCAGGCCCCAGACGTTGCCGAAGGAGACGTGGCCGACCAGGTCCTCGATGTCGACGCCCCGGTAGCGCAGGGCGCCGCCCTCCTTGTCCGGTTCGGCGATCTCCGTCTCGAACGCGACGACTCCCTCGAGTCCGGGTACGAAGTCGGACATCAGGCGGCTCCTCTTGATGTGTGCGACGGGTGGAGGGGGCGTCGGCGGGGTGGGCGTGGTGGGGGCGGCTGGGACGGCGCGCGGTCCCGGGCGGCCACTCCGTACGAATGCCCCGTGCGGTGGTGATGCCCCGTGCGGCTGGCGGTCACCCAACCGGGACGGCATCAGCACGATATCCCCGAGTGCCACTTTTTGGGAGCCCTGCGGCACTGAGTGCCATCGAGGTGGGGTTCGTTGGTCGTTCCGATGCGGCAAGATGACCGCGTGAGCGACCGAGACGCCGTCCCTTTCGATGTCCCTTTCGATCCGGCCAACCATCCGTTGCCCGACCCCGCGTCGATGCGCAAGCAGTACCGGGCCGAGGGCTTCGCCGAGTCCGATCTGGCCGCCACGCCGGTGGAGCAGTTCGCGCGCTGGTTCCGGGAGGCCGCCACGGAGGCGCATCTGTTCGAGCCGAACGCCATGATCGTGTGCACGGCGGACGGTGAAGGCCGTCCCAGCTCCCGTACGGTGCTGCTGAAGCAGTTCGACGAGCGGGGTTTCGTCTTCTACACCAACTACGACTCGCGCAAGGGCCGCGACCTCGCGGAGAACCCGTACGTCTCGTTGCTCTTCCCGTGGCATCCGATGGCCCGGCAGGTCATCGTGCAGGGTGTGGCGCGGCGGACCGGGCGGGACGAGACGGCCACGTACTTCCGCACCCGGCCTCACGGCTCCCAGCTGGGTGCCTGGGCCAGTGCGCAGTCCAGTGTGATCCCCTCCCGCGCGGAGCTCGACGCGTCCTACGCCGAGCTGGCCGCCCGTTATCCCGAGGGCGAGCAGGTCCCGGTGCCGCCGAACTGGGGCGGCTTCCGGGTGGCCCCCCAGACCGTCGAGTTCTGGCAGGGCCGCCTGAACCGCCTGCACGACCGCCTGCGCTATGCGGCGGAGCCGGACGGGAGCTGGCGGGTGGAGCGGCTGAGTCCGTGAGGGGCTCGCTGGGGCTCAGAGCTTGCCCCACAGGTAGGTGGTTCTGTGGCCCCGCAGGGCCCCGGGCAACCGCGCGACAAACTCAGGGCTCAGATCCGGCCAGTCGCGGAACTCGAACCCGAGGTATCCGAAGGCGAAGGGAGCGCTGTCCCAGGCCCAGTCGGGCAAGGGGACGTCCACGGCGCAGGCGGGGCAGCTCAGGTATGCCTCGCCGGTCGCGTACCAGGTGTCGATCGCCCCGCAGAGGTGTGACCAGCTGTCGTCGTCCAGCGGGCTGAGGGCCGTGCAGTGCGGGCAGACGGCGGCTTCCGGCATGTCGGAGCCGCTGTGGAAGGCTTGCCGCCCGGTGCGTACGGTCATGTCGCCGGAGGGCTTCCAGTCCCAGTCCTCGGTCACCGCCCGCTGCCAGTTCGGCCCCGGCAGGTGACCGGCGTTCCCGGTGTGTTCGGGCAGGACAATGCCCGTTGCCACGAGCCACGCGACCGTTTCTTCCGCCAGCCGCGCCGCGTCCTGCGCGCTCGCCTCCAGGTCGACGACGGTCTGGTAGTACGACCCCATCAGCCCAGCGCCTCCTCCAGCAGCGCGGCCCACTGTTCCACCACTCTCTCCCGGCGCTGGGCGTCGTCCGTGAGGAGGTTGGCGAGGCCGAGGCCGCGGGCCATGTCGAGGAGGCCCTGGACGGTTTCTCGGACGCCGGGGCGGGATTCGTCGGCGGCGAGGAGGTCTACGGCTATGCGGTGGGTTTCGCGGCCGACGCGGGCTTCCAGTTCGGTGACGCGGTGGCGCAGCTGGTCCTCGTTGGAGGCGGCGACCCAGAGGTGGAGGGCGGCGCGGAAGAGGGGGCCGGTGTAGAGGTCGACGAGGGCCGCGACCACGGCCCGGCGGTCGTCAGCCGTCGCGCCCTGCGGGAACAGGGCGCGCAGGGCGGTGGAGCGTTCCTCGGCGACGTATTCGACGGCGGCCGTGAAGAGGTCCTCGCGGGTGCGGAAGTGGTGTTGGGCGGCGCCGCGGGAGACGCCGGCGCGTTCGGCGACGACGGTCACGGTGGAGCCGGCCCAGCCGTGTTCGGCGAGGCAGGCCACGGCGGCCTCCAGGAGCCGCTGCCGGGTGGCGCGGCTGCGGTCCTGTTTGGGGACGCGCTCCAGGCGGTCCATGCGGTCCTCTGTGGTCACAGCGCCCATGGGGGATCCCGTCTTTCAAGGAAGGCCGTCATGCCTTCGCGGGCCTGCGCGGAGGCGAACAGCCGTGCCGAGAGCGCGGTGAGGTCGGCCGCGTCCCGGTCGAATGCCTCCAGCACCCTAGCCGTGAGCAGCCGTTTCGTCTCGGTCAGGGCGTCGGGTGCGGATCGGCGCAGGCCGTCCAGCATGGGGTGGAGTACGGCGTCCACGTCGTCGCCGGTGGCCGTGAGCAGGCCGATGCGCAGGGCCTCGGCCGCGTCGAAGGGTTCGCCGGTGAGGTAGTAGCGGGTGAGGGCGCGCGGGTCGGTGCGCGGGAGCACGGGCAGGGAGATGACGGCGGGGGCGACGCCGATGCGGACTTCCGTGAAGGCGAACGACGCCGCGTCCGTCGCGGCCGTGATGTCGCAGGCGGCGAGGAGGCCGAGGCCGCCCGCGCGGGTGTGCCCGGTGACGCGGGCGAGGACCGGGCGGGGCAGCTCGACGATCTGCCGGAGGAGGGCCACGAAGGTGTCGGGGTCGGGTGGGTCGCGCAGGTCGGCGCCGGCGCAGAAGGTGTTCCCGGTGTGGGTGAGGACGACGGCGCGGACGTCGGTGTCCTTGGCGCAGTCGGTGAGCGCGTCGGAGAGTTCGCCGACGAGGGCGGCGGAGAGGGCGTTGCGGGTGGTGGGCGAGTCGAGGGTGAGGGTTTCCACGCCGCGGGTGCGGGCGCGGGCGACGAGCGTCATGGGTGCTCCCTGAGCTGCCTGCGGAGGATCTTGCCGGAGACGGCGCGGGGCACGGCGTCGATGAAGGTGACGCGGCGGACGCGCTTGTAGGGGGCGACGCGCTCGGCGACGTACATCATGACCTCTCCTTCGGAGAGGTCGGGCGCGGTGGCCCGGCGGACGATGTGGGCGTGTGGCACTTCGTTGCCCTGGTCGTCGTGGACGCCGATGACGGCGGCGTCGGCGATGCCGGGGTGGGTGAGCAGCAGGGCTTCCAGTTCGGCGGGGGCGACCTGGAAGCCCTTGTACTTGATGAGCTCCTTGACGCGGTCGACGACGAACAGCCAGCCGTCGGTGTCGACGCGTCCGATGTCGCCGGTGTGCAGCCAGCCGTCGGGGTCGATGATCTGGGCGGTGGCGTCGGGGCGGCCCAGGTAGCCCTTCATGATCTGCGGGCCGCGGATGAGGATCTCGCCGGTCTCGCCGGCGCCGAGGTCCTTGCCGGGGTCGTCGAGGGACACGATGCGCATCTCGGTGCCGGCGATGAGTCTGCCGACGGTGCCGGGCGGGGCGTCGCGCATGGCGTCGAGGGGGACGACGTGGGTGCCGGGGGACAGCTCCGTCATGCCGTACGCCTGGCCGACCGGGGGCAGGTCGAGGCGCTGGGAGCAGGCGGCGGCGAGGTCGGCGTCCAGGGGGGCGGCGGCGCTGATGACGTACCGCAGCGACGACAGGTCGTACTGGGCGACCGCCGGGTGCTTGGCGAGGGCGAGCACGATCGGCGGGGCCACGTAGAGGCCGGTGATGCGGTGGTTCTGGATGGCGGCGAGGAAGGTCTCCAGGTCGAAGCGGGGCAGGACGACGACGGTGGCGCCCTTGCGCAGGGGCGCGTTCATCAGGGCGGTGAGCCCGTAGATGTGGAAGAGGGGCAGGACGGCGAGGATGCGGTCGCCGGGGCCGGCGGGGATCGCGGGTTCGAGCTGGGCGAGGTTGGTGGCGATCTGCCGGTGGGTGAGCATCACGCCCTTGGGGGTGCCGGTGGTGCCGGAGGAGTACGGCAGGGCGGCGACGTCCTCGGCCGGGTCGATGTCGGGCTGCGGCTCGGGGGCGCGGGAGGCGAGCATGTCGATCAGCGAGCGGTGTCCGGGCGCGCTGTCGCAGACGAAGATCTCCCCGACGCCGCCCGCGAGTTCGGCCGCCCGGCGGGCGGTCTCCAGCAGGGGCGAGACGGTGACGATCCAGCGGGCCGCGCAGTCGTGGAGTTGCTTGGCGAACTCCTCCGCGGTGGCCAGCGGGTGCACGGTGGCGCCCGCGCGGGTGGCCGCGTAGAACGCGGTGGGGAAGGCGACCGTGTTGGGGCTGTGCAGGGCCAGGACGTCGCCCTTGCGGACCCCGGCATCGGCGAGGGCGGCGGCGAGGCGCCGGTGGAAGCGGTCCACCTGCTCGTACGTGAGCGTGGTGCCGTCGGTGCCGTCGATCAGGGCGGGCCGGTCGCCGAACCCGGCTGCGTGGCCGAGGACGGCTTCGTGGATGGGGAGGTCTACGGCCGGGACGTCTGCGTACTCGCTGCGGAACACGGTTCCTCCTCGCACAACGCTGTGCCGGATGCGGTTCGGGGCGATGCGGTCAGTACGACCTGGGCAGGCCCAGGGTCTGGTGGGAGACGTAGTTGAGAATCATCTCCCGGCTCACCGGGGCGATACGAGCCACGCGCGCGGCCGTTATCAGGCGGGCGAGCCCGAACTCACGGGTGAGGCCGTTGCCGCCGAGGGTGTGCACGGCCTGGTCGACGGCCTTGACGCATGCCTCTCCCGCCGCGTACTTCGCCATGTTCGCGGCCTCGCCCGCGCCGATGTCGTCCCCCGCGTCGTACAGGTGGGCGGCCTTCCGCATCATCAGGCGGGCCAGTTCGAGCTCGATGTGGGCCTGCGCGAGGGGGTGGGCGATGGCCTGGTGGGCGCCGATGGGGGTGTTCCAGACGGTGCGCTCGCGGGCGTACTCGACGGCGCGGGCGAGTGCGTGCCGGCCCATGCCGATCGCGAAGGCGGCCGTCATGATGCGCTCGGGGTTGAGTCCGGCGAAGAGCTGGAGGAGACCGGCGTCCTCTCCCCCACCGACGAGGGCGTCGGCGGGCAGGCGTACGTCGTCGAGGACCAGCTCGAACTGCTTCTCCTCGGCTTGCAGTTCCATGTCGATGCGGTGGCGGGAGAAGCCGGGGGCGTCGCGCGGGACGATGAAGAGGCAGGGCTTGAGACTGCCGGTGCGGGCGTCTTCCGTGCGGCCGACGATGAGGGTCGCGTCCGCGATGTCCACCCCGGAGACGAACACCTTGCGGCCGGTGAGCAGCCAGTCCCCGGTGGCCGAATCGCGGCGGGCCGTGGTGGTGATGCGGTGGCTGTTGGAGCCGGCGTCGGGCTCGGTGATGCCGAAGGCCATGAGGCGGGTGCCGTCGGCGAGTGCGGGGAGCCACTCCTGTTTCTGGGCTTCCGTGCCGAAGCGGGCGAGGACCGTGCCGCAGATCGCCGGGGAGACGATCATCATGAGCAGGGGGTTGCCCGCGGTGCCGAGTTCTTCGAGGACCAGGGAGAGTTCGGTGATGCCGCCGCCTCCGCCACCGTATGCCTCCGGCAGGTTGACGCCGATGTAGCCGAGTTGGGCGGCCTTCTGCCAGAGGTCCCTGTTTCCGAGGGTGTGGTGGCTCTTGGCGAAGGAGGAAACTGCTGTGCGGAGTGCTGTGTGTTCTTGCGGTTCCATGTGGGTGGTCACGCGGTCCTCCGGGCTTTTCGTCGTGGGTGGTTGCTCGCGCAGTTCCCCGCGCCCCTTACGGGTGGGACTCCTCGACGACCGCCAAGAGTGCCCCTACCTCCACTTGCTGTCCTGTCGTCACCGGCAACGCGGTCAGCAGCCCCGTCGCCGGTGCCGCGATGACGTGTTGCATCTTCATCGCTTCGAGCCAGACGAGCGGTTCGCCCTCCCGGACACTCGATCCGGTGATGAGACCGTCCGCGATCTTGACGACGGTTCCCGGCATCGGGGCCAGGAGGGAGCCGGGGGCCTGCTGGGCCGTCGGGTCGGGGAAGCGGGGCAGGGCGGTAAGGGCGGTGGTGTTGACGTAGACACGGTCGTCGTCATACCTCGCGATCTCGAAGCGGCGACGGACGCCGTCCACCTCCAGGACCACGAGGTCCGGGTCCGCCCGCACCACCTGCACCCCGTGCGCCCGGAGGCCCTGCCTGGTGTGCGTGTAGCGGACCTCGTGCTCCGCTCCGGCCATCTCGTAGCGCTTGATCTGCGGCTGTGCGGGCAGGTTGCGCCAGCCTCCGAAGCGGGAGCGGCCGTGGGTGTCGGCGAGGGCGGCGGCGAGGGGGGCGTACGGGTCGGGCGCCGGCTCGGTGAGGGCGGTGAGGTGGCGGTCGTAGAAGCCGGTGTCCATGCGGGCGGACGTGAACTCCTCGTGCCGCAGGGAGCGGATCAGGAGGTCTCTGTTGGTGATCGGGCCGTGCAGGCGCGTCCGTTCCAGGGCGCCGGCGAGTGTGCGGATCGCCTCGGTGCGGGTGGGGGCGTGGGCGATGAGCTTCGCGAGCATCGGGTCGTAGTGGACGCCGATGGTGTCGCCGTCGGTGTAGCCGGTGTCGAGGCGGATGGTGTCGGGGGTGGTGAGGCGGTGCAGGGGGCCGGTCTGCGGGGTCCAGTCGTGGGCGGGGTCCTCCGCGTAGAGGCGGGCCTCGATGGCGTGGCCACGCGCGCGGGGCGGGGTGTCCGGCAGTGCGGCGCCCTCCGCGATCCGGATCTGCTCGGCCACCAGGTCGATGCCGAACACGGCTTCCGTCACCGGGTGTTCGACCTGGAGGCGGGTGTTCATCTCCAGGAAGTGCGCGCGGTCGTGCGCGACGAGGAACTCGACGGTGCCCGCGCCCACGTAGTGCACGGCGCGCGCGGCGCGCACGGCCAGCGCGCGCAACTCCTCTTCGAGCCCCGGCGTGAGCCCGGGCGCGGGCGCCTCCTCGATGACCTTCTGGTGGCGGCGCTGGAGTGAGCAGTCGCGTGTGCCCAGCGCCCACACCGTGCCGTGCGCGTCGGCGAGCAGCTGCACCTCCACGTGTCGGCCGCGCTCCACATAGGGCTCGACGAACACCTCACCGTCACCGAAGGCGCTCGCGGCTTCGGCGCGCGCGCTCTCCAGGGCGGCGCCGAGCTCCTCAAGACGGCGCACGATCCTCATCCCGCGCCCCCCGCCGCCCGCGGCCGCCTTCACCAGCACCGGCAGATCGGCCTCGGTGACCTCGGTCAGCGGAGCCAGGCCCATCAGCTCCTTGGCGCGCGTCTTGGACGCCATCGCCTCGATCGCCTCCGGGGGCGGGCCGATCCACACCAGCCCCGCGTCGAGCACCGCGCGCGCGAAGCCGGGGCTCTCGGAGAGGAAGCCGTAGCCGGGGTGCACGGCGTCCGCGCCGGCGGCCACCGCCGCCTTCACGACCAGGTCACCGCGCAGATAGGTCTCGGCGGGCGCCGCACCCGGCAGTCGTACCGCCGTGTCGGCCACGCGCGCGTGGAGGGCGTTGTCGTCGGCGTCCGAGTGCACGGCGACCGTCCGGATCCCCAGGTCATGACATGTGCGGAAGATGCGGCAGGCGATCTCGCCGCGGTTGGCGACCAGCACAGTGGAAATCACGTGGTCTCCTCACATCCGGAAGACGCCGAAGCCGCCGCGCGCGCCCTCGTAGGGCGCGGTGTGGAGGGCGGACAGGCACAGGCCGAGGACGGTGCGGGTGTCGCGCGGGTCGATGACGCCGTCGTCGTACAGCCGCCCGGACAGGAACATGGGCAGGGACTCGGACTCGATCTGGGCCTCGACCATGGCCCGCAGGCCCGCGTCCGCCTCCTCGTCGTACGGCTGCCCCTTCGCCGCCGCCGACTGCCGGGCGACGATCGAGAGGACGCCGGCGAGCTGCTGCGGGCCCATGACGGCCGACTTGGCGCTGGGCCAGGCGAACAGGAAACGGGGGTCGTAGGCGCGCCCGCACATCCCGTAGTGGCCGGCGCCGTACGAGGCGCCCATCAGCACCGACAGATGGGGCACCCGCGAGTTGCTCACCGCGTTGATCATCATCGCGCCGTGCTTGATGATGCCGCCCTGCTCGTACCGGCTGCCGACCATGTAGCCGGTGGTGTTGTGCAGGAAGAGCAGCGGGATGTCGCGCTGGTTGGCGAGCTGGATGAACTGGGCGGCCTTCTGGGACTCCTCGCTGAAGAGGACCCCCTGGGCGTTCGCCAGCACCCCTACGGGATAGCCGTGCAGGGACGCCCAGCCGGTGACGAGGCTGCTCCCGTACAGCGGCTTGAACTCGTCGAAGTCGGAGCCGTCGACGACGCGGGCGATGACCTCGCGGGGGTCGAAGGGCACCTTCAGATCTCCGGGGACGATCCCCAGCAGCTCCTCGGGGTCGTACTTGGGGGGCTCGGCGGGTCCGGGATCGTCGTACGCCTTGCGGTGGTTGAGGCGGGCGACGACCCGGCGCGCCTGCCGCAGCGCGTCCCGCTCGTCGACGGCGAAGTAGTCCGCGAGTCCCGACACGCGCGCGTGCATCTCCGCGCCGCCGAGGGACTCGTCGTCGCTCTCCTCCCCGGTGGCCATCTTCACCAGCGGCGGCCCGCCGAGGAACACCTTCGCGCGCTCCTTGACCATGATCACGTGGTCGGACATGCCGGGGATGTACGCGCCCCCGGCGGTGGAGTTCCCGAAGACGACCGCGACGGTGGGGATGCCGGCCGCCGACAGCCGGGTGAGGTCCCGGAAGATCGCGCCGCCCGGGATGAAGATCTCCTTCTGGGAGGGCAGGTCGGCGCCGCCGGACTCGACCAGGCTGACGCAGGGCAGCCGGTTGGCGAGCGCGATGTCGTTGGCGCGCAGGGCCTTCCTCAGCGACCAGGGGTTGCTGGCGCCGCCGCGCACGGTCGGGTCATTGGCCGTGATCAGGCACTCGACGCCCTCGACGACGCCGATGCCGGTGACGAGCGACGCGCCCACGGGGTGGTCACTGCCCCACGCGGCCAGCGGGGACAGCTCCAGGAAGGGCGTGTCCGGGTCGAGGAGCAGCTCGACGCGCTCGCGGGCGAGGAGCTTGCCGCGCCGCCGGTGCCGTTCGACGTACTTCTCGCCGCCGCCCGCGAGCGCCTTGGCGTGCTCGGCGTCGAGGTCGGCGAGCTTGGCGAGCATGGCCTCGCGGTTGGCCCGGTAGTCGGGGCCGTCGGTGTCCAGAGTCGAGCTGATGACCGTCACAGCAGGGCCTCCGGAATGTCCAGGTGGCGGGAGCGCAGCCATTCGCCGAGGGCCTTGGCCTGCGGGTCGAAGCGGTGCTGGGCGGGGACGCCCTCGCCGAGGATTCCCTCGACGACGAAGTTCAGGGCGCGCAGAGCGGGGAGGGTGTGCCGGGTGACGGTCAGCGCCCGGCTCTCCGGTATCAGCTCCCGGAACCGGTCGACGGTCAGCTCATGGGCCAGCCAGCGCCAGGCTTCCTCCGTACGCACCCACACCCCGACATTGGCGTCCCCGCCCTTGTCCCCGCTGCGCGCCCCGGCGACCAGCCCGAGGGGCGCCCTGCGCGCAGGACCGGGCGGGAGCGGTTCCGGCAGCGGCGGTTCCGGTACGTCGGCGAGGGCGCGGGCCTCGCGGGGCGGTGCTACGGCGACCCGGCGGCCGTCGTCCAGTACGGCCACGTGCCCGACCTCGCCCTGGGGGACGTGGGCCGCCTCGAAGACGCCGTACGGCGCGCCCTTCCCGGGCGGGGCGAGCAGATGGAAGCCGGGGTAGCTCGCGAGGGCCAGCTCCACGGCCGCCCCGCTCAACGCCCGCCCCACGACGTCCGGTCGGGGATCCCGCACGGTGAGCCGGAGCAGTGCGCTCGCGGTCTCCTCGGTGTCGGCGTCGGGCCGGTCGGTGCGGACGAGGTCCCACCGCACGTCGGCCGGGCGGGACTTGGCGAGAACCTCGGCCATCTGGTCCTGCAGCAGAGCCGCCTTGGCCTCGATGTCCAGGCCGGTGAGGACGAAGACGACCTCATTGCGGTGGCCGCCGAGGCGGGTCAGGCCGGCCTTGAGGGTCGGGGGCGGTGCCTCGCCCCGTACGCCGTCGATCCTGACCCGGTCGGGGCCGACCTGGGTGAGCCGTACGGTGTCGAGGCGGGCGGTGACGTCGGGGCCGGCGTAGCGGGCGCCGGTCGTCTCGTAGAGGAGCTGGGCGGTGACCGTGCCGGTGTCGACCAGGCCGCCGGTGCCGGGGTGCTTGGTGATGACGCTGCTGCCGTCGGCGTGGATCTCGGCGAGGGGGAAGCCGGGGCGGCGGAAATCATGGTGATCACGGTCATGGCCGTGGCCGTCACGGGCGTGGAAGAAGGCGTAGTTGCCGCCGGTGGCCTGCGTCCCGCACTCCAGCACATGTCCGGCGACGACGGCGCCCGCGAGGCGGTCGTGGTCGGTGGGTGCCCAGCCGAAGTGGGCGGCGGCGGGCCCGGTGACGAGGGCTGCGTCCGTCACCCGCCCGGTCACCACGATGTCGGCGCCCTCGCGAAGGCAGGCGGCGACACCGAAGCCGCCGAGGTAGGCGTTCGCGGTGAGGTGCGCCGTAAACCGGGGGCGGAGGTCGTCGCCCTCGACGTGGGCGACGCGGGCGGGGATGCCGAGCCGGGCCGCCAACTGCCGTATCCGCCCGGCCAGTCCGGCCGGGTTGAGGCCGCCCGCGTTGGTGACGATCCGCACCCCGCGCGCGTGGGCGAGGCCGAGGCACTCCTCCAGTTGCCGCAGGAAGGTGCGGGCGTATCCGGCGGAGGGGTCCTTGGCGCGGTCGCGGCCGAGGATCAGGAGGGTGAGTTCGGCGAGGTAGTCGCCGGTGAGGACGTCCAGTTCGCCACCGGTGAGCATCTCACGGAGGGCGTCGAAGCGGTCGCCGTAGAAGCCGGAGGCGTTGCCGATGCGCAGGGGGGCGGCCGTCTCGGCGGGGTCCTGGTGCGGGGTGGTCGCCGTAACGGGGGCGTATCGGCGTCGGGACGCCGCCGTATCGACGCGGTCCCCTTGGGTGCCTTGCCAGGTCGCCGCCGTGACCGTGGCCTTCTCGCGGGGGCGGGACGACGCAACGGTGCCGTCCTCACGGCGGTGGACCGACGGGACCGTGCCGTCCTCACGCCGGTGGACCGACGGGACCGTGCCGTCCTCACGCCGATGGACCGACGCAACAGTGCCGTCCTCACGCCAGGACGCCACCGTCACGACGTACCCCCCTTGGGGGCTCGTCCCGCCCCCGGTGGTCCGGCGAACGCCTGGGCGATGTCCAGCCAGTGGTCGGCGTCGGTCCCCTCGGCGCGTACCGCGAGGTCGGCGCGGTGGGCGCGCTGGGTGACCAGGAGGCAGAAGTCGAGCGCGGGGCCGGTGACGCGCTGGGCGGCGCTGTCGGGGCCGTAGACCCATACGTCACCGGAAGGCGCGGTGAGTTCGACGCGGAACTCCTCGCCGGGGACCGGCAGCCCGTGCGCGCCGAACGCGAAGTCGCGGGCCCGCACCCCGATGCGCGCCACATGCCTGAGCCGGTCCGTGGGCGGCCGGACCACACCCAGCGCGTCGGCCACGTCCTGGCCGTGCGCCCAGGTCTCCATCAGGCGGCCGGTGGCCATGGATGCGGCCGACATGGGCGGGCCGTACCAGGGGAACCCAGAGCCGGGCGGCGCCGCCCGCAGTGCCTCGTCGAGGTCGGTACGGCCCTGGCGCCAGCGTGCGAGCAGTTCGGCGGGCGGCAGCAGGGCACCCTCGGCCGCACCCTCGTCGACGAACGTATCCGGCGCCTGAAGGGCCTTCTCCACCAGCGCGCGGAAGGCGTCTGCGTCGGTCACGGCCAGCAGGGCCGAACGGTCGGTCCAGGCGAGGTGGGCGATCTGGTGGGCGATGGTCCAGCCGGGGGCGGGGGTGGGGAGCGTCCAGCGCTCCGATCCCAACTCGGCCACCAGCCGGTCGAGTTCGTCGCTTTCGGTACGCAGGTCGTCGAACACGGGCGTCGGGTCGGCCATGGGGAGGAGCATGGCAGCGGGCCCATAAACAAGCAAGCATGCTTGCATGATTGTCTGCGGAGGCGACAGCGCAGGAACCCGCCGATCAGGAACCCGCCGCCTTTCCCCGCCCCACCTGCGTCCGCACCACACCCATGCTCGCCCCGATGACCAGAGCGATCGCCGCGGCCTCGAGGACGGACAGGGCCTGACCCAGGATCAGGAAGCCGGCCACGGCCGCGAGGGCCGGTTCCAGGCTCATCAGGATGGCGAAGGTGGCGGCGGGGATACGGCGCAGGGCGAGGAGTTCCAGGGTGTAGGGCAGGACGGAGGAGAGCAGGGCGACCGCGGCACCCAGGCCCAGGGTCACCGGGTCGAGGAGCTTCGCGCCGGACTCGGCGACGCCCAGCGGGAGGAAGAGCACGGCGCCCACCGCCATCGCCAGCGCCAGACCGTCGGCCTGTGGGAAGCGACGCCCGGTCCGCGCGCTGAAGACGATGTACGCCGCCCACATCGCGCCCGCCCCGAGCGCGAAGGCCGCGCCCAGCGGGTCCAGGCTCTCGAAGCCGCCGCCGCTCAGCAGGAAGACGCCGGCCAGGGCGAGGCCGGCCCAGACCAGGTTGACCGCCCGGCGTGAGGTCAGCACCGACAGGGCCAGCGGGCCGAGCACCTCCAGGGTGACCGCCGGGCCGAGCGGGATACGGTCCACGGCCTGGTAGAAGAGGCCGTTCATCGCGGCCATGGCGGCGCCGAAGACGATCACCGTGCCCCAGTCGGCGCGGGAGTGCCCGCGCAGCCGCGGCCGGCACACCACCAGCAGGACGACCGCCGCCACGACCAGCCGCAGCGTCACCACGCCCAGCGCGCCCGCCCTCGGCATCAGCAGCACCGCCAGCGCACCCCCGAACTGCACGGAGACGCCACCGGCGAGCACCAGCCCGACCGGGCCGAGGGAACCCCAGCGGGACGGCGGCGAGGTGGCCGCCGAGGCGGAGGCGGTCTGCGGCGACGACGATGTGGCGACGACTTCGGGGGCGGTCACAGGCGATCCAGGAGGCTCAGCGGGACAAAGAGACGAAAGAAAGGAACGGAGCGAAGGAACAAAGGAACGGCACAAAGAAGCGGGACAGAGAGGCAGGACGGACAGACCGTCCATCCCCATGCACTGCCCAGTCCAGGCTAATGAACTACGCCAGGTGTGTGAAGCGCTTTTGCCACTGTCCCGCTGGGTGAGATGCGCCCGGCCTCACCGCCCCGGCCCTGCGCCAAGCCCCTCCGCCAGCACCTCCGCCAGATGCCGGGCCCGCACCCCGCCCAGCTGCTCCAGCTGGGTCCGGCAGGAGAAGCCGTCGGCCAGGACCGCCGCGCCCTCGGGAGCGTCGCGCACGGCGGGCAGCAGCCGCTCCTCCGCGCAGGCCGCCGACACCTCGAAGTGCCCTCGTTCGAAGCCGAAGTTGCCCGCAAGGCCGCAGCAGCCGCCGGTCAGTTCCCCGGTGAGGCCGGCGGCCTCGCGCAGCCGCCGGTCAGGGGCGTCGCCGAGGACCGCGTGCTGGTGGCAGTGGGTCTGGCCGACGGCCGGGCGGTCCAGGCGCGGCGGTATCCAGTCGGGGGCGTGCCGCTGAAGCGTCTCCGCGAAGGTGAGGACCCGGGCCGCGAGCCGTGCGGCACGCGGGTCCTCCGGCAGCAGCTCGGGCAGGTCGCCGCGCAGGGCGGCCGCGCAGCTCGGCTCCAGGACGACGACCGGCACGGCCGTCTCCAGCACCGGCTCCATCAGGTCGAGGGTGCGGCGCAGCACCGTACGGGCGCGGTCGAGCTGTCCGGTGGAGAGGTACGTCAGCCCGCAGCAGACGCGGCCGCGACGGGCGGCCGTCAGCAGCACGGCGGCGGACCGGGACCGGCCGTCGCCCACCGGCCGCCCCCGCATCCGCAGCACCGGCGGCAACGCCACCCGCAGCCCGGCCGCCTCCAGCACGCGCACGGCGGCCTGCCCGACGGACGGCGAGAGGTGCTCGGTGAAGGTGTCGGGCCAGAGCACGACCAGATCCCCACCGCTCAGCTCCCCACCACCCAGGTCCCCACCACCCAGGTCCCCACCTCTCAGCTCCCCACCGCTCATCACAGGCTCCCTCCCCCGCCACCACCGGCTGAACGTCACCGGCGCCAGCGCCGGAATCTCCCGCTCCGGCGCGATCCCGCCCAGCCGCTTCCCGAGCCGGGCGAGCGGACGGACGGCGGCCAGCGCGTTGATCAGGGGTGCCGTGCGCGTACGGTCCACCGCGCGCAGCCACTCCGGCAGCCGCCCCATGCTGTGGTGGGCGGCCGGGCGCCGCCGCCCCGCGTAGTGGTGGTGCAGGAACTCCGCCTTGTACGTGGCCATGTCCACCCCGACCGGGCAGTCGGAGCGGCACCCCTTGCAGGACAGGCACAGGTCCAGCGCCTCCCGGACCTCCTCCGACCGCCAGCCGTCCGTGACGACCTCCCCGGCGAGCATCTCGTGCAGCAGCCGGGCACGCCCGCGCGTGGAGTGCTGTTCCTCGCCGGTCACCCGGAAGGAGGGGCACATGACGGCCGTCGGCCCGGACGGCGTCGTCGTACGGCACTTGGCGACGCCCACGCAGCGCCGTACCGCCGCCGAGAAGTCGCCGCCGTCGGCCGAGTAGCCGAAGGCGACCGGGACGGGCTCGCGGGGCAGCACCGAGAAGCGCAGATCCGCGTCCAGGGGGGCCGGGCGGACCAGCATGCCCGGGTTGAGCAGGTCGTCGGGGTCCCAGACGCCCTTCACCCGCTCGAAGAGCCGGACCATGTCCGCCCCGTACATCCTCGGCAGCAGCTCGGCGCGCGCCTGCCCGTCGCCGTGCTCCCCGGAGAGCGAGCCGCCGTGCGCGACGACCAGGTCGGCCAGCTCCTCCGAGAAGCGCCGGAAGCGGGCGACGCCGGCCGGTGTCAGCAGGTCGAAGTCGATACGGACGTGGATACAGCCGTCCCCGAAGTGCCCGTACGGTGTGCCGCGCAGGCTGTGCGCGGTGAGCAGCGCGCGGAAGTCCCGCAGGTAGGCGCCGAGCCGGGCGGGCGGTACCGCGCAGTCCTCCCAGCCGGGCCATGCCTCCGTGCCGTCCGGCATACGGGTGGCCGTGCCGGCCGCGTCCTCGCGGATCCGCCACAGCGCCCGCTGGGCGGCCGGGTCGGTCACCACCGCCGCGTCCACGGCGTCGGCGGCCCGTACGATCGCCTCCGCACGCGCGCGTGCCCCCGCCGCCGACTCGCCGCCCGTCTCCACGAACAGCCACGCCGCGCCGCGCGGCAGTCCCGTCGCCGAGGGCACCAGATCGGCCGCCATGCCCTCGACCGTCAGCGGGCCGTACCGCAGCAGGCCGGCCGCCGCCTCCGCCGCCGCGCCCTCGTCGCCGTAGCCCAGCACGGCGAGCGCACGCGCGCGTGGCGCCTCGACGAGCCGTACGACGGCCTGCGTCAGCACGCCCAGCGTGCCCTCCGAGCCGCACAGGGAGCGGGCGACATCGACGCCCTTCTCGGGCAGCAGCGCGTCCAGCGCGTACCCGGAGATACGGCGGGGCAGCTCGGGAAAGCCGGTGCGCAGCCGGGCCAGCTCCCCGTGGACCAGCTCCCGCAGCCCTTCCGGCGCCCCGGTCCACCCCTTCCCGAGCCGCAGCCGCTGCCCGCGCGCGGTGATCACGTCCAGCTCACGCACACTGTCCGCCGTAGTCCCCCAGGCCACGGAGTGGGAGCCGCAGGAGTTGTTGCCGATCATGCCGCCGAGGGTGCAGCGGCTGTGTGTGGAGGGATCGGGCCCGAAACGGAGCCCATACGGCGCGGCGGCCTCCTGCAACCGGTCCAGCACGAGCCCCGGCTGGACGACGGCGGTCCGCGCCTCGGAGTCGAGGGACACGAGCCGGTTCATGTGCCGGGTGAAGTCCAGGACGACACCTGTGCCGGTGGCCTGCCCCGCGATGGACGTACCGCCACCGCGCGCCACGACCGGCACGCCCCGCGCCCGGCACACCTCCAGCACGGCCGCCACGTCGTCGGCGTCGCGCGGGGCGACGACACCGAGGGGGACGCGGCGGTAGTTGGACGCGTCCATGGTGGTCAGCGCCCGGGACGTGACGTCGAAGCCGACGTCGCCCCGGACGGCTTCGCGCAGTGCGGCCTCCAGATCCGTCATGCGTTCCAGCATGCACCCCGTCACTGACAGTGACATCGCGGCCGCGGTGTCGTAGATCCCCACAGGTCCAAGAGGCGGAGCGGATCGTCTCATCGAACGGACATGTTTCCGCCCGATTTCCCCGAAGGGATACGCTCCGGCTCGTGGCTGAGATCCAGATTCCCGCTGACATCAAGCCCGCCGACGGTCGATTCGGCGCTGGCCCCTCCAAGGTGCGTACGGAGGCGCTGGACGCCCTCGCCGCCACCGGTACCTCCCTCCTCGGCACCTCCCACCGCCAGGCCCCGGTGAAGAACCTGGTCGGCAAGGTCCGCGAGGGCATCTCCGAGCTGTTCCAGCTGCCCGAGGGCTACGAGGTGGTCCTCGGCAACGGCGGCTCCACCGCCTTCTGGGACATCGCGACGCACGGCCTGATCGAGAACAAGTCGCAGCACCTCACCTTCGGCGAGTTCAGCTCGAAGTTCGCCAAGGCCGCCAAGCTGGCCCCCTGGCTGGCCGAGCCGACGGTCATCTCCTCCGACCCCGGCACACACCCGGACCCGGCCGCCGAGGCGGGCGTCGACGTCTACGCCTTCACCCACAACGAGACCTCGACCGGCGTCGCGATGCCCATCAAGCGCGTCGAGGGCTCGGACTCCGGCTCCCTGGTCCTCGTCGACGCCACCTCCGGCGCGGGCGGCCTCCCGGTCGACATCGCCGAGACCGACGTCTACTACTTCGCCCCGCAGAAGTCCTTCGCATCCGACGGCGGCCTGTGGATCGGCGTCTTCTCCCCGGCCGCCCTCGAGCGCGCCGAGCGCGTCCACGCGTCCGGCCGCCACATCCCGGAGTTCTTCTCGCTCCCGACGGCGATCGACAACTCCCGCAAGAACCAGACGTACAACACCCCCGCCCTCGCCACCCTCTTCCTCCTCAACCAGCAGCTGGAGTGGATCAACGGCCAGGGCGGCCTCGACTGGTCGGTCCGCCGCACGGCCACCTCCGCGCGCACGCTGTACGGCTGGGCCGAGGACACCAAGTACGCCAACCCGTTCGTCACCGACCCCGCCAAGCGCTCCCAGGTCATCGGCACCATCGACTTCACCGACGAGGTCGACGCCGCCGCCGTCGCCAAGGTCCTGCGCGCCAACGGCATCGTCGACACGGAGCCCTACCGGAAGCTCGGCCGCAACCAGCTCCGCATCGCGATGTTCCCGGCCATCGACCCGGCGGACATCGAGGCGCTGACCAAGTGCGTCGACTACGTGATCGAGAAGCTGTAGCCGTCAGAGGCAGTACGACGCCGAAGGGCGCCCGGCGAGACATCACCGGGCGCCCTTCGCGTGCTTCCGTACCGTTGCGGCCTACTTGAACTGCTGGACGAATGCCTGCCAGCTCTCGCGGGAGACGGTGAGGAGGGGGCCGGCGAACTGCTTGCTGTCGCGGACGGCTCGGCCGCGGGGAGCGGTGTCGGCGACCTCTACGCAGTTGGTCTCCGGCTGGGAGTACGACGACTTCCGGAAGGGGCTTACAACCTCGGTCACGACGCGTCTTCCTTCAAGCTCCGCAGTATGCCCCGGATGAGCTCGGCGCTCGCATCCGGTGCCAGTGCAGACGATCGTAGTAGGTCGTACATATTGGCGTAAGCGGTGAGGTCTTCGGGGCCTTCGAGGACCGATGAGCCTCTCAGGTTCTCCAGGGTCACCGCTTCGACCACCGGCTCGGAGTCGAAGCTGAAGGCCGAGAAGGCGGACGTCACGACGCCCATCACGCCTGCACTGAACGGCAGCACTTGCACGGTGACGTTCTTCCGCTTGCCGACCTCAAGGATCGCGGCGAGCTGCTCCCGGTGAACCTCGACACTTACCAACGGTTGCGCGATGACCGACTCCCAGAGGACGGTGGAGTAGGTGGCCCCGCCCTCCTCGATTTTCGCCTGCCGCCCCTCGCGCACCTTCCCCAACTGAGCGATCCGCTCGGGGGCGATGTGGTGAGGATTGCCCTGGGCGATCGCCTCCGCGTACGACGGAGTTTGCAGAAGCCCCGGAACCAGGACCGGCTGCCACTCCCGGATATAGGTCGCGTCGTCCTCCAGCGCGATGTGGTCGAGGTAGTCCGGCCGCAGATGTGCGGCATGCTCAAGCCACCAGCCACGGCGCTTCGACTGGCGAGCCAAGTCCTCCAGTTTCTGGCGAACTTCGGGATCACGCACGCCGTATGCGTCCAGTAGAGCGCGGATTTCGAGTGGGCGAGCGGACACATGCCCGGTCTCGATACGGCTGACGCGGGTCTGATGGGCGGCGATCACCTCGGCGGCCTGGAGCTGGTCCATCTTCGCAGCCAGTCGGTACGTCTTGAGCGCGGCGCCAAGGCGCCTGCCGCGTACGGTCGGTCGTCCCCCAACGGGCATCCCTGACCCCTCTCTGTCGCAGCCAAACTGTAGGGCATAGCAACATCGAACATATATCCAGCAGCATGTATGCACCTAGAGCGATTGCTATCTGTGCACCTTCAGCTCTAGCCTCATGAGCACACGCTGCTTGCGAAACAGCATCTTGACGACAAGTCAGGAGGTGCGGCACCTGATGCCCTCAACCGAAACCTTCCGCATCCCCAAGCGCAGAAGGCACGTGCCGGCCGCCCGGCAGAACATCCGCAAGGCACTCGCGGACTGGGGCGTCACCGACGAACTCGCCGACACGATCACCCTGTTGGCGAACGAACTCGTCACCAACGCCGTGACCCACTGCCGGGTCTCCTACGCCCTGGTCGAAGTCACGCTCACCCTCCACGAACCCGACCTGATGCTGGAGGTCTCGGACCCCGACCGGGACCGGCTCCCCCAGCTCCACCACTCCGGCCCGGACGGGGAACGCGGACGCGGACTCGCGCTGGTGGAGGGGCTGGCCGACGCCTGGGGCCACCGGCAGGACCCGTACACGAAGTGCGTGTGGGCCCGGTTCACGCTCCCGGAGAGGCTGGTGGACGCCCGTGTTCCGGCAGACTTATGAGGCCGTCGCCCGCCTGCTCACCCGGCGGCGCGCCAGCGGCCCCGCGCTGAACGGCTGGGTCCCCGCACGGGAGGTCCGGGCGCCAGAACCGTACGTTCGGCCGCTACCGAACCCCCGCGACGCCCGCTGGCGCCGCTGGGCCAAACGCTCCCGCGCGGCCGGCTACCGCCTACCGCTTCCGCGTGACGAGAGGTGCTGGCACACCTCAACCCCTCCCAGCACGCCCTGCTGGGAAGCCGACGACGTGGTGCGACCGTACGTGCTCAAGCCCTGAAGCTCACGCATTGGAGCGAATGTCACACCTGCGGGGTGCATCGAGCGCCAGCGAGCTCAGCTGGACGGCCGGTGAGACCCTCGCTCCAACCCCACCCCCAGCGGATTGATCACCTGTTCGCCGGCCGCAAGGTTGACGACGGTGCCCGCGCGCTCGTAGCGGATGTAGTCGGTGACTGGTTCGGAGGCGACGCCAAGGGCGACTGCCCGGGAGATCAAGTCGACCCAGGGCGCCCAGTACTCCGAGGTGGGGTCGGTGTCCTTGCGGGTGTTGTGCAGCCGCCATAAGTTCGTCAAAGCTGGGCACTTCCTGCGGCCTCATGTGCTGAGGCTTCGACGGACCCGCGCGATCACCTGCTGGGCGTCGGGCCCGTAGACGGCGGATTCAGCGAAGGATTCCCAGACACGCCGGTAGAGGGCGATCGTTTCGGCGTCGTCCAGCCAGAGTTCGGCGTGCCAGTCCTCAGCGACGACCAGCCGGTCGTCGAGGATCCAGAACGGGTTCCCCGGTGGCAGGCACAGGGCGGCATCCAGGGGCAAGATCCCAGGTTGACGGTGTCCATGCCCACCACTCCCAGGAGGCGGTCCAGTTGTGCGGCGAGTACTTCGGGAGGGCACGCCCGGGAGTGCAGCACCCCCTCCCACATGAGCAGGTTCAACCGCTTGCCTGGCCGGTACAGCCACTCCTGCCTTTTCATACGGGCCCGGACCGCTTCCTCCGCGTCTCGCGGGGACCTCTGGAGTTCGGCATGGCTTTCGAAGATGTGCCGGGCATAGTCGGCCGTCTGAAGCAAGCCGCAGATGATGCTGTTTTCCCACACATGCAGTGCGTGAGAGTCGGAGACGAGGGTGTTCCATGTTTCCTGCACGGGGCCATGTCCCGCCGCGAGCTGGCGCCGCCAAGACCGGATATGGCTCTCGAAGCCCTTGAGGCGTGCGCGCAGTTCACCAAAGGCTGCGGGTTGCCCAGTGGCATCGGCCCAGGCCCGCAGGTCGTCGTCCGTAGGCGTCTGCCTACCGTTCTCAAGTTTGCTGATCTTCGACTGCTGCCAGCCCAGTCGCTGGGCCAGTTGCGTACCGGTGAGACGGCCAAGAGGACCTTCGACCCGAAGTTCCCGGAGCCGACGCCCCAGTTCCTCACGCGCCCTCTGATAGTCCGTACTCACCGATACCCGCTCTTGTCCTTACACGTCGCTGCCCATCTCTGCCGCGAACCGCTCCCGCATCACGGCGTGATGCCAAGCAGCATCGCGCACCCTGGAGCAACGCACCACCTCTGCCGGTTCGGTGATCAGATCCACGTGCGTGAGCTGATCGTCGTCATCGAACCGCAGGAGCGCGATGAGGCGGCTGTCGAACAGCCAGAAGTCCTCGGCGGGAAGCTGTAGCCGGTCCGCGTCGGCTCGCCACATGTTGCGGATGTCCTCGCCATTGCGAATGTTCCACTTGGCGCTCTCGAAGAGGTAGCGCTGACCGGTGGTGGCGGGCCGGTCCACGATGCGCACCCGCTCGATCCGCTTTCCCTGCGCAACCTGGGCACGGATCGTGTCACCCCACCGCCTGGCCTCCAGACTTTCCACCCAGTCCTCGTCAACCCTCCCGGTCTCGATGAACTGCGTCCAGCGACCTCCGGCCTCATCGCTCGCGTACCGCTGCCGTGTCTCCAGCCGCCATGCGGTGTGCTCGAAGTTGTCGAACAGATCGGCGAACTCATCGAGTCCGATCGTCTTCACTTGGCGCGTCTGCTCCTTCGGCGACCAGTCCACCAGCAAGTCCCGGGGGACTACCACCGCAACTTCCCCTTCTGAGAGGTGCTGGAGCTGTGCGACGTCCTCAGGATCGGTCAGCGGCGGACCATGCACGATCACCTCGCCGCTGTCCAGATCCTCATGCACCGACGGACATCCGCCCCCCTGACTGCCAGTACCGTTGAACCGCAGCCTGCGCGCCATGTACGACCACCCCTTCGGCGTTAACGATGTTCGTACGCTCAGCATGTCGGTGCCGCTGAGTGAATGTCCATGCATTCAGAGTGACCGCGCGAGAATAACCAAGAATATTCCGCTCCTTGCTTCCCTCCCGCCACCTACGGTCATCCCCCGAGACCAATCACCAACTCGGGGAGCTGCGATGACGGCCATGCCCAGAACAACGGCGCAAAAACGCCCAGCCCAGTTGCCCACCGGCTTCAACGCATGGCTGCTGGACTGCGCGCCGGCCGCAGGCTGTGACGTGTGTGCCACGAACTGGCGGCAGCTCCTCGCGCACAAGCAAAGCGGTGACATCACGCAGGCCGCGCGCCACGCCACCGAGATCCGGGACCACGCCTCGGGCGCGCACGGACAGCCGTAGATCCGGGCGCCGTTGCCCATCTCCCCTCTCCGCCCTCTCCAGGACTCCCGCCCACCAAGGGCGGCGGCGGCCGGTCATGGCCGCGACAACCGAGCAGGAAGGTGCAGTAATGCTGAACGGAATCGACCTGTACGCGCTCGACCTCAGCGGTGCCTCGTTCGTGAAGGCGTGCGGGGGCAACACTCACCCGGACGGCGAGTCGTGCGTGACTCTGGCCCAGATCGGCGAGGACGCCTGGGCCCTCGGTGACAGCAAGCGTCCCGAGGCTCAGCCGCTGCGGTTCACCACGGAGGAGCTGACGGTGGCCGGCATCGACCCGGCGCGGTTCGGCCTGCCCCTCTGAGTCGCCCCTTGCCCAGCCGGTCCCGATGGGGCATCCCTCCCAGCCGGGACCGGCTGACCGCACAACAGCCGACACCGAACTGGACGCCCCGTGCACCACCACGGCTATCTCTGGACCGGCCCCAAGGCCCGCTTCGACGAGGAAGCGCTGCGTCGCCCACCCCATCCCGAACCACCGTCGGCAGGAAGCAGACCGGAGCTGCTGCAGCGGTACCGCGAGGTGGCCGCGGAGTTCCCCGCATCCGAGTTGCCGCCGCTGGAAACGGCGTACTGGCTCGTCAAGCCACATTCATTGGTGCGTGGCACGTGGCCGGACCCGAAGGCGGCCTCGGCATGGCTGAGTGACCGCCTGACCGAGTACGCACCCCGATTCGGGTCCGAGGCACAGCGTGACGGCATACGCCTGACCGCCATCGTCGCCTCCGCCCGCGAGCGGCTGGCATCGGGCTGTGACGTGTCATTCGGCTTCTACCTCGAACGCCCCTCCTATCTCTCCCTGGCCCTGGTGACCTGTTCCCCGAACCGGCAGCACAGCCATCTTCCTTGCCCTGTCAGCCCCACCTGAGCGACAGAGCGCCCGGCCCGCGAATGCCGGGCGCCCTGGCTGCCGTCAGGCGGCCGTGCAGGTCGGGCTCGGCGTGGTGCCGCCGCCGGGGGTGCCTCCGAGGCCGAAGGTCGCTGAACCGCCCGGTGGGATCGTGCCGTTGTGGGCAGCGTTGGATGCTGTCACCGTCTGGCCCGTCTGGGTGTGCGAGGCGTTCCAGAGGTTGGTGATCTGCTGGGCGGCACTCCACGTCCAGGTGACCTGCCAGGAACTGATGGCCGTCGTGCCCGTGTTGCTGACCTTCACCTCGGCGTTGAAGCCGCCGCCCCAGTCGCTGCTGACGGTGTAGGTGGCTGCGCAGGTCGACGTGGGGTCGCCGCCCCCGCCTCCGCCCCCGCCCCCACCGCTCGGAAAGCCCGGCGCCTTGATGCTCGCCAGGTAGCCGTCCTTGACCGTGTCCACCGTCTGCCAGTCGTCCTTCAGGATGCCGCCCGTGTCACCGGAGTTGGGGTTCCAGGACCAGAAGGTCCAGTGGAAGGAGTCCGAGCCGTACGTCGATGTCGGGCGCAGGTAGTCCACCAGGGCCGCCAGCCAACGCTGGTCGATCGTGGACTGGAGGGTCGTACCGAATTCGCCGATCCACACCGGGGCGATGTTCTGCTTGAAGATGTAGCCCCAGTACCGGTCCCAGACGCCGGGCATGTTGGCGGGGAAGGAGGGGTCGTTGAACCAGCTCTGCTGGGCCACGCTCGTCGCGTAGTCGTGCGCGGAGTAGACGAGGCGGTTCGGGACGTCCAGGCGGACGGGGTGGTCCGCGACGCCCATCAGATTGCCGCCCCACCAGCCGTTGACGCCGTTGTACGACTGCACGCCCTCCACGAAGACCAGCAGGTCGGGGTTGACCGACAGCACCGCGTTGCCGGCGCGTTCGGCCGCGAGGCGCCAGTCCAGGGCCGTGTCGCCGCAGCCCCAGCAGGCCGGGTCGTGGGGCTCGTTGTGCAGGTCGATGCCGACGACGGTCGGGTTTCCGGCGTAACGGCCCGCGAGGGAGCGGAGGTTGGTGATCCAGGTCGACTCGGGGACGGTGGCGGTGTACCAGAGGGAGGACTGGCCGCCGGCGTCCGGGCGGTGGCGGTCGAGGATGACCTTCAGGCCGCTCTGACCGGCGTACGCGACGATCTTGTCGAGTATGCCGAGGGGGCCGAGTCCCTGGAGGTCGGCGTTCTTGCCGCTGGAGAAGTCGATGCTGTTGGGAACGGTGCCGGGCTTGAGGATGTCGTCGCTGAAGGGGAGGCGGATCGTGTTGTAGCCCAGCGACTTCATCTGGTCGATCATGCTCTTGTAGTCGCGGGACCACAGGCCGTGGACGACGTGGTTGTGGGTCTCGAAGCCGAACCAGTTGATACCGGCGATCCTGACCGGCTGCCCGGCCTCGTCCAGGATCCGGCGGCCGCTGGTGTGCCAGTATCCGGCGCCGGCCTCGGCCACCTGGGACTCCTCGGCCGCTTGGGCCGACGGCGCGCCGACCGCCGCTCCCAGCGGCAGCAGCAGCGCCGCCGCGGCGGCGCACAGCGCTCTTCGCAAGCTGCGGAACATGTGCGGGTTCCTCTCGGGGTGGCGCGGCCCCGGAACGTGATGGGAGCGCTCCCATTCACCGCGCACCACCAGGTAACTGGCGCCCCAGCAACCCGTCAAGGGCTCCCGCATCCGCAGTGAGGTTGAGCGGGGCGGGGTTCGGTGTCTGTATGGAGGTATGGCCACCACTCCAACGAGCCCGGAACTCGCCCCCTTCGTCGATCAATGGGCCGTCCTGCTCACCAGCCACCGGAAGGACGGCACGGGGGTCGGTACGCCGGTGAACATCGCCGTCGACGGTGACCACGCGTACTTCCGTACGCCGGGCAACGCCTGGAAGGTCAAGCGGATACGCCACGACCCCGACGTGGAGATCGCGCCCTCGACCGTGCGGGGGACGCCGACCGGTCCGCAGATCCATGTGCGGGCGCGGCTGCTGGAGCGTGGCAGTGCGGAGGACCGGCACGCGGCGCGGCTGCTGCGCCGCAAGCATCCGTTTCTGCAGGGGGTTCTCGTCCCGCTGGCGCACAAGGTGATGGGCGCACCGACGCTGCACTACGAGGTGCGGCCGGTGCGCCAGAAATAGGGCGGGTCAGTGCTTCCGCAGCAGCCTGCGGAGCCCGAACAGCGCCGCCGCGACGACCGCGACCGCGAGCGCGCCCGACTTCACGCCGCCGTCCAGGCCGTTGCCGTCACCGTCGGATGCATCGGCAGAACTCCCGCTGCCGGAAGGGGACTTGGTGCCGCCGTCCGCGGAGGAGCCGGGCGGGTCCTTGGCCACGACCGTGCTGCCGGCACCCTCGGTGCCGTACATGAGTTTCGCGCCGTCGGCGGTGTAGGTGACGGACTCGCCCTGCCGTTGCAGGGGTACGGAGAGGCGGCCGAGGCGCTTGAGGTCGCCGCCGTTCCAGTCGTAGGCGATGCCGCCGAAGTAGCCGCGTACGGCGAGCTGTTCGCCGTCCGGGGAGAAGGCGGCGTCGGTCGCCCAGAGGTCGACGGGGACGGTGGGCTCGAAGATGTTGGGGGCGGTGGTGGAGAGCCGGGCCGGGCCCTCGTAGAGGTGACCACCGTCCTCCTGCTTGTCGATGATGTAGACGCGGCCGGTCCTGGGGTGGACGACGAGCGACTCCGCGTCGCGCGGCCCGTCCCGGTACTTGACGACGTACTGCGTGGCCCGGATCGACTGGTCCTTGAGCTGGGCGGGTTCGGGGAGGCGGTAGACCCACACGTGGTCCCACTCCACGCCGTCGTTGTCGCCGATGTCGCCGACGTAGAGCTGGTTGTCGGGGCCGATGGAGATCGCCTCCACGTCGCGGGGGCGGCCGACGCCGGTCAGGGTGATGGTCGCGACGGTCCGGCCCGTGGTGCTGTCGACGGCGTAGAGGTAGGCGCCGGTGTCCTGGTCGTTGTGGGTCCAGTAGACGCCGGGGTGCTGCCGGGAGGCGGCGAGGCCGCTGGACTCGACGATACGGGGGTCCTCGATGGTGAACCCCTCGTCGTCGGCGGAGGCGGGGGGCGCGGCGAGCCCACCGACCAGGAGGGCGGCGGCGAGGACGGCGAGCGGGACGGACGGTCGGCGCATGCCCCAAGCCTGCCACCCGGCCTGGTGAAGCGGGATGCGTGGCGGGCCTCACACCGCGCCGGGCCCCACCCGGCCCCGCCGATCATCCATCATGAGCGGATGCTCAGGTTCATGCCCGTCGGTGACTCCATGACGATCGGAAGCGCGGGCGAACACACGTGGCGCTACCGGCTGTGGCAGCACCTGCGCACGACGTACGGCGGCCCGTTCGCGCTGGTCGGCCCGCGGGAGACGCTGTACGACAAGGCGACGGACGCGCCGACGTCCTACGAGTACGCCGACCCCGACTTCCCCCGCGCCCACCTGGCCGGCTGGGGCGAGGGCTGGCTGCACATGGCGCCGCTGATCGGGGGCGCGGTGCGGCACTGCCGGGCGGACGTGCTGCTCGTCTCGCTCGGCCTGATAGACCTCGGCTTCTACACGAACGCCGAGCAGACGGCGGAGAACGTGCGGGCCTTCGTGTCCGAGGCTCGGGCGGCGAACCCGCGTGTGCGGATGGTGGTCCTGCCGGTGATACCGAACGTGCGCGCCGAGTCCGAGGCGCCGTTCGCCGCCGAGGTCACCCGTTTCAACGAGCTGCTCGCGAAGGCGGTCGCCGACCTCGACGAGCCGCGCTCGCCGCTGCTGCTGGCGTCGCCGCCGGCGTCGTACGACATCCATCGCGACACGTACGACGGCACGCATCCGAACGCGAGCGGGGAGCGGAGGATCGCGGGGGCGTTCGCGGAGGCGATGTATCAGGGGTGGGGGCTGGGGGAGCCGTACGACGCGCATAGCTGAGCGGCATATTCGGCTCCGGCCGTGCCGTTGTCGCCGTGCGTATCGTTGTACTGCGCGGCTGCCCTCGTGGGCGGGGTGGCCGGGGAGGAGCGCGCCACGATGACCGTCCTTGAAGACAGGATCGCGATGGCCGAGGAAAGCGACGAGCTGACTCTGGACGTGATGTTCGAGTGGCTTGAGAAGTTGCCCGTCCCCGAGGGAACGAAGGTCGAGATCGTCGGGGGGCACATCTTCATGTCACCGCAGCGCCAGCACCACTGGGAGATCATCTTCGATATCGCCGAACAACTGCGCGCCAAGTATCCGCGTAAGCGGTTGGCCTCAGATGTGCGGATCGACTTCCCCGGGCATCTGAACGGCTTCGCCTGTGATGTGGCGGCGATGGCCGAGCGTTCGGTCAAGGACAGCAAGGGACGCTGGCGCTATCAGGACGTCGAGTTCGTGGCCGAAGTGATCTCCAGGGACACGGCAGCCAACGACTACGGCCCCAAGAAACTCACTTACGCCGCCGCCGAAGTCCCCGTGTACCTCATCGCCGACCCGTACGAGGGCAGGTGCCACCTCTTCACCCAACCGAAGGACGGCGACTACACCACCGAGACGAAGATCGTCTTCGGGGACGATGTGGACCTCACCACCACGGTCGTCGCCCTCACCCTCAAGACCGACGAGTTCCCCCGCGACTAGAACATCGTGTTGTCGTTCGCCGCGTTCTCCGGCACGTCCTGGATCACGTCCCAGTGCTCGACGATCCTCCCGTTGCGCACCCGGAAGAGATCCACGATCGCCTGGCCACGCTTGCCCGGCGCGTTCACGTAGTGGCTGTGGACCGCGACCAGGTCGCCCTCGGCGATGACCCGCTTCCGTGAGACCGTCAGCTGCGGGAACGCCTCGAAGTAGCCGCCGAGTCCGGCCTTCACACCCTCGACCCCGTCGGCGATGTCCGGGTTGTGCTGGTGGTACTCGGGGCCCCAGTACCGGTCGATGGCGGACAGGTCCTTCTGGACGAGGAGTTGGTCGAACGCCTGGGTGACCAGCTTCTTGTTGTACGCGGTGAGCCACCGCGGCCCCGGCTGCTCGGTGCGCGGCCAACTCTCCGTGGAGAACATGTCGTTGCCGTTGGCGGTGGTCTCCGGGACGTTCTGGGCGACGTCCCAGTGCTCGGCGATCTTCCCGTCCTGGAAGCGGAAGATGTCGAAGACCGCCGTGCCCGCAGTGCCCGGCACCAGCACCACGTTCGAGTGGACCAGCACCAGGTCGCCCTCGGAGATCACCCGCCGCACGTCGTACTCGGCGTCCGGGAACTGCTGGTGAATCGCGACGCCCAGGTTCTTCAGCGTCTCGGCGCCGTCCGGTGCGAGCGGGTTGTGCTGGATGTAGTCGGGGCGTACATAGCGGTCGACGACTGCGGTGTCGCCCTGCTCGAAGACGCCCTTGAGGACGCGGACGGCGACGGCCTTCTGCTGCCCGAGGTGGACGGAGGAGCCGTGCCGGGCGTGGCCGGCGGAGGCGGCCGACGGCACCGCCGCGGCGGGCACGGCGGCGGCGCCCAGCACAGCGGCGGAGGCCAGGACGGCGACGAGCGCCTTGCGGGCGGGCGTGGTGGGGGTCACGAGGGGCACTCCTCAAGAAAGTTTGAGAGTTCAAGCTAATGCTTCCCGAAGGAAAGCACTAACCCTGAGTTAGTGTCAACATCCCTTGCTTGGAGCGCACTCCACGCCGTTGGCTGGGTGACCATGAAGTACACGCAGCTAGGACGCACAGGTCTCAAGGTCAGCCGTCTGGTCCTCGGCACCATGAACTTCGGCCCGCAGACGGACGAGGCAGACAGCCACGCGATCATGGACGCGGCGCTGGACGCGGGCATCAACTTCTTCGACACCGCGAATGTGTACGGGTGGGGCGAGAACAAGGGGCGCACCGAGAGCATCATCGGGAACTGGTTCGCCCAGGGCGGCGGCCGCCGCGAGAAGGTCGTCATCGCCACGAAGGTGTACGGGCACATGGGGCCGGACACCGACCCGGACCACGTCTGGCCCAACCACCACAAGCTCTCCGCCGTCAACATCCGGCGGGCCGTCGACGCGTCGCTGAAGCGGCTGCGGACCGACTACATCGACGTCTACCAGTTCCACCACATCGACCGCGCCACTCCCTTCGAGGAGATCTGGCAGGCGATCGACGTGCTGGTGCAGCAGGGGAAGATCCTTTACGTCGGCTCCTCCAACTTCCCCGGCTACAAGATCGCCCAGGCCAACGAGGCCGCCGCCCGGCGCTCCGGGACCATCGGGCTGGTCAGCGAGCAGTGCCTCTACAACCTCTTCGAGCGGCGCGCCGAGATGGAGGTCATCCCGGCCGCGCAGGACTACGGCCTCGGGGTGATCCCCTGGTCGCCGCTGCACGGCGGGCTGCTGGGCGGGGTCATCCGGAAGGAGGCCGAGGGCGGCCGGCGCACCTCAGGTCGGTCCGCGCAGGAACTCGCCCGGCCGGAGGTGCGCGCACAGCTCCAGGCGTACGAGGATCTGCTCGACAAGCACGGTGTCGAACCCGGCGAGGCGGCCCTCGCCTGGCTGCTCACCCGTCCCGGCGTGACCGGTCCCATCGTCGGCCCGCGTACGGCCGAACAGCTCTCGTCGGCCCTGCGGGCGGTGGAGCTGGAGCTGAGCGAGGAGTTGCTGGCCGCCCTGGACGAGATCTTCCCGGGGCCGGGGCCGTCTCCGGAGGCGTTCGCCTGGTGACCTGTCTCGAGCACTGACACCATCGGCACCGTCCCGTTCCGCCACCGCCACGTTCGCCGCCACCGGGAACGCCAGGCCGATGGCCGCGCACGGTGTCGCGCGTCCGGTCACCTTCGACGCGACGGCGTCACGCTCGGGCTCGGGGATGTCCGGGAGGGGCGCCGCGCCGAGAAACACCTCGACCCAGGCGCGGGCCGAGCGGCACCGGACCGTGCGGGTCGCCCGGGTGACGGCCGGGCCGAGTGCGGTAAGCGTCTCCCGCGAGCCTCTGCCACCTCGGCGGCGCGCCGTCGCCGGGCCGACCCGGCCGCCACCGCCTTCGCCCACCGGTCCGTGCCCCACCACCTCAACGTCAACGCGGTGTGGCTGCCCCGCCAGGACGAGTCGCTGGGCGCGGGCCGAACGGCCTGGGCACGGGACTTCGTCACCGCCCTCACGCCGTACCGCGACGGCGTGTACGTCACTTCCTCGACCACGTGAGGCGTGGAGCTGCCGCAGGTAGCCGTAGGAGCGTCGTCACCTGCCGAGCGCGGCCGCCACGGCGACGACGACGAACATCAGCACGAGCGCACCGGCCATGATCCGGTTCCGGGTCTTAGGGTCCACACGACGAGCCTAACCGGCGCCGCCGAGCGGCCAGCGGGCGACCGGCTCGTAGCGCGGCTGCGCCCCCGGGACGCCCGACACCGGCAGGTTGCTGCGCACCAGGACCAGCTCGGCGACCGTCCAGGCGCGGCCGGTGAAGGTGGCCAGTGCCTGGACGTAGGGCCGTACGTCGACCGCGTCGCGGCTGCGGGCCACGGTCAGGTGGGCCTTGTAGCGCCGGTGCTCGCCCATGTCGACGCCCGCCTTGCGGCCCGCCGCCTCGCTGCGGTCGGCCAGATGCCCCAGCTCGGTGAGGTCGCCGTCCGCCCCGATCCACAGCGCCCGCCCGCGCCCGAACTGCCCGCCGCCGCTCAGGGCCAGCTCGAAGGGCGTGCCCCGGTGCGCGGCCCGCTCCAGTCGGGCCGACAGGTCCGGTACGACGCCGGCGTCGACCTCGCCGTAGAAGGCGAGGGTGAAGTGCCAGCCGGGGCGGCCGGTCCAGCGGAGCCCGTCGGCCCCGGGCAGCCTCCGCAGCGTCGCGACCTCGGCGGCGAGTTCGTCGGCCACGTCGTCGGGGGGCAGGACGGCGGCGAACAGTCTCATGGCTCAAGTCTCCCTCCCCGCTGCCGTCGCGGCCGGGCGTGTCCCGGTCACCGTACGTATCGTTGTACTGCGCGGCTGCCCGTGACCGAGTGGCAGCCGAGGAGGAGCGCCACGATGACCGTCCTCGAAGAGAGGATCGAGATGGCCAACAGCGGTGATGAGCTCACGCTCGACATGATGTTCGAGTGGCTTGAGAAGATCCCGGTCCCCGAGGGATACAAGACCGAGATCGTCGGGGGGCAGATCGTCATGTCGCCGCAGCGGGACAACCACTGGGACATCATCGCGGACATCTATGACCAGCTGCGCGCCAAGTACCCGCGCAAGCGCGTCAAGTCCGACGTCCGTATCGACTATCCCGGCCATCTCAACGGGTTCGCCACCGACGTGACGGCTCTCGCGGAGGGCGCGGAGAAGGACGACAAGGGCCGCTGGCAGTACAAGGACGTCGAATTCGTCGCCGAAGTCATCTCCAAGGACACCGCCCGCAACGACTACGGTCCGAAGAAGGACGCGTACGCGGCCGCCGAAGTGCCGGTGTACCTGATCGTGGACCCGTACACCGGCGAGTGGCACCTGCACACCCTGCCCAAGGACGGCGAGTACCACGGCACGGTCAGCTTCGGTTTCGGTGACGAGATCGACCTGACCGGCACCGTCGTCGGCCTGGTCCTCAAGACCGACGGATTCCCGCGCGACTGACCTGCGACCGACCGGGACGCCGCCCCTACGCCGACGTCGCCAGCTCCTCCCTCCGCTCGCGCGGTACGAAGCGCACCCTCGGCCCGCCCTGCCAGCCCACCGAGAGGCGCAGGCCGCCCACCCGGGCCAGGACCAGGGCGATGGCGCTCGCCGCGACGGCCGAGATCGCGCCGCCCACCGCGAGGCCGGCCCGGACGCCGTACGCGTCGGTGATCCAGCCCGCTATCGGCGCCCCGACCGGGGAGCCGCCCAGGAACACCATCATGTACAGGGACATCACGCGGCCGCGCATGGCCGGGTCGGTGGCCATCTGGATGGCGGTGTTGGCGGTGACGTTGATGGTCATGCCGAACATCCCGATCGGGGCCATGAGCAGGGCGAACAGCCAGAGCGAGGGGGCCGTGGCGGCGATCACCTCCAGGGCGCCGAAGAGGGCGGCCGCGACGACCATCACCCGCAGCTTGGCGGTGCCGCGCCGGGCGGCGAGCAGGGCGCCGGCCAGGGAGCCGACCGCCATCAGGGTGTTGAAGAGGCTGTAGGAGCCGGCGCCGGCGTGGAACACGTCGTCCGCGAAGGCCGAGAGATAGACCGGGAAGTTGAAGCCGAAGGTCCCGATGAAGCCGACCAGGACGATCGGCCAGAGCAGCTCGGGCCGCCCGGCGACATGCTTCAGCCCCTCCCGGAGCTGGCCCTTGCCGCGCGGAGCGCGCTCGACGACGTACAGCTCACGCGCGCGCATCAGCAGCAGGCCGGCCATGGGCGCGACGAAGGACAGGCCGTTGAGGAGGAACGCCCAGCCGGTGCCCATGCCGGTGATCATCAGGCCGGCGACGGCGGGGCCGACGAGGCGGGCGGACTGGAAGTTGGCGGAGTTCAGGCTGACCGCGTTCTGCAGCTGGTCCGGGCCGACCATCTCGGAGACGAAGGACTGGCGGGCCGGGTTGTCGACGACGGTCGCGAGGCCGACGGCGAAGGCGGCGACGTACACATGCCAGACCTGGACGTGGCCGGTGAGGGTGAGCAGGGCCAGCGCGATGCCGGTGACGGCCATCGAGGACTGGGTGAACAGCAGCGCCCGGCGCTTGGGCAGGCGGTCGACGAGGACACCGCCGTAGAGGCCGAAGAGCAGCATCGGCAGGAACTGCAGGGCCGTCGTTATGCCGACGGCCGTGGCGGAGCCGGTGAGGCTGAGGACCAGCCAGTCCTGGGCGATGCGCTGCATCCAGGTGCCGATGTTCGAGACGACCTGGCCCATGAAGAACAGGCGGTAGTTCCTGATCCTCAGGGAGGAGAACATCGAGGACTTGCGGTTGATGTGAGTGGTGCGGTTGTCGTGAGTCGTAGGTGCGGGGGCGGAATCTGCTCCGTTTCCCGTACTCAAAAGGGTTCGCCTCCTTGCGACCGCTGCTGCTTACAGGTGTGCGAGCTTCTCCAGCACGGGGGCGGCGGCGCGCAGTTTCGCCCACTCGTCCTCGTCGAGGCCCTCCACCAGACCGGCCAGGAAGGCGTTCCGCTTGCGCCGGCTCTCGGCGAGCATCACCTCGGCCTGCTCGGTCTTGGTGACCACCTTCTGGCGGCGGTCCTCGGGGTGCGGCTCCAGCCGGACCAGGCCCTTGGCCTCCAGCAGCGCCACGATGCGGGTCATCGACGGCGGCTGGACGTGTTCCTTGCGGGCCAGTTCGCCCGGGGTGGCGCTCCCGCAGAGGGAGAGGGTGCCCAGGACCGACATCTCGGTCGGGCTCAGCGACTCGTCGACCCGCTGGTGCTTGAGCCTGCGGGAGAGTCGCATCACGGCGGAGCGAAGTGAGTTCACGGCGGCAGCGTCGTCGCCATGCGTGAGGTCCGGCATGTCATTAGCGTAACTCATTACTCACCCTAAGGACCACTGGGAGCCCCAGTTGGCGGCGAGAAAACCTCTCATCACTCATACGGGTGATACGACCACGGAACGCCACCCGCCACCCCGAACCGTGCCGCGACCCTCGTACCCATGGGGACCAGTGTGCTCAGCCTGCGCATAGACCACGACCTGCTCGAACGGCTCCGGGAACACGCCGCCAGAAGAGGAATGAGCGTCCAGGACTATGTCGTCCGGACGCTCATTCGCGATGACTTCGACGAGCGGTTCCAGACCGCCGTCGAGGAGACGGAGAAGTTCTACGGGCTCACCTGAGCCCGGGTACGTGAGCCCGGCTCACCTGAGCCCCGCCTATGTGAGCCCCAGCGCAGGCATGAGGTAGTAGAACGCGAACACCGCCGACACCACGTACATCGGCACCGGCACCTCGCGACCGCGCCCGGCCGCCAGGCGGAGCACCGTGAAGGTGACGAAGCCCATGCCGATGCCGTTGGTGATCGAGTAGGTGAACGGCATCATCACCATCGTGACGAAGGCCGGGATGGCGATGGTGTGGTCGGCCCAGTCGATCTCCTTCACCGAGCCGGCCAGGATCAGGAAGCCGACCGCCAGCAGGGCCGGGGTGGCCGCCTGGGCCGGGACCATCGTGGCCACCGGGGTGAGGAAGAGCGCGACGGCGAAGAGGCCGCCTGTGACGACGTTCGCGAAGCCGGTGCGCGCGCCCTCGCCGACGCCGGCCGTGGACTCCACGAAGGCCGTGGTAGCGGAGGAGGAGCCGGCGCCGCCCGCGGCGACCGCGATGCCGTCGACGAAGAGGACCTTGTTGATGCCGGGCATCTGGCCCTGCGCGTCGGTCAGCTTCGCCTCGTCGCCGACGCCCATGATCGTGCCCATCGCGTCGAAGAAGCACGACAGCAGGACGGTGAAGACGAAGAGGATCCCGGTCAGCACGCCGACCTTCTCGAAGCCGCCGAACAGGCTGAACTGGCCGAGCAGGCCGAGGTCGGGGCCGGCGACCGGGTTGCCGGGCCACTTCGGCGTCGTCAGACCCCAGGACGGCACCTTCGCCACGGCCTCGATGACGAGCGCGAGGACGGTCATCGCGACGATCGAGATCAGGATCGCGCCGGACACCTTGCGCACGATCAGCGTCAGGGTGAGCAGCGCGCCGAGGACGAAGACCAGCACCGGCCAGCCGGTGAGATGGCCGTCGAAGCCCAGCTGGAGCGGGACGGTGGTGTGGGCGGCGTCCGGGATGCGGGAGACGAAACCGGCGTCGACCAGGCCGATCAGCATGATGAACAGGCCGATACCGATGCTGATGGCCTTGCGCAGGCCGAAGGGGACCGCGTTCATGACGCGCTCCCGCAGACCGGTGGCGACCAGCAGCATCACGATGAAGCCGGCGAGCACCACCATGCCCATGGCGTCCGGCCAGGACATCCGGGGCGCCAGCTGGAGCGCGACGACCGAGTTCACACCGAGGCCGGCGGCCAGTGCGATCGGGACGTTGCCGATGACGCCCATGAGGAGGGTGGTGAACGCGGCGGTGAGCGCCGTCGCGGTGACCAGCTGGCCGTTGTCCAGCTGGTTGCCGTACATGTCCTTCGCGCTGCCGAGGATGATCGGGTTGAGCACGATGATGTAGGCCATCGCGAAGAAGGTGGCGAAACCGCCCCTGATCTCGCGGGACAGGGTGCTGCCGCGCTCCGAGATCCTGAAGAAGCGGTCGACTGCGCCGTAGGGGGGCCTGGCTCCCGGCTGATCAGGGGCGGGGACCTTGGCGGGGGCCGAGGTGGACATCTATGTGGAGTTTCCTACGATCAGAAGCGGTCAGACACAAACGGTTTCAGTATGAACATATGACCGCGGGAAGAGCTATCTCCGCGCGTAGACCAATGGCCGCGCACGGCGGCGGACACCACCTCGTAAGCTGTCGGACATGGCGAAGTGGACCCCCAAGCACGAGGCGCCGGAGCCCCTGGAGGGCCCCGTGGTCGCCACCATCACCGGCGGCACGATCGTCTGGTTCGTCCTCTTCCTCGTCCAGCTGCCCTTCTACGGCTGGTTCGACGACCACGGCCACACCTGGTGGCTGTGGACCTGCCTGGCCGGCGGCGGACTGGGCCTGATCGGCGTCTGGTACGTCCGCAAGCGCGACGCGGCCATCAAGCGGGCCGCCGGGCGGACGGAGCCCGAGGCCGTACAGCGCCCCTAGTACCACGGCACTATCCGGGTCCTCCGCAGGTCGGATCTTCCGCACCTTCGGCGGGTGAACTGCCCTGTCCGCACGTACCGTCGAAGGCATGACGCATGCCGACGCAGCCGCCGACGCCGCCGCCCCCGACGCCGCCGTCCCCTTGCTGCCGGCGACCGGACTGACCGCCTCCGAGGTCGCCGAACGCATCGCGCGCGGCGCGGTCAACGACGTACCGGTCCGCAGCTCCCGCACGCTCGGCGAGATCGTCCGGGCGAACGTCTTCACCCGCTTCAACGCGATCATCGGCGTGCTGTGGGTGATCACGCTCGGTGTGGCGCCCATCCAGGACGCCCTGTTCGGCTTCGTCATCCTCGCCAACACCGGCATCGGCATCGTCCAGGAGTGGCGGGCGAAGAAGACCCTCGACTCGCTGGCCGTGATCGGCGAGGCCAGACCCACCGTCCGCCGCGACGGCGTCGCGGTCGAGGTCGCCACGTCGGACATCGTCCTCGACGACCTCATCGAGATCGGCCCCGGCGACAAGATCGTCGTGGACGGGGTGTGCGTCGAGGCGGACGGGCTGGAGATCGACGAGTCACTGCTCACCGGCGAGGCCGACCCGGTCGTCAAACAGCCCGGCGACCAGGTGATGTCCGGCAGCTTCGTCGTCGCGGGCGGCGGCGCCTTCCGCGCCACCAAGGTCGGCCGGGAGGCGTACGCCGCCCAGCTCGCCGAGGAGGCGTCCCGCTTCACCCTCGTCCACTCCGAGCTGCGCTCCGGCATCTCGACCATCCTCAAGTACGTGACGTGGATGATGATCCCGACCGCGATCGGGCTGATCATCAGCCAGCTGGTGGTCAAGGAGAACGACCTCAGGGAGTCCATCGCCCGCACGGTCGGCGGCATCGTGCCGATGGTCCCCGAGGGGCTGGTCCTCCTCACCTCCGTCGCCTTCGCGATCGGCGTGATCCGGCTCGGCCGCAAGCAGTGCCTCGTCCAGGAACTCCCCGCCATCGAGGGTCTCGCCCGCGTCGACACCGTCTGCCTCGACAAGACCGGCACCCTCACCGAGGGCGGCATGGACGTCACCGAGCTGCGCACCCTCGACGGCTACGACGAGTCGTACGTACGGCAGGTCCTCGGCGCCCTCGGCGAGTCCGACCCCCGCCCCAACGCCTCCCTGAAGGCGATCATCGACGCCTACCCCGACGCCGAGGACTGGCGCTGCACCGAGTCCCTCCCCTTCTCCTCCGCGCGCAAGTACAGCGGCGCCAGCTTCAGCGAGGCCGACGGGGAGAGCAGTACGTGGCTGCTGGGGGCGCCGGATGTGCTGCTCGCGGACGACGATCCCGCGCTGGCCGAGACCGAACGGCTCAACGAGCAGGGCCTGCGCGTCCTCCTCCTCGCCCGGGCCGCCCGCGACCTCGACCACCCTGAGGTCGCCACCGGCGCCAAGCCCGCCGCCCTCGTCGTCCTGGAGCAGCGGCTGCGGCCCGACGCGGCGGACACGCTGCGCTACTTCGCCGAGCAGAACGTCCACGCGAAGGTCATCTCCGGGGACAACGCCGTGTCGGTGGGCGCGGTCGCCGCCAAGCTGGGGCTGGCCGGCACGACGGTCGACGCGCGCAGGCTCCCGCACGACAAGGCGGAGATGGCGCGGGCGCTGGACGAGGGCACGGTGTTCGGGCGGGTCACCCCGCAACAGAAGCGGAACATGGTCGGCGCGCTCCAGTCCGAAGGCCACACCGTCGCCATGACCGGCGACGGCGTCAACGACGTCCTCGCCCTCAAGGACGCGGACATCGGCGTCGCCATGGGCTCCGGCTCGGAGGCGACCCGGGCCGTCGCCCAGATCGTCCTCCTCAACAACAGCTTCGCCACCCTGCCGTCCGTGGTGGCCGAGGGCCGCCGGGTCATCGGCAACATCACCCGGGTCGCGACCCTGTTCCTGGTCAAGACCGTCTACTCGGTCCTGCTGGGCCTGCTGGTGGTCTGCTGGCAGGTGGAGTACCCCTTCCTCCCCCGCCACATGACCCTGCTGTCCACCCTGACGATCGGCGTCCCCGCCTTCTTCCTCGCCCTCGCCCCCAACAAGGAGCGGGCCCGCCCCCACTTCGTGCGACGGGTCATGCGCTACGCGATCCCGGGCGGCCTGGTCGCCGCCGTCGCCACCTTCCTCACCTACCTGATCGCCCGCCACCACTACACCGGCGAAGGCGCCCTCGATGCGGAGACCAGCGCCGCGACCCTCACGCTGTTCCTGATCTCCATGTGGGTCCTGGCGATCGTGGCCCGCCCCTACACCTGGTGGCGCCTCCTCCTGGTGGCCTCCATGGGCACGGGCTTCCTGGTGGTCCTCGTCGTCCCGTGGCTCCAGGAGTTCTTCGCCCTGAAGCTGGTCGGGATGACGATGCCGTGGATCGCGGTCGGTATCGCCGTGGCGGCGGCGGCCACCCTGGAGCTGCTGTGGAAGTGGGTCGACCGCCGCTTTCCCGCGTAGGACTCCGACGTCAGTCGAACCAGCGGTCCCTCGCCAGTTCCGCCGTGCGGGACGGGTCCTCCAGGAGGGCCGCCACCTCGAAGCGGCGGGGCCACTGGCCGGCTGCCCAGGAGAGGCCGGCTGCCACGCCTTCCATGGTGGCGGCGTGGAGGACTCCGTCGTCGGTCAGGCGCCAGTCGATTTCCACGCCGTCCACGACGAGCTCCTCGTGCTCGACGTATGTCCGAGGAGTGCGCGGGCCCAGGAGGACCGCCACCGACTCCGGCACGGCGTGTTCCGTGCCCTCGGAGTCGACCTCGCCCGTGACGGACTCGCTGAGGCGGCGTACCTGGAAGAGGTCGGCGGCGCGGGAGGGGCGGACGGGAAGGAGGGGGACGCCCTCGGTGAAGGGGAGGAGGTCCGGGGAGTCGACGACCACCGCGTCGGCCGCGTCGACGACCTCGGCCCGGCCGTCGATCACCGCGCGCAGCTCGTCCGGGAGGGTGACCTGCTCGGGGTCCAGCTCGGCCAGCGCGCTGTAGAGGCCGTGCAGCTGGGCGCCGGTCACCGTGCGGTCGGGGTCGGCGAGGCGGTCGAGGAGTTCGGCGGCGCCGCCCGGCTCGTCGAGGAGGGCGGCGACGGAGGTGCGTACGCCGAGAGCCCGGAGGACCTGTTCGTCGTCGAAGCCGGTCGCGTCGGCCTCGTCGTACAGGCCGCGCAGGAGGGGATCGCCGCCGGATGCGAGGAGGCCGGCGGGGCGGCGACCGTCGAGGACGGGGTGGCCGCGCAGCCACCAGGCGGTGTACGGCCGTACGACCTCGTGGGTGCCGTCGTGCAGGAGAACGCGTACGGGCTGGACGAGCGCGTCGCGCAAGGGGGGTCGCGACAGCAGGGCGAGCGCCTGGGGCCACTTGTCGTCGTCGACCAGGTCGAGGTCGCGGACGGCGACCAGTTCGGTGGCGACCGGCGGGACCGGTGAGTCGGGGAAGCGGTCGAGGACGTCCTCGCTCCAGACGTCGACGGCGTCGAGCAGACCGGCGTCGTCGGGCTCCGCGAAGTCGCCTTCGCGGGGCTCCAGTTCGTCGGGGTCGAGGACGACGTCGGTGGCGCGGACCAGGGCGAAGGTGGCGAGGACTCCGCAGGCGGCGAGGGGCTGTTCGCCCCACTTGGCCGCCAAGTCGGCGTCCACGGCGGCCAGTTCGCCCTCTCGGATGATCGAGGCGAAGGGGCTGCCGGGGAGGACGAGTTCACCTGCGGGGGCCAGTTCGCCGTCCTCGTCGGGGAGGGCGAGGGCGCCCAGCCACGGCTCGTCGCCGGGTTCGAGGCCCGCGTCGCGGACGAGGGCGAGGACGGTGTCGGCGAGTTCCTCGGCGTCGGGGGTGTCCTCGTCCCAGGCACCGGCGTCGTCGTCGAGGGAGGCGGCCACCGCGGCCCGGACCTGCGGGGTGGTGAGGACGGCGCGGGCGGTGGCCGGGAGGGCGCCGAGCTTCTCGAGGAGCGGGTGCGCGGCGTCGGCGTGGGCGACCTTCAGGCCGAGGCGGGCCAGGACGTCCGGGTCGATGCCGGTGATGTCCGGGGCGGGGAGGAGGACCTGGCGCGGCCCGATCGTCGTACGGCTGTCGGCGAGCGGGACGGGCAGGCCGGAGAGCCGGTCGGGGTCGACGCCCGCGAGGCTGTCGTAGAGCCGGTACCACCAGTCGGGGTCCTTCTCCAGCCCGGCGAGGCGGTCGATGGCGTCGGCGAGGGGGATGCGGGCGATGCCGAGGGTGCGCAGCTCGACGCGGCGCTCCAGGCCGGCGGGGAGGAGGGTGGGCAGCACCTCGGCGAGGACCCGTACGGTGTCGGCGCCGGCGCCCTCGACGACCTCGGCGTCCCGGGGGCGCAGGGCCTCCGGGAGGTCCTCGGTGCCGGGGGCGGCGGCGGGTGGGAGAAACGCTGGGTGGGCGGGCGGGAGAAACGCTGGGTGGGCGGGCGGGAGAAACGCAGTGCGGGGCAGGCGCTCCAGGATCGCCTGGCGCAGGGCGCCGTCCAGTTCGCCCTTGCCGAGCGGGCCGGGGACGAGGTCGATGATGCCGGGGGTGACCGGGCGCCAGTCGGCGAGCAGTTCGGCGTACGCGTCCGCCGCGCGCTGCACGAGGAAGTCGGTCAGCTGCCCGGGGGCGGTGTGGCGGCGGGTGCTGTCGAGGGGGAAGGACGCGATGAGCAGGGCGGGCACGCCGAGGGGCTCGTCGCTGGGGGTGGGCGCGTGGACGACGGGCGCGGTGGCGGGGCGTACGGGGGCGCCGTCGGCGTCGGTGGGCACGGCCCAGGTGACCGACCAGTGCGGCCGCAGCCGCTCCTCGACGGGCCGGTCGGCGAGCAGGTCGGGGGTGAGCGGCCCGTGCGCGGTGGCGGTCCGCCAGCGCGTGGTGCGCCCGTCCCGCGAGTCCGCCACGGCGATGAGGGCGCCGTCGGTGTCGCGGCGCAGGGTGCGCGGCTCGGCGTCGCCGATCTCGATGACGGCCTCGGCGAGGCCGGGCAGGGCGAGCAGCAGGGCGTCGTCGACGGCGGCGAGGAGCCGTTCGGCCAGGTCGGCGGCGGCCGCGTCGCGCAGCGGCAGGATGACCGCGGTGTCGTAGGGGGCGGGGGCGGTGCCCTCGGCGGCGAAGGGGAGCCGCAGGAGCGGCACGTGGCCGTCCCGGCGGCGGATCTCGTCCCCCAGGCCGGGGCTGTGCCGGGCGATGTCCCTGGCCAGGTCGCGGGCCTCGGCGAGGGACCAGCGGACGCCGCCGTGCCGGCCGACGACGGCGGGCTCGTCGGTGACGGCGAGGACGGCGGCGAAGCCGACGCCGAACCGGCCGATCGCGGCGGTCTCGGTGTCCCGCTTGGCGGAGGCGCGCAGCGTGGCGAGGGACTCGACCCCGGTCGCGTCCAGCGGGGCGCCCGTGTTGGCGGCGACCAGGACGCCGTCGCGCAGGGTCAGCCGCAGCCGGCCGGGCACCCCGGCGCGGGCCGCCGCGTCGGCGGCGTTCTGGGCGAGCTCGACGACGAGACGGTCGCGATAGCCGCCGAGGACCAGGTCCTCCTCTGCGTTCGCGTCCTCCCGGAAACGGGCGGGGCTGGTGGCCCAGGCGTCGAGGACCCCGCGGCGCAGTCGGGCCGTCCCGAACGGATCGGCCCCCTCGGCCGCCGGCCGCACGTACTTGCTCACGTTCACTCTCCTCGTCGACGTGAGGACGAAGGTACCGCTCGTCCGGCCGGTGCAGGACGGGCAGCGCGGTGAGCGGGGCCGCCCTGCACGTCGGCCCTCGCCCCGGACACGGAAGGAACCGGCCCCCGCCGCCCTCCCGTACCCTCCCCCTCATGAGCCGACCCCCGAGCCTCACGCTGCCGCCACGGACCCGTGTGCGGCGCCTGGAGACCGCCCGCGGCCCCTTCGCCGTCCTGGACTCCGTGCCGCCGGGTGAGGTTCCGCAGGCGGGCACCGTGCTGATGGTCCCGGGTTTCATCGGCAGCAAGGAGGACTTCCTGCCGCTGCTCCAGCCGCTGGGTGAGGCGGGGTACCGGGTGGTGGCGGTGGACGGCAGGGGGCAGCACGAGAGCCCCGGTCCGGCGGAGGCGGCCGCGTACGCGCAGTCCGAGCTGGCGGCGGACGTACTGGCCCAGACGGAGGCCGTCGACACGGGCGGTCCGCTGCACCTGCTCGGCCACTCCATGGGCGCCCTCATCGCCCGCGCGGCCGTCCTGTCCGCCCCGCCTCCCTACCCCTGGGCCTCCCTCACCCTGATGAGCACCGGCCCTGCCGCCATCCAGCCCGACCAGCAGCAGCGCGTACGACAGCTCGTGGAGTGGCTGCCGGTGCTGGGCAAGGAGGCGCTGTGGCAGGAGATGCAGCAGGCGGAGGGCGAGGCCGAGGTGATCGAACTGCCGGTCGAGGTCTCCGAGTTCCTCAACCTGCGCTGGCTCAACACGGTCCCCGAACAGCTGACGACCACAGGGAGCTGGCTGGTCGCCGAGCCGGACCGCGTACCGGAACTGGCCTCCGTCCCCCTGCCGAAGCTGGTCATCTCCGGCAGCACCGACTACGCCTGGCCGGTCACCTGGCAGGACAGCATGGCCGCACGACTCGGGGCCGACCGAGCGGTCATCCCGGGTGCCGACCACTCCCCCAACGTGGAACGCCCCGCGGAGACGGCCCGGGCGCTCGTCGCCTTCTGGGAGAAGGTCAGCGCTCGGAGGCGTACGACAGGAAGCCCGTCCGGGCGGAGGGGGTGACGGTGGGGCGGGGGCCGTCGCCGTCGGTGTGCTCGGAGAGGGGAGAACCTCGGCCAGGCCCGCACGCACCGTAGCGGGCCCTGGTCCGGGGGCTACGAGTGGCCCAGTTCCGCTGTCTCCTCGTCGCCCGCGTCCGGGACCGAGCCCGAGTCGCGGGCGGGGCGGAGCGGGAAGGGGTCGACCTTGGTCTCGTCGATGACCGGGGGGGCCGGCTGGGGGGGCTTGGGCATGATCGCGGCTTCCGAGTGGCCGCCGCAGCCGTAGGTGAGGGAGACGACGCGGCCGTCCGCCGGGGAGAACTCGTTGGCGCAGACGCCGAACGCCTGGCCGAGGGAGCCGCCGATGGGCAGGAGGAAGCCGCAGCTGACGCAGGAGGCGGGGGCCGCCTGGGCCATGGGCGTCTTGGCGCCGTAGGACTCGTCCCAGCGGTCGGCGGCAGTGTGCAGGCCGTAGCGGGAGAGGACGCGGGCCCGGCGCATGCCGAGTTCCTCGGCGACGGCGGCGATGGTGCCCCGGCGGGGGGCGGTGGGGAGGCTGGCCGGGACGCCCGCCGTCACCTCCGCGTCCTCCGCCTCCGCCAGGTCCGCCATGTCCGCCGAGACCGCGGAGTTCGGCGCGGGCTCGTCCTCGCCGGTGTAGCCGGGCTCCAGACGGAGGTCCTCGGCGTCGGTGGGGAGGAGGTCGCCGGGGCCCATGTCGCCGGGGCGCAGACGCTCGCTCCAGGGCACCCATTCGGGGGCCAGGACGGCGTCCGGGCCGGGGAGGAGGACCACCTCGTCCAGCGTCACGATCTTCGCGCGGGACGCGCGGGCCACCGTGGCCGCCCAGCGCCAGCCGCGGTACCCGAGCTCCCTGCACTCGAAGAAGTGCGTGACCACGCGGTCGCCCTCGGAGACCATCCCGACGTGCGGGCCGACCACACCGGGCGCGGCGGCCTCCTCGGCGGCGGCGCGGGCGAGGTCGACGGCCTCGGCGCACAGGCGGTCGGGGGTGCGGCTTCGCGTGGTCGCTGCGCTCACAGGTATCGCTTCTCTCCTACGCCGTCTGTCGCGGTGCCGTTGCCTCCGGCGGTCGGCGGCGGACGGAGCGGACCTGAGGGCCGCGTCGACGTCCGCGTCCGAATCGCGCTCGGGCGCACCTGTGCCATCCATTGTGCGGGATGGCTGAGATAGGCACGCTACCCGGTCACCGGCACTTGTCCTACACCGACGTGTGAATCCCACCCGGCCGCCTGCGCCGCTCACCGCCTCCTGCGGTCCTCCTGCGGTCCTCCTGCGGGCCTCCCGTAAGCCTCCCGCGAGCAAGAACTACCCGACCACACCCGTCATCCACGCCCTACGCACGGCTTTCTCGGGGCACTATGGCGGAGTGGCAGCCGCGAAGACGCCCCCGGGGGCCACCGGTGTCGGTGGTGCCCGGGGATTCAAGGGGAGGAGCCGGAACAACGGCTCGGGACGGTTCCGCGCGTCCGCCCGTGCGGTGGGGCGTGCCCTGCACTTCCCGGTGACGGGCACCGCGCGCGGCATCCGGAAGGCGACACACGCGCACGGGGCGGGCGAGTCGGGCCTGGGCAAGCTGATCGAGCTGCACGGCGTCAACGGCGCCGGCGATGTGATGATCACGATCGCGCTCGCCTCGACGGTGTTCTTCTCCGTGCCCACGGACGAGGCACGCGGGCGTGTCGCGCTCTACCTCGCCATCACGATGGCGCCCTTCACCGTCCTCGCCCCTGTGATCGGCCCCCTCCTCGACAAGCTGCCGCACGGCCGCCGCGCCGCGATGGCCGGCGCCATGTTCGCCCGGGCGGTGCTGGCGCTGGTGCTGTCCGGGGCGGTCGTCACCGGCAGCATCGAGCTGTATCCGGCCGCGCTCGGCGTGCTGGTCGCGTCCAAGGCGTACGGGGTCGTGCGCAGTGCCGTCGTGCCGCGGCTGCTGCCGCCGCGTTTCTCGCTGGTGAAGGCGAACTCGCGGGTCACCCTGGGCGGGCTCCTCGCCACCGGTGTGGCCGCGCCGATCGGGGGCGGGCTGCAGTTCATCGGGCCCCGGTGGCCGCTCTACGGCGCGTTCGTGATCTTCCTCGCCGGTACGTTTCTGTCGTTCTCCCTGCCGCACAAGGTGGACTCGGCGAAGGGCGAGGACACCGCGCTGCTCGCCGCCGACGAGCAGCATCTGCACGGGCCGCACCGCAAGCCGGTGAAGCGGCCCGGGCTGCGGACCGTCGGTATCGCCGTCACCCACGCCCTCGGCGCGAACGCCTCCCTGCGCTGGCTGTCCGGCTTCCTCACCTTCTTCCTCGCGTTCCTGCTCCGCGAGCATCCGCTGACCGGGCAGAGCGCCGCCGTGTCGCTGGGCATGGTCGCCGTCTCGGCGGGCGCGGGCAACGCGCTCGGCGCGGCGGTGGGGGCGTGGCTGCGCTCCCGGGCGCCCGAGCTGATCATCGTGACCCTCGTCGCGTGCGTACTGACCGCGGCGATCACCGCCGCCGTCTTCTTCGGGGCGTTCCTCGTGGCGTGCCTCGCCGCGGTCGCCGGGTTCTCCCAGGCCCTGTCCAAGCTGTCGCTGGACGCACTGATCCAGCGGGACGTGCCGGAGCTGGTGCGTACGTCGGCCTTCGCGCGGTCCGAGACGCTGCTGCAGATGTCGTGGGTGTTCGGCGGCGCGGTCGGCATCGCGATGCCGCTGAACGGGACGCTGGGGCTGTCGGTGGCCGCCTGCGTGGTCGGCACTGGGTGGGCGGTGACCGTACGAGGGCTGCTCCTGTCGGCCCGGCGGGGTGGGGCGCGGCGGGCGCGGGTGGCGTAACGGAGAGCGACGCCGGACCCCTCGTAGGGAGAGCGTCCGGTGTGACCGATAGCCTTCGGCCATGACCCTGCACTCCGCTGCTGTGCGACGCCGCCGCGCCGTCGCCGCCGCCGGCGCCGTTTCCGCCGGACTGCTCGTCCTGTCGGCCTGCGACAAGCCGACCCCCATCGCCACGATCACCGTCGGCAGTTCCTCCGTCAGCGAGGAGGCCACGTGCGGTGGTGAGGGCGAGGTCCTGAAGGAGGCGGAGATCACCGCGTGCCTCAAGGACGAGGACATCGAGTCGATCACCGTCGACCCCGACGAGACCGTGCGCTTCGGTGTCGACCCCGACATGGCCGACAAGCGCTGGACGATCCTGATGAACGGCCAGCAGCTCACCGACGAGAGCACCAAGACCTACCGGACCATTCCGGGCAGCGTCTTCTTCAACGCCCAGTACGGTGCCGAGGGCGACTCCACGCTGGTGTCCATCCGGACCGCTGACGGCAAGGAGAACAGCGAGTCGGCGACCGGGCTGTGGTCCTTCAAGCTGAAGAAGGCCGACTGATCGACGCGGCCGCCGGAGTCTCCCGGGTACTCATCGCCACCGCGGTCCCTGCGGAACGGGACGCGGTGGCGCTGGCGCTGGCCGGGCGCGGTGTGAGCTTGGTCCAGCTGAACCACGCTTCCATGGCACCCGGCGCCGGCCAGGGTGGCGGTTTCGAGTTGTTGGTCGCCGGGGTCGGTTCCGCGCCGGCTGGTGCCTCTGTCGGGGGCGTGCTGGGCGTGGCCGCGGTTGAGGGGCGGCCGTACGAGCTGGTCGTGAGCGCCGGGATCGGGGGCGGGTTTCTCCCCCATGCGCCGGTCGGGTCGCTCGTCGTCGCCGATGAGATCACCGTGGCTGATCTGGGGACCGAGTCGGACGGTGGGTTCGTGCCGGTCACCGAGCTGGGGTTCGGGACGGTCACGCATCGGCCTCCCGCCTCCCTCGTACGCGCGGCCGTGGAGGTCACCGGCGCGGCCGTCGGGGCCGTGCTGACCGTGTCCACCGTGACCGGAACCGCAGGCCGGGCCGCCGAGCTGAGGGAGCGGCACCCCGGGGCGCTCGTCGAGGCCATGGAGGGTTTCGGGGTCGCCGAGGCGGCCGCGCTGTGGGGGACGCCCGTGCTGGAGGTGCGGGCCGTGTCCAATGCGGTCGGGCCGCGCGACCGGGACGCCTGGCGGATCGGTGACGCCCTGGCGGCCCTCACGGAGGGGTTCGGGAAGCTCGCACCCGTACTGGAGAGTTGGAAGCGGCATGACGACGACTGAGACGCCCGAGACGTTGCGGATCGCCTACTCCCCCTGCCCCAACGACACGTTCGTGTTCGACGCCCTCGCCCACGGGCGGGTGCCGGGCGCGCCCGCGCTGGACGTGACCTTCGCGGACATCGACGTCACCAACGGCATGGCCGGGCGGGGCGAGTTCGATGTGCTGAAGGTGTCGTACGCCGTGCTGCCCTACGTCCTCGACGAGTACGCGCTGCTGCCCTGCGGGGGCGCGCTCGGGCGGGGCTGCGGACCGCTGGTGCTGACCCGGGAGGCGGAGACCGACCTGACGGGTCGTACCGTCGCCGTGCCGAGTGAGACGTCGACCGCGTATCTGCTGTTCCGGCTGTGGGCGGCCGATGTGGTGCCCGGCGGGGTCGGTGAGATCGTCGTGATGCCGTTCCACGAGATCATGCCGGCCGTGCGGGACGGGAAGGTCGACGCGGGGCTCGTCATCCACGAGGCGCGGTTCACGTACCGGAACTACGGACTGCACAAGCTCGCCGACATGGGCGAGCACTGGGAGGACACGACCGGGCTGCCCATCCCGCTGGGCGCGATCATCGCCAAGCGGTCGCTGGGCGCGGACGCGCTGCGCCACCTCGCCGCGTCCGTCCGGACATCCGTACGAGCCGCCTGGGACGACCCGGATGCCTCCCGGCCGTACGTCATGGCACACGCGCAGGAGATGGACCCGGCCGTCGCCGACCAGCACATCGGGCTGTACGTCAACGAGTTCACCCATGACCTGGGCGAGGACGGGTACGCGGCCGTCAGGGGTTTGATGACGCGCGCGGCGGCCGAGGGGCTGTTGCCGCCCCTCGGCCCGGAAGCGCTGGAATTCCCCTGAGCCGGGGCGTCAGACGTCCAGTTGGTCGGCGACCGCGCGCAGCAGGCCGGCGATCTTCTTGCCGGACGCCTTGTCGGGGTAGCGGCCCTTCTCCAGCATCGGCGTGATGTTCTCCAGGAGTGTCGTCAGGTCCTGGACGATGGATGCCAGTTCGTCCGGCTTCTTGCGCTGGGCCGCCGCCACCGACGGGGTCGGGTCCAGAACGGTGACCGAAAGGGCCTGGTCGCCGCGTTGTCCGGCGACGACGCCGAACTCCACGCGCTGGCCCGGCTTCAGTGTCTCGACTCCGGCGGGGAGGACCGAGGAATGGACGAAGACGTCGCCGCCGTCGTCGCGGGAGAGAAAGCCGAAGCCCTTCTCACTGTTGAACCACTTGACCTTGCCGGTAGGCACGTCTGTCCTCGTCCTCGTACTCGTCGGAAACTGCGTGGGAAAGCTGCTCGATGCTGCTCAATGCCGCTCAATAACAACCCTGGCGGGTCGACCGTGACCCGCCGGTACCCAGGCTAATGGTCTGGTGGCGGCTGACAAGACGTCGCCCGGTTGTTCTCTCGCGCTGGGAACTACCCTGGTCGTGTGCCAGACAAAACCAAAACGAATTCCGCCGCGCCAGGTGACCGACTGATCCGTGTCGGTGCCGTCGTGTTCTTCGCCGGTGCCGTGGCCACGCTCGTCACGGTGGCGCCGCTGTTCCTCGACGCCACGCCTTTTCCGACGTACATGTTCGGGCTGAGCATGCTCATGGGCGTCGGCTTCCTGCTCGCGGGGGCCGGTGTGCTGCGGTCGATCGCGGCCGGTCGGCGTCAGGCGCGCGCGGCCGCCACGCGGTAGTCCGCCAGCCACGCCGGGAACTCGGCCAGGTCGTCCAGCACCACGTCCGCGCCGGCCGCGCGCAGCTCGTCGGCGGCGCAGGGACCTGTCGGCACGGTGACCGCGAGGGCTCCCGCGGCGCGGGCGCCCCGTATGTCCCCGACGTGGTCGCCGACGTACACGCTCGCACCGTGCTCGCGCAGCGCCTCCGCCTTCTGCTCGGCCCACAGATTGCCGATGACGGCGTCCGGTTCGATGCCGAGGTGCTCCAGGTGGAGCTTGGCGTTCGGCTCCCACTTGCCGGTGACGACGATCACGCGCCCACCGGACTCCCGTACGGCGGCTATCGCCTCGCGGGCGCCGGGCATCGCGGTCGCGCGGTGGACGGCGTACGACGGGTACAGCGCACGGTAGACATCCGCCATCTCCGTGACCCGCTCGGCCGGAAACCACCGGGCGATCTCCTCCTCCAGCGGCGGCCCGAGCCGGGTGACGACGAGATCCGCATCGATGTACGTCCCTGTCCGCTCCGCCAGTTCCGTGTAGACGGCGTGGATACCCGGCCGGGAATCGATCAGGGTCATGTCGAGGTCGAAGCCGACGGTGGGGGCGGGGGTGGTCGTCACGGAGGCCATACGGGACATTGTGCCCAACGGTCAGGGAACCCCCGGCCTATTTCCGCCTCTGCGACCGCCACACCACGAACACCGCCGACGCGATGGCCGCCCCCCGCAACACCCAGGGCCACGTCTCCCCGATCGCCCCGCTCATCTGCCCCTCGGCGATCGGCTCTCCCCACCGCCCGTCCGTGCGCCCCCACAGCCAGACCAGCCCGCCGGCCACCGCGGCCCCCGGCAGCCACATCACCGCCCACTTCGTCTCCGCGTCGCTCAACCGCCGGGAGGCGTACGCGATGAGCCAGCCGGCGAGCAGCGGCAGGATCTGGCCGAGTACGGCGCCCACGACGAGGCAGGCTGCGCCCAGCAGGAGGAGGGGGTTGCTCCAGCGACGGGTGGGGACGGTGAAGAGGCGTCGGCGCGGCTTGGGTTCGTCGGCCTCCGCCTGCTCGGGTTCGGGTTGAGGCTCGGCCTCCTCTGGTTCCTCCGTCTTCGGCCGGGGCGGCTTGAGGAGGTCGGGGATCTCGATGCCGCCGACGAAACCGGGGATGTCGTCGTCGCGGGCGTCGGGGCGGAGGGGGCCGCCCAGCCACCAGTCGGGCCGGTCGCCCGGCTGCCGCACCGTGGGTCGGGCGTCGGGTACGGGTTCGGCGGGGCGCGGGCCGGGCACCTTGCTCCAGAAGCCGTTGGACCGTTCCGCCCCGTCCCGCTGGGTCGGTACGGCCGGTGTCGGCGTCTGCGGCACCGCCGGCCCCGTGTCGGCCGCCGCGGTGACCACGTCGTCGGGGGTGCCCAGGCGGGCGATGATGCGGCGGACGGCGGCCGGTGAGTCGGCGGGGGCCTTGGCGCGACGTTTGTCGATCTCGTCGCGCAGCTCGTTGACGAGGCGCATGCGCGTGGCCGACGACAGCTGTCGCTGCTGCGCCACGTCACCGACGCGGCTCAGATACTCGTAGACGACCTGGTCGCTCTCGATCCCCACGAAGTCCCCTCCGGGGCTGTGCGATGCGGTGTTTCCCGTGGCTCGAAGGTAGCGCAGCGGATGCGCGGGCCGCGCGCACGGCCCGTCAGCTCGGCTCGCAGGCCAGGGGGTTGTCGACCTCGGAGCAGAGCCGGTTGCCGTAGGAGCGCAGGACGTCGCGGCCGCCCTGTTCGGTGAGGTAGGTGAGGAAGGCGGCGGCGAGGGAGCCCGCGGGCGGCTGGCCGTAGGTGTAGGCGAACTCGGTCTGCCAGTACGGGTACCGGCCATGCTCGACGCTGTCGAGGGAGGCGGCCTGGTTGTCGATGCGGAGCTTGATCAGGTTCTTGTCGCGCTGTGCCTGTTCGTCGGCGTTCCTGAGCTCGCTGTAGCCGAGGCCGCCGCGGTTGCGTCCGACCGCCTCCAGCAGGCTCGCGGTGTCGCCGGCCTCGCAGCGGCCGTAGGCGTCCGGGCTCAGCTGGGCGCAGTCGCGGACGGTGCCCTGGAGCGGTTCCTCGCCGTCGAGGACACGGTCGGCGAGGGCGCTGCGGGTGCCGGAGCCGAGGGTGCGGTTGACCAGGTGGACGGGGACGTCGTCGCCGCCGATCTGGGACCAGTTGGTGATCCGGCCGGCGAAGAGGTCGCGGATCTGGTCGGTGGTCAGGTTCTCCACGCCCGCCGCCTTGTTGGCGACGAGGGTGTACGCCGAGTAGGCGATGGCCCGGCTCAGCAGGCGGGGGTGGCCGCCGACCACGCCGTCGGTGAAGGCGATGTGGTCGCCGAGGCCGTCGCCGACCTCGATGCGTGCCCTGCGGCCCGCGGCCTCCAGTTCGGTGATGCCCTCGCCGCTGCCGCCGAAGGTGCCGTCGCCCAGGGGGATGTCGACGTCCTTGCCCCGGCACGCCTCCTCGTAGCGTGCGGCGGCGTCCCGTACGGCGGGTGCGAAGGCGCTGGAGCCGTGCAGGTGCAGGGTGCCGCCGACGCAGTCCAGCGGGGCGCGGTCGTCGGGCAGGAGCAGGGTGACGGACTGGGCGAGGACCGCGATCGCGAGGAGGCTGATGCCGACCCAGGCGGGGCGGGAGGCGAAGACATGGCTCTCGGTACGGACCGCCTTGAACCGGACGAACCGGGCCAGCGGGTCGAACCAGCGCCGGGTGGTGCCGACCGCGCCCCGGAAGACGGGCCGGGCGAACGGCTCGCTGCCGGTGTCGCCGGGCCAGCGCTCCAGGACCACCAGCAGCTTGTACTCGGCGCGCTGCGGCAGCTTCACCTTCGGCAGCCGGATGACGCCGGTGCGCTGGGCGACGTGGTTGTCGTAGCCGAAGCCGGGCACGGCCTCGCCGTCGCGCAGGAAGGAGTCACGCAGGTCCTCCTGGCTCAGTTCGGTGACGACGAGGCTGGCGATCCGGCGGTCCTGGAAGGTGATCCGGATGCCGCACGGGTCGCTGTCCGGGGTCAGGTAGTCGCTCTCACCGATGGGCGCGGAGCCGGCGTTCTCGATGCGCAGCAGCACGAACGAAGGATCCTTCAGCTGATGCCCGTCCTGATGCATGTCGCGCAGCACGCCCGCGTACGGGGACTGCGTGGCGTCGGCGGCGAGCGTGTCCATCTGCACCCGGTAGCCGAGCCGCTTGCGCCCGACCACCGCGAACTCCCACAGGAACGCCACCAGGGGGAGCGCGATGCTGAGCGCGGCGACCCATTTGTCGAAGTCGAGGCCGAAGTCCATCGCGGATCCCCCAATCCCCTTGGCGACTTGTGCAGTTGACAGGGAGCCCAGGGTGACGAGTGGGGGCGGGCAGAAACCAGCTCTGACACGAACGTATGGACGAAATTCACCCAGGGGACATTTAAGAAACGTCCCGTTTCCCGACCTGAGGGGCGCGGGGCTGTATTGATGTGCGGCTCCGCCGCGTGGGCGCGATCAACCACGGACAGCCCGCACTCGCCCACACAACAGATCCCCTTACGGCACCTGGGCGCTACCGTTGACCGAATGAGCAGCGACGAGCCCCGTACCCCCGCGGCAGCGCCCCGTTCTCTCGCGGAGGCGCTCCGCGCAAGGGACGACGCCTCCCTGGGAACTTTGCTGCGCGCCCGCCCCGACCTCATCACCCCCGTCCCCACGGACCTCACCCAGCTCGCCACCCGCGCGGGAACCCGCGCCTCGGTCGTCCGGGCCCTGGAACGCCTGGATCGTTTTGCACTGCAGACGGCCGAGGCCCTGGCCGTGGCCGGCGACCCGGCGACCTACGACGAGCTGCTCGCCCTGATGGCCGGCGACGACCACGACCCCGCCGTCGCCGCCGCGCTGCCGCAGGCACTGGCCGTGCTGCGTGAGCAGGCGCTGGTGTGGGGCGCCGACGACCGGCTGAGGCTCGTCCGCACGGCCCGTGAGCTGCTCTCCCCCAGCCCCCAGCACCCGTCGCCCACCGGCCTGGGCCCCACCCTGCGGGAGGCGACCGCCGGGATGTCACCCGGCAGGATCCAGGAGCTGGTGGCGGCGGCCGGCCTCCCCTCGACGCACGACTCCGTGTCGGCGGTGTCCGCGCTGACCGCCCTGTTCACCGACCGTGCCCGGATGGCGGAGCTGCTCGCCGGCGCCCCGGCGGAGTCCCGGCAGGTACTCGACCGCCTGCTGTGGGGCCCGCCGTACGGCCAGGTCACCGCGGACCCGGCGGCGCATCTGCGCTGGCTGCTGGACCGGGGGCTGCTGCTGCCGACGGCGCCGGGGACGGTCGTACTGCCGCGTGAGGCGGCGCTGCATCTGCGGGGCGGGCGGGCCCACCGCGAGCCGGAGCCGGTGCCGCCCGTCGTGGCGCCGGCCGCCGCACACCGTCCACAGGTTGTGGACGCCACGGCGGCCGCGCAGGCGTACACCTCGCTGGCGACGGTCGAGGAGCTGCTGAAGGACTGGCACGAGGGCGGTCCCGCGGTGCTGCGGGCGGGCGGCCTGAGCGTCCGCGACCTGAAGCGGACCGCGGTGGCCCTCGACGTGTCCGAGCCGGTGGCCGCGTTCTGGGTCGAGCTGGCGTACGCGGCGGGGCTGCTCGCCTCCGACGGCGGTGGGGGCACCTCCCACGCCCTTAAGGCAGTGGGGGACGACGAGCGGTACGCGGCGACGCCCGCCTACGACGAGTGGCTGGAGCAGCCCGCCGCCGAGCGGTGGGCCCGGCTGGCGGAGTCCTGGCTGGCGGCGACGCGGACGCCGGGGCTGGTCGGCGGGCGGGACACGAAGGACCGTACGCTCTCGGCCCTCGGACCGGGCCTGGACCGCTCGGCCGCCCCGGAGGTACGGCACCGGGTGCTGTCCCTGCTGGCGGACCTCCCGGAGGGCACCGCGCCGACCCGGGAGTCGGTGCTGGCCAGGCTGCGGTGGGAGCGGCCGCTTCGCGGGCCCCAGCAAGGGGAGGACCTACGAACCCGGCTGGCCGAGTGGACGCTGCAGGAGGCCGAGCTGCTGGGGGTCACGGGGCGCGGGGCGCTGTCGGCGCACGGCCGCGCACTGATCGGGCACCCGGAGCCGAGGACACCGGGTGACCTGCCGGACACCCCCGGGGACCGACTCCCGGCACCCCACCACCACAGCCCCGAACCCCTCGCCCGGACCATCGCCTCCGCCGCCGCGGCCCGCCGCCTCGCCCCCCTTCTCCCCGAACCCCTGGACCACGTCCTCCTCCAGGCCGACCTGACGGCGGTCGCGCCCGGCCCGCTGCAACGCCCGCTCGCCGAGACGCTGGACGTGCTCGCCGAGGTGGAGTCGAAGGGCGGGGCGACGGTGTACCGGTTCACGCCGGCCTCCGTGCGACGCGCCCTGGACGCCGGGCGCGCCGCCTCCGACCTGCACGCCTTCCTCACCGAGCACTCGCGGACGCCGGTGCCGCAGCCGCTGGCGTACCTGATCGACGACGTGGCGCGCAGACACGGCCACCTCCGGGTCGGGGCGGCCTCGGCCTACGTCCGCTGCGACGACGACACCCTCCTGGGCGAGATCCTCGCCGACAAGCGCGCCGCCGCCCTGCGCCTGCGCCGCCTCGCCCCGACCGTGCTGGCCGCGCAGGCCGACCCGGCGACCCTGCTGGAGGGCCTGCGCGCGATGGGCTTCGCGCCGGCGGCCGAGTCCGCCGAGGGCGATGTCCTGATCACCCGCGCCGCCGCCCACCGCACCCCACCCCGCACCGCCCCCGAGCCGGTCCCGGACGGCCCGCCGGTCCCCGACGCGACCCTGCTCGCGGCCGCGATCCGCGCGATCCGCGCGGGCGACCTCGCGTCGACCACACCCCGCAAGACAGCCGACACACCGCTCGCCCCCGGCGAACTCCCCCGCACCTCCGCCGCCGAGACCCTCGCCACCGTCCAGGCCGCCGTCCTCACCGGCGAGGCCCTCTGGATCGGCTACGTCAACGCCGAGGGCGCCGCCAGCCAGCGCGTCATCGCCCCGGTCCGCGTCGAGGGCGGCTTCGTGACGGCGTACGACCACACGGCCGACGAGGTACGGACGTACCCGCTGCACCGGATCACGGGAGTCGCGGAGCTGGCGGACGACTGACGGGCCGGCTGTGATCGTCGGCGGTTGGGGCACACTGGACGTTTGGCCGTACGGAAGGGATGTGCGCGTACGTGAACGGTCCTCTCATCGTCCAGTCCGACAAGACCCTGCTGCTGGAGGTCGACCACGAGCAGGCCGACGAGTGCCGCCGGGCGATCGCGCCGTTCGCCGAGCTGGAGCGGGCGCCGGAGCACATCCACACCTACCGGGTGACGCCGCTGGGGCTGTGGAACGCGCGGGCGGCCGGGCATGACGCCGAGCAGGTCGTGGACGCGCTGGTGACGTACAGCAGGTACCCGGTGCCGCACGCGCTGCTGGTCGACATCGCCGAGACGATGGACCGGTACGGCAGGCTGAGCCTGAGCAAGCACCCGGCGCACGGGCTGGTGCTGACCAGCACCGACCGGCCGGTGCTGGAGGAGGTGCTGCGCTCGAAGCGGATCGCTCCGCTGGTCGGGGCGCGGATCGACCCGGACACGGTGGTCGTGCATCCGTCGGAGCGCGGGCAGATCAAGCAGGTGCTGCTGAAGCTGGGCTGGCCGGCCGAGGATCTCGCCGGGTACGTCGACGGGGAGGCGCATCCGATCGGGCTGGCGGAGGACGGGTGGGCGCTCAGGCCCTACCAGAAGCAGGCCGTGGAGAACTTCTGGCACGGCGGGTCGGGTGTCGTCGTACTGCCGTGCGGGGCGGGGAAGACGCTGGTCGGGGCCGGGGCGATGGCCCAGGCGAAGTCGACCACGCTGATCCTCGTCACGAACACGGTGTCGGCCCGGCAGTGGAAGCACGAGCTGGTGAAGCGGACCTCGCTGACCGAGGACGAGATCGGCGAGTACAGCGGGACGAAGAAGGAGATCCGGCCCGTCACCATCGCGACGTACCAGGTGCTGACGACCAAGCGGAAGGGGATCTATCCCCACCTTGAGCTGTTCGACTCCCGGGACTGGGGGCTGATCGTCTACGACGAGGTGCATCTGCTGCCCGCGCCCGTGTTCAAGTTCACGGCGGATCTGCAGGCGCGGCGGCGGCTGGGTCTGACGGCGACGCTGGTGCGGGAGGACGGCCGGGAGTCGGACGTGTTCTCCCTGATCGGGCCGAAGCGGTTCGACGCGCCGTGGAAGGAGATCGAGGCGCAGGGGTACATCGCGCCCGCCGACTGTGTCGAGGTCCGGGTGAACCTGACGGACTCCGAGCGGCTCGCGTACGCCACGGCCGAGACGGAGGAGAAGTACCGCTTCTGTGCGACGACGGCGACGAAGCGGAAGGTGACCGAGGCGATCGTGCGGCGGTTCGCCGGGCAGCAGATCCTCGTCATCGGGCAGTACATCGACCAGCTCGACGAGCTGGGGGAGCATCTCGACGCCCCGGTGATCAAGGGGGAGACGTCGAACGCCCAGCGGGAGAAGCTCTTCGACGCCTTCCGGGAGGGCGAGATCAGCGTGCTGGTGGTGTCGAAGGTCGCGAACTTCTCCATCGACCTGCCGGAGGCGACCGTCGCCATCCAGGTCTCCGGGACCTTCGGGTCGCGGCAGGAGGAGGCGCAGCGGCTGGGGCGGGTGCTGCGGCCCAAGGCGGACGGGCACCAGGCCCACTTCTACTCGGTGGTGGCGCGGGACACCATCGACCAGGACTTCGCGGCCCACCGGCAGCGCTTCCTGGCGGAGCAGGGCTATGCCTACCGGATCGTGGACGCGGACGAGCTGCTGGCCGGGAACTGAGGAGCGGGCCGGCGGCGGACGCCCGCCTCCTCGCCGTACTCACCGAGGACGACCACGTCGAAGGCGGCGCCCGCGAAGACGCGCAGCGCGTGCAGGGCGTCGCCGAGGCGGTGGCGGTGGGTGCCGGTCAGAGGCGTGGCACCGGCCGGGCGGCCGGGGTTCGGGGCTGGTGAGAAGGTCGCTGCACTCATGTCTCCATGGTGCGATTCCGGGCATAAGCGCGGCATCGGTCTGAGGGATGCCGTTCTCCCCCATGGGGCCCTACCGGGGGATGCCGTCTCCCCTAGGGGATCCCCCGGCCACGAGTAGGGCCTCGGGGTTCGGCCCTGAAATCCGTTGGCCGCCGTCCCTCCCCCGCGTCTAGAATCTCCGCTCTTGCCCCGCCTCCCTCACGGAGTGCCGCCGCCCGGTCGGAAACCGGCCGGCTTTCCCGCCGTCACCCTCAGCAGGCCCGGAGGCACCCCCTTGTCCGCGCAGGACCCCCTCTCCCGTGAGCGCTCCCACCTGTCCGCGTCCCGTGCCGCGCTGCGGGCGATGCGGGAGGGCGTCGAGGCGCTCGACATCAGCGATGTCACCGCGAACTGGGTCAACGCCGAGGTGCTGGCCCGGCAGATCGACGAGCGGATCAAGGCGCTGGCCGACCTGAGCGACACGCCGTTGTTCTTCGGCCGGCTGGACTATCTTCACCCCCTTAACTGTCCCCACCCGGACGCGGCCGAGCAGGCGGAGGGTGCCGAGGGGGAGCGCTTCTACATCGGGCGGCGGCATGTGCACGACGCCGACGGCGACCCCATGGTGATCGACTGGCGTGCCCCCGTCTCGCAGCCGTTCTACCGGGCCTCGAAGAAGGACCCGATGGACGTCGGACTGCGGCGCCGCTTCGGCTACACGGGCGGCGAGCTCACCGCGTACGAGGACGAGCATCTCTCCGACCCCTCGGAGGCCGCACGCACCAGCAAGCTGCTCCAGCAGGAGATCGAGCGGCCGCGTGTCGGCCCGATGCGGGACATCGTGGCCACGATCCAGCCGGAGCAGGACGAGATCGTACGCAGCGGTCTGGGCGGCAGCGTGTGCGTGCAGGGCGGCCCCGGCACCGGGAAGACGGCCGTCGGTCTGCACCGGGTTGCCTATCTGCTGTACGCGCACCGCGAGCGGCTGGCCCGCACCGGCACACTGGTCATCGGGCCGAACAGGTCGTTCCTGCACTACATCGAGCAGGTGCTGCCCGCGCTGGGCGAGTTGACCGTCCGGCAGGCGACCGTCGACGACCTCGTGGCCCATGTCGAGGTGCGCGGGACCGACGACGCGGCGGCCGCCGTGGTCAAGGGCGACGCCCGGATGGCGCAGGTGCTGCGCCGGGCGGTGTACGCGCAGGTCACCCTGCCGACCGAACCGGTGGTCGTGGTGCGCGGCTCGCGCCGATGGCGGGTACCGGCGTACGAACTCGAAGACATTGTCCGTGAGTTGCTCGACCGGGACATCCGCTACGGCGCCGCCCGCGAGGCCCTGCCGCAGCGGATCGCGCACGCGGTGCTGGTGCAGATGGAACGGGCGGGCGAGGCCCCCGACGACCGCGTGCAGGACGCGGTCGCCCGCAACAGCGCGGTCAAGGCGGCGGTGAAGACGATCTGGCCGCAGGTCGATCCGGCGAAGCTGGTGCTGCGGCTGCTGACGGACCCCGAGTTCCTCGCCGAGCACGCGGCGGGCGTGCTCGGCGAGGACGAGCAGAAGACGATCCTGTGGGCGAAGCCGGTGCGGTCGGTGAAGTCGGCCAAGTGGTCGGCGGCGGACGCGGTGCTGATCGACGAGGCGGCGGATCTCGTCGAGCGGACGGCCTCGCTGGGCCATGTGGTGCTCGACGAGGCGCAGGACCTGTCCCCCATGCAGTACCGCGCGGTGGGCCGACGCTGCACGACGGGCTCGGCGACCGTGCTGGGCGACCTGGCGCAGGGCACGACGCCCTGGGCGACGCGGAGTTGGGCCGAGGCGCTGGCCCACCTGGGCAAACCGGACGCGGTGGTGGAGGAGCTGACGGCCGGTTTCCGCGTCCCGACCGACGTCATCACGTACGCCTCCCGCCTCCTCCCCCACATCGCACCCGGCCTCACCCCGGTCGCGTCGGTCCGCGAGAACCCGGGCTTCTTCGACCTGCGCCCGGTCGTGGGCGACGCCGAAGTCCTCTCCGCCTGCGAGGAGTTGCTGCGCCACGAGGGCTCCGTCGGCCTGATCGCCGCCGACGCGCGTGTGCCCGCCCTCGCCGAGGCCCTGACGGCCGCCGGGACGCCGTACCTGAACCCCGGCGAGGAGACGACGTCCGCCACGCGCCTGACCCTGGTCCCGGCCTCCCTCGCCAAGGGCCTGGAGTACGACTACGTCGTCCTCGACGAGCCCCAGGCCGTCGTCGACGGCGAACCCGACGAGCGCACGGGCCTGCGCCGCCTGTATGTGTCCCTGACCCGAGCGGTGTCGGGGCTGATCGTGACGCACGGGGCGGGTCTGCCGGCGCAGCTGGGCTGAGGAGGGGTCACAGCCGAGGAACGGTCAGGGGTCACCCGGCGTCCAGTGCCTTGCGCCACTCCGCCACCGCCTCCGCCGACACCGGCCCGGCCCAGCCGTCCGGCCTCGCCGCGCCCCCGATGTGGAAGGCGTCGAGGCCGGCGGAGCGCAGCTCCGGGACGTGGTCCAGGCGGAGGCCGCCGCCGACCAGGAGCTGCTGTCCGTACCCGGGCTCGCCGCAGCGGGCAGCCTCGGTGAGGAGTGTGGGCAGGCCGTCGTCGACACCGCCGGCGGCGCCCGCCGTGAGATAGGTGTCCAGGCCCGGCAGCCCCTCCAGCTGCTTGCGCAGGGCGTCGCGGTCGGCGGCGCGGTCGATCGCCCGGTGGAAGGTCCAGCGGCAGCCGTCCAGTTCGGCCACCACGCGCTCCACGGCCTCCAGGTCCGCCCCGCCGTCCGCGTCGAGGAAGCCGAGGACGAACTGGTCGGCGCCCTCCCGGCGCAGCTCCCGGGCTGCCCCGGCCAGCCGCTCCACCTCCCCCGCCGCGAACCCGTCCGCGAGGCGCAGCATCACGCGCAGGTCGATGTCGACGGCGGCGCGGATCCCGGCGAAGGTCGCGACGGGCGGGGTGAGTCCGTCGGCCGCCATGTCGGTGACCAGCTCCAGCCGGTCCGCACCTCCGGCCTGGGCGGCGACCGCGTCCTCGACGTCGAGGGCGATCACCTCCAGGACTGCACGCGTGCTCATACGACCCCTTCCGTCGGTGTGCCGGCTGTTCCCGTGGAGCGGCTACAGGTCTAGTCCAATTCAAGAGTACGCCCGGCCGCCGCACCAGGGCGAAGAGACGCCGCACCAGGGCGAAGAGCAGGACAGCGGCAGGACAATGGCGGCATGGCCGACCTCGACGCACTGCGCTCCCGCTTCGTCCAAGCCCTGACAGCCACCCGCGGCGCCGACACCCCCGACCCCGTCCCCTACGCCGACAACCTCCTCGCCCGCTGGCAGGAACCCCAGCGCCGCTACCACACCCTCAGCCACCTCACCGCCGTCCTGGACCACATCGACGTGCTGGAGCGCTACGCCGCCGACCCGGACGTCGTACGCCTCGCCGCCTGGTTCCACGACGCCGTCTACCTGCCCGACCGCTCCGAGAACGAGGAACGCTCCGCCCGCCTCGCCGAGCGCGCCCTGCCCGAGGCCGGCGTGCCGGACGCGCGGACCGCCGAGGTGGCCCGGCTGGTCCGGCTCACCACCGGTCACGATCCGGCCGACGACGACCGCGACGGCCAGGTCCTGTGCGACGCCGACCTCGCGATCCTCGCCGCCCCGCCCTCCGCGTACGCCGCCTACACCGCGGCCGTCCGCGAGGAGTACCACTTCGTCCCCAGCGACGCCTTCCGCGCGGGCCGGACCGCCGTACTGCGGCACCTGCTCGATCTGCCGCGCCTGTTCAGGACGCCGTACGGGGCCGAGCACTGGGAGGCGACCGCCCGCTACAACATCAACGGCGAACTGGAAATGCTGTCGAGCTGACCGCGCCCCGCCGCCTACGCTGCGTCCCATGCGGACTTGGGGCGGGGATCAGGTGCAAGCGGCCGTGGCGAGCTGTGTCGGGCTGCTGCGGACGGTGACGGACCGCGACTGGGAAGGGACGCGGGCCGGCCGGCTGGAGTGGAGCTGCCGGCGCGCCGCCGAGCACATCGCGAGCGATCTCATCGCCTACGCCGGCCGGCTGGCCGGGCGGCACCAGAACGCCCGCCTCCCCTTCGACATCGCTCTCGACGACGGCACCGACAACGCCGGTGTCCTGGACGTCATCCAGGCGACCGGCACCCTGCTCGCGGTCACCGTCCGGGCCACACCCCGCTCCGCGCGCGCCTTCCATCCCTACCCCTTCCGCAGCGCCAACCGCGAGGGCTTCGCCGCGATGGGCGTCGCCGAGGTGCTGCTGCACACGCATGACATCGCCGAAGGGCTCGGGGTGCCGTACGAGGCCCCGGCCGAACTGTGCGAGGGCGTGCTGACCCGGATCTTCCCGCAGGTACGGCCGGACGCCGACCCCTGGGCGACCCTGCTGTGGGCCACCGGCCGCGGCGAGCTGCCCGGCCGTGCGCCGGTCACCGACTGGCGCTGGCACAACAACCTCGTCCTGCCCGCCGGCCGCCTCACCCTGGAGGGCCTCACCCCCGCGGCCGCCGCCGACCTGCGGGCGGGCGGCGACGGCGGCTTCACCTGGCTGGGCGACGGGCCGCTGCAGGGCACCCGGGACGCCGCCGGGATCGTCCGCAAGGCGTACGAGTCCGGGGTGCACCGACCGGAGTTCGGCGTCTTCGTCGTCGTACGGCGGGAGGACGACCGGGCGATCGGCAGCATGGGCTTCCACGGGCCGCCGGACGAGGACGGGCGGGCCGAGACCGGCTACGACCTCGTCGAGGCCGCTCGCGGCCACGGCTACGCCACGGAGGCGCTGCGCACGCTCGCGGAGTGGGCGCTGGCCCGGGACGACGTACGGACCCTGTGCGCGGTGATCGACCACGACAACCTGCCGTCACAGGGCGTGGCGACCCGCGCGGGCTTCGACCGGGCGCCCCTGGACGCGAACCCGGAGCTGCTGCTGTACGTCCGCCGGAAGTGACGGGTCAGCGTCCCTTCGGGCGGCGCAGACCCGCCTCCGTGAGCCGGCGGACCAGTTCCTTGGAGCCGACCTCGACCGCGCCGGCCGCCACCACCTCGGCGTAGCGGTCGGAGGGGATGTCGTAGTGGTCGCGCTCGAAGGCCCGGCGCGGCACGCCCACCCGCTCGGCGAACGCGTGCAGTTCGTCGTACGACACATCGCTGACGAGGTGCGACCAGAGCCGGCCGTGGCCCGGCCAGGTCGGCGGGTCGACATAGACGGTCACCGGCGCCCCGTGCCCCTCATGAGGACGGCGTGCCGTAGCCGGTGGCCGCGCCGAGCCGGCCGACCGCCGCCACCTTCACGCCCGCCTTGTCGCACACCCAGTGCGGGTCGGGGCCCAGCTCCGGCTCGACGTCCAGCGCGTGCGGGTCGCCCGAACCGCACACCGGGCAGAGCGGCCAGCGGCCGTACCGCTCCAGCAGGGCGTCCTGGACGTCCTGGGCGACCAGCCCGGCCACATACTCCACGCCTTCCGGCCACTGCTCCACCCACCAGCGGCGCTGCACGACGGACTCCTCGACCAGCGACACCACGTCCGCCTGCGCGACCTGACCCGCCACGAGGTCGGCGAGCACCAGGGCGCGGGCCGCGTGCAGGGCCTGTTCGAGGGGGCTCAGGGGGTGGCTCGTGGGTTCCATGGGTCCATTGTGCGCACTCCTGACCGCGCGGCCGAACCGAAATCAGCCGCGGTGCTCGCACCGGCCGCGTCGTAGGAGGCGCCGGCGCATCGGCACCGGTAGACCGGGTGAGTCCACCGACCGCCCTCGGACCGAAAGAGCCGACCCCAATGCCTCCCATGCCCCCTGTGGATGACTCCTCCTTCTCCGGCGATCTCCTCGCCCAGCTCTCCGCCCTCCCCACCGAAGCCTTCCGGGCCGACCTCGCGGACATCGACCGGCTGCCGACCCTCGACATCGCCCGGCTGATGAACGGTGAGGACTCCGCCGTACCGGCCGCCGTCGCGGATCAGCTGCCCGTCATCGCCGCCGCGATCGACGCGATCGCGCCGCGGATGGCGCGGGGCGGGCGGCTGGTGTACGCCGGGGCGGGAACCGCCGGGCGGCTCGGTGTGCTGGACGCGTCCGAGTGCCCGCCCACCTTCAACACCGCCCCGGGGCAGGTCGTCGGGCTCATCGCGGGTGGGGCCGAGGCCCTGGTCACCTCCGTCGAAGGGGCCGAGGACTCACGGGAACTGGCGGTGGCGGATCTGGACGCGCTCCGGCTGACCCCCGCCGACACGGTCGTCGGCGTCTCCGCGTCCGGCCGCACCCCGTACGCCGTCGGCGCCGTCGAGCACGCCCGGTCCGTCGGCGCGCTGACCGTCGGGGTGGCCTGCAACCCCGGCAGTGCGCTGGCCGGAGCGGCCGAGTACGGCGTCGAGGTGGTCGTCGGGCCCGAGCTGATCACCGGGTCGACCCGGCTGAAGGCCGGCACCGCGCAGAAGCTGGTGCTGAACATGCTGTCGACGATCACGATGGTCCGTCTCGGCAAGACGTACGGGAACCTGATGGTCGACGTCCGCGCCTCCAACGAGAAGCTGCGCGCCCGGTCGCGGCGCATCGTCGCCCTCGCGACGGGCGCGGCGGACGCCGAGGTGGAGGCCGCGCTCGCGGCGACCGACGGCGAGGTGAAGAACGCGATCCTCAGCATCCTCGCCGACGTCGACGGAGCCGCCGCCGCCCGCCTTCTGGAGCGGTCCGGCGGCCGACTGCGTGCCGCGCTGGCCGCCGCCCGCCGCTGAGCGGGCGCCATGGGCGGCCATCCGTCGACCCGTCCGGCTGGGCCCTGTTCCCCCAGCCCGCCGAGAGCGGCCTGGTCGGCGGGACACGGACGGCATGTGCGACGGTAGAAGGCGTGAACCACGCCCAGCTCACCTCCCTGGGCCGCGCCCTTCGTCTTCTCGGCGAGCACGGCGAGGCCCTCACCGCCGACACGCCGGACGCGAAGCTGCACGAGGTCAAGGCCGACCTGCGGCGCGCCCTGGACCTGCTGGACGAGAGCGTCGGCACGGCCGCGCCCAGCACCCGGTGCGCCGAGCACCCGAACGGTCCCGTCGACAAGAGCGCCCCCGATCTGTGCCTGCTCTGCGAGACCCGGCGGCGGGCCGCCCGGCGCTCCGAGTACGGCGGGCAGCCGGCCCACGCGCAGCCCCGCGAGCACACCGAGGCCGTGCCGTCCCGGTACGGCGTCCGCGCCGACCGCCCCCAGCCCCAGCAGCGCTGGCTGCCGGAGCTGTGGAACGGCCAGGAGTGGCAGCTGTGCGGCACCCCGCGCCGGGACCGCCGCGAGGCGGAGCTCTACATCGCCGCCCTGCGCCGCGGGTCCCGGCCCGCGATGGCATACCGGCTGGTGCACGAGTTCACGGACTACGAGGTGCTGCGCATCTGGGGCACCCCCGTGAAGGTCGACATCGAGCCCCTCGGCAACCTCTGAGTCGGCGGCCCCCAGTCGGTCACCCCAGCAGCGGCAGCGCCGGGAACGTGTGCCCCTCCCAGAGCCTGCGCGACACCTCCTCCGGGTACTCCCGCACCTCCGTCTTCTCGTCCAGCACCTGAACCAGCCGCCGCTCCTCGTCGTACGCCGGCCAGCCCGGGTCGCCCGTGCGCGCGAAGTCCGTCCACGCCTGGCGGATCCGGGAGGACAGCTCCCGCGCCTGCGGGGTGACCTCCGCCCCGGCGAAGAGCAGGTTGCCGAGGTCCGCGTCGTACGTGCCGAACAGGAGGGGGACGTCCAGGCCGTGGCAGGCGCCCAGGACACCGCCCGCGCCGGGGGCCTGCCAGGTCAGCTCGTACAGGTGGGCCCGGCCGCCGCCCGCGATCTGCGCCTCCGCCAGCCGCAGCGAGGGTATGTGAAACAGCCAGTCCGACTGGACCCGCTCGTGCAGCTCGTCCGGGCCCGCGTCCGGGAAGGCCGCCCGGTAGGCCCGCTCCCCTGCCTCACCGCCCGGCGCGAACAGGCGCAGGGTCCGGGTCGCCCGCTCGTCGGTGATCCGGCCGAGCATGCCGCCCATGACCATGAACAGCCGGAACTCGTGCGCATTGTGCCCGACGATCAGCTCCACGTCCCGCGCGGCGCCCGCCGCCAGCGCCTGCCAGGGCGTCCGAGGCAGCACCTCGCCGTCCACCACCGGCGAGAACGGTGTGACGGTCGGCGCCACCTGGCCCCATCTGTCCAGCCGGTCCAGCATCTTCGCGCTCAACGCAGCACCCGCCTCGGTCAGTTCGCGCGGGTCGACCGTGGCCAGGTCGGCCGCCGTGGGGCGCAGACCGGCCTCCGCCGCGATGGCCGTCGCGAGGTCTCGGGCCAGCTCGTCCGAGAAGTATGTGCCCGGCAGGCTCTGTGCTATGGCCCGCCGGAACAAGCCGCGCGCGCTCGGCATCGCCAGCAGGGACCCCACCGATCCCGCGCCCGCCGACTCGCCGAACACCGTCACCCGGTCCGGGTCGCCGCCGAACTCCGCGATGGTGTCCCGCACCCACTCCAGCGCGGCGACCTGGTCGAGCAGCCCCCGGTTGGCGGGCGCGCCCTCGATCCGCGCGAACCCTTCGATGCCGACCCGGTAGTTGAAGGTGACGACGACCAGGTCGCCCTCACGGGCGATGTGCTGGGCGTCGTAACCCGGGCTGCCGGAGTGGCCGAGTTTGTAGGCGCCGCCGTAGATCCACACCATGACCGGGCGGGGAGCCGAAGGGGTCGGGTCCGGAGTCCAGACGTTCACCGTCAGCCAGTCGTCGCCGCCTGCCGGAGCCTGCCCCGTACGCCCTTGTATCCCGGCCTCCTGCGGGGGTGGTGGCCCGAAGGCGTACGCGTCGCGTATGCCGTCCCAGGGCTCCGGCGGGCACGGGGCCTGGAAGCGGGCCCCGCCGACCGGCGGCGCGGCGAACGGAATCCCCCGGAAGACGGTCAGCCCGTCCTCCCGCCGCCCCCGCACGGCACCGGCGGCGGTACGCACCACCACCGGACTTGTCGTCGTCATCGGTCAGGCCACCTCTCGATCGCTTGTACCGAAAACGGCCTGCCGACAAGGAAAGTGCCAGAGCGGCCGCACTCCACCCGTGTGAGTGACGGCCAATCTGTGTCTTGGCGCTCAGCTGAGGGTTCTCACCGCCGCCGCGTCGTACGGCTTCAGCTCGTCGAAGCGGCCCGCCAGGACCTTCGCCGCCCACTGCGGGTCCTGGAGCAGCGCGCGGCCGACGGCGACGAGGTCGAACTCGTCGCGCTCCAGCCGGTCGAGGAGATTGTCCAGGCTGCCGACCGGGGCGCCCTCGCCCACAAAGGCCCGATCGAAGTCGCCGTCGAGGCCCACCGAGCCGACGGTGATGGTCTGCTTGCCGGTGAGCTTCTTGGCCCAGCCGGCCAGGTTGAGGTCGGAGCCCTCGAACTCGGGCAGCCAGTGGCGGCGGGTGGAGGCGTGGAAGGCGTCGACCCCGGCCGCGGCGAGCGGGGCGAGGAGGGTCTCCAGCTCCTGCGGGGTCTCGGCGATGCGGGCGTCGAAGTGGTACGACTTCCACTGGGAGAAACGGAAGAGGACGGGGAAGTCGGCGGACACGGCCTCGCGTACGGCGGCGACGATCTCGCCGGCGAACCGGGTACGGGCGACGAGGTCACCGCCGTAGGCGTCGGTGCGGCGGTTGGTGCGGGCCCACAGGAACTGGTCGATGAGGTAGCCGTGGGCGCCGTGCAGCTCGACTCCGTCGAAGCCGATGCGCTCGGCGGCGGCCGCGGCCTCGGCGAACGCGCCGATGACGTCGTCCAGGTCGCGCTGTGTCATGGCCTTGCCGGTGCCCTCGGTGCCGTCGAGCCGGATCCCGGAGGGGCCGACGGCCGGGGCGTCGGCGTACGGCGGCTTGCCCTGCTCACGCACCATCCCGATGTGCCACAGCTGCGGCACGATCCTCCCGCCCGCCGCGTGCACGTCCTCGGCGACCTTCGCCCACCCGGCCAGCTGCTCCTCCCCGTGGAACCGGGGCACCCGGTCGCTCTCCCCGGCCGACTCGTGCCCCACGTACGTGCCCTCGGTGACGATCAGTCCGACCCCGGCGGCGGCGCGGCGGGCGTAGTACGACCGCACGTCGTCGCCGGGGATACCGCCCGGGGAGAACATGCGCGTCATCGGGGCCATCACGATGCGGTTGGGGACGGTCAGGCCGTTGATCGCGACGGGCCGGGAGAGGATCTCGGCCGCACGACGGGAGGCGGCGGACTCGGCGGGGTCAGTGGACTCAGCGGTGGTGGCGGTCACGTCAGGGCTCCTCAGGAGACAGGGACCAGGCGGTATGTGCAAGCGCATGCGTCACGCGTAGGCGTCAACCGCCCCCACCCGCCCGCCATTTCCGCAACCACCCCCGAACCCTTGTGATCCCAGCCACTCCACCGCACCCGCCCGGGGCCCGCCCCGCCCCCGCCCCGCCGTGTCCTGGAGTGCGCGCGGTGCGGCCTCCCGGGCCGCCCGGAGGCACTGCCGGGTGGGGTGTGCGGCGCATGCAGCGGGAAGCTCGCGCCGGATCACTCCCGTGCGCCCCTGTCTGCCTCGACGATTCACGCCCGTGCGGAGGAGATCCGTGCGGCGATGTCCCTACGCCGACGGACACCCGTATGACCGCTCCTACGGTCCGACGACACCACGCCGGGGCACGTTGGAGGGGAGGAGGCGACGCCATGACCCCCAGCACCGCTGAACGCTCGCAGATGCCCATTGAGGACTTCGAGGAACTCGCCGAAGTGGCCCCGGAAGGTGTGCGGCTCGAATTCGTCGATGGGCGTGTCCGCACCGCGGATCCGCTCAGCGTCGAGGACTTCGAGGAATTGGAGCGCCTGGCACCGGAGACCGTCCGGCTTGAGTACATCAACGGGAAGCTAGAGGTCAAGGCGATGCCGGACGGCAAGCACCGTTCGATTTACATGTGGTTGGTGCGCCAGTTCCTGGTGCACCGTCCTGACCTTGATCTCGCACCCGAGTTCGGGGTGAAGGCTGAGGCGTACCGCAAGGGACGTGCTCGCACCGACGCAGCACTCGCGCCCGCGGATCACTTCGTCGACGACGGTGAGTGGTCCGAGACCGAGGGCATCCTGATGGCCCTGGAGATCACCTCACGCGACCGTGACACCAATCAGCGCGACCGCATCGACAAGCCCATCGGCTACGCGGAGGCCGACATCCCTGTCTACCTGCTCATTGACCGTGACAACTGCACAGCCGTCGGGTACAGCGAGCCCAAAGACGGCCGCTACCGTCAGTCCCCGTCCTATCCCTGGGGAGCAATGGTGGAGCTTCCGCCGCCGGTGAGCATCACTCTCGACACCGAGCCACTCAAACGGTACGCCTACTGAAACGCCCGAGGGCGGCACCCCCTTCACAGGGGGTGCCGCCCTCGGTCCGTAGGACGGTTGATCAACCCTTGGGTCGATCAGAAGTCCATGTCACCGCCCGGCATGCCGCCGCCGGCCGGGGCCGCGGCCTTCTCCGGCTTGTCGGCGATGACGGCCTCGGTGGTGAGGAAGAGCGCGGCGATGGAGGCCGCGTTCTGCAGGGCGGAGCGGGTGACCTTGGCGGGGTCGATGATGCCCTCGGCGACGAGGTCGACGTACTCGCCGGTCGCGGCGTTCAGGCCGTGGCCGGGGGTGAGGTTGCGGACCTTCTCCACCACGACGCCGCCCTCGAGGCCGGCGTTGACGGCGATCTGCTTCAGCGGGGCCTCGAGGGCCAGCTTGACGGCGGCGGCACCGGTGGCCTCGTCGCCCTCCAGCTCCAGCTTCTCGAAGACCTGGGACGCCTGCAGCAGGGCCACGCCACCACCGGCGACGATGCCCTCCTCGACGGCGGCCTTCGCGTTGCGGACGGCGTCCTCGATGCGGTGCTTGCGCTCCTTGAGCTCGACCTCGGTGGCGGCACCGGCCTTGATGACCGCGACACCGCCGGCGAGCTTCGCCAGGCGCTCCTGCAGCTTCTCGCGGTCGTAGTCGGAGTCGCTGTTCTCGATCTCGGCGCGGATCTGGTTCACGCGGCCCGCGACCTGCTCGGAGGAGCCGGCGCCGTCGACGATGGTGGTCTCGTCCTTGGTGATGACGACCTTGCGGGCCTTGCCCAGCAGGTCGAGGGTCGTGTTCTCGAGCTTGAGACCGACCTCCTCGGAGATGACCTCGCCGCCGGTGAGGATGGCGATGTCGTTCAGCATCGCCTTGCGGCGGTCGCCGAAGCCCGGGGCCTTGACCGCGACGGACTTGAAGGTGCCGCGGATCTTGTTGACGACCAGGGTCGACAGGGCCTCGCCCTCGACGTCCTCGGCGATGATCAGCAGCGGCTTGCCCGACTGCATGACCTTCTCCAGGAGCGGGAGCAGGTCCTTGACGTTGGCGATCTTGGAGTTCGCGATCAGGATGTACGGGTCGTCGAGGACGGCCTCCATACGCTCCATGTCGGTCGCGAAGTAGGCGGAGATGTAGCCCTTGTCGAAGCGCATGCCCTCGGTGAGCTCGAGCTCAAGACCGAAGGTCTGCGACTCCTCGACGGTGATGACGCCTTCCTTGCCGACCTTGTCCATGGCCTCGGCGATCAGCTCACCGATCTGGGTGTCGGCGGCGGAGATGGAGGCCGTGGAGGCGATCTGCTCCTTGGTCTCGACATCCTTCGCCTGCTCCAGGAGGGCGGCGGAGACGGCCTCGACGGCCTTCTCGATACCGCGCTTCAGGGCCATCGGGTTGGCACCGGCGGCCACGTTGCGCAGGCCCTCGCGGACGAGCGCCTGGGCGAGGACGGTGGCGGTGGTCGTACCGTCGCCGGCGACGTCGTCCGTCTTCTTGGCGACTTCCTTGACCAGCTCGGCGCCGATCTTCTCGTACGGGTCCTCGAGCTCGATCTCCTTGGCGATGGAGACACCATCGTTGGTGATCGTGGGGGCGCCCCACTTCTTCTCGAGGACGACGTTGCGACCCTTGGGGCCGAGCGTCACCTTCACGGCGTCCGCGAGCTGGTTCATGCCGCGCTCGAGGCCGCGCCGCGCCTCCTCGTCGAACGCGATGATCTTGGCCATGTGAAGTGGTCCCTCCAGGACTGGGGGTGATTCCTTCGGACCGCGCCCGCGCCCGCGACGGACGGCTCGCCGGCCTTGTGGTTCCTTGCCCCACCCGGCCTGCGGGCCTCACCGACCCGGTCCTTCGCTGTCACTCTCACCTTCAGAGTGCTAACGCCAATGATTAGCACTCGACCCATGCGAGTGCAAGCGGCTCTCGGAGGTTGCGGCCGGATCAGAGGCGGACGAGAGACGGATGAGAGGCGGATGAGAGGCGGATCGGCCGGTGGCGGACAGGGCGAAGGGCCCCCACCCGGGACGGGTGGGGGCCCTTCGTCGAAAAGAACGTTCAGGCGGTGACGCGAACCATGTCGGCCTGCGGGCCCTTCTGGCCCTGCGAGATCTCGAACTCGACCCGCTGGCCCTCTTCCAGGGTGCGGTAGCCGTCCATCTGAATCGCGCTGTAGTGGACGAAGACGTCCGCACCACCGTCGACCGCGATGAAGCCGTACCCCTTCTCCGCGTTGAACCACTTGACGGTGCCCTGAGCCATGCCTAACTCCCCTATTACTGGCCCTTGCACAGATCCACACTTCGCGGACCCGGGTCAGACCTCACCCCCCAGTCGTTGGGGGCGTGCGCCGGAACGCGTCGACCGCGGCTGAATGTATCTGTCCAACTGCCGTCTGCAACAGGTCAATCGGACGAGAAATCTGGACGCGTCGGGCCCGGAAAGTGGGGTCAATTACCCTGACTTCAGGTCAAGTCGGGCCCCACAAAGGGAACAAAAGCCGCGAAAGAAGCGCGCACTTTGGCTGCTTCTTGACGGGCGTAAGGCAGAAATCAAGGGCCTGCGACCCGGAGGCCGGGGCCGTGTTCCCCAACTGTACCGCGCTCAATCACGCAGAATTGCCCCCTCCGCTTCTCTCACGGAGGGGGCAATTCAGTGAACTCTCGGTAACCTCCGTTACCGAAGGTAATGATCAGCCGCCCGCGACCGCCGGGATGATGGAGACACCGGCGCCGTCGGGGGTCGCCGTCTCCAGGCCCTGCTCGAAACGGACGTCGTCGTCATTGACGTACACGTTCACGAACCGGCGCAGCTTGCCCTGGTCGTCCAGGACCCGGGCCGCGATCCCGGTGTGGTTCTTCTCCAGATCGGCGATGACCTCGGCGAGGGTGGCACCCTCGGCGGCCACCTCGGCCTGACCGCCGGTGTAGGTGCGCAGGATGGTCGGGATGCGGACGGTAACGCTCACTTGAAAACCTCCGGTGGGATGACTTGCCTAGGGGGGCGCGCGATTCAGACGAGGCCGGCGTCCCGGAACGACTCCAGGCTGGGCCGAATGGTCGCGGTGAGCCCCGTGCCCTCCACCGCATCCAGCGTCTTGAGACCATCCCCCGTGTTCAGCACGACCGTGGTCTTCGTCGGGTCCAGCACGCCGTTCTCGATCAGCTTGCGCGTCACGCCGACCGTCACACCGCCGGCGGTCTCCGCGAAGATGCCCTCGGTACGGGCCAGCAGCTTGATCGCGTCGACGACCTGCTCGTCGGTCACGTCCTCCACCGCACCACCGGTACGGCGCGCGATGTCCAGGACGTACGGCCCGTCGGCCGGGTTGCCGATGGCCAGCGACTTGGCGATGGTGTTCGGCTTCTGCGGGCGGACCACGTCGTGGCCCTCCTTGAAGGCCACCGACACCGGCGAGCAGCCCTCGGCCTGCGCGCCGAAGATCTTGTACGGCCTGTCCTCGACGAGCCCCAGCCTGATCAGCTCCTGCAGCCCCTTGTCGATCTTCGTGAGCTGGGAGCCGGAGGCGATCGGGACGACCAGCTGGTCGGGGAGCTGCCAGCCGAGCTGCTCGCAGATCTCGTACGCCAGGGTCTTGGAGCCCTCCGCGTAGTACGGCCGCAGGTTCACGTTGACGAAGCCCCAGCCCTCGCCGGCCGGGTCGCCGATCAGTTCGGAGCAGAAGCGGTTGACGTCGTCGTAGTTGCCCTCGATGCCGACGAGTTCGCCGCCGTAGATCGCGGCCATGACGACCTTGCCCTGCTCCAGGTCGTGCGGGATGAACACGCAGGAGCGGAAGCCGGCGCGGGCGGCGGCGGCGCCGACGGCACCGGCGAGGTTGCCGGTGGAGGAGCACGAGAGGGTGGTGAATCCGAAGGCGCGCGCCGCCTCCAGCGCCTGGGCGACCACGCGGTCCTTGAAGGAGTGCGTCGGGTTGCCGGAGTCGTCCTTCACGTACAGCCCGCCGGTCACGCCCAGCTCGCGCGCCAGGTTGTCGGCCTTGACGAGCTTGGTCCAGCCGGGGTTGAGGTTCGGCTTGTCGGCCACGTCCGCCGGGACGGGCAGCAGCGGCGCGTACCGCCAGATGTTCGCGGGACCCGCCTCGATGCGCCTGCGCAGCTCCTCGGTGTCGTACGAGGAGAAGTCGTACGCGATCTCCAGCGGGCCGAAACACTCCTCGCACGCGAAGACCGGGCCGAGGGGCACGCGGTGACCGCACTCGCGGCAGGACAGCGCGGCGGCGGGACCGAGGTCGACGGTGTCGTTGGTGCGGGTGGTGTCCGTGGTGGCAACTGTCTGCACAGCCATGTGAGGCGAGGCCCTTTCTCCTCATCTTCCTCACGACGCATCTCGCCGTGAGACGGATTTGGCACCTTCCCTAGCCGGGAGCCTCACCACGTCAACGTGACAAGAACCGACTGGAGGGTTGCCGGGGCTTCATCGGGCCGTGTCCCTCTGCCCCTCTGGATGAGCGGTATGTAGTTGTAAGCGATGTACTTGCAAGCGATGTAGTTGCGCGCGCAACGACCGCCGACATGCGATGGTCATCAGCGTTGTTCAAGACTGTAACCGACGACCAGGACAGTTGAGATAGTCGTCCGAACCGCGAGACAAACGCGGACATCGTCGAACACGTGAGGAGCCGCAGACCGTGCTGGAAGAAGTCGAGCGCTGGCTGAGCACCCGCTCCTGGTCCGTGACCGATCGCCCGCTGCACCGGATCCTGGCCGCCAAGCGAGCCTCGGGCCAGACGGTCTCCGTCGTGCTGCCCGCGCTCAACGAGGAGGAGACGGTCGGCGACATCGTCGCCGTGATCCGTCACGACCTCATGCAGCAGGTGCCGCTCGTCGACGAGATCGTCGTCGTCGACTCCGGGTCCACCGACCGCACCTCCGAGGTGGCCGCCGCCGCGGGCGCGACGGTCGTGCACCGCGACGCGATCCTGCCCCGTCTGCCCGCCGTCCCCGGCAAGGGCGAGGTGCTGTGGCGCTCCCTGCTGGTCACCGGCGGGGACATCGTCTGCTTCATCGACGCCGATCTGAGGGAGTTCTCCTCCGACTTCGTCACCGGGATCGTCGGCCCGCTGCTCACCGACCCGGACGTGGACCTCGTCAAGGGCATGTACGACCGTCCCCTGGCCACTGAGTTGAATTCGCTCGCCTCCGGCAAGACGACCGGGCAGGGCGGCCGGGTCACCGAGCTGATGGCCCGCCCGCTGCTGAACATGCACTGGCCGCAGCTGGCCGGCTTCGTGCAGCCGCTCGGCGGCGAGTACGCGGCCCGCCGCAGCCTCCTCGAACAGCTTCCCTTCCCCGTCGGCTACGGCGTGGAGCTGGGCATGCTGGTCGACGCCCTGCACCTGGTGGGCCTGGACGCGCTGGCCCAGGTCGACCTCGGGGTGCGCAAGCACCGCCACCAGGACGGCCAGGCCCTCGGCCGGATGGCGGCGGCGATCTACCGCACCGCCCAGCTCCGGCTGGCCCGCGGCCACCTGATCCGGCCCTCCCTCACGCAGTTCGAGCGCGGTGAGGAAGGGTTCGAGCCGCGGACGTACTCCGTGGACACGGAGGAGCGGCCGCCGATGGTGGAGATCGCGGAGTACGCGGCGCGCAAGGTGGCGTGAGTCGGCAACGGCGTACGTCAGACCCTGTCCCTTGGCCGCGGCCACGGCCTTCCGGGCGGTGGCGAGCACGAGGGTCGGGGTCGAACAGCGCAGCGAGACGGGAGGATCATGGAGTGGCCGTGTCGGAAATGGCCGTATCCCGTCGTCCGTCGAGTGGAACCGTACGTTTGAGCGTTTCCGGGCCGGGCTAGGTTGTGGCGTATGGCTTCCTCGCACGGTGCTGCCCAGGTACTGGTCGCCTCCAACCGCGGCCCGGTCTCCTACGCCGTCGGTGAGGACGGCTCGCTGACCGCCAAACGGGGCGGTGGCGGGCTGGTCTCCGGGCTGTCGGCGATCGGTTCGGACGCCGGGGCGCTGTGGGTGTGCTCGGCGCTGTCCGACGGCGACCGCGAGGCGGTGCGGCGCGGCATCGGTGAGCCGGGCACGCGGATGCTGGACATCCCGGCGGACGTGCACGCGGACGCCTACAACGGCATCGCCAACTCGGTGCTGTGGTTCGTGAACCACATGCTGTACCAGACCCCGCTGGAGCCGGTCTTCGACTCCGGCTTCCGGCGGCAGTGGGCGTCGTACGAGTCGTACAACCGCGCGTTCGCCGAGGCGCTCGCGGAGGAGGCGGCCGAGGGTGCGTCGGTCCTGGTCCAGGACTACCACCTGACCCTGGTGCCGGGGATGCTGCGCGAACTGCGCCCGGACCTGAGGATCGGCCACTTCTCGCACACGCCGTGGGCGCCGCCGGAGTACTTCCGGATGCTGCCCGACGACATCGCGCGGCAGCTCCTGACCGGCATGCTCGGCGCGGACCGGCTGGCCTTCCTCACCCGCCGCTGGGCGGACGCGTTCACCGCGTGCTGCGACGCGGTGGTCGGCGGCACCGGCACGACCCGGATCGGGGTGCACGGGCTCGGCGCGGACGCGGACTTCCTGCGTGAGCGGGCGCACCGGCCGGACGTGGCGGAGCGGATGGCGGCCCTGCGGGAGGAGATCGGCGCGGGCCGCAAGACGATCGTCCGCGTCGACCGCACCGAGCTGTCCAAGAACATCGTGCGCGGCCTGCTGGCCTACCGGCAGCTCCTGGACGACCACCCCGAGTGGCGCGAGCGCGTCGTGCACGTCGCCTTCGCCTACCCCTCCCGGCAGGACCTGGAGGTGTACCGCGCGTACATGGCCGAGGTCCAGCGGGTCGCCGACGCCATCAACTCCGCTTTCGGCACCCCTGGCTGGACCCCTGTCGTCCTCCACCTCAAGGACGACTTCGCGCGCTCCCTGGCCGCCTACCGCCTCGCGGACGTGGCCCTGGTCAACCCCATCCGGGACGGCATGAACCTGGTCGCCAAGGAGGTGCCGGTCCTCTCCGAAGAAGGGTGCGCGCTGGTGCTGTCCCGGGAGGCCGGGGCGTACGAGGAACTGGCCGAGGACGCGATCGGGGTGAACCCCTACGACGTGACGGGCACCGCCCGCGCCCTCCACGAGGCGCTGACCCTGCCCCCGGGTGAGCGCGCCGAGCGGGCGAAGCGCCTGGCGGCAGCGGCTACCGCGCTGCCGCCGACGCAGTGGTTCCTGGACCAGCTACGCGAGCTGACCGGCGAGTGACCGCAGCAGCGTCACGACCCCGGCGGGCCCGTCGACGACCAGATCGGCCCGCTCTGCCAGCTCGGTGACCTCGCTGCTGCCGCTGCACACCAGCAGTCCGGGTACGCCCTGAGAGCGCAGCTTCTCGACGGCGGCGAAAGCGGGCAGATCACCGAGGTCGTCCCCGGCGTAGAGGACGGCCCCGGCCCCGATCTCACGTGCGTACGCGGTCAGCGCCATGCCCTTGTCCATTCCCGGCGGGCGTAGTTCGAGCACCAGCCGGCCCGGTTCGAGGACCAGCCCGTGCCGGGCGGCGAGGGCGGCCAGCGGCTGCCGGAGGGCCTCGAAGGCGCCCTGCGGGTCGGCGGCCCGCCGGGTGTGCACGGCGACGGCCCGGCCGCCCTTCTCCTCGACCCAGGCGCCGGTGCCCTCGACGACGCCGGGCAACTCGGCGCTCACGGCGGCGACACCGGGGTGGGGTGCCGGGGCGCTGACCTCTCCGGTGCGGGCGTCCCAGCGTTCGGCGCCGTAGTGCCCCAGCACGGTGAGGTGGTCGAGCCCGACGGCCCCGCCGAAGCCGCCGTACCGCACGGCGGTCTCCGCGGGCCGCCCGGTGACGACGGCCACGGCGGCGACCCTGGGCGCGAGCGCGGCCAGCGCGGGGACGGCGCCGGGGTGGGCCCTGGCCTGCTCGGGGTCCTCGACGATCGGCGCGAGCGTCCCGTCGAAGTCGAGGGCGACCAGGGCGGTGCCGGGCCGCCGCAGGATGGCGTCGAGGGCATCACGCCCGGCGGGGGTGAGGGGAGTCGGGAGGGGTTCCGTGGAGTGCGTCTCGTGGGTTCCCATACGGCGACACTAGCGGGGGTGGGCCGCGGGTGGGTGCGCGGCCAGGTGAACGTACCCAGGGGCGCGGGACTGTGTAGATATGCGGCTCCGCCGCGTGGGCGCGATCAACCACAACGAACCGGCACCCGGCAACACATCACCGCTCCGAACGGCGAGCCTCCCGCACCCTCCGCAGCCGGTTCACCGTCACCGGGTCGTAGGCCAGCGCCTCGGGATCATCCAGCAGCGCGTTCAGCAGCTGGTAGTACCGCACAGGGGCCAACCCCAGCTCTTCCCGTATCGCCCGCTCCTTCGCCCCGGGCCCGGTGAAGCCCCGTCGCTCAAGGCCGAGTATCGCCCGCTCCCGTTCCTCCATCCAGGCACGGTAACTCAGTCGGACGCGGTGCTGTCGGCCGTGATCGCCTGGGTCTGGAGGTCGCCGAGGACGGAGGCCGGGCTGCCGCCGGGCGTGACGGCGCCGCCGATCCGCCGCTTCACCTCCGCGCTGACGGTCGCCCAGGAGGTACGCCCGACGGGGTACAGCTCGGACAGCGGCAGCTCGTCGAGGAAGGGCTTGAGGTCCCGGTCCTCCTTCGCCGAGTCCATGACCTCGCTCGCGGAGGTCGTCACCGGCAGCAGGTCGTAGCGCCGGGAGAAGTCGAGCACGTTCTCCTCCTTGTAGACGAAGTCGAGGAACTCGCCGATCTCGTCCGCGTGCCCGCGCTGCTTGAAGGCCATCATCCAGTCGGCGACCCCCATCGTGGCCTTGCTGACCCCGTCCTTGCCGGGCATCGGCACCATGCCGTACTTCACGCCCTTCGCCTCGGCCGTCCTCATCAGCGAGGAGTGCCCGTTGAGCATCCCGACCTCCCCGGCGGCGAACGCCGCGAACGCGTCGGCCCGGTTGAGCTCGCCCGGCGCGACCGGCCCGGTCAGGCCCTTGCCGACCAGCTCGTTCTTCAGCCAGCTGAAGGTCGCGACGTTCTCCGCGGAGTCCAGCGTGTAGCCGCCTGCAAGCGAGGTGTAGCCGCCCCCGCCACCGAGCAGCCACTGCATGGTCTCGGCCTGCGCCTCCTCCGGGCCGAGCGGCAGCGCGAAGGGGTACTTCACGCCCTCCTCCCTGAGCGCCTCCGCGGCGGACGCGAGCTGCGCCCAGTCGGTGGGCGGCTTGATGCCGGCGGCGTCGAAGAGGGTCTTGTTGTAGAAGAGCACGCGCGTGGAGGCGGCGAAGGGCATGCCGTACTGGATCCCGTTCACCTGGCCGGCCTGGGAGAGCTGGGAGACGAAGTCGGCCTGGACGGGGATGGAGAGCAGATCGCCGGCCTTGTAGAGCCTGTCGGCGGCCGCGTGGTCGGCGTACGCGCCGATCTGCGCCAGGTCGGGCGCCTCACCCGCGTCGACCATCTCCTTGACCTCGCGGTCGACGTCGGTCCAGGAGTGGACGGTCACCTCGACGTGGATGTCCGGGTGCTGCGCCTCGAACTCGTCCACGATCTTCGCCCAGTACTTCTCGGAGCTGTTGGCCGCGCTGTCGCCGTAGTCGGCGGCGACCAGCCTCAGCGTCACCTCGCCCGAGCCGCCGCCCAGCCCGCAGCCGGCGACGACTCCCGTCATCCCCAGCGCGGTCACCACCGCGATCGCTCCCGTACGCCAAGTCCGCCGCCGCTGCACCGCCACCAACTCCCGACTCCAAGTCGTCTGGACCACTATCCGTATATCGAAACAAGGTCTACACCACCTGAGTGGACTAGACCTCTTGGGGGTCCTCGGGCCACACTGTCCCCGTGAGACATGTCATCGCCCTCGACGTGGGCGGCACCGGGATGAAAGCCGCCCTGGTCGGGGCCGACGGCGCCCTGCTGCACCAGGCCCGCCGGGCCACCGGACGCGAACGCGGCCCCGACGCCGTCGTCGCCGGCATCCTCGACTTCGCCGCCGAGCTGCACGCGTACGGCGCCGTGCACCTCGGCGGGAGCGCGGCCGCCGCCGGCGTCGCCGTCCCCGGCATCGTCGACGAGCCGCACGGCATCGCCGCGTACTCGGCCAACCTCGGCTGGCGCGAGGTACCCCTGCGCGCCCTGCTCGCCGACCGCCTCGGCGGCATCCCGGTCGCCCTCGGCCACGACGTGCGCACCGGGGGCCTCGCGGAGGGCCGGGTCGGCGCGGCCCGGGGCGCCGACCGCTTCCTCTTCGTCGCCCTCGGCACCGGTATCGCGGGCGCCATCGGCGTCGACGGCCGGGTGGAGGCGGGCGCGCACGGCTTCGCGGGCGAGATCGGCCATGTCGTCGTACGACAGGACGGCCCCGCGTGTCCCTGCGGGCAGCACGGCTGCCTGGAGCGGTACGCCTCCGCCGCCGCCGTCAGCGAGGCATGGGCGCGGGCGAGCGGCGACCCGGAGGCGGACGCGGCCGACTGCGCCAAGGCCGTCGCGTCCGGCGACCCGAACGCCGTCCGGGTCTGGCAGCACGCGGTCGACGCCCTCGCTGACGGCCTGGTCACCGCCCTCACCCTGCTGGACCCGCGCACCCTCGTGATCGGTGGCGGCCTCGCCGAGGCGGGGGAAACGTTGTTCACACCGCTGCGGGACGCCGTCCGGCAGAGGGTCACTTTCCAGAAGCTGCCGACTATCGTCCCGGCGGCTCTTGGGGACACGGCCGGATGCCGAGGCGCGGGCCTCCTCGCCTGGGATCTCCTCGACCAAACCGACAGCAAGGAGGAAACTCCCTAATGGCAACCCCCCCAGGGGCGCGGGTGCTCTCCGGCGCGAACGTGGTTCTCCCCACGGGAACCGTCAAAGACGGCCAAGTGATCGTCGACGGCACCCGCATCACCGCCTCGGCTCCGGAGAACGCCCAGGTCATCGACGTACAAAACCACTGGCTGATCCCCGGTTTCGTCGACATCCACAACCACGGCGGAGGCGGCGCCTCCTTCACCTCGGGCACCGTCGACGACGTACTGAAGGGAATCCACACCCACCGCCTCCACGGCACCACCACCCTCGTCGCCTCCACCGTCACCGGCGACATGGACTTCCTCACCCACCGCGCCGGACTCCTCTCCGAGCTGGCCGAGCAGGGCGACGTCGCCGGTATCCACTTCGAGGGCCCCTTCATCTCCCCGTGCCGCAAGGGCGCGCACTCCGAGGCGCTGCTGCGCGACCCGGAGCCGGCGGAGGTGCGCAAGCTGATCGACGCGGCGCGCGGCCACGCGAAGATGGTCACCCTGGCCACCGAACTGCCGGGCGGCATCGACTCCGTACGCCTCCTCGCGGAGCACGGCGTGATCGCGGCGATCGGCCACACGGACGCCACGTACGACCAGACGGTCGAGGCCATCGACGCGGGCGCGACGGTCGCCACCCACCTCTTCAACGCGATGCCCGCCCTCGGCCACCGCGCCCCCGGCCCGATCGCCGCCCTCCTGGAGGACGAGCGGGTCACCGTCGAGCTGATCAACGACGGCACGCATCTGCACCCGGCGGCCCTCCAGTTGGCGTTCCACCACGCGGGCGCGGGCCGGGTCGCCTTCATCACCGACGCGATGGACGCCGCCGGCTTCGGCGACGGCCGCTACATGCTCGGCCCGCTGGAGGTCGAGGTCGCGGGTGGTGTGGCGCGCCTGGTGGAGGGCGGGGCGATCGCCGGCTCCACGCTCACCCTGGACCGCGCCTTCAAACGCGCGGTGACCGTCGACCGGCTGCCGGTCGAGGACGCGGTGACCGCCCTGTCGGTCAACCCGGCCCGGCTGCTGGGGATGTACGACCGTGTCGGCTCCCTGGAGCCCGGCAAGGACGCCGACCTGGTGCTGCTCGACGAGAACTTCGACCTGAAGGGCGTGATGCGGCGCGGTGAATGGGTGGTGGATCCCCAACTGCTCTGAAAAGTCCGCCCGTACGGAGAGAGTGACCGGCCGCAGGACTGGGCCGGTCGCCGTCTCTTTGGCATGATCGAGCCCCGGCAGCTGAAGGCGCGCACGCACGGAATCGGGGGAGGTCGGCGCAGGTGATCCTCACGGTCACACTGAACACCGCTCTCGACATCACCTATCGCGTACGGTCCCTGCGGCCGCATGCGTCCCACCGGGTGACCGATGTGACGGAACGGCCCGGCGGCAAGGGGCTGAACGTGGCCCGGGTGCTGGCGGCCCTCGGCCACGAGGTGACGGTCACCGGCTTCGCGGGCGGCGCCACCGGCGACGCGGTGCGCAGGCGGCTCGCGGCCGTCCCCGGGCTGACCGACGCCCTGCTCCCGGTGGCCGGCGCCACCCGCCGCACCGTCGCCGTCGTCGACGAACTCACCGGCGACACCACCCAGTTCAACGAACCGGGGCCGATCGTCGCGCCCGCCGAGTGGGCCGCCTTCCAGGAGGCGTACGAGGATCTGGTGGCCGGCGCCGACGCGGTGGCCCTGTGCGGCAGTCTGCCGCCCGGGGTGCCGGTGGGCGCGTACGCGGGGCTGATCCGCACGGCGCACACGGCGCGGGTGCCGGTGCTGCTGGACACCGGTGGTGAACCGCTGCGCCGGGCCGTCGCCGCCCGCCCGGACATCGTCAAGCCGAACGCGGACGAGCTGGCCGAGCTGACCGGCTCGCACGAGCCGGCGCGGGCCACGCAGGACGCGCGTCGGCGCGGGGCGCGCTCGGTGGTCTCCACGCTGGGTGCCTCGGGCCTGGTGGCCGCCACCCCGGAGGGCCGCTGGCGGGCCACCCCGCCGGCCCGCGTCCGCGGCAACCCGACGGGCGCCGGCGACTCGGTCTCCGCCGCCCTCCTGGCCGGCCTGGTCGACCACCGCCCCTGGCCGGACCGCCTGGCCCGAGCCGTCGCCCTCTCCACGGCGACGGTCCTCTCCCCCACGGCCGGCGACTTCGACCACTCGGCCTACGAGGAGCTGGTGGCCCGGGTGTCGGTGACGGGCGAGGCGAGCGCGGCGTAGGGCCGCCGGGCTCCTCCGGCTACTTCTTGACCTGACCCTTCTTCAGCCACAGCTGGTCGAGGAGGACGTTGCACTTGTCACCCTCCTCGCAGGACACGGTGATCGTGTTGGTGCCCTTGGTGAGGGTGGGCCAGACGTAGGTGGTGACCCAGCCCTTCTCGAAGTCGCCCTCGGCGGCCTTGCCGTAGTTCTTCACCGGCATCTTGGTGCCGAAGACCTTGCCGTTGACGGTGAGGGTCATCTCCTGGTCTTCGCCGGTCACGTTGTAGTGCGCGAAGAGGGTGTACGTGCCCTCCTCCGGAATCCCGTTCACCGTCCAGGTCACCGAGTTGCCGACCTGGTTGAGGTTGCCGACGTAGACGCCGCCCTCGGACTGGGCGCCCGGGACGTCGGAGGCGGTGTTGGCGGTGCCGCCGAGGCGGAGGGCCTTGGCGTCGATGGTGGGCAGCTCGGCCTCGGTGGCCTCGCTGGTGCTGGACTCGCTGGGCGAGGGGCTCTCTGCGACGGACGGGGAGGTGGAGGGCTGGTCGCCGCCCTTGCCCTCGTTGTCCGTGTCGCCCTGGGACATGGCGACGGCAATGCCGATGACGACCGCGGCGACCACCGCGACCGCGCCGATCAGCAGCCCCTTGGTGTTCGGCCCGCGACCCCGGCCGCCGCCTGCGCCGGGCCCCGGCTGCTGCCGGGTGGGCGCGGCCGGCTGGCCGTACTGGCCCTGCTGGGGCACGCCGGGCTGGCCGTACGGCTGCTGCTGCCCGTACTGGCCCTGCTGCGGCTGCCCGTAGGGCTGGGGGGACTGTGGCTGGCCGTAGTGGCGCTCGCCGACGGCACGCACCCTGCTGACCGAGTTGGGGTAGCCGTAGCCGCCGGAGGGCGGCTGGGCGCCGTTGGCCTGTCCGTCGGCGTAGAGGTAGCCGAACGGGTCGTCGTCCTCGGGCGTACTCGCGCCGTTGTTACCGGGCGTCATCCCTTCGTCTCCTCAACAGGTGCAGGGGCGGGTAACGCGAGCCTACCGGTTCCTCACGACCCGAACGGGTGTCTCTGCCAGCCCCAACGTTCTGACCTGGGGCTTATCCCGCACGTCTGTGTTGTTTGGGACGAGATCGTTTCTCGACGTACATACGTTCGTCGGCGGACTTGAGGACTTCGTCCGCGGTCATCCCGCAGTGCGCCCAGCCGATGCCGAAGCTGGCGCCCACCCGGACGGCCCGGCCCTCGGCGCGGATCGGCTGAATGATCTCGTTGCGCAGGCGTACGGCGAGGTCGGCCGCGTCCGCGCGGCCGAGGCCGTCGGCGAGGATCACGAACTCGTCGCCGCCGAGCCGGGCGACGGTGTCGCCGTCGCGGACGCCCCGGGACAGCCGGCGCGCGACCTCGATGAGGACGGCGTCGCCCGCGTTGTGCCCGAACCGGTCGTTGATCGACTTGAAGCCGTCGAGGTCGCAGAAGAGCACCGCGAGGCCCTTGGTGCCGTCGTCGCGGCCGTCCTCGGGGGCGACGGTGTGCACATGGTGGTCGAAGCCCTCGTAGCTGTCGAAGCCGCCGGGCCGGAAGTCGAAGCCGTGGCCGTTGGCGTCATGGGCGGCGTGGCCGTGGACGGCGTCGTGGGAGTCGTAGGCGTCGACGGCGGCGGGGTGCGTGGACTGCGGGCGCTGGCAGAGGCGGGCGGAGAGGCGGGAGCGCAGCTCGGCGGAGTTCGGCAGTCCGGTGAGGGAGTCGTGGGAGGCGCGGTGGGCGAGCTGCAGCTCTCGGCGCTTGCGTTCCTCTATGTCCTCGACGTGGGTGAGGAGGAAGCGGGGACCGTCGGCGGCGTCGGCGACGACGGAGTTGCGCAGGGACACCCAGACGTAGGTGCCGTCACGGCGGCCGAGGCGCAGCTCGGCGCGTCCGCCCTCGGCGGAGGTGCGCAGCAGGGTGCCTATGTCCTCGGGGTGGACGAGGTCGGAGAAGGAGTAGCGGCGCATCGCGGAGGCGGGGCGGCCGAGCAGGCGGCAGAGCGCGTCGTTGGTCCGGAGTATCCGCCCGTGCTGGTCGCCGCCCATCTCGGCGATGGCCATGCCGGACGGGGCGTACTCGAACGCCTGCCGGAAGGATTCCTCGCTGGCGCGCAGGGCCTGCTGCTCGCGTTCCAGACGGACCAGGGCGCGCTGCATGTTCGCACGTAGACGCGCGTTGCTGATCGCGATGGCGGCCTGGAACGCGTACATCTGGAGCGCCTCACGCCCCCACGCGCCGGGCAGCCGGCCGTTGCGCGGCCGGTCCACGGAGAGCACGCCGATCAGCTCGCCGCACGAGCCGCCCGGCGCGGCCGGGGTGTACATGGGGGCGAAGAGCCGGTCGCTGGGGTGCCACTCGTCCTCGAAACGGGGGGCGGGCCCGTCGGTGTACCACTGGGGTACGTCGTCGTCGTCGAGGATCCAGCCCTCGGTGTGGGGGATGAACACCAGGTCGCCCCAGTGCTCGCCCATGTTCAGCCGCCGCTCCCAGGACTCGCGGGAGCCGACCCGGCCGGTGATGAGGGCTTCGGCGGCGGGGTTTCCGGAGAGCGCGGCGACGACGAGATCGCCGTCGGGGCGTACGAGGTTGACGCACGCCAGCTCGTACCCGAGCGCGGTGACCACGCCGTCGGCGACCGTCTGCAGTGTGTCCGCCAGGCTGCGGGCCGTGTTCATGTCGGCCATGACCTGGTGCAGCTGTCGCAGGGACGCAAGACGGACGTACGGCTCCGACTCGGTCTCCATGCTCGCCCTCCCCCCGAGACTTCGCAGCGAATCAAGGGTTGTCGTCGGCGCTACTCACTAGGTGGTCACTCGGTGGTGCCCTTGCGGCGTCTCCGCCACTGAATCACAGCGCGCTGCCCACTCGGTACACAGGGTCAACAATTCCGGCCCCTTGTGACTCAAGTCACAGGAGAACGTGAACAATTGCGTGGAGATTCCGCGCTTTCCGCGCATTCCCCGGGCGTCTCCCGAAACGCACACCCGCGAGTATGCGGCACGGGCGCGACACGGGTCCTAGGACTCCCTCCTAGGTCTCCCCTCGGGCCGAGGTCCGATGCGTGCCGTGCTCGGCGGAGACTAGCGTGCCAAGTGTGCTGACGACTCCTTCTGCCGTACCTTCGCAGTCCCCCGCCGTCCCTGCCGGGCATGCTGAGGGGGTGAGCAACGACGAGTTCCGGGCCGCCATGGCGCGGCTGGCCGGCGGTGTGGTCCTGGTGACCGCGCAGGAGCCGCCGCTGGACCCCGACGACCCGGACGCGCCGGCCCGCGAGGACGTCGGCATGACGGCCACCGCGTTCGTCTCGGTCTCCCTGGAGCCGCCGCTGGTCATGGTCAGCCTGCGCGAGGGCTCCCGCATGGACGACCTGCTCGCCGAGCAGCCCCTGTGGGCGGTCTCGGTGCTCTCCCAGAGCCAGCGCCACATCGCGGGCCGCTTCGCGATGAAGGGCCGCATCAGCGACCGCCTGCTCTTCGAGGACATCGCCTACGCGCGGGGCGAGGCGACCGGCGCCCCGCTGGTCGGCGGCGCGCTGGCGACCGTGGAGTGCCGCACCCACCAGCGCGTTCCCGCGGGCGACCACACGCTGGTGATCGGCCATGTGCTCCACGCGCGCGTACCCGGCACGGAGGGCGGCCCGCTGGTGTACTTCCGGGGCCGCTACCGGCAGTTGGGCTGACACCGGTAGCGGGCCGACACCGGCGATGGGGCTGACACCGGTAGCGGGCCGACACCGGCGATGGGGCTGACACCGGTAGCGGGCCGACACCGGCAACCGGGCGGCCCCGACGGCGACTGGGCTGACCGACCGGCGGGGAAGGCACTGGCGATCGCCGTACGCCCCGACCAGCGGCACCTGGTGGCACCGGTGGTGCGTTCCCTCGCCGAGGCGTACGTCCATCCGGCCGGCGTCGCCTGCCCCCCGTCTCATCATGTACGGCGAGCACGCGGTCGGCTTCCTCACGGCCTTCCTCGACATCGACTGGCACGAGGACGGCACCCTGCGCCGCCGCGGCACCAAGGAGCTGTACGTCACGTACCACCCGGGCCCCTACGGCCCCGAGCACTTCTCCCGCACCCTCGGCTTCCGGCCGAACGGCGAGCGGGCCGACCCCTGCTCGACATCATCGGCCCACAGTCAGGATGTCCTCGTCCTTGGGGTCGACCGCCACTTCGAATCCGGCGGCGGCCAGCACCCGGGCATAACGGCTCAACTCAGCAGCGGCATCCAGCGCTTGACTCTCATCCGAGTCATCCGAGTCATCCGGTTCTTCAGCCTCGGCGAAGGAGACTTCCAGGGGACGTGCGTCGCCGCGGTCATCGATCCAGAAACCTCCGTCCCAGAGGTCCGCCTCGCGGCAGCCGGCCTGCTGGAGAACGTCTCGGACTGCTTCGGCAAGACCACCAGGCTGTCGTGGCCCCGGCGCTTCGGGCGCGCGCAGCAGTGAGCGGCCCGTCTCGACGGCTGCCATCACCTTCCTGCGGTTCGGGTTCCGCCACAGATCGGGATCGAGAGGCCGAAGTGCCCTCGTCGACTCGGATCCGAGCTGCGGGAGGATTTCGCCGCGAAGGTCGCAGACGTGTCCCACCCATCCGCCGACCTGGGCTCTCGCCGGATCCGCGACCCGTAGGAAGTTGCCCGCGACGACGAGGTCAGCCGCCAACGCGCCGTGGAACTCGATCAGGTGCTCTTCGGTGTAGACCACCTCCGCGCACGTGTCCCCATGGATCACCGTCCTGCCGTGGTTGTACGTGCCCACGATCGTCTGATCCACTGCCAGGTGACCCTCGATCAGGACGTCGCTGCCGGCGGTGGCGATGTTCTTCGCCCGTACATCACCCCGCATCAGGAGGAACGGGCCGAAGTCACACTCCCCATTGACCACCCTGTCGGAAACGGTCAGATCCCCGTCGACCACGACCCCGGGAAACGCATCCGAGCTCCGCTTCGTCAGCCCTGTCCACGAGTCGAGGTCAAAGAAGTCGAGCGGCAGCGTGACCGCCTCGATGTTCTTCATGTTCACAGCCCTTACCCGAGCCCTCGGCAGCTGCGCCGCCTCACCCAGAAGCCGAGGAGCCGGCAGGAGCGAGCGGTCCTTGCCCGGGAATGTAGCCGCCTCACCCACGGCTGAGCTTTTCGTGCGGCCAATGCGGCATTCTTCGGTGACTGCTTCCGTAGTTCTACGCAGACCGGCGAAGGGTTGTGCACTGCGGTCGTCGGCCGGGCTTGCGTCCTTTCTTCACGCGGGTCAGGTCCAGCCCTTCGCGGAGCGGCCCCGCTTCGTCTCGGCCCGCTGCTTCTTCTCCCGCAGCCGCCGCTCGTTGATGCCGCGCGGGATGCGGGTCGGCTTGCGTGGCCTGGGCGGTGGGGCGGTTGCCTCGGCGAGCAGCGCGGCGAGGCGTACGGCGGCGGCCTCCCGGTTGCGCCACTGGGAGCGGTGCTCGGAGGCGCGGACGGTGACGACCCCGGCGACGAGCCGCCCGGCCAGCCGGGCGAGCGCCCGCTGCCTCCACACCTCGGGCAGCGCCTCGGTGCGCGCGAGGTCGAAGCGCAGCTCCACCTGGGAGTCGCTGGTGTTGACGTGCTGCCCACCCGGCCCGGAGGACCTGGAGAAACGCCACATGAGCTCGGCCTCGGGCAAGGAGACGGAGCCGCGGATGACATACGGACCGGACATGCCGTACATGTTCCCCCCTCTGTCCCGTTCACGTCACGCGAATTCGGGGGTCGGTAAAAAAGGTAAAGAGACCTGGAACCTCGGATCCCCGCGCCGCGTTCACTGGGGTAGTAGCGTCTTGCTTGCCGTACGCATCGAGGGAAGGGACTCCCAAACCATGGCTGTAAGCCTGTCCAAGGGTGGCAACGTCTCGCTCACCAAGGAGGCTCCGGGCCTGACCGCCGTCACCGTGGGCCTCGGCTGGGACGTCCGCACCACCACCGGCACGGACTTCGACCTGGACGCGTCCGCGATCGCGGTCAACAACCAGGGCCGGGTCTACTCGGACGCCCACTTCGTCTTCTTCAACAACAAGCAGACCCCGGACAACACCATCGTCCACACCGGTGACAACCGCACCGGCGAGGGCGCCGGCGACGACGAGGCGATCAACGTCAACCTCGCCGCCCTCCCGGCCGACATCGACAAGATCGTGTTCCCGGTCTCCATCTACGACGCCGAGAACCGCTCGCAGAACTTCGGCCAGGTCCGCAACGCCTACATCCGCATCATCAACCAGGCCGGCGGCAGCGAGATCGCCCGCTACGACCTCTCCGAGGACGCCGCCACGGAGACCGCCATGGTCTTCGGCGAGCTGTACCGCAACGGCGCGGAGTGGAAGTTCCGCGCGGTCGGCCAGGGCTACGCGTCCGGCCTCGTCGGCATCGCGCAGGACTTCGGCGTCAACGTCTGAGTCGAGCGCGGGCCGTTGTGAGTCGGCCCTCGGTGTCCGCGGTGTCGCCGCCGACGGACACCGAGGGGGCTCTTCGACCGGGCACGGCTGCCCTGCCCGGCCGGTCCGGGCTCTGTCAGGTCAGTCGGGGCCGCTCCAGTCGAACGTGATGTGCTTGCTGGACCGCCCCTCCCGGCCCCACTGGAAGCCGAAGGCGTCGACCCGGTCGGCGGTGGCGCGCCCCCAGGTCGCCAGCTGGCCGGGGCCCGTCTCCGAACCGGGCAGGTTGGTCGTCTGCACCCGCGCGCCCTCGGGGGTGGTCGGCCCGCTGAGCGCCTCGCCGCTCGCCTCCACCTTGCCGGGGACGGTGGCCCGCCAGCCGCCGAGATCCTCGTCGATCTCGACGTGGACGGGGGCGACCTCCATCCCGCGCATCTCGCCCGCCAGCATGGTGAACATCTGCGTCGGCCAGCTGCCCGCCTGACCACCGAAGATCATCTGTAGGGCCTCGCGCTGTGCGCCGTCGGCCCGCTCGTCGAGGAAGACCGCCCCGTACGCGTCGGAGTGCTCGGCCCACACGTTCCCGACGAACGAGGACACCATCAGCACATTGAGGTCGTCCAGACGGACGTCCCCGTAGTGCCCCTGACGCACATGCCAGACCAGCACGCCCTCGCAGTCACCCTCGGTGGGCGGCTGGGCGAACGAGCACGGGCAGGGGACGCTGCACTTGCACGTGTCGAACCAGTCACCCGACACATGCCACCTCGGAACCGCCGGCGCCGTCTGGGACATACCGCCACCTCCTCACGCCGTACACCTGCCATTCTCGTCGCGCAACCCGGTGATCGCACGACGGCAGAGATCAGCGTCGCCGCGCGTAGACCTTCCCGGCCTCACCGACCCGGCCGACCCGGCCGGGCGACGTTCCGCGCCCCAACTGCGCTGAGATGAATATGGAGTTGGGATCTCTCCAGTCGTCCGGATAGCGGATTCATGGCCACGCCATTCGGAAACAAACACGTAAAGTCTTGTCGGCGGTCTGTCAAACAGACCGGTCGCAGTGTCACTCTCTCCTGGCTCGCCGCACCTGTGCCCCACCTGTGCCTCCACCAAGAGGCCCTGTCCTGTGCCTCGAAACCCGAGGCCAGCGAAGAAGGAGACCGAGTGAGACCGCAGTCCCGCGTCACCCGCACTCCCCGCACCACCGCCCTGCGCGCCGCCGCCCTGATCGGCTCGGCCGCGATGGTCGCGCTGGCGTTCCAGAACGGCCCCGCCACCGCGGCCGCCGAGAAGACGAACGGCGCCGCCGCCCTGCCCCTGACCGCCTCGGCCCGCGCCGCCGCGATCACCTCCGCCCAGGACGCCGCGCCCGCCACCGCCCGGGAACTCGGCCTGGGCGCCCAGGAGAAGCTCGTCGTGCGTGACGTCGTCAAGGACGTCGACGGCACAGTGCACACCCGGTACGAGCGCACGTACGCCGGTCTGCCCGTCCTCGGCGGCGACCTGGTCACCCACGTGTCGAAGAGCGGCAGCCTCAAGGGCGTCGACAAGGCGACCAACTCCCGCATATCCGTGGCCTCGACCGACGCCACCGTCTCCGTCGCGGGCGCCAAGAAGGGCGCACTCGCCGCCGCGGCCGCGGACGGCGCCGACGCCGAGGCCGCCACCGTCGCCTCCGCCCGCAAGGTCGTCTGGGCCGCCGGCAGCAAGCCCGTCCTCGCCTACGAGTCGGTCGTCAAGGGCCTCCAGCACGACGGCACCCCCAGCGAGCTGCACGTCATCACCGACGCCACCACCGGCAAGGAGCTGTACTCCTACGAGGCCATCGACACCGGCACGGGCACCAGCCAGTACAGCGGCACCGTGCCGCTGGGCACCACCGCCTCCGCCACCGGCGGCTACGACCTCACCGACTCCGGGCGCGGCGCGCACAGGACGTACGACCTGAACGGCGGGACGTCGGGCACCGGCACCCTCTTCCACGACGCCGACGACACCTGGGGCGACGGCACGCCGGGCAACCGCCAGACCGCCGCCGTCGACGCCGCCTACGGCGCGCAGGTCACCTGGGACTTCTACAAGAGCGAGTTCGGCCGCAACGGCATCCGCAACGACGGCAAGGCCGCCTACTCCCGCGTCCACTACGGCAACGCGTACGTCAACGCCTTCTGGTCCGACCAGTGCTTCTGCATGACGTACGGCGACGGCGCGGCCAACCTCAAGCCGCTGACCTCCCTCGACGTGGCCGGCCACGAGATGACCCACGGTCTGACCTCGGCCACCGCCGGTCTGCGCTACAGCCGCGAGTCCGGCGGCCTCAACGAGGCGACCAGCGACATCCTCGGCACCTCGGTGGAGTTCTTCGCGAACAACGCCGCCGACGCCGGTGACTACCTGATCGGCGAGAAGATCGACATCCGCGGCAACGGCACCCCGCTGCGCTACATGGACCGGCCCAGCCGGGACGGCAACTCCGCCGACTACTGGTCCCGTTCGCTCGGCCGCCTCGACGTGCACTACTCGTCGGGCCCCGCCAACCACTTCTTCTACCTGCTGTCCGAGGGCAGCGGCGCGAAGACCGTCAACGGGGTCTCCTACAACTCCCCGACGTACGACGGCTCCACGGTCACCGGGATCGGCCGGGCCAAGGCGTACCAGATCTGGTACAAGGCCCTGACCACGTACTTCACCTCCTCGACCGACTACGCGGGCGCCCGCACCGGCACCCTCCAGGCGACCGCCGACCTCTACGGCTCGGGCAGCGCGGAGTACAACGCGGTGGCGGCGGCCTGGAAGGCGGTCAACGTCAACTGACCCGCGGGCGGGCCGGATCGCCACCGTTCACGGGCGGTCCGGCCTGCCCTTCCCGTACAGCCACTCCTCCCAGACCGGTTCGAAGTCCTCGTCCGGCGCCGTCTTCTTCACGTACGCCGTGAAGTCCTCGGTGCCGGCGTTGCCGTGCCGGTGCTCGGCCGCCCAGCCCCGGACGATGTCGTAGAACGTGTCGTCGCCGACCGTCTGCCGGATCTTGTGCAGGACCATCGCGCCACGCTGGTAGACGGGGGTGGCGGAGATGTCCGCGGCGGTCGGTGGCTCGGCGGGCGGGAAGGCCCAGAGGTCGTCGAACCTCGTCTCGCCGTATGTGCCGTCCTCGTAGAGCTCGTCGAAGATCTCCTGCGCGCTCGCCCCGTCGTGGTCCTCCTCCCACAGCCACTCCGCGTACGTGGCGAAGCCCTCGTTGAGCCACATGTCCTGCCAGGACGCGGGGGTGACCGAGTTGCCGAACCACTGGTGGGCGATCTCGTGGACGACGAGTTCGATGGCGGGCGGGCCGGGGTAGACGGGCCGGTTCTGGGTCTCCAGGGCGTAGGCGGCGTCGCCGGTGCGGTCGACGATCGCGCCGGTGGAGGAGAACGGGTAGCGGCCGAAGTTGTACGCCGCCCAGTCGACGACCTCCGGGAGCCGTGCGAGGACGTCCCGGCTCGCGTCGGCGGCTTCCGGGTCGACGGCGACGTAGACCGGCAGCCCGTCCTCGGTCTCGGACCGCTGGACCTCGTAGCGGCCGACGGCGAGGGTGGCGAGGTAGCTCGCCATCGGCTCGCCGGTGTGCCAGGTGAAGATGGTCCGCCCGCCGCTGTCGCGCTCGCTCCTCAGCTCCCCGTTCGACACGGCCGTCAGCCCCTCGGGGACCGTCACGGCGACGTCGTACGTCGCCTTGTCGGAGGGGTGGTGGTTGCCGGGGAACCACGTCATGGAGCCGACCGGCTGCCCCAGCGCCAGCGCGCCGTCGGCGGTGGGCAGCCAGCCCTCCCATGAGCCGTCCGGGTCGGTGAGGGTGCGCGGGCGTCCGGAGTAGCGGACCGTGACCTCGAAGGTCTCGCCGTCACCGAGGCCGTCCCGCGGCCGGACGGTCAGCTCCTGCCCGCTGCGCTCGGTCCGCGCGGCCCGCCCCTCGACGGTGACCTGCTCGACGTCCAGTCCCGCCAGGTCCAGATTGAAGGCGGAGAGGTCCTGGGTGGCGCGGGCGGTGATGACGGCGGTGCCGGTGAGGTGGGTGGTGGCGGGGTCGTAGGAGAGCGTGAGGCCGTAGTGGGAGACGTCGTAACCGCCGTTGCCCGCCCCGGGGAAGTACGGGTCCTTCAGGCCGGAGGCGCCGGAGCGATCCGGATCCGCGCTGTCGCACGCCGTGAGGGCGAGGGCGAGCAAGGCGGCCACCGGCACAAGACGTGCGGATCTGGACATGTCAGAGATCTTACGGTGATGACGATGTCGACGCTGATGACGGGCGGATGGCGGTGATGGCCGTACGAAGACCTGTGCGGCCGTCATGACACCATCACGTACGTGCTCGACATCGGCTACGCCCTCTCCAACCGTTTCCCGGACCCGCCCCAGACGGACTACCGCCGCGCGGACGTCCACGCCCTGCGGCACGACCTGTTCTGCGGGGACGTCTACCTCGCCGACACCGAACAGGACCGGGAGCTGTCCACAGCCTGGGGATGGGTGCCGGTGCTGGACTTCGCGTGGGCGCTGTGCGACATCGTCGAGCGCGTCGACCAGGACCCGGCGGGCTCCCGCGCCTCCCGCCCCCAGTACGCGGAGCTGGACTTCACCGAGTCCACCGACCGCATGCTCTTCGAGCGCCGCTTCGGCTGGGTGGACATCGAGGCCGACTGGATGCCCGCCGAGGAACCCCCACTGACCTTCTCCCACACCGAACTGCGCCGCGAGGCCCGAGACTTCCTCCACGACCTCCTCGCCGACCTGATCGACCTGCACGAGGACCTCGCGGAAAACCCGGCAATCTGGACCCTCCAGGCCCGCTTCCCGCGCGTGAGCTGAGCGGCCCGGTCACTCGGGTGTCGCCAGCCGGTCCAGCTCCCCACCGATCGCCTCCCGCAGCGCATCGTGCCGGGAGCCGAGCGCGTACCGCTCGTCGCTCCATCTCTCCCGCGGGTACAGCCACACCGGCCGGCCCACCAGCTCGGCCGGCTCCCAGTCGAACCGCGGCCACACATGCGCGTGCAGGAACGGGTCGGTGTTCCCGAGGATCTCCAGGTTCACCCGCCGGAAAGCCGGGTCCAGCCGCTCGCAGGCCCGCTCGACGGCCTCACCCAGCCGGTCCATGTCGGCCAGGAATGCCAGCCGCCTGCTCCTCGGCAGCTCGGACAGCCTCCGCACCGCGGGATCGTCCACCAGGAGCACCGAGTACCCCGGCAGGAACTGGGCGTCTCCGATGACCGCGAACCCCGCCGTCAGCCGCCGGAGCACCGTGGGGTTCTCCCCCCGCAGCGCGCTGCCGATCCGGTCCTTGCGCCAGTCGCCGCTCACGCCTCCACCCTGATCCCCAACTGCCCCGCCAGCGCCGGCGCAAGGTCCAGCAGTTGCCCCATGGTGATCACCGCGCCCGACAGCCGGTCCACGCCGCCCGTGATGGCGAGTTCCGTCGCGCCGCGCAGGTCGACGTCGCGGAGGGTCGCGCCGTTGAAGTCGGCGCCCTTCAGGGCGCAGTCGACGAACTCGACCCGCTCCAGGGTCGCGCCCCCGAAGTCGGGCTCGACCAGCACGCAGGACTCGAAGACGACGTCTCTCAGACGGGCCTGACGCAGATTCAGGTAATCGATCTTGCCGCCCCTGATCAGGACGCGCTCCAGACCGGCGCCGTGCAGCTGGGTGCCGCCCAGCCGCGCGTCGAGCAGCTCCACGTCTCTCAGGGTCGCCTTCGCGAGGTCGGTCCCGACGCCTCTGACGTCGCTCAGCACCGAGTCCAGTATCCGCGCACGCCCCAGCCCCGTCTCGTCCAGCGCGCACCCCCGCAGTGCGCAATCCATGAAGCGAGCGCCCCCGCCCTCCTGCCCGGCGAGGTCCGTCCCCGCGAACTCCAGCCCGTCGTAGTCCCCGTCCGGCTCCAGCCCACCTCCCCCGTAGCCCTCCAGCGCCGGCAGCCGCACCTCCGGCCGCCGCGCACCCTTCACCCGGCTCCCACCGCTCTCGCCGGCCTCGCCCACACGCGTCCTCGCCATGTCCCCATGCTGCACCCCACCACTGACAACCCGCCCGACCTGCACAGACGACCTCCATGTCACAAACCACTCCCCTCAATACGTCCTAAGGGCAGACAACCGGCAGACAACCGGCAGACACCCCGACGGACAACCGAGAGACAGACGCGAGACAAGACGCGAGACAGGCGACACCGACCCGAGAGGAAGTCCCGAGCCATGCACCGCATCACCGTCGTCGGCGCCGGACTGGCCGGCCTGACCGCCGCGATCACCGCCGCCGAAGCGGGCGCCAAGGTCACCATCCACGAGGCGCACCACACCCTCGGCGGACGGGCCCGCACCGCCGAGGGGCCGTACCGCACCAACACGGGCCCGCACGCCCTCTACAGCGGCGGCCCCCACTGGGCCTGGCTCCGGCAGCGCGACCTCATCGGCCCGCTCGCCCCCGTCCCGCCCCTGGAGGCCACCCGCCTGCGGCTGCACCACCACGGCACCCTGCGCCGCACCCCGCCCTTCGCCCTGCTCAAGCTGTTGCACCGAAGCGCCCGGCAAGCTCCCATAGACGTGGACTTCCGCACCTGGGCCACCGAGCAGGCCGGCGAGGAGGCCGCCCGTGTCGCCGCGCACTACTCCGCCGTCGCACTCTTCCACCACGACCCCGGCGCGCTGTCCGCCGCCTTCGTGCAGGAGCGCCTGCGCCGCGCCACCAAGCTGCCGCCCGAGGCGCACTACCCGCGCGGCGGCTGGGCAGGCGTCATCGACCGGATGGCCGCCCGCGCCTGGAACCTCGGCGTCCGGCTGGAGACCGTGTCCCGCGTCCACACCGTCCCCGACACGGGCGGGCCGGTGATCGTCGCCACGTCCCTCGACGCCGCCCGCCGCCTCCTCGGCGACGAGTCCCTGACCTGGCCCAGCGGCCGCACCGCCCTGCTCGACCTGGCCGTACGCACCCGGCGCGGCGACGCCTTCGTCGTGTCCGACCTGGACGCGCCCGGCTGGATCGAGCGCTTCACGGCCCAGGACCGCACCCTCGCCCCGGCCGGCGAGCAGCTCATCCAGGGCCAGATCCCCCTCGCCCCGCACGAGTCCAGGGCCGACGGCATCGCCCGCGCCGAGCACCTCCTCGACCTCGCGTACGACGGCTGGCGCGAGCGCGTGACCTGGCGCAGCGAGTCGGTCGCGAACGGTCGTACGGGCGCCGTGGACCTGCCCGGCACCAGCTGGCGCGACCGCCCCGCCATCGACCGCGGCCACGGCGTCTACCTGGCCGGCGACCAGGTCGCCGCCCCCGGCGTCCTGTCCGAGGTCTCCTTCACCAGCGCCCTGACGGCCGTCTCCCTCGCCCTCGGCGGCACCCGGAAAGCCCTTGACCTCAAGCAAGCTTGAGGTCGGAGCATGGGATCACCGGACCACGACAACCAGGGGGACCCATGCACGCCGCCACGCACACCACCATGCACGCCGTCCGCCTCCACGCCTTCGGCCCCGCCGAGAACCTCGTCCACGAGCGGATCGACGCCCCCGTACCGGCCCCCGGCCAGGTCCGCATCGCCGTGGCCGCCGCCGGAGTGCACCTCCTCGACACCGCCATCCGGGCGGGCGTGCAGGGCCCCCTCCCCCAGCTGCCCGAGCTGCCGACCGTCCCCGGCCGCGAGGTCGCCGGCGTCGTCGAGTCGCTCGGCGAGGGCGTCTCCGACGACTGGCTCGGCAGGCGCGTCGTCGCCCACCTCGGCTTCGCACCCGGCGGCTACGCCGAACTGGCCGTCACCGACATCGACCGCGTCCACGAGATCCCGCGGAACCTGGACTTCGCCGAGGCCGTCGCCATGATCGGCACGGGCCGTACGACGATGGGGATCCTCCTGTTCACCGAGCTCGGCCCGGACTCGGTGGTCGTGGTCCCGGCGGCCGCCGGCGGTATCGGCACCCTCCTCGTGCAGTACGCCAAGAACGCCGGCGCCACCGTCATCGGCCTGGCCGGCGGCCCGGAGAAGACCGCCCGCGTCCGGGCGAACGGCGCCGACCTCGCCGTCGACTACAAGGACCCCTCCTGGCCCGACAAGGTCCGCGCCCACCTGGGCGGCCGGACCGCCACCGTCGTCTTCGACGGCGTCGGCGGCGACGTCGCCCGCGAGGCCGTCGCCCTGCTCGGCCCCGGTGGACAGCACCTCGTCTTCGGCTGGTCGGCCGAGGGCATCGGCGACGACGCCAGGGGCTATGTCGTGGAAGGCGTCACCGAGCAGGTCCTCGGCCCGGTGATGATGCGCAAGGCGGGCGGCCCCAACCCCGTCCGCACCCTCGAACTGCGCGCCCTCGCGGAGGCCGCCGCCGGCCGCCTCACCCCGGCCGTGGACCGCTTCCCGCTGGCCGAGGCCGCCGCCGCGCACCGGGCGCTGGAGACCCGTCGTACGACCGGAAAGGTGGTCCTGGAGCCATGACGAGAGCCGTTCCACGGGCCGTGCACGAGCTACTCCGCGAGCCACTCCACGGGCCACTCCACCATCCACTCCACGGGCCATTCCGCGAGCCACTCCACCAGCCGTGACACGAACGACTGACCGGGGATGCGACACGCCCCGACCCATGGTCTTCTGAACCGATGAGTGTCACCCCTCCGGGTGAGCACCCGGCCACAGACTCCGACACCGTCACCGCCCCCCGCCGCTGGTGGGGGCTGGTGATCATCGCCCTTGCCCAGCTGATGGTCGTCCTCGACTCGACCATCGTGAACATCGCGCTCCCCTCCGCGCAGGACGACCTGGGCATCTCCGACGGCGACCGGCAATGGGTCATCACCGCCTACACGCTGGCCTTCGGCGGCCTGCTCCTGCTCGGCGGGCGCGTCGCCGACCTGGTGGGCCGCAAGCGCACCTTCGTCATCGGCCTGATCGGCTTCGCCACCGCCTCCGCCCTGGGCGGCGCGGCCACCGGCCCGTGGATGCTCTTCGGCGCCCGCGCCCTGCAGGGCCTCTTCGCGGCCGTCCTCGCACCCTCCGCGCTCTCCCTGCTCACCACGACGTTCACCGACCCCAAGGAGCGCGGGAAGGCGTTCGGCGTCTACGGCACGCTGGCCGCCAGCGGCGCCGCGATCGGCTTCATCGTCGGCGGTCTGCTGACGGAGTACCTGGGCTGGCGCTGGTGCCTCTACGTCAACGTCCCCATCGCGGTCATCGCCGTGTTCGGCGCCTTCGCCCTGCTCCACGACCGCCCCCGCCGCACCGGCGCCCGCCTCGACGTACCCGGCGTGCTGCTGGGCTGCGGCGGACTGGTCGCGATCGTCTACGGCTTCAGCGAGGCCGAGCCGCGCGGCTGGACCGACCCGCTGGTGCTGAGCCTGTTCGCGGCGGGAGTCGTCCTTCTGTCGCTCTTCGTCTGGTGGCAGACCCGGGCCCCGGTGCCGCTCCTTCCCCTGCACATCATCCGGGACCGCAACCGCGTCGGCTGCTTCCTGACCATGGCCCTCGCCGTGATGGGCATGTTCGGTCTGTTCCTGTTCATGACGTACTACCTACAGGGCGTCCTCAGGTACTCGCCGGTGCGCACCGGACTCGCCTTCCTCCCCCTCACGATCTCGATCGTCATCGGCTCGACCCAGATCTCCGCCCGCCTCCTCCGCCGCGTCCAGCCGCGCATGCTGATGGCACCGGGCATGGTGCTGGCCGCCACCGGCATGCTGATCCTGACCCGGATGACGGTCCACTCGGACTACCCGACCGACATCCTGCCCGCCCTGATCCTCATGGGCCTGGGCATGGGCCTCACCTTCATGCCGGTGTTCTCCACGGCCACCGCCGGAGTGGCACCCCACGACTCCGGCGTCACCTCCGCCACCGTCAACACCTCGCAGCAGGTCGGCGGCTCCATCGGCACGGCCCTCCTCAACACCATCGCCACCACCAGCAGCACCGCCTACATCGCCGCCCGCCTGCGCGACCCCGCCCAGCGGGCCCAGGTCGTCGCCGAGGGCACGGTCCACGGCTACACCGTCGCCATCTGGTGCGCCGCCGGCATCATGCTCCTGGCCGGCCTCGCCGCCGCCACGATGGTCACCGCCCGCCCACCGAAACAGGACGCACACAGCAAGGAGACAGTCCCGGAGTCGGTGGCGTGAACCATGGGAGCCCGGAGCGGAAAACCACGGAATCCGAAGCAGACAGCCCCCACCCACAGCGGCTAGCGTCCGCCCATGAACAGCTCCACGGCCGATCCCGTCAACGGTGGCGTCTCCTTCTGGTACGCGCAGGACGGCGGTCTCCCCGCCGCGCGTCCTCCGCTGCCCGGCGACACGAGTGCCGATGTCGCCATCGTGGGCGGTGGCTACACCGGCCTGTGGACCGCGTACTACCTGAAGAAGGCCATCCCCGACCTGCGCATCACCGTCCTCGAACAGAGGTTCTGCGGCTACGGCGCCTCCGGCCGCAACGGCGGCTGGCTCTACAACGGCATCGCGGGCCGCGAACGGTACGCCCGCCAGCACGGCCACGAGGCCGCCGTCCGCCTCCAGAAGGCCATGAACGCCACGGTCGACGAGGTGGTCCGCACGGCCCGCGCCGAGGGCATCGACGCCGACATCCACCAGGGCGGCGTCCTGGAGGTCGCCCGCAGCCCCGCCCAACTGGCCCGCCTGCGCGCCTTCCACGAGCACGAACACTCGTACGGCGAACACGACCGCGAGCTGTACGACGCCACCGAGACCGCCGAACGCATCCGCATCGCCGACGCGCTCGGCGCGAGCTGGACCCCGCACGGCGCGCGGATCCACCCCGTGAAACTGGTGAAGGGCCTCGCGGCGACCGTGGCGGCGCTCGGCGTGACGATCCACGAGTCGACCCCGGTCACCGAGATCCGCCCAGGACGGGCGACCACCCCGCACGGCACCGTCCGCGCCCCCTACGTCCTGCGCTGCACCGAGGGCTTCACGGCCGCCCTGAAGGGCCAGAAGCGCACCTGGCTCCCCATGAACTCCTCGATGATCGCCACCGAGCCGCTGACCGCCGACCAGTGGGCGGCGATCGGCTGGGAGGACCGGGCCACCCTGGGCGACATGGCCCACGCCTACATGTACGCCCAGCGCACCGCCGACGGCCGGATCGCGCTCGGCGGCCGCGGAGTCCCGTACCGCTACGGCTCCCGCACCGACCACGACGGCCGCACCCAGCGCTCGACGATCGAGGCCCTGCGGACGGTCCTCACCGATTTCTTCCCCACCCTGGGCGACGTCCGCGTCGACCACGCCTGGTCCGGCGTCCTCGGCGTCCCCCGCGACTGGTGCGCCACCGTCACCCTGGACCGGACGACCGGCCTCGGCTGGGCCGGCGGCTACGTCGGCTCCGGCGTGGCCACCACCAACCTCGCCGCCCGCACCCTCCGCGACCTGATCCACCTCGACTCCGGCGAGTCCGGCCCCACCGACCTGACCGGACTGCCGTGGGTGGACCACCGCGTGCGCACGTGGGAGCCGGAGCCGCTGCGCTGGCTGGGCGTCCAGGCCCTGTACGCCGCCTACCGCACCGCCGACCGCCGCGAGACCGAGCTGCGCACCGCCGGCTCCTCCCGCCTGGCCCGGCTCGCGGACCGGGTCGCCGGGCGGTGACCAGGACGCACGAAAGCCCAGGTCGGCACAGCGGCCGACCTGGGCTTTGGAGCCCCCTGTCGGATTCGAACCGACGACCTTCGCTTTACAAGAGCGGCGCTCTAACCAGCTGAGCTAAGGAGGCCCGCGCGGATGTGACACCCTCGCGTCCGAGCAGTGTACCCAGGTCGCCGCCGGGCCCCGTCGAAAATTTCCGCGAAGTTCACAGTCCTCCAGGTGCTGACAGGGCAGGTGAACGGAAGGTACCGTCCTGACCCAGTCCACCTTGGTGGACTACACCAACCACCTTCCTACAACGGATCGTCCGGCACGTTCCTGCCGGTAGAAGGGGGCCCATTCACCATGGCCACTGTTACGTTCGACAAGGCGACCCGCGTCTACCCGGGTTCCGACAAGCCCGCCGTCGACGCCCTGGACATCGAGATCGCGGACGGCGAGTTCCTCGTCCTGGTCGGCCCGTCCGGCTGCGGCAAGTCCACCTCCCTGCGGATGCTCGCCGGCCTGGAGGACGTCAACGGCGGCGCCATCCGCATCGGCGACCGCGACGTGACCCACCTGCCGCCGAAGGACCGGGACATCGCCATGGTGTTCCAGAACTACGCCCTCTACCCGCACATGACGGTCGCCGACAACATGGGCTTCGCGCTCAAGATCGCCGGCGTGCCGAAGGCGGAGATCCGGCAGAAGGTCGAGGAGGCCGCGAAGATCCTCGACCTCACGGAGTACCTGGACCGCAAGCCGAAGGCGCTCTCCGGCGGTCAGCGCCAGCGTGTCGCGATGGGCCGCGCCATCGTGCGTGAGCCGCAGGTCTTCCTCATGGACGAGCCGCTGTCCAACCTGGACGCCAAGCTCCGCGTCTCGACCCGTACGCAGATCGCGTCGCTCCAGCGCCGTCTCGGCATCACCACGGTCTACGTCACCCACGACCAGGTCGAGGCCCTCACCATGGGCGACCGTGTCGCGGTCCTCAAGGACGGTCTGCTCCAGCAGGTCGACACCCCGCGCAACATGTACGACAAGCCCGCCAACCTCTTCGTGGCCGGCTTCATCGGTTCCCCGGCGATGAACCTCGTCGAGGTCCCGATCACCGACGGCGGCGTGAAGTTCGGCAACTCCGTGGTGCCGGTCGAGCGGGACGCGCTGTCCGCCACCACCGACAAGACGGTCACCGTCGGTGTCCGCCCCGAGCACTTCGACGTGGCCGGCGCCGACTCCGACCAGGGTGTCGCGGTCACCGTCAACGTCGTCGAGGAGCTGGGCTCCGACGCGTTCGTCTACGGCACCGCCGAGGTCAGCGGCGAGACCAAGGACATCGTCGTCCGCGTCGGCGGCCGTGACGTCCCGGAGAAGGGCAGCACCCTGCACGTGGTCCCGCGCGCCGGCGAGACCCACGTCTTCTCGACGTCGACGGGCGCACGTCTCTCCGACTGAATTCACCCAGGCTGACGAGTCGGGCCCCGCAGACCCCTGCGGGGCCCTTCTTCATGCGCGGGAATACCCCGGCAATACCGCCTTTTCGAGCAGCGTCCGTCAACCCCCTACCCACAAATAAGCGCTTCGGCATCCCCCGAACCGGTGACCAAATGTCGCCAAATCATTACCCCGCGCTACCCTCGTCCGCGTGAAGCATTCCGTGAAGCACTCCAGCACTCCCCAGACGCGACGCGGCCCAGGCCCCGCCCGACGGATCGGCCGCTCCCTCGCCCTCGTCCTGCCCGTCGTCATGGTGCTCTCGGGAACCCTCGCGGTCACCCGGGTCGACTGGTCCGGGAACCCCTCGGACTCGGTACTCACCGCCTCCGACGTCTCCACCGCGCACCGCGGCACCCCCCGCGCCCCGCACGAGGTGCTGCGCGACCAGCTCCTCGCCGAGCTCCAGGAGAAGGACCCGGGCGTCGCGCTCACCCACCTCCAGGAAGCGGTCAACGGCAAGCCGTCCCTCGCCCGGCACTGCGCCTCCATCGCCCGCACCCTCGGCCGCGCCGCCGTCCGTATCTACGGCCCCACCCGTGCCCAGTCCTTCTCCCGCCCGGTCTGCGACACGTCCTTCGCGTCGGGGGTCATGGCGGCCCACGGCTGACAGAACAACCGACAGCCGCCCCCGCGCCCGACAGGGGCGCGGGGAACTGCGCGATCAGCCCCACCGGCCTCCAGCCGCCCACGCACAGCCCCCCACCCTCAAGAGGCACCCCCGGCCAAGGCCAAGCGCCAGCGTAAAGTGCCGGTCATGACCCATCCGCACGCCGCCTCCCGCCCCACGCAAGCCGTCATCCTGGCCGGTGGCCAGGGGTCGCGGCTGCGCCCGTACACCGACGACCGGCCCAAGCCGATGGTCGAGATCCCCGGCACGGGGACACCGATCATCGGGCATCAGCTGACCTGGCTCGCCGAGGAGGGCGTCACCGACGTCGTCGTCTCCTGCGGCCATCTCGCCGAGGTCCTGCAGAAGTGGCTGGACACGGCCGACCTGCCGGTCGCGGTGACCACCGTCGTCGAGACCGAGCCGCTGGGCCGCGGCGGCGGCCTCAAGTACGCCGCCGCCCGTCTGCCCCGGCCGGACCGGCCCTGGTACGCGACGAACGGCGACATCTGGACGCGGTTCTCGCTGCGCGACATGGCCGACTTCCACACCGAGCGCGACGCCGTCGCGACGCTGGCGTTGGCGCGGCCGCGCATTCCGTGGGGCGCGGTGAAGACGGACGGGTTCGGGCACATCACGGACTTCATCGAGGCGCCGCCGTCCACGTTCGAGATCAACGCGGGGGTGTACGTCTTCTCGCCCGAGTTCACCGGGATGCTTCCCGAGCGGGGCGACCATGAGCGGACGACGTTTCCGCGGTTGGCGCGGGAGCGGCGGCTGGCCGGGTTTCCGTTGCCTCAGGGGGCGTATTGGCGGGCCATCGACACGGCGAAGGATCTGACGGAGGCGGCCAAGGAGTTGGCGGCTCTGGGGCGGTAGCCGGCCACGTGCCAAGAGGCCCCGCACCTTTCGGTGCGGGGCCTCTTCACCGTACGTCTCGCTAGCCCAGCAGGCCCCCCACCAGCCCCGGCTGACCCGAGGACGACGACGAGGACGAACCCCCGTCCGAGCTGCCCGTCGTCGAGCCGCTGCTGCTGGTGCCACCCATGGTGGGGCCGGAAGTGGTGGTGCTGGGGGCCTCGTCGATCGGGGAGGACTGCTGCGGCGGGGCCCCGCCGACCATGCCCTGGGTCTGGCTGGGTGCGCCGCCCGTGGTGGCGGTGCTGGTGTCCCGGGTGGAGCCGGGAGCCGTCGCCGTGCCGGCGGTGGTGGCGGGGGCCGAGGTGGCGCCCTGCGTCGGCGAGGACGACATGGAGGGCTGACCGGACGTGCCGCCGGAGGTCTGCGGCAGCGGCGAACCGGGGAGTTCGTTGCGCGGCGGCTCGCCCGGCCGGGGCACGACCACACGGCTGGCGTCCCGGACCGCACCACCGAGGAGGGAGCCGATCAGCAGGGTCAGGCCGATGACGACCGAGGTGACCAGGACGCCCCGGCGCAGGACGAAGCGGCGCAGTTCCCACAGTTCCGCGCGCGGGCCGAGGCGGCGCCAGGCGCTCGCCGCGAGCCGGCCGTCGATCGAGTACACCGGCGCACCCGCGATGATCAGCGGGGACCAGGCGGCGAGGTAGATGATGTCCGGAGTGTCGTAGACCGGGACCGTCTTCCAGCTGACGGTGACGATGAGCGCGGCCGACAGCAGCGCGCCGACGACGGCGGCGACCCGCTGCCAGCACCCCAGGATGGTCAGCACACCGACGACGACCTGGAGGAAGGCGATGACCAGGCCGGAGCCGACGGGGTGCTGGAGCGCGAACTGCCGCAGGGGCTCGGCGACTTCCCAGGGGTGCAGGGTGTTGAGCCACTTCACCATGGAGCCGCGCTTGCCGCCGTCGAAGTAGACGGGGTCGCACAGCTTGCCCATGCCGGCGTAGATGGAGATGAAGCCGAGGAAGACCCGCAGGGGGAGCAGGACGACGCCCAGGTTCATCCGGCGCCCGGGGTAGTAGGCGTGCCGTGCCGGGTCGTCAGCGGACCGTTTGACCCGCGGGGTGGCACCGGTGTCCGCGGCGCCGGCGCCGAACCCGGCGTGGTCGTAGCGCGGTTCGTCGTCGACGCTGCCGACCCCGCGCATCGGCGGCAGCAGCCGCTGCTCCCCGCCCCCGGGGCTGCGCTGGGCGCCGACGACCGGGGTCTGCAGGGTCTGTGCGGTGAGGTCGGCGTCGTACTCGCCGCCGTAGCCGTCGCCCGGACAGCCGGTGCCGACGTCGATGCGCGGAATGACCTGGGTGGCCCCGGCGTCGGCGCCGAACTGATCGGCGGCGTGGCCGACGCTGCCGGCCCGCACCGCCTGGAGCAGCCGGTGCGCGCCGGTGTCGTCCGGCGCGGTCTGGCCGCTCCACACGACGGGCCGCCGCCGGGCGGCGCCGCCGGCTCTGCCCGCAGCGCCGACGACGGGGATCCGCGCCGTGTCCTCGGAAGCGCTCAAGTGCCGTGCGATCCGCGGGGATTGGGCGTGCCGCGCCGCCGACGTGCCCAGCTGCACGCGGAAGCTCGCGTGATTGACGATGACCTGCGCCGGATCGCTCGGCACCTTCACCATGCTCAGCGCGGGAGCGTCGTCGAGCCCGGAGCCGAATCCCGACGAACGGTCCCCCGTGGGTGTGCGGGGTGTTCTGGTGTCCACACTCATCTAACCGAGTGACGTGTGTTTAGGACACTGCTTTGACCCGCCGGATCTGTCCGGACCCCGTCAAGCTTGTCCTCGACGCCCGGATTGCCTCGCACGGGTGACCCCGCGCACGTGCGTTCAGCCGCGCCGGCGCGCCGCCTCGTACAGCACGATGCCCGCCGCCACACCGGCGTTCAGCGACTCGGCGCCGCCGGGCATCGGGATCCGCACCCGGAAGTCGCACGTCTCGCCGACCAGCCGGGACAGGCCCTTGCCCTCGCTGCCCACGACGATGACGACCGGGCCCTGAAGCGCCTCCAGCTCGCCGAGCTCGACCTCTCCGTCGGCGGCGAGCCCGACGACCACGATGCCCGCCTTCTTGTACGACTCCAGCGCGCGCGTCAGATTGGTGGCGCGGGCGACGGGCGTCCGGGCGGCGGTACCGGCGGACGTCTTCCAGGCCCCGGCCGTCATCCCGGCCGCACGCCGCTCCGGTACGACGACACCGTGACCGCCGAACGCCGACACGGACCGGACGACGGCGCCCAGGTTGCGGGGGTCGGTGACGCCGTCGAGGGCGACGATCAGCGGGTCCTCACCCTCGTCCGCCGCGGCGTCCGCGAGGTCCTCGGGGTGGGCGTACTCGTAGGGCGGGACCTGGAGGACCAGGCCCTGGTGGTTGAGGCCGTTGGTCATCCGGTCGAGTTCGGGGCGGGGGGCCTCCATGAGGTTGATCCCGCCGCGCTCGGCCGCGAGCTGGAGCGCCTCGCGGACCCGCTCGTCGTTGTCGATGAACTGCTGGACGTACAGCGTCGACGCCGGTACGCCCTCACGCAGCGCCTCGACGACCGGGTTGCGGCCGACGACCAGCTCGGACGTCGACCGTCCACCGCCGCGGCGCTGCTGCGGACGGCCCTGCGTGCGGCGCGCCTTGGCCTGCGCGGCGCGCTGCTTGGCGTGCCCCTTGCGCATCTCGGCGGGCGGCGTCGGCCCCTTGCCCTCCAGGCCCCGGCGCCGCTGGCCGCCACTGCCGACCTGCGCGCCCTTCTTGCCGGACATGCGGCGGTTGTTTCCGGCCATGACCTACCTGTCTTCTGCGTGAAGCTTCGTGAAGCGTGTGGACGTACGTGAGTGCAAGTGTGCCGCCCGAGAGGCCGGGCGGCACACTCCTGTGCTGTTTTCAGCGCCGGCCGAGGCTCCAGCGCGGGCCCTGCGGGCTGTCCTCGATGACCAGCCCGGACCGCCCCAGCTGGTCGCGGATGGCGTCCGCCGTGCCCCAGTCCTTGCGGGCGCGGGCGGCCTCCCGCTGGTCCAGGACCATGTGTACGAGGCTGTCGACGACGCCGTGCAGATCCTCGCCCCGGTCCGCCTCACCCGCCCAGTGCGGGTCGAGGGGGTCCAGACCGAGCACGCCGAGCATGGCCCGTACCTCGGCGAGGCGGGCCACTGCGGCCTCCTTGTCGTCGGCGGCCAGCGCGCTGTTGCCCTGACGGACGGTGGTGTGCACGACGGCGAGCGCCTGCGGCACGCCCAGGTCGTCGTCCATCGCCTCCGCGAACGCGGCCGGGACCTCGGGGGCGGGCTCGACGACACCGCCGGCCAGCTCGACGACGCGCTGCGCGAAGCCCTCGATCCGGCCGAACGCCGCCTCGGCCTCCCGCAGGGCCTCCTCGCTGTACTCGATCATCGAGCGGTAGTGCGGGGTGCCGAGGTAGTAGCGGAGCACGATCGGCCGCCACGCCTTGACCATCTCGCTCACGAGCACGCTGTTGCCGAGCGACTTCGACATCTTCTCGCCGCTCATGGTGACCCAGGCGTTGTGCACCCAGTAGCGGGCGAACTCGTCGCCGTACGCCTTGGCCTGCGCGATCTCGTTCTCGTGGTGCGGGAAGACCAGGTCCAGGCCGCCGCCGTGGATGTCGAAGGCGGAGCCGAGGTACTTGTGCGCCATCGCCGAGCACTCCAGGTGCCAGCCGGGGCGTCCCCGCCCCCACGGCGTCTCCCACGTCGGCTCGCCCGGCTTGGCGGCCTTCCACATCGCGAAGTCCCGCGGGTCCCGCTTGCCGGTCTCGCCCTCCCCGGAGGGCTGGAGCAGGTTCTCCAGGTCCTGGTTGGACAGCTCCAGGTAGCCCGGGAAGGAGCGCACGTCGAAGTAGACGTTGCCGTCCGCCTCGTACGCGTGCCCGCGCTCGATGAGGCCGCGCATCATCTCGACCATCTCCGTGACATGGCCGGTGGCGCGCGGCTCGTAGGTCGGCGGGAGGCAGCCGAGGGCGGTGTACCCGTCGGTGAACGCCCGCTCGTTCTCGTACCCGATCGCCCACCACGGGCGGCCCTGCTCGGCGGACTTCGCGATGATCTTGTCGTCGATGTCCGTGACGTTGCGGATGAACGTGACGTCATAGCCGCGGTACGTGAACCAGCGGCGCATGATGTCGAAGTTCAGCCCCGAACGGATGTGCCCGATGTGCGGGGCCGCCTGCACGGTGGCACCACACAGGTAGATCGAGACACAGCCCGCCCTGAGCGGGGAGAAGTCACGGATCTGCCGGGCGCTGGTGTCGTACAGGCGAATAGTCACGGGTCCAGGGTAGTGGGCGGCGAGGAGTGGGTATGTCGGCAGCCGCCGCTGCGGGCAGTCGTGCCTCCCCCAGTGCCTTGAGGGCCTGGGAGGTACCCCCAAGGCGGCACGGGTGGGCGCTGGGGTCCCCCTCTGGGGGAGGCACCCCGCCGCGCGGCGAGCGACCCCCGCCCACCAGCCCACCGCACCCTGTCAGCCGACCCGCGCCACCAACGCCGTAGCCACCGCCATCAGCCCCTCACCCCTCCCGGGGAACCCGAGCCCGTCCGTCGTGGCACCGGACACCGACACCGGCGCCCCCGCCGCGTCCGAGAGGATCTTCTCCGCCTCGGCCCGCCGCTTACCGATCTTCGGCCGGGGCCCGACCACCTGCACGGCCACGTTCCCGATGACGAACCCGGCCTCACGGACGATACGGGCCGCCTCGGTCAGAAGCGTGACCCCGGACGCCCCCGACCACTCGGGCCGCCCCGTCCCGAAGTGCTGCCCGAGATCCCCGAGCCCCGCCGCGGAGAACAGCGCGTTGCACGCCGCGTGAGCGACGACATCCGCGTCGGAGTGCCCGGCCAGACCAGGCCCCTGCCCCTCCCACTTCAGCCCGGCGCACCACAGCTCCCGCCCCTCCTCGAAGGCATGGATGTCGGTCCCGATACCGACCCGCGGCAGCACCGGTGCCGCCACCTGCTCAGAAGCCATCGTTCAGCCTCCGCCGCGCCAGAACCGCCTCCGCCAGAACCAGGTCCAGCGGCCGCGTCACCTTGAACGCCTCCTCATGACCGGGCACGACCACGACCCGCTCCCCCAGCTGCTCGACCATGCTGGCGTCGTCGGTGACGTCACCCGTCACGGTCTCGTGCGCGCGGACCAGCGTCGCCCGGTCGAACCCCTGCGGCGTCTGCACCGCCCGCAGCCGCCCCCGCTCCGGCGTGGACAGCACCGGCTCCAGATCGCCGGGCGTGGCCGCCGGCTCGACCTCCTTCACCGTGTCCGCGAGCGGCAGCGCGGGCACGACGGCCGACGCGCCCTCACGCACCGCCTCGATGACCGCGTCGACCGTGTCGACCGGTACGAGGGGGCGCGCGGCGTCGTGGACGAGCACGATGTCGTAATGGGGCGGCAGCGCGTCGAGCCCGAGCTTCACCGACTCCTGGCGGCTCTCACCGCCGGGGACGACGACGAAGTCCGTACGGTCGGGCAGCGCGTGCGCGTCGAGCAGCGACTTCACCTCCGCCGCGCCGTCCGGCGGAGCCACGACGACCACGAGGGAGACCGCTCGGGAGGCGGCCAGCGCGCGCACGGCGTGGATCAGCATGGGCGTGCCGTTCAGCGTGCGCAGTGCCTTGGGGGCGCCCGGGCCGAGGCGTACGCCCCGGCCGGCGGCGGGAATGACCGCTGCGGTGCGGGCGGTTACCGGGGAGGGAAGCGAATCGTCAGACATCGGTTCCTGTCAGGTTTGTGGCTTGAGGCTACGTGGGTATGGCCTGGAGGAGTGCCGGGCGCGACTCCTTGACCGAACCCTTCCGTGACGCGCCGGTCGAGGGCAGCAGCCCGGGCCCGGCACCCGCGTACCTCGTGTTTTTCAGGGGGATAGGCAGCTGCGTACGAACATGCCGCAGCGCCCGGCGACAGGAGTTCGTCATCGGGCACCGCGGCATTTCGATGTGCTGAAGTCGAGCGACCGCTCGGCGTCAGGACGCGAGGACCTCGTCGAGGAGCGCCTCGGCCTTGTCCTCGTTGGTGTTCTCCGCGAGGGCGAGCTCGCTCACCAGGATCTGGCGCGCCTTGGCGAGCATGCGCTTCTCACCGGCGGAGAGTCCACGCTCGCGCTCACGACGCCACAGGTCACGCACGACTTCCGCGACCTTGATGACATCGCCGGAGGCGAGCTTCTCCAGATTTGCCTTGTAGCGACGGGACCAGTTAGTGGGCTCCTCGGCGTACGGCGCGCGCAGCACCTCGAAGACCCGGTCCAGCCCGTCCTGACCGACCACATCACGCACGCCGACGAACTCCGCATTGTCCGCTGGCACACGCACCGTCAGGTCACCCTGGGCGACCTTCAGCACCAAGTAGGTCTTGTCCACGCCTTTGATCTGGCGAGTTTCGATGGCCTCGATCAGCGCGGCCCCGTGATGGGGATAGACCACGGTGTCGCCAACCTTGAACGTCATGTGACAGGTACCCCTTCCGTGGCTATCCAGGGTAACACGGATACGGCGTCTTCTGAATGGCGTTTTCGCAGGTCAGGGCATATCTCGGGGCTTGACAACAGCGACAGGGACGTGCTGCGCGGGGTCTTGGGAAGCAGGTATCCGCAGGTCGGAGCGGCTCTTCGCCGGGAGTCAAACGCGTACGGTACACGCATCCGGAGCACCGTACGGGCGACCGAACATCCCCATATGTCCGGTTCCAGATGTGCGACTTCCGCTACTCCGTTCGGCGGTCGGAGGGTCGTTCCGAGACGTTTCCGGAATTGATCACGCCATCCGCCGAAGGGCCCTCGGAAGTCCGTCGCGAACGGAGAGTGATCAATTCCGGGACGGTCGCACATTCCTTCACGGAAAATCCTCGGCTCCGGTCCGGCGGCGCTTATGTGAATGGCGGACGTCAGGAAGATGTCAAAGTGACTCATGAGTCAGATGTGACTGGAGTGACCAGCCGGGCCAGGGGTGCGCGGGGGCGGCCAGCACCCGTTAGAGGCGGGTCGGGTGCGGCGGCCTGGGAACGGCTCGGTAACCTAAGGCCGCTGACAGATCCTTAGGGCGGCCTTATAAGGAAGGCCGCCCCTGCGTTCAAGGAGTTGCCGCCGCCGTGAGCAGCAGCCTTCGACGCGGCGCCCTCGCCGCCACCGCCATCGCGATCTCGATCGCCTCGCTCTCCGCCTGCGCCGCCGGCAACAACGCGGAGACGCTGCAGATCAAGCCGGACAACGCGGCCACCAGCGTCGGCGTCATCAAGATCCAGAACGCCGTGGTCATCACCCAGCCCGACCCTGAGTCCGACGGCCCGGCCATGGTCTCCGCCACCATCTTCAACAGCGGCGGCACCGACCAGACGCTGGACTCGATCACCGTGGACGGCGCCGGGAAGGCCGAGCTCAAGCCCGCCGAAGGCCAGGACAAGGTCACCATCCCGGCCGGTGGCTCCCTCGTCATCGGCGGCGAGAACAACGCCAGCGCCGAGCTGACCAGCCCCGGTGAGGACGTCCAGGACGGCAACGCCCAGAAGGTGACCTTCGCCTTCAGCGAGACCGGCGAGGTCAGCCTGCGCGCCTTCGTCTTCCCCGCCGAGGGCTTCTACGCCTCCTGGGGCCCGAGCGACCTGCCCAGCCCGACGGCGACCGCCACCGAGACGCAGTCCTCCGAGGAGGGCTCCCACGGCGACGAGGCCGAGCACGGCACGGAGTCCCCGTCCGCTTCGGAGTCCGCCGCTCAGCACTGAGCCGCGTACACCTGCACACGAGAAGGGCGGCACCCCGCACGGGGCGCCGCCCTTCTCGTCGTACCTTCTTCCCGCGGCGGCCTACGGCTCGAACTTGTAGCCCAGCCCCCGCACGGTCACCAGGTAGCGCGGCGCGCCCGGGTCCGGCTCGATCTTCGCGCGCAGGCGCTTGACGTGGACGTCGAGGGTCTTGGTGTCGCCCACGTAGTCGGCGCCCCAGACGCGGTCGATGAGCTGCATACGGGTGAGGACGCGGCCGGCGTTGCGCAGCAGCATTTCCAGGAGGTCGAACTCCTTGAGGGGGAGGTCTACCTTCGAGCCGGAGACCGTCACGACGTGGCGGTCGACGTCCATGCGGACCGGGCCCGCCTCCAGGGCGGCCGGAGCGACCTCCTCCGGCTCGCCGCGCCGGCGCAGCACCGCGCGGATGCGGGCGACCAGCTCACGGGAGGAGAACGGCTTGGTGACGTAGTCGTCGGCCCCTATCTCCAGGCCGACGACCTTGTCGATCTCGCTGTCCTTGGCGGTCACCATGATCACGGGGACGTTGGAGCGGCCGCGCAGCTGGCGGCACACCTCCGTGCCGGGCAGCCCCGGCAGCATCAGGTCGAGGAGGACGAGGTCGGCGCCGTTGCGCTCGAACTCGTCGAGTCCGTCGGGGCCGGTCGCCGCGACGGCGACCTCGAAGCCCTCCTTGCGGAGCATGTACGACAGGGCGTCGGAGAAGGACTCCTCGTCCTCGACGACGAGCACACGGGTCACGGAAGGACCTCCGGAGCGGGAAGCGTTTCGTACGCGGTGGAGTCGGGGGGTTCGTGAGGTGACGACTGGGGTGAGGCGTGAGGTGAGGCGTGGGATGAGGTGCGGGTCGGGTCGGCCGGGTGTCCGGGGCCGCTCGGGGACTCGTCGTCGGGAGTGTCCAGAGCGTCGGTGTCGGAGTGCTGCCGGTCCCGGTTGCGGGCCGCGCCCGCCTCCGGGAGTCGCAGGGTGAACGTGGAGCCCTGACCCTCGGCGCTCCACACCGTGACCTCCCCGCCGTGCGAGGCGGCCACGTGCTTGACGATCGCCAGCCCGAGGCCCGTACCGCCGGTGGCACGGGAGCGGGCCGGGTCGACGCGGTAGAAGCGCTCGAAGATGCGCTCCTTGTCCTTGTCGGAGATGCCGATGCCCTGGTCGGTCACGGCGATCTCGATCATGTCCCCGCCGTGCGCGGTCACCCGGCGTGCGGCGATGCCGACGCGGGTGCGGGCCGGGGAGTAGTTGACGGCGTTCTCGACGAGATTGCCGAGGGCGGCCGCGAGCTGGCCGCGGTGGCCCCATACGTGCAGGTCGGCGGTGCCGCCGGCGGCCATGGTGATCTGCTTGGTGCCGGCCTGGTGCCGGCAGCGGTCGATCGCCTCGGCGACCAGCTCGTCCACCCGGACGGGCTCCGCGTCCTCCAGCGGATCGTCGTTCTGCACCCTCGACAGGTCGATGAGCTCCTGCACCAGGTTGGTGAGGCGGGTGGCCTCGATCTGCATCCGGCCGGCGAAGCGCTCCACGGCCTCCGGGTCGTCCGAGGCGTCGAGGACGGCCTCGGAGAGGAGGGAGAGCGCGCCGACCGGGGTCTTCAGCTCATGGCTGACGTTCGCGACGAAGTCGCGCCGTACCGCCTCGATGCGCCGGGCCTCGGTGAGGTCCTCGACCAGCAGCAGCACGAGCCGGGAGCCGAGGGGCGCCACGCGCGCGGAGACCGCGAGCGCCTCGCCGCGTCCGCCGCCGCGCCGGGGCAGGTCCAGCTCGACCTGGCGTATCTCCCCGTCGCGCCGGGTGTCGCGGGCCATCTGGAGCATGGGCTCCACGGCGAGCTTGCCGCCGCGGACCAGTCCGAGGGCGTACGCGGCCGAGCTGGCCTTGACGACGGCGTCGGCCTCGTCGAGGACGACCGCGGAGGAGCGCAGCACGGAGAGCACGGTGTCCACGCCCGGGGGCAGGACCGGGTCGGTGTGCAGGGAGGTGCGGGTGGGGCGCTTCAGGTCGCGTTCGCTCCAACGGAACGCCAGCATGGCGATGACGCCGGTGAGCACCCCGGCGATCGCTGCCGCTGCGGCGACCGCCGCGTTCACGTCCATGCGTCCAGGTTAGGCATGGGGTACGACATGGCCACAGCCGTCGAGGTGCGACCTCAAGCACTCGTCGCTCAGAGTTCACCTTGGAGCCAAGGGTGGTTCATTTGAGGTGACGGAAACCGACGCGTACGGGGCGGACCGTGGGAGCGTGGCCCCAGGACACACAGATGAGTATGAGAGGGATGCCTGATGCGTGACGCGTACCACGAGGAACTGGATTCGATCGGCGACGGTCTGGTGGAGATGGCCCGGCTGGTCGGGTCGGCGATCGGACGCGCCACCACCGCGATGCTCGACGCGGATCTGAAGCTGGCCGAGAGTGTCATCGAGGCCGACAAGAAGGTCGACGAGCTGCAGCACGACCTGGAGGCCCGGGCCATAGCCCTGCTCGCCCGGCAGCAGCCGGTGGCGACGGACCTGCGGATCGTCGTCACGTCGCTGCGGATGTCCGCCGACCTGGAACGCTCGGGTGACCTCGCCCAGCACGTCGCCAAGCTGGCCCGGCTCCGCTTCCCGGAGCGGGCGGTGCCGCGCGACCTGCACGCGACGATCCTGGAGATGGGACAGCTGGCGCAGCGCCTGATGGCGAAGGCGGCCGAGGTGATCATCACGAAGGACGTCGACCTGGCCCTCCAGCTGGAGCAGGACGACGACGAGATGGACCTCCTCCACCGCACCCTCTTCCAGCACCTCATGGACGAGCGCTGGAAGCACGGCATCGAGACGGCCGTCGACGTCACCCTCCTGGGCCGCTACTACGAGCGCTACGCCGACCACGCGGTCGCCGTCGCCAAGCGCGTCGTCTTCCTGGTCACCGGCGAACACGCGGACGAACTCCAGCAGGAGCTGCCGTCGACGGTGGAGGGGGCGTAGGCGATCGGGGGTGGTGACTGTCGGCCCCCTCCGAGGGCCCGCGCACGCCACCCCGACGGGGACCCTGAGCCGGGTGGGCCGCGCGCACGCCACCGGGCAGGGCACCACGGGCTCCTCGGACACCGCGCCAACCACCCCAGCGCGGACTCAATTGCCCACACCCAGGGCCGCGCACACGCCAGCCGACAGGGCACCAGGGGCCACTCGGTGGCACGCGCCGGCAGTCCCGGCAGCAGCCCGTGGACTCTCGGCGGGGGCTCCTTGGCTCCCTCTCGGGCATACGCCGGCCCCCCGGCGTGGCTCGTGGGCTCTGCCTGGGCGCGCGCCGGCGGCCCCGGCACCGGTACCTCGGGCCCCGGAGGGCTCCTTGGCCACCATGCGCGACATGCGCCAGTCACGGCCGAGAGGGACAGCTCGGTTTCTGCCAGTTCGGGGCGCGTGCAAGCCACTGTGCGCCGTTGATGCGCCCAGTGGACGGGGCATGCAATGGGCACAGGCACCAGCCTTGAGGAGGGACCATGGCCGAATCCCCCAGCACGACCCCCGACCCCACCCAGGACCGCCCCACCGAACAGCCCGCGGAGATCAGGAGCCTCAACCTGATCGCCGCCTGCGGCTGCGGATCGGGCTGCGGTTGCGGCTGCCAGTCGGGCAGCCCCTGCCAGTGCGGCTGACCACGCCGTACGACGCCGTACGACGGAGAGGGGCACCGGTGACGCCACCGGTGCCCCTCTCCCCCTTCACGGCGCACACGCCTCGGCGATCGACAGGCTGTTCTCGTACAGGTGATGCCGGACGATCCGCCCACCCTCGACGGTGAGCCGCAGCGCAAACGGCCCCTCGAAGGACTTCCCGGTCGCCCGCACGGTCCCGGACAGATGCCCCATCAGGACGGCATCGGCACCATCGACGAGAAACGCATCGACAGAGGCCCGCGCATCCTCGGGCACGGTGTGCTCCATCAACTCCGCACCCTGCGCGGCACATTCGGCGGCGGAAGAGCGAGGCCGGATCCACGGCACCCCAGGATTCTCGGCCAGCACCCAGTCCACCTCATCGGCGAACAACCCGACGAGCCGCCCGGTGTCCCCGGCCATCCGCGCGGCGAGAAACTCCTCGACTACGGCCCGGGTGACCTCGGCATCCGAACCGACCGTCCCAGCACTGGACTTCACGGACATGCCTCTCTCCTCACGGCTACGACCGGACCACGACGGGAACTCCCACCGACACGTCCGATCCTGCCGGGGGCGGGGAGAGCGGTCGATTACCCGACGGGTAATGAGCCAGTCCTACCGCCGCCCCGCCCAGCGTCGCAGCCTCCTGACCGCGCGCTCCTTGTGGAGCCGGGTGGCCGCGATCTCACCCGAACCCTGCATCAGGGCCGTGACGGGGGTCCACCTCGCTCCGGTCGATCACCCGAGTGCGCAGGAGGCCGCGGACCACCAGCCGTGACTGCCCGCCTCACGCCGAGCCGATAGGCGACGCCGATGCCTCCGGCTGCCGGAACGGCCCCGATGCAGCTGTTCGCCACACGGTTGAGCGCCGTCGGCGAAAGATCCATTGAGCTCCTCACACCTGAAAACACCGAGCCCCCTGCAGACGGCGAGGCCGCAGGCAGGGGGCTTCAGCGAGGGGCGCTACTTCTTCTTGCCCTGGTTCTTGACCGCCTCGATGGCCGCTGCGGCCGCGGCCGGGTCCAGGTACTTGCCGCCTGGGGTGACCGGCTTGAAGTCGGTGTCGAGTTCGTAGTACAGGGGGATGCCCGTGGGGATGTTCAGGCCCGCGATGTCGGCGTCGGAGATGCCGTCGAGGTGCTTGACGAGGGCGCGCAGGGAGTTGCCGTGGGCGGCGATGAGGACCGTGCGGCCGGTGAGGAGGTCGGGGACGATGCCGTCGTACCAGTACGGGAGCATGCGCAGGACGACGTCCTTGAGGCACTCCGTGCGGGGGCGGAGCTCCGGCGGGATCGTCGCGTAGCGGGGGTCGTCCGACTGGGACCACTCCGCGCCGTCCTCGAGCGGCGGGGGCGGGGTGTCGTAGGAGCGGCGCCACAGCATGAACTGCTCCTCGCCGAACTCGGCGAGGGTCTGGGCCTTGTCCTTGCCCTGGAGGGCGCCGTAGTGGCGCTCGTTCAGGCGCCAGCTGCGGTGGACGGGGATCCAGTGGCGGTCCGCGGACTCGAGGGCGAGCTGGGCGGTGCGGATCGCTCGCTTCTGGAGGGACGTGTGGACCACGTCGGGCAGCAGGCCGGCGTCCTTGAGCAGCTCACCGCCGCGGATCGCCTCCTTCTCGCCCTTCTCGTTGAGGTTGACGTCCACCCAGCCGGTGAACAGGTTCTTCGCGTTCCACTCGCTCTCGCCGTGGCGGAGGAGGATCAGCTTGTACGGTGCGTCGGCCATGCGTCCGAGCGTAATCCAAGGGTTTGGGGTGCAGGTGCCCCTGCCCGCCCAGCGGACGGTTGACGAGGCTGGTTGATTGAGTGGTCGCCGCCTCAGCAGCCATTGTAAGTCGCGAAGAGCTTGTCAGCCACTTACATCAGGGGTCCGCCCGTCGCCGGCCTCAGACGTGCCGCCCGGCAGTCCGTCTCCGGACGCCCCGTGAGTTCTGGTGGCTTTGACAACCTCCCCTTCTCAAAAAAGAGGGGGATTCCAACCCAGGTGGGTTGAGGTTCACGGGCGCTCGAACGGCTGGTGGCCGTTGGCGCGGGTGAGGCGGAAGCGGACCCAGCCGCAGCCGGGTACCTTCACCTGCGCCCATCTTCTGTTGAGCTTCTGCACCACCACCACCGACCGGCCCAGGACCTGCTTGCCCTTGGCGTTCAGCTTCGGTGAGCCGTCGGCCTCGTATTCCGGGACGCGATCGGTCCCGATGACGCGGAAGCCCTCGTGCACGTGCTTCCTGCGCCAGGTCGGCTCGCCGAAGCCGGAGGTGAAGCGGGCGTTTTTGGCCCTGGCGAAGTCCTTCAGCGCCTGCTGCTGCACGTCCGCGTTCCCGGCGGCCGGCCATTCGTTCTCCCGTCGCGCCTCGGTCGGCTGGCGACACTGCTCGGCGAAACGGGCGCGGACGCGCGGCCCGGCTTCCAGTGCGCGTGTTGCTCCACGGCGAGGTTCCAGACATACCGGGCGTGCGCGCAGTGCAGCAGCATCTGCTGCTCCTGCTCACACGTCGGGTACATCCGGAAGCGCGACATGCCGTGAACCTAGACCACACGTCCCCCGATCGGTCAGGCAATCGATCAACACCACCCGTGTGAGTGACCACTCCGGGCGGCCTCGACTTGCTGCGTGTGGACCCTCGCCGAGATCGTCAGCGCGCCGACGCAGACCGGGCTCGTGGTCCGGCTCTCGCCGGTGCGGGGGCGCGGCCGCTACCAGGGCATGTACACGCTGTCGTGGGCCGTCGCCTCCCTCGTCGCCCCGCTGATGTCCGGTGTCGTCATCGACCGGTTCGGTGCCGAGTGGCTGTGGGGCATGTGTGCCGTCGTCGGTACGGCGGCGGGCGCCGGGTACGCCGTGCTCATGCGGCGCCTGCCCGACGAGCGGACGACCCGCGCGGAGGTCCCGGCCCCCGTCACGGACACGTCCGCGCGCCCGTGAGACCAGTTCGCATGTGCGGCCGTGTGCATGTGCGGCCGTCAAACAGTGAAGTATCAAGGTCGTGGACTGGCACGAGTGGCATGACGCGTACGACTCGCCCGACTCCTATCTCAGCAGGCGCCTGGAGCTCGTCCAGGAGCGGATAGCGGCCGCCCTCGACGAGGCGCCGCCCGGGCCGCTGCGGGTGGTCAGCGCCTGTGCGGGGCAGGGGCGGGACCTCATCGGCGTACTGGCGGAGCATCCCCGGCGGGACGACGTACGGGCGCGGCTGGTGGAGCTGGACGAGCGGAACGTGGCCGCGGCACGGCGGCTCGCGGCGGAGGCCGGGCTGGACGGGGTGGTGGAGGTGGTCGCCGGGGACGCGTCCGCGACCGACGCCTACGCCGGGATGGCGCCCGCGGATGTGGTGCTGATGTGCGGGGTGCTCGGCAACATCACCGAGGACGACGTGCGGCGTGCCTTCGACTACTGCACGCGGCTGTGCCGGCCGGGCGGGGTGCTGGTGTGGACGCGGACGCGGCACTACGACACCGGGGTGTGCGACTGGCTCAAGGAGCGCGACTTCGAGGCGCTGTGGGTGTCCGGCCCGGACGTCCCGTACGGGGTGGGCGCGCACCGGTACGTCGGGGAGGGCGGGCCGTGGCCGGCCGGGCGGCGGATGTTCTCGTTCGTCGGCTACGACGTGCTCAGGGTGCCTGGGCCGGTCACGTCGACGGTTCCTCGGCGGGCCGCCGCGTCAGGTGGCTGAACGCCTCCAGGTTGCGGGTGGACTCCCCGCGCGCGACCCGCCAGGCGTACTCCTTGCGGATCGCGGAGGCGAAGCCCAGCTCCAGAAGGGTGTTGAAGGCGCCGTCGGTCGCCTCCAGGACCTGGCCGAGCAGGCGGTCGATCTCCTCGGCGGTCACGGAGGCGAGGGGGAGGCGGGCGGTGACGTAGACGTCGCCGAGGCGGTCGACGGCGTAACTCACGCCGTACAGCTTGAGGTTGCGTTCCAGGAGCCAGCGGTGGACGCCTGTCTCGTTCTCGTCGGGGTGGCGGATGACGAAGGCGTTGAGCGAGAGGGAGTGGCGGCCGACGAGGAGGGAGACCGTCGTGGACAGCTTGCGGGTGCCGGGGAGTCTGGCGACGTAGCTGCCGGGCTGGGGGCTCTCCCACTCCACTTCGGCGTCCCGGAGGGCGTCCTCGACGGTCTGCGCGGTGGCCTTCTGCTGTGCGTCACCCATGGTGGGAGCGTACGCGACGGCGGTGGGCGTGCAGCGCGGCCGTGTAGACCTCGGCGGTGGCGGCGGCCGCGGTGTCCCAGCCGAAGGACTGGGCGTGCCGGGCGGCGGCCGTACCCATACGGGGGGTCAGCTGCGGCTCGTCGGCGAAACGGGCCAGCACGCGCGCGTACGACGCCGGGTCGTGCCCCTGCACGAGGAAGCCGGTCTCGCGGTCGCGCACGGCCACCGGCAGGCCCCCGACCGCGGCGGCCAGCACCGGCGTCCCGGCGGCCTGCGCCTCTATGGCGACCAGGCCAAAGGACTCGCTGTAGGACGGTACGACCAGGACGGACGCGGCGCGGAACCAGTCCGCGAGCTGCTCCTGGCCGACGGGCGGGCGGAACCGTACGACGTCGGCGATGCCGAGGCGGGCGGCCAGTTTCTGCAGGCCCTCCGGTTTGGCGAGGCCACTGCCGCTGGGGCCGCCGACGACGGGGACGACGATCCGGGAGCGCAGCTCGGGGCGCTCGTCCAGCAGCACCGCCACAGCGCGCAGCAGGACGTCCGGGGCCTTCAGGGGCTGGATGCGGCCCGCGAAGAGGGGGATCACCGCGTCCTGCGGGAGGTCCAGGCGGGCGCGGGCGGCGGCGCGGCCGTCGGCGGGGCGGAACCGGTCGAGGTTGACGCCGGGGTGGACGACGGCGACCTTGCCGGGGTCGGCGGAGTAGTGCCGGACGAGTTCGTCGGCCTCTTCGGCGGTGTTGGCGATGAGGCGGTCGGCGGCGTCGACGATCTGGGTCTCGCCGATGACGCGGGCGGGCGGTTCGGGGGTGTCGCCGGCGGCGAGGTTGGCGTTCTTGACCTTGGCCATGGTGTGCATGGCGTGCACGAGGGGGACGCCCCAGCGCTGGGCGGCGAGCCAGCCGACGTGGCCGGAGAGCCAGTAGTGGGAGTGGACGAGGTCGTAGTGGCCGGGGCGGTGGCCGGCCCACGCCTGCATCACGCCGTGCGTGAAGGCGCACAGCTGCGCCGGGAGGTCCTCCTTGGCGAGGCCCTCGTAGGGGCCGGCGTCGACGTGCCGGACGAGGACGCCGGGGGAGAGCTGGACGGAGGGCGGGAGGGCGGCGGTGGTGGCCCGGGTGAAGATCTCGACGTCGATGTTGATCGCGGCGAGGCGCTGCGCCAGCTCCACGATGTAGACGTTCATGCCGCCGGCGTCTCCGGTGCCGGGCTGGTGCAGCGGTGAGGTGTGTACGGAGAGCATGGCGATGCGGCGTGGCCTGCGGTGAGGCAGTCGGAGCCGGGAGGGCGTGGCCGGAGAGCGACGCCCGAGTCTGCTGACGTACTGGCTCACGTGGCGATCCTCCTTGCGGGTCCTTGCTGCGGGCAGGCCGAACAGGAGGGCGGGGCACCTCCACGGGTGGCAACACCGGAGGAAGTCGTTCCCATTCCGGACGGGTTTCCGGAGCGGCGGTTTTTGCCGAACGATTACCGCCAGTCGCTCAACCGTTCGAGAGGGTGGGGCGTTGCGGTGATCGGCGGGACGGGGGTGTCGCGGGTCCGGCGGGGCGGGGAGCCGCGGGTCGGGGCGTGGGGTGCCGCGGGTCCGGCAGGGCGGGGAGCCGCGGGTCGGGGCGTGGGGTGTCGCGGGTCCGGCGGGGCGGGGAGCCGCGGGTCGGGGCGTGGGGTGCCGCGGGTCCGGCAGGGCGGGGAAGGCGCGGGTCGGGGCGTGGGGTGCCGCGGGTCCGGCAGGGCGGGGAAGTCGCGGGTCGGGGCGAGAGGTGCCGCGGGTCCGACAGGGCGGGGAAGTCGCGGGTCGGGGCGAGGGGTGCCGCGGGTCCGACAGGGCGCGGAAGTCGCGCGTCCGACCGACGCAAGGGCATCGCGGCGACCGGGCAAGGCGGGAGTCCGACGGGGCGTGGGCGTACGGGAGTCCGGCGGGGTGGGGTGGCGTGGGTGAGCGCATACCCTCGTACGTATGTCTTCCCGCTCCGCCGCCCGCCCCGTGGGCACCGTCACCCGCGGGACCACCAATCCGAACCGGCTGCGGCGGATGGACCGGTGGATCGCGGCGACGCATGGCTCCGGGCTTCGGCGGGCGGGGGCGCCGGTCGCCGTCGACCTCGGGTACGGGGCGGCCCCCTGGACGGCGGTGGAACTGCTCACGCGGCTCCGCACGGTCGCGCCGCACGCGCGCGTGGTGGGCGTCGAGATCGACCCCGCGCGCGTGGCGGCCGCGCGGCCCTACGAGCGGGAGGGGCTCGCCTTCCGGCACGGGGGGTTCGAGATCCCGGTCCCCCAGCGGCCCCAGCTGATCCGGGCCGCCAATGTGCTGCGGCAGTACGACGAGGCCGAGGTGGCCGCCGTGTGGGAGCGGCTGTGTTCCCGGCTGGCGCCGGGCGGGCTGCTGGTCGAGGGGACGTGTGACGAGATCGGGCGGCGGCATGTGTGGGTGGCGCTCGGGCCGGAGGGCCCGCGCACGGTGACGTTCGCGACCCGACTGGGCTCGCTGGAGCGGCCGTCGGACCTCGCGGAGCGCCTTCCGAAGGCGCTGATCCACCGCAATGTGCCGGGCGAGCCGGTGCACGCCTTCCTGCGCGACTTCGACCGCGCCTGGGCGGCCGCCGCGCCCTACGCGTCGTACGGCGCCCGGCAGCGCTGGATCCGGGCGGTGCGGGATCTGACGGCCGACTGGCCGGTGACGGACGGGCCGGTGCGGTGGCGGCAGGGCGAAGTGACCGTGCGGTGGGAGGCGTTGGCACCCCGGTCGTGAGGAGGCCGGCCACAGCAAAGCTCGTCGGGTCGCTCGGCGTGTCCGGAACGATCTCCGTGCGGTGTTCGTCACAAGGGCGGGGGGACGCGCCGCCTGTGTCGTCGCCTGTGGCGTTCTGCCTCTGTCGTTTTCCGGCGCGACATGGCACGATCCCCCCGATGTCCGTAAGTTACTGACGGTAAATCAGTTGGGGGGAGCGGTATGGGTGCGCGTACGGGGACGGGCAAGCGCGGCGTGCTCGCGGTGGCCGTGACCGTGGTCTGTGCGGTCACCGTCCTTACGGCACCGGGTACCGCGTTCGCGAAGAGCCCCGGGCCGAGCCCCAGCCCTTCCTCGTCGGCGGCGGCCCCGAACCCCGTACCCAACCAGGACCTCGACGCCGTACGCCTGAAGCTCGACGCGCTCTACCACGACGCGGCGGTCGCCACCGACGCCTACAACGCCGCCGAGGAGGCGACGAAGCAGCAGTCCGAGGCGATCGTGGCGCTGGCCAAGAAGATCGTCGAAGGCCGGGAGAAGCTGGCCGCGTTGAAGAAGCGCGCGGGGGCCGCCGCCCGCGCCCAGTACCGCACCGGCGGGCTGTCGGACGAGGCCCAGCTGCTGCTGAGTGACGACCCGCAGGAGTTTCTCGACGGCACCGGCCGGGTGCTCCAGGGCCAGAAGGCGACCAGGGACCTGATCGCCGAACTCGACCAGACCCAGCAGGACTTGGAGCAGTACGCCACGGACGCCTCCGCGCAGTGGCAGAAACTGGAGGCCAACCGCAAGGCCAAGGAGGCCGCCCAGAAGCGGATAGAGCAGCAGATCGCGGCCGCCGAGGAGCTCGAGTCCCAGCTGGAGCGGGAGGAGAAGGAACGCCTCGCCAAGCTGGAGCAGGAGGCCGCACGGCAGGCGCAGACCGCCTGGCTGGACACCGGCGTGCTGGCGGGCGTCCAGGGCAAGGCGTCCGCGCAGGGCGAGCAGGCCGTGAAGTACGCCACCGCACAGATGGGCAAGCCGTACGAATGGGGCGCCGAGGGCCCGAGGTCGTACGACTGCTCGGGGCTCACCTCACAGGCGTGGGCCAGCGCCGGACGGGGCATTCCGCGCACCTCGCAGGAGCAGTGGAAGCAGCTCAAGCGCGTCGACATCAAGGACATGCGCCCCGGCGACCTGATCATCTACTTCGAGGACGCCAGCCATGTCGCGCTGTACGTGGGCGGCGGCGCGATGGTCCACGCCCCTCGGCCGGGCCGGAACGTGACACTGGCGGGGGCGGGTTCCATGCCGATCCTGGGCGTGGTCCGACCGGACGCCTGAGGGATTGGGAGTGAAATGCCGGTTTCGTGATGGGTGCCACGTGACCCAGCGCACGCCGACCGGTCGTCAAACGCCGTACGGACGTGACGTTCGTCATCCCCGGCCGGATGTCGGCGTGCCCAACTGCGGTAGGTAAAGCGGCATATGACGCTGGCCTGAGATCAAGCTCCGTGCCGCGCACCATTCCGTTGCGGCGCACTCTCCGGCTATGGTCCCCGTCGGTGGGTCGAGGTCCCTCGCCCCACCGTGCCCTCGGGGGGAGGGAAGGAACCCGAAACGATGCCCGTACCCATACCGCGGCAGAGAGCCATCCCGGTCGTGGATAGTGGTCAGGCGGTCGAGGTCGAGAAGAACATCACTCCCAACGGCAGCGGTGCCTCCGACACCGCCCCCACCAACCTGACGCTGCTGCTCATCCAGGACGACCCGGCCGCCGCGCCGGTCCTGCCGGACCTGCTGGACTCGGCCGGCCGGCCGATCCGCGTGCGCACCGCCCGCAACCTCACCGAGGCGGAGCGGCTGCTCACGGACGACGTCCACTGCATCCTGCTCGACCTCGCGCTGGCGCCGTCCGGCCGCACGCAGGACGGCGACGACGAGCTCGCCGTCCTCAAGCAGGTGCTGCGCCTCGCACCCCGGCACGCCGTGCTGGCGCTGACCGCGTCCGGCGACGCCGAGCGCGGCGCGGAGGCGGTGCGCGTGGGGGCCCAGGACTACCTCTTCCGCGACGAGCTGGACGGGCGGCTGCTGAGCCGGGCGATCCGGTACGCGGTGGAGCGCAAGCGCTCCGACTCCGCCGAGCGACGGCTCGCCGAGGGGAAGCTGCGCGCGCAGGAGAACGCCCGCCTGGAGCGCGGCCTGCTGCCCACGCCCCTGCTCGAGGGCTCCCCGCTGCGCTTCGCCGCCCGCTACCGGCCCGGCCGCTCACGCGCGCTGCTCGGCGGTGACTTCTACGACACCGTGCGCACCCCCGACGGCACCGTGCACGCCATGATCGGCGACGTCTGCGGGCACGGCCCCGACGAGGCGGCGCTCGGCGTGGAGCTGCGGATCGCGTGGCGCGCGCTGACCCTGGCCGGGCTGTGCGGCGACGAGCTGCTGGGGACCCTTCAGGAGGTGCTGGAGCACGAGCGGGGCGACGACGAGATCTTCGCGACCCTGTGCACGGTGGACATCGCGCCGGACGGGCGCCGGGCGGGCCTGTGCCTGGCCGGACACCCGGCACCACTGGTCGCCGGGCCGGGCTGGCCCGCACGGCTGCTGCCGTACGAGAACAACGGGCCGGCGCTGGGACTGCTGCCCGGGGCCCGGTGGCCGCGGATGCAGGTGGAGCTGGGGGCGCAGTGGAGCCTGCTGCTCTACACCGACGGGCTGATCGAGGGACGGGTCGGCGCGGGATCCCGGGAGCGACTGGGGCAGGACGGGATGGTGGAGATGATCCGCCGGCAGCTGGGTGAGGGGCTGCGGGGGGAGGAACTGCTGCAGGCGGCGGTGCAGGAGGTACGGGAGCTCAATGGGGGTGAGCTGGCCGATGACGTGGCGTTGCTCCTGCTTGAGCGGGATGAGTGAGCAGTCGGGGCTTCCGCCCCGGCCCCGACCCCCTGATCGGCCTTATCGGCCGCCGTTCCAGGGCCCGTAGGGACCGTCGCTGCTCGACCCCCGGCCTCCCTTTCCGCCTCTGCCACCCGAGACCTGCTGCAGCGCGGGGCGGACGTCGACGAAGAAGACGATCGACGCGATGAGGCCGATGATCTGGAGGAAGAGCATCGGGATCAGCAGATTCACGGCGACGGCGATGCCGAGGAGGATCAGCCAGAAGCCCTTGTTCTGCTTGCCGGCGGCTCGGTACGCGTCCTCGCGGAAGAGGGCGGCCATCGCGAACGCCACGACGGCGAGCGCCAGCATGGCCAGGTAGAGCAGCCACATGAACCCTGCGAAGCCCTGCATCAGCACGACGTCCACCACCCGTCTCAGCTCGTCCTTACCCGGTCACCGTACCCGCAACCGCGTCACGGCTACCCGAAGAACGGGCCGGACACCGTAGGAGTGCCCGGCCCGTCGGTCCCGCCGGGGTTCACTTGGCGGGCGGGGTGGTCTTCTTCGCGGTGGTCTTGCGAGCCGGGGCCTTCTTGGCGGCGGTCTTCTTGGTGGGAGCGGCCTTGGCCTCGGCGGGCCCCTCCTCGACCGCGACGGGCTGGGCCTTCGGCTCGGTCTTCGGCTCGGCGTTGGGCTCGACCGCGATGGCCAGCTCCTCGATCTCCTCGGCGGCCTCGCCGCGCCACTGCTTCACGGCCTGCTCGCCGTGCTCGGCGACCTTCTCGTAGGTCTCACGGGCCTTGACCGCGTACTCGGCGGCGACACCGACGCCCCGCAGGGCGAGGTCCTGGGCGGACTCGCCGAGCTTCTTGAGGTCGGCGTCGAGGGTGGTGCCGAGCTTCTTCAGGTCGCCGTCGAGGGTGGCGAAGAACTCGTTGACCTTGGTCTGCAGGTTCTCCTGCGCCTCCTTGGCCTTGGCACCGGCCTCCTTGGCGCGGGCTGTGGCCTTCTCCTGTACGGCCTTGGGGTCGGTGCTGCGAACGGCCTCGAAGCGGGCCGGGGCCTCGGCGCGCAACTGCTCCACCAGGCCAGGCACCTTCTTGGCCTCCTGGAAGGCCAGGTCGGCGGCGCCTGCGGCGAAGTAGAGCGGGGTCGGGTCGCTGAGGGTCTTGCGCAGGTCGTCCGTGATGGCCATGGTGATGGTCCTCCCTTTGTTCGGGTCGTTCGCGTTCAGTTCGTTCGCCGTGGATTCGGCGGAGGGTGGTGCGGATCCGCAGGCGGGCGGCCGGTCCCCTGGTCCGGTCAACTGGCCGTCTGCTGCGGATCGGCGTCGGCGATGGCACTGCCGGCGTCACTGTCCGGGCCGTCGGGTCTGGCGCCGTCGGGCCCGAAGCCGTTCTCCTTGCGGAAGGACTCGTAGATCTGGAGCAGCGCCTGCTTCTGCTGCTCGGTGAGCGTGGGGTCGGCGAGGATGACCGCGCGCGTCTCGACCTCGTCGCGATCACGCTCGGCGTCGAGGATCCCCGCCCGCACGTACAGCGTCTCCGCGGAGATCCGCAGCGCCTTGGCGACCTGCTGCAACACCTCCGCGCTCGGCTTGCGCAGCCCCCGCTCGATCTGACTCAGATACGGATTGGACACCCCGGCGGCGTCGGCGAGCTGCCGCAACGACAGCTGAGCGTTCCTCCGCTGCTCGCGCAGATACTCACCGAGATTGCCGACGTTGAGCGATGCCATACCTCCACAGTGCACCCCCGCGCTAACTATTGCAAGCACCTGCTTGCAATAGTGCGCCACGATCTTGCCCGTGCGCCTTGGGACAGGACACGACAGTTGTCCGTTCCCAGCAAAGATGAGCAGTCCCTCTGGATCTGATCAGCAGTGTGATCAAGTCCCACCGAAACTGCAGCGCTGGCTATCTAGGGGCGGATCACTTTGCCCAGCTCAGCCCGCCTATTGCGAGTGCAGCCAAGTTGGGCAAGTACGGCTTGGCATGCCCAAGGAAGGCCACCCATCGCTGTGCACCGCCAGCGATGCCGCGCATGCCGTGTGAGGAGCCCGGAACCATGAGGGACGCAGAGCGCGTTCCTTGTAGACGAAGATGTGGCAAGGCCGTACGGATGGGCGGGTCGCCGTTCTGACGGCCCAGTGGGAGGACCGGCATGACGCAGGGGCGGAAGATCACGGTCATCGTGCTGGCGGTGGTAGGGATTGTCTCCACGCCGCTGATCTGGCTGCTGAACAACCCCGAAGCGGGAGCGCTGGCCGGCGCCTCCATCCAAGCCGCCGTCGGCATCGTGGCCCTGGTTTGGGCCCTGTTGCAGAACCCGTCCCCGGCTGGCCCCACAGACAAGGCCAGCCGAACCGGAAAGGCGACTGGCGGCGGCGTCACCGGTATCAGACGACCGGGTGGCCGGGGGCGCGGCGCGGCCACAGCCGAGCGTACGGGAGAAGCCAGCGGCACGGACTCCGTCTCTGGCATCGACTACTCGAACTAGGACCCGCGCACCCATGGCGAAAGCATCATCAGGCAAAGCGCGGGACGAGGCGCCCGAGCCATCGGTAACCGTGGCGGACACCGGCAACGCCCAGGCCACGAGCGGAGGCATGGCCGTGACTGGTTACCGCGGTCCGGCCCCGGTAACCGGCGACACTCCTCACCCCCCAGTACGCCTGTCCTACACCGGGCAAGCAACTGCCAGCGGGGGCGGAATCGCCAACACCGGCTACATGCACATTGACACGCTGGTACAGGGGGCCGTGGAGCCGGATCCCTGGATGAAACCCGACGACTACCTCCGCCAGGTGAACAAGGGCTCGGTCTACACCCACCGTTGGCGACTCGTCGGACGCACGCAGACAATGGCCAGCCTCGTACCGTTCGCCAGAAACGAGCAAGGACGCGTCGCGCTCCTCGTCGGCCGGGGCGGAGCCGGGAAGACGAAGATCGTGACGGCCCTGTGTGAAGCAATGCGCGACGCAGAGCCCACCGTCGAAGTACGGGTGCTCGGCCCTGGTTCCTCCATCGGCCCGGGCGCGTTCAGGGAACTGCCGAGCACCGGCGAACTGCTGGTGATCGTCGACGATGCACACGACGACACCCTCCCTCTGGAAAAGATCGTCTCCGGGGTCCGCAGCGTCAACACGTCCGCCAACGTGCTGCTCTCCCTACGGCCCTACGGCATGGTCCATGCCCGCCGCGCACTTGCCCGGGCTGGCCTGCAGGTGAGCGAGGCCACTGTGGTCGAGATCGGGGACCTGGAGTTCGACGACGCGCTCTCCTTGGCCAGCGAGATTCTGGACGAAGCGGTACGGCTCCATGCACCGAGGCTCGCCGCAGCGGCACGGGATTGTCCGCTGCTGATCGTCACCGGCGCGGCGCTGATCAACAGCGGCGCTGTGGATCCGCAGAGGTTCGAAGGCGACGAGCAACTCCACTTGGAACTTACGGACCGGCTTGCTGAGGCTCTGACCGCCGACCCGGCTTCCGGCCAGGTACCCCAGGAACTGCTTTGCGCCCTCGCCGCGTTCCAGCCTGTGCGCCTCGCGGAACCGGAGGTCCGTACATCGCTGGAAGCCCTGACCAGGTTGCCGTTCGATCTCTGCGCGCAGCACCTGGCGACCCTTGAGGATGCCGGGGTAGCGCTGAGCCATGGCACCGCAGTGCGCTTGGTGCCGGACCTGTTGGGCGATGCCCTGCTCATCAAAGCGGCGCGGCACTCAGGCACGGGCCTCCCCACGGGCTACCTCGCCAGAGCCATGGAAGCCGGCCAGGGCAGCGCGCTGGCCAACCTGGTGGTGAACACCGGCCGTGTGGACTGGCAACAGCAGCAACAGGGCACCGGAACCGGACTAATCGAGCCCCTGTGGGAGCAGATCACGGGAGCGTTCCGCGCCGCGGATGCGCGGGGGCGGGTGAGCCTACTGGAGGTCGTGGCGAAGCTCGCCTTCTTCCAACCACGACGCGCCCTCGACCTAGCCACGTGGGCCGTGGACAACCCCTGCGACCCCGTCACGGCAGAGGTCGGACTTGGATTCACCCACACGTGGACTGACACAGAAGTGCGCTATGCCCTGGCCCCTGTCCTCCAAGCCATCGTCCATCATCTGGAGTTCCTGCCGCAGGCGGCCACCCTTCTTTGGAATCTAGGGCGCGACGACCAACGCGGCCTGACTCAACACCCCTCGCACCCCCTGCGGATTCTCGCGGAACGGGCCGATTACACCCGCTGGGGCCCCACCAAGTATCAGGAGATACTCATCAGCCAGGTCGAGCGCTGGCTGACCCGTATACCCGCCGCTCCATCCGTCCACCAGCCGCTGAGCGTGCTCGCCCCATTGCTGTCCATAGATGGCCACGATGAGGTGTGGACACCCTCCACCTGGACCCTGACCTTCCGCCCCTACGTGCTACCCCCCACCAGGGAAGTCCTGGACATGCGAGGCGCGGTGCTCGACCTGGCGTTCGAGGAGCTGGGACACCCGCAACTCGAACGAGCCTCGGAGGCCTGCTCGCTGATCGGCAAGGCCCTCAGCCTGCCACTTGGCGGTTTCGGCTTGACGGTAACAGACGCCATGCAGCAGCCGTGGATCCCGCACCTGGCAAGCACCGTCGATCGGCTGCACCAATACATCCTCCAGCACACCCTGCCACCGGCGATCCTGGTCGCGGTGCGCACCGAGTTGCGCTGGCTCGCACAGTACGGACCCGACGACCTTCGCCGCCCCGCTGAGGACCTGTTGAGCGCGATTCTCACCTCACCGGACAACGAGCTCGCACGTGCGCTGCACGGCGGACCGGCCGACCCTGCGATCTACGCCGACATCTCGGATTGGCGTGCCGCGCAAGACTCTCTGTTCGGAGACGTGATGGCCGCTCTCGCCGACTGGGCAGACCATACGATCGCCGCGCGTGTCGATGCCTTGCTCAGCGAGAACGACAGAGTCTTCGACACGGACATCGGACGGGCCCGGCCGTTCATCTTGACGCTGGTCACCCACCGCCCGCCCATCGGCGAAGCCATCTGCGAACAGGCCATGGCCGCGCCCGAGAGTTCGCTGACCTCGTTGGTGTCGGTCGCTCTCGCTGCGATGGGACATGTCGCCGGCGACCGCGCGGTCCACTGGGGCCGGACGCTCATGGGCTCGGGGAACACCGAACTCACCCGAGAAGTGGCGCACGCCTTCGGCATCCAGCGCGGTCGCGGCGATCTACTGGATGGCGAGGGGGACCTGCTCCGGAAACTCGCTGCCCACGGGGACAACGTCGTGCGAAGGGCCGCTTTCGGCGCCGTGCACGCCATCGCCGCGCAGCACAAGGACTTGGCCGTCGAACTGCTCACCGCATCGCTCCCCGTGGAGAGAGGGGACTTCGACGCGTTCGCCCTGGCTGTAGCAGGTCCTCCATACAGTCAGTTGTCCTGGTCGGATCTCTCCAAGGACCAGCAGAGCGCATTCCTCGCCGCCCTGGCCGCGGCACCGTCCATCGACGGCTACGAGATCGGCCAGTTCCTCGCAAAACTCGCCCGCACCGAGCCCCTCGCCGTCATCGAACTACTCGAAGCCAGGGTGGAAAGCCCACTACACCAAGTGACAGGCATGCACTCCCCCCTGCCCTTCCGCTGGCACGTGACCCCGCCGTTCCGCGATCACGACGACTTCCCACACCTACTGCGACAGATTCGCGACTGGATCGCCGCCGACCCGGAGTCCACCCGCAGGCGCTACCTGGGAGTCCACATCTTCGAGCTTGTAGCTGGGCCCTACGACAGTCGAGTCACTGACGTGATCGACGAGTATCTCGATGGCAGCGACCCAGTGAAGATCAAAGTCGCCGCGGCGATGCTGTCCAAGGCCCCTCGGACGCTCGTCTGGGACGTCGGGTTCGTACGCCGCTGCCTGCGTGCCGCGGACCGCCATGGAGACACCAGCCTGAGGAGAATGAGGGGCGGTCTGTACAACGCCAGCAACAGCGGAATGCGCTCCGGGACACCCGGACAGCCCTACCCTGAGGATGTCGAGGAACACGCGAAGGCCACTGAGCTGGCCGACGGATGCGCCACGGGCAGCGTCGAGGAACAGTTCTACCGCGACCTCGCGGCCTCTGCCCTGGACCGTATACAGGACGTGACAGATGAACTCCCTCCGGACGGCCGCGACTGGTGAGGACCGAGCGAGGGATAAGACCGCACCCACGGCGCCTTGAACTCTGGCTACGCTCCCGTAATGAATGCAGAAGAACAGGCGAGACACGACGAGTTCGAGCGGCAGCAGAAGATCCGCGCTGCTGCTTACGATGACATGATCACACTTGTCGGGCAGGCGGCGCAGGCCAGCGCCCTCGTGGAACTTCACCTCCGCCAACTCATGGTCGCGCTACTGGACTCCAGATACGCGAAGTTGGTCGTAGCTGGCCTGAGTGCAGGCGATCTCATCGACACCTGCACAGTCCTGCTCAAGGTGAACAAGGAGATCAACAGCGACCAGCGAACCGAAGGATTGGCGCTGCTGTCGGGACTGAAAGACCTGCTTAATACGCGGAACAACCTCGTGCACGGCCTCATCGCAATTGCCAGCGATAGCGACACCCGTACTGCCGAGACGGCCCCTGAACCCGTAATCGAGACCATGACTTTGGTCAGCAAGAGGCGTAGGCCGGAGCTACTTCTCACCATCACCAAGGCCGAGGCCGAGAACACAGTCAAGGACCTCCGTGAACGCGGAGATGGAATCCTGCATTGGGTCGTCGCGGCCCTACCCGCCCAGCTTCATCGAGACCAGGTCACCAACTGACGCTTCATCCCCGACGCCGGACGGCCCAACCGCCGAGGTGCCATCGTGCTGCGGATGTTCACTCGGATTATGGGTTTGGTCCCGTTCGGTCCCCTCAGTCCCCATGGAACTGCACAGTGGCCACCATGGAGATGGGCGTGGAGGAAGGGGCGACGCGGTCGCGAGTGGACGGCTTCGAGGTCGGCTGGCGGGACGACCAGGGTGAACATCGGCTGCCGTTGGCGGATGCGGTTTCGGTGCGGTTCGAGGCCGGGCGGCCGGTCCGCAGCTTCCCGTCGTATCGCAGGCAACGGCATTTCCCTGGGTTGTACTGGTCTTCGACGACCGGTGGGCACGTGGGGTTCGAGTCCTGGCTGGAGCGGGATCACGCGATGCTGCTCGACTTCACTCCGCAGGTGACGGGGCTGCTGTCGCAGCCGTTGTGGCTGTTCTGGGAGGACGAGCGGGGCAAGCGGGTCTCGCACGCTCCGGACTACTTCGCTCGGTTCGAGGACGGGCGGGGGCTGGTGGTGGACTGCCGGCCGCTGGACCGGATCGACGCGCGGTCGGCGGCCAAGTTCGCGGCCGCACAGACAGCGTGTGAAGCGGTGGGGTGGGGCTACCGGGCTGTCGGCGAGGTGGATCAAGCACGGATGGCGAACGTCCGCTGGCTGGCGGGATATCGGCATCCGCGGCACGGGGCGGATGGGGGACTCGTGACCCGTTTGTTGGCGCTGTTCTCGGTGCCGTCGCCGCTGGTGGCACAGGCTTCCTTACTCGGTGATCCGATCGCGGTGTTACCAGTGGTGTTCCATCTGCTCTGGCTGGGGCGGCTGACAGCCGATCTGTCGCGGCCACTGTCAGATGCCACTCTGGTATTGCGGTCGGAGGCCCTGTGAACGGGCGCCCCGGGCCGAGGGCGGCGTTAAGGGTCGGGGACCGAGTGCGCCTGGATGACCGGCTGCACACAGTCGTCGGCCTCTCCGGCACGACGGTGCGGCTCCTGGACGAAGCCGGGTCAGCGAGTCTGGTGCTGTTACCCCATCTGCTGGCCTCGGAAGGTTTTGAGCTGATCGGCCAGGGTGCCGATCAGGCGCGCATGCCACCGTTCGCGCTCTTGGACATCGTGCCGGAGCGGGAGGCCGAGAAAGCGGCGGCCTGGGAACAGCACGTGACCGAGGTGGAGTTCGGCAAGCCGCTGGATGCTGATCCCACAGCCCTGCCTCGTCCGGAATACGACCCGGCCCGCCACACGGTGGAGGAGCGGGTGGCGGCCAAGGCGGCGGAACTGCGGGCTGTCGGCTGGCAGGCGAGTGTGGGGACCGTTCAGCGAATGCGCAGGCGCTACCGCGAGCAGGGGCTGTGGGGCCTGGTGGATCACCGTGCGACTCGACCGTCCTCACCGACGGGACGGGCCGATGACAGGGTGGTGGCCGCCATCACGGAGATCCTGGCCGCGACGACAGATGAGTCCACTGGCACCCGCGGCCGGCTGCGTCGGCGGGTGGAGGCGCTGCTGGCGGAACGGCACGGGCCGGGCACAGTGGCGATGCCGTCGAAGTCTGCGTTCTATCGGCTCGTCGAGGTGATGAGCGATGGTACACATGCCTTCGGCGAGGCCACATCACGCAGGTCAGCGGCTCGCCGCCCTCCAGGAGCGTTCACCCCTTCCTCGGCCTGCCGACCCGGCGAGATGGTGCAGATCGACACGACACCGCTGGACGTGCTGGTGATCCTGGAGGACGGGGTGAGCGGACGCCCGGAACTCACGATCGCCGTTGACGTGGCAACGAGGTCGATCTGCGCTGCGGTACTGCGACCGGCAGGAACCAAGGCCGTGGACGCCGCACTGCTGCTGGCCAAAATGCTGGTCCCGGAGCCGCTGCGGCCCGGTTGGTCGGACGCGCTGGCGATGTCGATGACGCTGATCCCCCACCAAAGGCTGCTGGACATCGACGCACGCCTGGAGCAAGCGGCCGCCAAGCCGGTGATCGTGCCGGAGACGATCGGCATCGATCACGGCAAGGTCTTCGTCTCCGACACCTTCCTGACCGCCTGCCGGTCACTGGGCATCTCCGTCCAGCCGTCCCGCCCGGCGACCCCGACTGACAAGGGAATCGTCGAGAGGACATTTTCCTCGATCAACACGCTGTTCTGCCAACACATCCCCGGTTACACCGGTTCGAACACGACCCGTCGGGGCGCCGGGATCAAGGCTGTCTGGACGCTCGCGGAACTGGACGACCTACTCCAGGAGTGGATCGTGGCCTGCTGGCAACAGCGGCCACACGAAGGACTGCGTAGCCCGTTCCTACCGGGCCAACCCATGTCTCCCAACGACGCATATGCCCTGCTGGTCTCCCGCACTGGTTACCTGCCGATGCCGCTGAGCGGCACCGACTACCTGGAGCTACTGCCGGCACTCTGGCGTTCGGTCAACGACTACGGCATCCGCATCAACCATCGCACCTACAATTGCCCCGGACTGAACCCGCTACGGCGCCGCTCCTCGGGAGTGACCGCCAAAGGCGGGCTCTGGGAAGTCCACTACGACCCCTACGACCTGTCCCAGGTCTGGGTACGCGACGCGCGCACCGGAGAGTGGATCACGGTTCCGTGGACACACCGGCACCTGGTCTCCGCGCCGTTCGCGGACTTCACATGGCGCCGGGCCCGGGACTTGCTCGCGATGCGAGGGCGGGACGACACCGACCAGGCCGCCGTGGCCGCTGCCGTAGACCAATTGCTGACCCGGGCGGAAAGCGGGCCGGACCGCCGGATCGCAGCCCGCACCCGCGCAGCCCTGGAACCCGCTCGGCCCGTCGCCGCGCTGCCACAGGCACCTGCTCCGGACGACACCGAGGACGAGACCGCCGTCCTGGAGCAGCCGTCGAACGTCATCCCCTTCGGCGTCTTCGACGCCTTCACTGACGGGAGCCGCCTGTGAGCCAGGCCCCGCCACAGGACATCGCCAATCCGCAGGCGTCGCTGACCACGAAGGAAGGCTGGCGGGCGTTCGTCGACGAGAACCCGGAGCCCCCGCCGTCCCTCGGGCCCAGCACCGTCCTGGACAAGGGCGAATTGGAGTCCTACAAGGAAGCGCGGATCGACTACCACACACGATCCGTCATCGTGAACACCCCCACGATCCGCGGCGTCGTCACCACCGGCCGCAAACGCATCGTGCTCAACCGGCACCAGGTCTCAGCCCGGCGCGGCCTGATCGTGTCCGGTTCCGCCGGGACCGGCAAGACAACAGCGATCACCCAGCTGGGCAAGAACGTCGAACAGATCACCCGGCGCCGCAACCCCGCTGCTGTCGGCGGACTGCCGGTCGTCTTCGTCACCGTTCCCCCGGCCGCCACCCCGAAGATGCTCGCCGGCGAGTTCGCCCGATTCCTCGGCGTCCCGCTGGAGCACCGCATGAGCCAGGTCCAGATCACCAACGCCGTCTGTGACCTGCTCGGCAGGCTCGGCACCACGCTCGTCCTGGTCGACGAGATCCACAACCTCGACCTGACCACCCGCAACGGAGCCGAGGCATCCGACCAGCTGAAGTACCTCTCGGAACGGATCGCGGCCACCTTCGTGCTCGCTGGTCTCGATGTTGAAACCAGCAGCCTGTTCCAGGGCACCCGCGGGCAGCAGATCGCCGGCCGCTACACGGTCATCCCCTCCCGACCCTTCGGCCACAAGAACCGCGCGGACAAGGAGCACTGGCAGGCCCTCGTGGCGACCATGGAGGACTCCCTCCTACTGCACGCCCATCGTCCGGGCACCTTGGTCGCCATGACCGATTACCTGCACGAACGCACCGGCGGACTGATCGGCAGCCTTTCCCAGCTCGTCCGAGAAGCCGCGGTGGACGCCATCGACACGGGCGCAGAAAAGATCACCAAGCGCATGCTCGACGCGATTGAGCTCGACCACGCTGTCCAGCAGCCTCACTCTGATCACCGCCGCGCCAAGCGCGCCCGCAAACCGAGGGCGGCCTGAGCGTTGGAGCCCTGGGAAGCCCCGGTCCGGCTCCTGCCGCTTCCTCTGCCACCGGTTCACGGGGAGGTCTTCGGCTGGTATCTGCACCGCCTCGCCGCCGCCAACCAAGTGACAGCGGGGCAACTGGCGAAAACTCTGACACCGTTCAAAAACGCGCAGGTCGGCAAGCGGACAGACACACTGTGGCGCTGGACTCCGATGGTTCTGCCACGGCTGGCCGTGCTGACGGGTCTTACGCCCGAGACCCTTCGGATGCTGCTACCGGCGATCGCCCGGGTTGAGGCGCGCACCGCAGGTGACGTAGTCCGCTACCGTCGGCGTCTTTACGTCGCCTGCTCACACTGCATGCACCGCCGCGGAATCACCAGCCCCGTCCTCGCCCATCGCCCCGCCGATCTCCAGCTCTGCCGCCGACACGGCATCTGGGTGGACGGCAACCGTCACTACCGCGTCGGCCACCTCCCAGAGCTCGTTTCCGCTGAGCACCGACACCGACGGATCGCCCGCCGTTTCCCTGACACCCTGGAAGCAGCGACGAAAGAAGCTCAGCACTTGGTCCGCTCCTGGCTCCATAACAAGAACCAACCTCATCTGCTCTCACGCTGGAATGACCGCCTCGCCCAGCTCCCTCCCAAGGAAGCCATCTACGGGAACATCATCAGGCGACGCGTCGACGAGCGGGACTACATCGCGACCTATCCAGAGTTTGTCACGCTGCTGGGCATGGTGGCCGATCCTGCTTGGCGGACACTGCGGGCGCCTCGCCGATGGGCGAACCTCAGCCAGCACCGGCGCACCATCAACGCCGTCTACACAGAGGCCGAGCACCGGCTGAACGTTCCCACCCTTCGCGAGAAGCTCCACTCCCACGCTTTCTCCAACGACGCCCTCTTCCGCTGGACCGACCCTTTGGGAAGATCGCTGATGCTGGTGATGACACCGGACGACCACGACGCCCTTCGGGATGAGCTCCAGCAGAAATAGCAAACTCCCGTATACTTCGGGCGAATCCCGAGGGGACGTCCGAGACGACCTGCACAAATGACGCCGAGCACCCAACACCCGCCGTGGGTTGCGCCGCACGGGAGACCTGATGCAAAACCCTAAGATCCGCTGATCACGCCCAGGGAACGCTAGCCACGTCACCCACCCAGCCCCGAATTCGTGTGAGGTCCCTATAATTGCCGTTGTATCCTAGTGAGTTCAGAATCAACAACACTAGGTAATGGCGAGCGAGAAGCCAAGCATCCCTCGTCAAGCCATCCAATCGGTAAACCGGCTCCTGCGACTCTTGCGGATGCACCAGTCGATTCCTGACCCAGGTTACGACGTCAGCACCGTCAATGTCCTTGTTCTCGTTCATCTTTACATCAGCAGCGTACTGTGCGGCCGCCGGCAGGAGCTGAGGATTGATGTCAACGGGGATCTGGGCACTCAGCAGCACTTTGCGCAGCAACTCATGTGCCGGGCGTTGCTTGTATTGCTGCTTGGTCAAAATGCCGTTGAGGACGAGACGTTCCCACATTACGTGTTCCAGGCCAGCTGTACCCATGATGATCCGAGGCTCGACAAAGTCACGGCTCCGCATGGCGGAGATGGCATACATCATCTGAAAGCGCAGCGTAACGAGTCGGTCAGGGTCCGCAAAGGCGTCGATCACAAGGCTCAAGAAGTCGCCAAGCGATTTGTGATCTTGGTCGTACCACCAACCATCACTACTCCTGCGCGCCGGGTCACAGTGGGAGGCACCCCACTGCTCCCACGCCACCCGACCGCCGCTGTCCTCGCCAACTGGCAGCATGGGAGCAGCCCATCGGCCGAGCGCGAACGAGACCCCAACGTGCATCGCTGTCAGCACGGGATCTACCTCGTCGGGTGTAAAGAGCGAGCCGTCGGTACGACGCACCTCCATCACGTGCGTCATCACGTACACATCAGTCTGGTGGAGATCGCGCCAAACCCTCTGATAGTCGGGGCGTACATCTAGCGTGATCTTCCAGCCGCTCGTTTGATGCTCCCAACGGCCTGACCACTCCTGCTCTCCGTCGGCCGTCCTCGCCACCAGCCCCATCGGGCCATGCCAGTTGGGCAGGTTGAACCAATGAACGACGAGTCGATTCAATGAGGCCCCGGGGTTTCCGAACGAGGCCCCGTTCGACCATCCTCCGTCGGTGTTCCGCGGCACCCCGGGCATGATCATGTCGCCCATCGGACGATGGAGAATCAGGTCAACCTCGTCGCGGTTCGCGAAGCCTGGAGATGCCCCATCTCCGACCTTCCACTCGAAGTTGAACCCGGTTGAACAGATCAACTCGACGCGGCCAGGAACGTCGGTTGCTCCTAGCCCGCCGATCAGGCCGCCGTGCAGAAGGACGGCCTGGCTCGGTTCGTTGTACGGATAGATCGGCGCGAGTGGTTGGCCCGCTGCGGGCATGTTCGTTGTAGCCACACAGTCACCTTAGTGATGCAGCATCTGACCACGCCGGGATTTAGAAGAAGTTCTCGATAGACCTACTTACTCTGAGTGGGTGATGTCGTCGTCATGGTGTGGATGGGGACAACAGGCATTTCAGTCCTGCGTACGATCTCCGTCCCACGGGTGCTGAAGGAGCACGTGGCCGGGCCCGGGGGGTGTCGCCTGTGAGGGGCCAATTGCAGGTGTGCTCGATGTACCCAGAGTTCGAGGGATTACTACCCGGTTCTCACCGAAGTACCGCCGGATGGAGCCTTGACGCGTCGTACGCATCCATAGAGGAGCCCCGATGAGGATGCGGCGGACGCCATCCAGCTCCGGCTCCCCCCGGAAGTCCCACCGCCCCGGTGTAAGGACCACGTCCCTGTAGACGAGAGCGACGTACTCGGTCGCGTCGAACCCCAACACTGTGTATGCGCGGGTCTCAGGGCGCCCCTGATGGGCAGCAGGTTCGGTGTAAATGCCCTGCGACATCGCGACCTTAAGGATCTCCACGGCAAGCTGCTCATCGTCGAACGGGAACTCGTGTCCCGTCCGCGTGCTCACCTCGGCACCTCGGAGGGCAATGAACTCCTCGATCATTGGGGCGGCCGACGAAGTCCACCCGCCGACACTGTCCTCCTCCGGAACAGCGAACCCCCTCAGGTTTTTCAGGCTGCCGAATAGGCAGAGATCGACTCGTCCCTCCCGCGTGGTTGCCTGTGTGTGGATCACAGCGGTGCGCTGGTGGAGGCGGTGCTGCGGGTACCCCCACGTCTGGAACTCCGCCACCTCAGCATGGCCTGCACCCTGAACGAGTTGCCCAGAAGCCGGGGAGTTGAAGTCCATGATGATCGACTTGCGGAGCTTCTTCTTGAGCGTCTCGGCGACGTCGAAGGAGGTGTTCTCCTGGTCCCTGCCGGCGAGGCTGACGCCATTGCCCGCCAGACCGAGATTGAGGGCGGGCTTGATACGGGGGTGCAGCCGGACCCCGTTGTCGTCGATCACCTCGGTGACCAGGCGCTGGGACCAGTACACGTACCGGCCTACGGGTTGGGGCAACGTCTGCCTCCATCGCGTATCAGGGCCGGTTCGGAAACTGCGGCCGCTCAGGTAGATAAGGACGAACGGAGCTTGGCATGAGGTTCCCAAGACCTCGCCCGTTGCCAGCCCGCACGCACGGCCTTCGAGCAGTCGGGCGTCGCGCTGGATCTGACCGAACAGGACACACCACGTCTCTCCTTCGTCTTCCGGGCGCCGCGCGGAAACGACACCGTCGTCCCAGGAGAACTGAACAGGGCCAGGTCACGATCGTCGCCAAAAATCAGAATGCCGGTGCTCCTGAGAACGAAATAGAAGATGAGAATCGTCCCGACAACTTCGCTGGGACGCCCCCGCCTGACACCGTCCCAGCGAAAGCGACAGCTCCCTGATCAGAACAGGTCCGTCTGCTCACCTCTGCTGGGAACGGACAACAGTTGTCACTTCGCAGCCGTAACCGCCCGGCGACGTCGCAAGCATGTTGACCGCCCCGGGGCGTATCTCCTGGTCTGTTTCCGGCCCGTTCCCGGACCCCGTTGACAACTGCCGCCACTCCCTTCCATCATCATTCCACTACTCGATTAGTGGAATGATGATGGAAGGGAGTGGTGGCCGTGGAGTACCGCATCGACAGGCGGAGCGGGGTCCCCGCCTTCCAGCAGATCGTGCAGCAGACCAAGCAGGCCCTGCGGCTGGGCGTACTGGTGCCGGGCGACCGGCTGCCCACCGCCAAGGAGGTCGCCGAGACGAGCGCGGTCAATCCGAACACCACCCTCAAGGCGTACCGCGAGCTGGAGCGCGAGGGCCTGGTCGAACCGCGACCGGGCCTGGGCACCTTCGTACGCCGCACGCTGGGCCGCCCCGAGACGGGCACCGACTCGCCGCTGTACGGGGAGCTGGTGGCGTGGATGTCGAAGGCGGCCGAGGCCGGTCTGGAGCAGGAGGACGTGGCCGCGCTGGTCGCGTCGGCGCTGGAGAAGCAGTACGCCACCGGGACCACGGCGGTCACGGGGGCCACGACAACGAGGAGCACAGGTGAGTGACGTCATGTACGCGGGGGAGCCGGCGCTCGAGGCGCACGGACTGGGGATGCGCTACCGGCGGGGCTGGGCGCTGCGGGACTGCACCTTCCGGCTTCCGGCCGGCAGGATCTGCGGGCTGGTCGGCCCCAACGGGGCGGGCAAGACCACGCTGCTGAACCTCGCGGCCCATGTCCTGAAGCCGACGCAGGGCTCGCTCAGCCTGTTCGGCGAGGCGCCGGGCTCGGTGGAGTCCGGTCGGCGTACGGCCTTCCTCGCGCAGGAGAAGCCCCTGTTCCGTCGCTTCACCGTGGCGGAGACCCTGCGGCTGGGGCGGGAGCTGAACCCCGGCTGGGACCAGCGCGCCGCCGAGGAGATCGTCCGCGCGGGCAACGTGCCCTTCGACGCGAAGATCGGCACCCTCTCCGGTGGCCAGCGCACCCGCGTCGCCGTCGCCCTCGCCTTCGGCAAGCGTCCCGAACTGCTGCTGCTCGACGAGCCGATGGCGGACCTCGATCCGGTCGTGCGCCACGAACTCATGGGCACCCTCCTCGCCGAGGCCGGCGAGCGCGGCACCACCGTGGTGATGTCCACCCACGTCCTCGCCGAACTGGACAACGTGTGCGACTTCCTCGTCGTCGTCTCCGGCGGCGGAGTGCGCCTCGCCGGTGACGTGGATGAGCTGATGACCGTGCACGCCGTGGTCACGGGGGCCAGGGAGGGCGAGGGCCTGCCCGCCGGCCTCGGGTACCACACCCTCGTCGAGGCCCGGACCAGCGGACGGCAGTTCACCGCGCTCATCCGCCCGGAGGGCCCGGTCACCGGTCCTTGGGAGGTGGCCGCCCCGAGCATGGAGGAACTCCTGCTCGCCTATCTCCGCTCCCCCGACGCATCACCGCTGATCACCCCCACCGCCCAGGTCCAGGGCCAGGCGTTCGGCACCGGGACGGTGGCGGCATGAGCACCTTCACCAGCCCCTCGACCGACGGCAAGAACGGGACGACGAACCGGACGATGAACGGGACAATGAACGGAACCAAGAACGGCCCCAGGCACGGGGCCAGGAACGCGACCACCACGGAGGTCACCCGGCGCCCCCGCCTCAGCGGTATGACCTGGCTGGTCTGGCGCCAGCACCGGGCCGCGTTCTGGACCATCATCGCCGCCACCGTGCTCTGCGTGGCCTGGATCGTCTACCAGCGTGGCCAGATGATGGACTTCCTCCACGCCTGGGGCTTTCCCGTCAAGAACCTCGACGACGTGGACACGGAGTTCGACCCGTACCTCGCCGCGTTCGCTTCCGTCACCACCGGTCTCACGGCGATCCCCGTCATACTCGGTGTCCTCCTCGGCGCCCCGCTGTTCGCGGGCGACCTGGAGAACGGCACGGCCAAGCTGATCGCCGCCCAGTCCGTGAGCCGCAACCGCTGGCTCGCCATGAAGCTGGGGCTGACCGGGCTGGTGGTCGTGGTGACCACGGTCACGCTGTCGGCTGTGTTCGCCTGGTGGTGGAGCCCCGTCAAGTCCCAGAACACGGGCATCGACTGGACCAACAGTGACTTCTTCAACACCACGGGCCCGGTGCCCCTCGCCCTCACCCTCCTCTCCGTGTTCGGCGGGGCGGCGATAGGTGTGGTGCTGCGCCGCACGCTGGTGGCCATGGTCGTGACCCTCGGTTTCACCGTCGCCCTCCAGACGGTCTGGAGCTACTTCAAGGTGTCGCTCGGCGACATCGTCACGGTCACCAGCAAGCCGGTCAGCCCCGGCACCCCGATCACCTTTCCGGAGGTGCCCCACACCGCGCACCACCTCGACGCCTCGTATGTCACCGGCAGCGGAAAACTGCTCGACTTGGGCACGTGTGCGGAAGAGGAGGCGGTTGAGCTGTGCATGAAGAAAGCGGACATCGTCGGCGCGTCGGTGGATTACATCCCCATCTCGCAGATGAGTGGTATGCAGTGGTTCGGGTCGTCGATTCTGTTCGCCCTGACGGCCGGCGTCGTGGCGTTCCTCTTCCTCTGGGGTCGTAAGCGGCTCGTCTGAGCAGCCGTTCGCGCCCCGCAGGGGCACTCATCGAAGGCGGCGAGCGGGTGAGGCTTCGACGCCCCCCTGCTCACCTCCGCCGCCACCGGCACCGTCGGTTCGCCGGGCGGCCGGAAGAGCCGGGGCTGGACGTGGCTGCCCTCACGGTCCCCGGTGAACTTCACGCCACCGGCCTGAGCCCGGGCAACCAGCTCGGCGAAGCCCGTCGTCCACGGTGCTCGTCGCACCCACCGGTGGCCTCCCCGGCCTCCCACTCCTGTCATGCAGCAGCCCGTCGACGCTGCCGGCCGACGGTCCACCGCCGCAGGCGCCCCCGCGCGGATCAGCTCGACCCACCGCGCCCGCCGGGCCAGTCATCAACTGTTGGTCAAGCGCCGGTGGCCCCCGTTATGTTTTTCGCGGTCCTGCAAGAGGGCCGCTGGCCTCCGGGCCCGGCATGACTTTTGCCCCCTGTCGAACGGATGACCTGGGGGGTGG
>NZ_JBIRZZ010000008.1:0-372679 GCF_044391385.1 Streptomyces sp. NPDC018693 | reverse complement strand
GTTGCCGAACGACGCCGTTTCCGAGGTGAAGCGGTCACCGGTGAGCTGCATACCGTCACCGGAGTCACCCGCGAACCTGATGATCACCCGGTCGACGGTCTTCACGGCCTTCGCAGAGGTAGGGGCCAACACCGTGGGATTCCTTACGTGTTCGGACAGCGGAGGGGAGTCGGAGCGCGGGAAGAGGGTGGGCCGGCCGCCAGGCGGGGGATTTCCGGCGGCCGGCCCTGTCGGGGGATGTCTCACAGTCTGCGCGAGGCAGCCTGCACAACCTCTGGACGGAGCCTTGAAGAACGCTGATGGTTCAGTTCCAGGCGATGAGACGGTGGGGGCGTTCGAGCACGGCGGCCACGTCGGCGAGGACCTTGGACCCCAGCTCGCCGTCGACCAGGCGGTGGTCGAAGGACAGGGCGAGGGTGATGACCTGACGGGGCTTCACCTTGCCCTTGTGGACCCAGGGGCGAGTGGTGATCGCGCCGACCGCGAGGATCGCGGACTCTCCCGGGTTGAGGATGGGGGTGCCGGTGTCGACGCCGAAGACGCCGATGTTGGTGAGGGTGATGGTGCCTCCGCTCAGTGCGGCGGGGCTGGTTCGGCCTGCCCTTGCCGTGTCGACCAGATCGTCCAGAGCGTCGGCCAGGGCGCACAGGGACAGGCTGTGGGCGTCCTTGATGTTGGGGACGACCAGACCTCGGGGAGTGGCCGCCGCGATGCCCAGGTTGACGTAGTTCTTCCGGACGATCTCCTGGGCCGCTTCGTCCCAGGACGCGTTGATGTCGGGGTGGCGCTCGACCGCGGTGAGCAGGGCACGGGCCACCATGAGCAGCGGGCCCACCCTGCGGTCGGCGAACTGCGGTTCCCGTCTGAGTTCGCGCACGAGCTTCATGGTTCGGGTCACGTCGACCGTGACGAACTCGGTCACGTGGGGTGCGGTGAACGCGGAGGAGGTGACCGCCTGTGCGGTGACCCGGCGTACTCCGCGCACCGGCACCCTGGTCTCTCTGGGCTCCCCGGTCTCCCTTGTCTCCCTGGTCTTCTCGGTGCCCCTGGTGGGTGCCGTTGCCGCCGCGTGTACGTCCTCTCGTGTGATGATGCCGTTCGGGCCCGTGGGAGGTACCGAGGCGAGGTCGACGCCGAGGGTTTTGGCGAGTTTGCGGACCGGTGGCTTGGCCAGGACGTGTCCGGGTGCGGTGGGGCGCGGGGGCGCCGGGTCCGTCGTACGTCGTCGGCGTGTCCTGGTCTCGGTGGTCACGCCGTAGCCCACGAGGACGGGTTGGCGTTCCGGCTCCGGGGTGGCGGCAGTGCCCGCGACGGGGGCCGCTCCCGGGGCCGCCGGTGGCGCCGCCTCCGCGACGGTGATGATGACCGTGCCGACGGCAACCCTCTCGCCCGCGGCACACCGCAGTTCCCGCACCACGCCGTCGAAGGGGATGGGCAGTTCCACCACGGCCTTGGCCGTCTCTATCTCACAGACGGTCTGTCCGTCGGCGACCGGGTCGCCGGGCTGTACGTACCAGGTCAGGATCTCGGCGTCCGTGAGTCCCTCGCCCACGTCGGGCATCCGGAACTCGCGCAGTCGGCCGGCGGTGTCGGTCATGGGATGTCCTTCAGTACGCCAGCGACTCGTCCACAGTGGCGAGCACGCGATCGAGGTCGGGCAGGTAGTGCTCCTCCAGGCGCGCCGGCGGGTAGGGGGTGTGGTGACCTCCCACCCTCAGAACCGGGGCCTCGAGAGCGTAGAAGCAGCGCGTGGTGATCCGGGCGGCGATCTCCGCACCGGCGCCGAAGAAGACGGGCGCCTCATGCACGACGACCAGGCGGTGTGTCTTCTCCACGGACGCCTGCACGGTGTCGAAGTCGACCGGGGACACCGACCGCAGGTCGACGACCTCCAGTGAGTGTCCGTCCGCGCCGGCCGCCTCCGCGGCCTCCAGGCACAGCTTCACCATGGGGCCGTACGCGACGAGCGTCAGGTCCGTGCCCGGGCGGACGACGCGTGCCTGGTGCAGGGGCGGGGGCGCGGTGTCCGTGTCGACCTCGCCGGTGTCCCAGTAGCGGCGTTTGGGCTCGAAGAACATCACCGGGTCGTCGCTGCGGATGGCCTGCTGGAGCATCCAGTAGGCGTCCGAGGGGGTCGATGGCGAGACGACCTTCAGCCCGGCCACGTGGGCGAAGAGGGCTTCCGGGGATTCGCTGTGGTGCTCGACGGCGCCGATGCCACCGCCGTACGGGATGCGGATGACCACGGGCATCCGTATCGCGCCGTGCGACCGCGCGTGCAGCTTGGCCAGCTGGGTGACGATCTGGTCGTAGGCGGGATAGACGAATCCGTCGAACTGGATCTCGACCACGGGCCGGTAGCCGCCGAGGGCGAGGCCGATGGCGGTGCCGACGATGCCCGATTCCGCGAGGGGCGAGTCCATCACCCGCTCCTCGCCGAAGTCCTTCTGCAGGCCGTCGGTCACCCGGAACACCCCTCCGAGCCGGCCGACGTCCTCCCCCATCACCAGGACGCCCGGGTCGTTCTCCAGCGCCGTGCGCAGAGACCGGTTCAGGGCCTTGGCCAGGGTCATCGTGTCCACGGGCATGATCACTCCGTCTCAGGGTCGGCAAAGGACCGGTGGTACTCCTCGAACTGCCGCCGCTCCTCGTCCACGACCCCGTGGCCCTCGGCGTACGGGTGGTCGAAGACGGCCAGGCGGTGCGGATTGGGCATCGTCCGCACCTCGTGCCGGACCCGGTGCGTGAGCTCCCGGGCCTGTTCGTCGACCTCCTTGTAGAACTCGGGTGTCGCGTGGCCGGCCTCGGTCAGATGGGTGCGCAGCCGGGAGATGGGGTCCTTGGCCCGCCACTGCTCCTGCTCGGCCCGGGTGCGGTAGCGGGACGGGTCGTCCGAGGTGGTGTGGGCGCCCATGCGATAGGTGAACGCCTCCACGAAGAAGGGGCCGTTGCCGCCGCGGATGTGGTCGAGCGCGAACCGGGTCACGGCGTGCACGGCGAGCACGTCGTTGCCGTCCACGCGTACGCCGGGGAAGCCGAAGCCGTGGGCTCTGCGGTGGAGGGGGCCGCGCAGCTGCCGGGTGACGGGTTCGGAGATGGCCCACTGGTTGTTCTGGCAGAAGAACAGCACCGGCGCGTCGTGGACGGCGGCGAAGGTGAACGCCTCGGCCACGTCGCCCTCGCTGCTGGCACCGTCGCCGAAGTAGGCGACGGCCACGGCGTCGCTGCCCTTCTTGGCCAGGCTCATGGCGTACCCGGTGGCGTGCAGGGCGTGCGAGCCGACGACCAGTGTGTACAGGTGGAAGTTCGTCCTGCGGGGATCCCATCCGCCGTTGCTGACTCCGCGGTAGAGCTTGGCCACGTCCACGGGGTCGACACCCCGGCACCAGGCGACGCCGTGCTCGCGGTAACTGGGGAACACGTAGTCGTCGGGGCGCAGCGCGTGTGCCGAGCCGACCTGGGCCGCCTCCTGGCCCGCCAGCGGTGGCCACAGGCCGAGTTCGCCCTGCCGTTGCAGGGCCGTCGCCTCGGTGTCGATGGCGCGGGACATCACCATGTCCCGGTAGAGGAGGCGCAGCAGCTCGGCGTCGTAGCCGGGAGTGTCCTCCGGTGCTGTCACCAACGTGCCCTGCGGGGTCAGCAGTTGCACGGCCTCCGGTTCCTCGGGGCTGGTCATGAAGGCGTTCACGGCGTTCGTGAAGTCGGGCGTCGTCGCCCTGGGCTCACGGCGGCTTCTGGGCAGGGTCATGTCACTTCCATCGTGGGACGGCCCGCCAGGACGGACCGGTGCGGGTGCTCCGGACCGGGCTCCCGCGGTGGGCGCCCGGTGATGTCGAGGGTGTGGTCCGATGTCCAGCAGCCGTACCAGCCCGAATGCTGTACGTCTTCCGGGAACCAGGGCGGGCCGATCGCCACGATGGCGCCGACCGCGCCCTGCGGCAGACTCTCGCCGCGGGCGCCGACGACGCGCAGCCGTACGGGCGGCACGGGACTGCCCGCGCCGGGCTCATGGGGCCGTACGCCGTCATCGGCGAACAGTTCGTGCGCGGTCCACGGCACCGCCCCGTCGGTGGGGGCGAACTCGGACCAGAGCCGGGTCCCCGGCCGGATGGCGAAGTGGCGGTTGACGAGCGCGCGGCTACAGGGGCTGCCGATGAGGACCACGGTGCCGGGTGCCCCCGTCCCGGTGGCCGCCCGCCCGCGGTGCGGGGGAAGGGCGTCGAGGTGACGGGCGTACTCGTCCGGTGCGAGCACCGCGACACTGTCCCCGGCGCCCACGAGCGGCCATACGGGATCCGGGTTCCACGGTGCCGTGTGCAGCGTCGCGCCGGAGCTGAACGCCCACCACATCGCGGCCAGCGCGGTCCGGGACATGGGCGCCTGGTCGACGGTCACGGTTCCGGCCGGCATCCCGGCCCGGTGGCTGCGGTCGGCGGCGGACCGCAGCCACGAGCGGTGGTCGATCAGCCGGGCCGCTCCCCGGGTGTGGAACAGCAGGTGCGCGCCGCTCTCGGGGCAGGAGCGGGGCAGGGCCGGCTCCAGCGGGGCCGCCGCGATCTTCCGCCAGGTGTGCCGGTCGTCCAGCGCCATCGAGGGAATGCCGGTGACGCCGCGGTCGTAGGTGGCACGGCTGCACAGGACGGCACGCGCGCCGGTGTGCCGGGCGGCCGCCGCCACTCCGCCGGGCCCGCGCAGTGCGGGGACGCACACTCCGCCCGCCTTGAGCACGCCGAGCTGGGCGACGAGCGCCTGACGGTGGTTGTCGCAGTGGACGACCAGGGGGTCTCCGAGCTGGACCCCGCCCAGGACCAGGGCGGAGGCCAGGCGCAGGGCCTGGCGCTCGGCCTGGGCGTAGGTGAGCCGGTGCCAGCCGTCCTGGATCGCGACCCGACGCGGATGCCGGTGGGCCGTGTGGGCGAAGACCTGGTCGAGGGTGAGGGCAGGTGGCTGCCCGCCCGCGGGCGGCAGGGGACGGCCCCGCCCCGTCGGCTGCTGCATGGTCACTGGTTCCGCCGTTTCAGGAGGTGAGTCGGATGCGAGTCAGGAGATGAAGTCGTAGGACAGCTGGTCCTCGGTCTCGGGCCAGGTGGCGAAGCGGCGCAGCCCGTACAGCAGCGGATAGCGCTCCGCGGACAGGCGGGTGACACGGGTGACCCGGCCCATGATCACGACGTGGTCGCCCACGACGTGGTCGGTGGTGACCTCGCAGTCCGCGATGGTGTGGGCGGCGGTCACCAGATGCGGGCCCCCCGCGTCGACGGCCGCGTGCCAGTCGACCCGGTCGAAACGGTCCGGCGCCCCGGAGGCGAAGAGTTCGGCCACGCCCTGCGCCCCGCGGTGCAGCAGATTGACCGCGAAGCGCCGGCCGGCCTGCACGGCCTCCAGGGTCGGGCTGCCGCGCCGCATGCACACCAGCAGGACAGGGGGGTCCAGCGACACGCTGCACAGCGAGGTGAGGGTCATGCCCCAGGGCGTGTCGTCGGCGCCGAGGGTGGTCACCACGGCCACGCCGGTGGGGAAGCCGGCCATCAGGGCACGGAAGTCGGCGGGATGCCCGTACGTCATGCCACACCCTCCTGTCCGGCCCGGGCGACGGAGGGCGACATGCCGTCCAGCGCCGCGCGGATCTCGGCCACGAGGATCTCGGTGAAGGCCGGGAAAGCCTCTCCGAGGAAGTGGAAGTGGCCTCCCGTGAACAGCCGGCGCCGGAAGGCTCCGGTGGTCTCCGGAGCCCAGGCCGCCGCGCCGGGCGCGGGGGCCAGCACGTCGTCGGTGGACGCGAACACGGTCAGCGCGCTCGACAGCGGTTCCCGTCCGGGGGCGGGCCGGTAGGAGTCCAGGGCGCGCAGGTCGGACCTGATCACCTTCAGGAACCGGTCGCGGAACTCCGGCAGTTCGTCGAGCTGCTCCGGCATACCCCCCAGGCGGGTGAGCCGCCGGGCGAGTTCGGTCTCGGACAGGCTGGGGTCAAGGAGGCGCAGGGGCGGCTGGATGCCGGGAGCCTGCCGCCCGGAGACGCCGACCCACAGGGGCGCGATGCCGCAGCCCTGAAGGGACCGGGCCGTCTCGGAGGCGATGACCGCGCCGAGGCTGTGCCCGAACAGGGCCAGCGGTGTCCCGTCGGACAGGGCGAGCACGTCCTCGGTGACCCGGGCCACGAGCGTGGCCATGTCGGTGATCGCCGGCTGCGTGTACCGCTTGCCCCGGCCCGGCAGGTCCAGGAGTGCCACGTCCCAGGTGGGGGGCAGGAACCGGGTCATGGGGTGGTAGACGCTGCCCGATCCGCCGGCGTGCGGCACGACGACCAGACGGACCTCGGGTGCGGCGACGGCGCGGGGCCGGACGAAGGCGTCGGTGCTCATGCGCCCACCGCCTGTCCGGCCGCCGCGGTCTTGGCGATGCTCTCGGCGAGCTTGCCCAGCAGGTCCCGCAGGGGCATGTCGAGGGAGAGCTCGTCGGCGGTCATGCCCACCTCGAAGTGCTCCTCGACCCGGGTGATGAACAGGGTGGAGATGAAGGAGTCCCCTCCGACGTCGAGGAAAGTCAGCTCGGGGTCGAGGACCTCGGCCTGCAGGACGTCGCCCAGCACGTCCAGGAGGTAGCGGGTCAGCGGTGCGCGCTCCAGCGACTCGGGCAGGCGCGTTCCGGCCGGGGTCTCGGCGGCCGGGTCGCCCGGGGTCTCCGGCAGCGGTTCGTCGATCCAGTACGTCCGGTGGCGGAACGGGTAGGTCGGCAGGTCGCCCGCGAAGCACGCCCCGGGCGCGGCCAGCGCCTCCAGGCGCAGGTCCGCTCCCGCGGTGAACAACTCGGCGAGCGCGGCCCGCAGCAGGCCGGGGGCGTCCTGCGGGTCGGCTCCGGACAGCGGCAGGCTGGTCCGTCGGCCGTGTGCCTCCCAGGAGAGCTCGACCAGGGCGGCCGGCTCGTCGGCCGGCCCGGCTGTCCCGGCCGGTACGGCGTGCACGCCGAGGCGGGCCAGGACGGCGCGGAGCCGCACGGAGGGCGCCTCGGCCGCGGTGCCCGGGGATGCGGGGGCCGACAGCCGGGGATGGGCCGCCGTCAGGGCGGCCACCACCGCCTCCAGCTGGTCGTCCGGGCCCTCGCAGCGGAGCGTGATCCGGCGCGGCGGTTCCTGGGCGGCGACCGTCAGGACGCCCTGGGCGCGCCAGTCCGCGAGGGCCTCGGCGAGTTCGCGCGGAGTGGCGCCGACGACGGCCAGCCGGTGAGCGAACGGCGCGCGTCCGGCCCGCAGGGTGTGGCAGAGGTCGGCGAGCCGGGTGTCGTCGGTCCGGCGCAGGAGGGAGCCGACCTGGTCGGCGAGGCAGTCGAGTGCCACCGAGTCCTTGGCGCTCAGCGTGAGGAGTTCCAGGCGTCGCGGGCCGGGCGCGGTGGTCGGCGCGGACGCCCCGGGCGCCGCGTCCGGTGAGGGGGCGGCGGTCGGCTCGTAGGACTCCAGGAGCGCGTGGACGTTCGTTCCGCTCATGCCGAAGGAGTTGACGCCGGCGACCCTGCGGGACAGCCCGGAGGGCCAGGGCGTGTTCCGCCGGGGCACCTCGAAGTCGAGCCGGTCCCACGGGATGTGCGGGTTCAGCTCCGCGTCGTCCGGCTGGGCGCCGGCGGGGATCACGCCGTGCTGGAGCATCAGGACGGTCTTCATCACGGATGCGATCCCGGAGGCGCCTTCGAGGTGGCCGATCCGGGACTTGACGCTGCCGATGGTCAGCGGGACGCCCCGGCGCCGGACGGCCTCCCCGAGGACCCCGTCCAGCGCGCCGATCTCGATCGGGTCGCCCAGGACGGTGCCGGTGCCGTGGGCCTCGACGAAGCCGACGGCGGCCGGGTCGATCCGGGCGTCGGCGAGCGCCGCCCGGATCACCTCCTGCTGGGCCGGCCCGTTGGGGGCGGTCAGACCGGACGCCGCGCCGTCGTGGTTCACGGCCGTGCCCCGGATGACGGCGAGGACCGGTCGGCCCTCGCGTTCGGCGTCGTCGAGGCGCATCAGGGCCACCACCCCGATGCCCTCGCCGCGCCCGTAGCCGTCGGCGGTGGCGAGGAACGACTTGCAGCGGCCGTCCGGAGACAGCGCCCGCGTCTGGCACAGCGAGACCATCAGGCTCGCGGACAGCAGCAGGTTGGCCCCGGCGGCCAGCGCGTAGCGGCACTCGCGCCTGCGCAGCCCCTGCACGGCCAGGTGGAGGGTGGTCAGGGAGGAGGAGCAGGCGGTCTCCACGCCCATGACGGGACCGGAGAAGCCCAGGAGGTGGCTGATCCGCCCGGCTCCGAAGCTGAGGCCGCCGCCGGTGATGTAGTAGGGGTCGATCCTGGACATGTCGGAGCGGTCCTCGTTCCGCTCGCTGTACTCGGAGGTCATCATGCCCAGGTAGATCCCGACGTCCAGCCGGTCGGAGCGGCGCACCGCGATCCCGGCCCGCTCCAGCGCCTCCCAGCTGGTCTCCAGGAGCATGCGCTGCTGCGGGTCGAGCAGGCGGGCCTCGCGCCGGGACAGCCCGAAGAAGTCGGCGTCGAAGCCGGCGATGTCGTCGAGGAATCCGGCCCGCTCGACGTAGGAGCGGCCGGGCCGGCCGACCGACGGGTCGTACACCGCGCGCAGGCCGGGCCGGTCCGCGGGGATCTCGGACAGCGCCGAGTCGGTTCCGCACAGGAAGTCCCAGTACGCCTCGGGCGAGTTGATGTCCGGTGGCAGCCTCAGCCCCATCCCGACGACGGCGACGGGGGCGTGCTGGTCGTCCTCCAACTCGGCGATCCGCGCCCGCAGCCGGCGGGAGAGGCGCAGCTGGTCCTCCATCAGGGCGCGTACGCCCTCGATGTCCATGGCCTCACTCATGCCTGTATGTCTCCTTTCTGGTGTACGTCGCTGCGGACGGCCTGGACGAGTTCCTCGAGGGACAGCTCGGAGAGGTCCGAGAGGTCGACGGGCTCCGGCAGTTCCGCGTGTGCTGGGGAGTCCTGGCTGTCCGTCGTGTCCGCGGCGGCCGGGGCCGGTGCGGGGTGGGTCAGACCGAGGATGTGGTGCGTGATGCGCGGGACCGTGGGGTGGTCGAGGGCGACGGTCGCCAGGAGGTCGACGGCCAGGGCGTGGGAGAGCCGGGTGCGCAGATCGATCACCATGATCGAGTCCAGGCCCATGTCACCGAAGGTGGTCTCGTCGTCGAGGGCCGCGGGCTGGCCGAGGGTCTCCTCGGCCGTGTCCCGGACCAAGTCCCGGAGCAGCACGGTGCGTTCCTGCGCGTCCGCGGCGTCCAGACGGGCCCGGAACCAGCCCCGGGGGCGGCCGGCGCGGTCCACGCCGGACGCGTTGCCGCCGCGGGTCTCGCCGCGGGGGACGGCGGTGTCGAGCAACCGGGCGCGCGGATGGTCGCCGATCGCCTCGACGAACCGTTCCGGGGCGAGATCGACGGCGACGACGCGGGCCCGCCGGCCGGTGAGCGCGGCCAGCAGCAGCGGTTCGGCCGTCTCGTCGGTGAGGGTGCCGATACCGAGCCGGGCGGTGGCCCGGCGTACGGTCTCCGAGGCGGCCATCCCGCCCTTGCCGCTCGGCACCCACGGCCCCCAGGCGATGCTGGTGGCGGGTACACCGTCCGCACGCAGGGTCTCGGCGAGGCCGGTCAGGTAGCCGTTCGCGGCGGCGTAGACGGTCTGCCCGGCGGAGCCGAGCACGCTGGACGCGGACGAGAACAGCACGAACGCGTCGAGGTCGTGGCCGCGCAGGGCGTCCGCGAGGACGTCCGCGCCGCGCGCCTGGGCGGCGAAGACATGCTCCGCGGCGGCGCGGTCGACGCTGCCGAAGGCCCGGTCGTCGGTGGCCCCGGCCAGGTGCAGGACCCAGCGCAGCGGTGCGTCGCCGCCGGCCTCCGCGACGGCGCGCGCGCAGTCCGCGGGGTCGGTGACGTCACCGCGTACCAGCTGGACCCGGGTGCCGGTGGCGGTGATCGCGTCGATCAGGCGACGGGCCTCGGCGTCCGGTTCCGAGCGGGCCATCAGGGTGATGGCCGTGCAGCCGTTGCGTGCGAGGACCGCCGCGCTGCTCAGGCCCAGCCCGCCGAGCCCGCCGGTGATGAGGGCGGCGCCGGTGAGCGCGCCGGCCGCGGTGTCCGCCGGGCCGGTGGCGGGGACGAGCCGGGCGACCCGGGTGCGGTCGGCGCCGATCTCCAGGCGGGTCTCGCCGAGGCCGTCGTCGACGGCCCGGTGCAGGGCCGGCAGCAGCCTGGTGACGTCCCAGCCGTCGGCCAGGGTCACCCGGAGCAGCCGACGTGCGCTCTCCTCGGCCTCGACGCAGGCCAGCAGGCCCCACAGGGTCTCGCGCAGCGGCGCCTGCGGTGTGCCGTCGGCGGCCAGTACGGCGTACGGCACCGCCTCGGGTACGGCCCGCAGGGTGGCCGCGAGGTCGAGCACGGCATCGGTCGCGGCCCGCGCGTCGGCCGGTTCGGCGTCGAGGAAACGGGCGTCGACGACCAGGTCCGGAGCCGGGTCCGCGAGCGTGGCGTCATCGTCGAGCGGGACGGCCCGGTGCCCTGCTTCCTCGACGGCCTTGGCGAGGAGCCGTCCCGTCGGGGTACCGGAGCCGAGGACGGCCACCGCGCGGGCCGGGCCGACGGGCTCGGCCAGGTCGCCGACGGCGGTCTGCTCGGTCCAGGTGAGGTCCCAGACGTGCCGGGCGGAGCGGCGCAGCGAGGACTGCAGCAGGGCGCGCGAGGCCGAGCGGAACCGGAAGCCGTCCATGGCGAGGACGGTGGCGCCGGACTCGTCGAAGAGGTGCAGGTCGGCGGTCTCCACCTGGTGGAACCGGTCGCCGTCCGACTGGCGCAGTCCGGCGCGGATGTGGCCCCACAGGCTACGGCCGGGGGTGGGCCGGCCGGGGAAGGAGACCCGGGCGGCGGCGAAGGGGATGACCAGGGCCTGCTGCTGGTCGGTGGGCTCCGGGTCGTCCTCCTGGATGGCGAAGCAGACGGAGCTCTGCAGACAGGAGTCGAGCAACCCGGGGTGGATCTGGTAGTCCTCGGCGGGCTCGTTCATCGTCTCCGGCCAGTCGAACCGGATCAGTGCCTGGTCGCCGCGGATCCAGGCGTCGCCGACCCAGCTGAAGGACGGGCCGAGCAGATAGCCGATGCCGCGAAGGTGGCGGTAGAACGCCTCACCGCTGAGGTGGCGGTCGGCCCCCGCGATGAACTCCCGCGGGTCGGGCGCGGACCCGCGCGCGGGCTCGGCAGGCAGTCGGCGGGCCGTCAGGTGCTCCTGCCACACGCCGCGTTCGGGGTCCAGGAGGCTCTGCACGCTGACCGTGCGGGCACCGGACTCGCCGTCGCCCTCGATGACCTGGAGTTCGTAGCGCTCCCCGTCGTGGAGCACCAGGGCGCGCGGGAAGTGCAGGTCCTCCAGGACGACATGGTCGCCGTCGTGCCCCAGGGCGGACAGCACGGTGGCGGTCTGTGAGGCGCCCGCCACCTGGACGGTGCCGAACAACCGGTGGTCGTCGAGGTGCGGCGGGTACACGGTGCTGCGTTCGGTGACGAACACCCGTCCCCGGATCGCCGGCGAGCGCACCTCGGTGCCCCAGGGCGGCCCTGCCGGAAGGGAGTCGGATGTGGACCGCGGGCCCCGCGCGCCGGCCGCGGGCGCCGGCGAGCCGTCCGTGGCGGTGCCGCGCCAGAAGGGGGTCGCGGCGAACGGATACAGCGGGGCAGCCGCGCGCGGGGTGCGGCGCGGGTCCCGTACGGCCCTCCAGTCGATGTCCTGTCCCGCCTCGTACAGGGCCCGGGCGGCGGCCGACAGGGTGGCCCGGTCCCCGGTGCCGCGCCGCAGCGACGGCAGCAGGCCGCCCGCCGGGGCCAGGCCCGCCGCGCGCACCAGGTTCACCAGCGTGCCGTCCGGGCCGATCTCCAGGCAGATGTCCACCTTCTGCTCGGCGAGCCGGCGGGCACCGTCGTGGAAGCGGACGGTGCTGCGGGCGTGCCGCACCCAGTAGTCGGCGTCGAAGGTGCCGGGCTCGGCGAGCCGGCCGGTGAGGTTGGAGATGACGGGGATGTGCGGATCGGCGAAGTCCAGTGCGGCGGCGGCCTCGCGCAGCTGCGGCAGGACGGGGTCGAGCAGCCGGGAGTGGAAGGCGTGCGACACGGTGAGCCGGACGCTGCGAACGCCCGCTTCGGTGAGCCGTGCGGCGAACCCCTCGATCTCCTCGGGCGTTCCGGCCACGACGGTCGCGTCGGGGGTGTTGACGGCGGCGACGTCGAGGGTCGTGCCCTCGAGGTGGGCGCGGACCTGCTCCTCGGAGGCACGCACGGACAGCATGGCCCCGCGCGGGGTGCTCTGCATCAGCTCGGCCCGCCGGGCGATCAGCCGCAGCCCCGACGGCAGGTCCGTCACACCGGCGTGGACGGCGGCGGCGACCTCACCGACGCTGTGTCCCATGACCACGTCCGGGGTGACGCCCCAGGACTCCCAGAGGGCGGCCAGCGCGCTCTCCAGCGCGAACAGCGCCGGCTGGGTGACCCGGGTCTCGTTCACGGCCTGCGGATCGTCGCCGTACAGGGTGAGTTCCACGAGGGAGCCGCCGAGGACGGGGGCGAGTTCGCGGTCGCAGCGGTCGAAGACGTCCCGGAAGACCGGTTCGGTCTCGTAGAGTTCGCGGCCCATCGCGAACCGCTGGCTGCCCTGTCCCGAGAAGAGGAAGGCGATGCGCGGGCGGCCGGTGACAGGGCGGTCCGGCAGCGGGTCGGCCAGCTGGGCGAGGAGCTTGTCGCGGGTCTCGCCCAACAGGGCGCGCCGGTAGGGGAAGTGGGCGCGGCCGGCACTGGCGGTGGCGGCCAGGCCCGCCAGTTCCTCGTCGGGGGTGTCGGTCAGCCGGGCGCGCCAGGCCGCGGCGAGCCGTTCCAGGCCGGCGGGGTCGGGGGCGGACAGGGGGATGAGGTGGGGGGTGCCGGCCGGGTCGCCGTTCGTGGCGGCCGAGGGCCCGGTCGGCGGGTCGGAGAGCACCACGTGGGCGTTGGTCCCGGTCAGTCCGAAACCGGAGACGCCCGCCACGCGCGGTGCCCTGCCGGAACGCCAAGGGGTGGGGGTGTCCACCACACGGACGTTCATCTCGGCCCAGTCCACGTGGGGGTTGGGTTCCCCGAAGTGGAGGTTGGCCGGGAGGAGATCGTGTCTCAAAGCGAGGACGGTCTTGATGACGGCGGCCATGCCGGCGGCCGACTCGCAGTGACCGATGTTGCTCTTGACGGACCCGACGTGGAGCGGCTCGCCGGGCTTGCGGTCGGGGCCGAGTACCCGCCATGCCGCGCCCAGTTCGATGGGGTCGCCCAGCGCGGTGCCCGTGCCGTGGGCCTCCAAGTAGGAGACCTGGGAGCCGGTGACGCCGGCGTCGGCGAGGGCGTCGGCGAGCAGGGACTGCTGAGCCGTGCCGCTGGGCGCGGTGAGCCCGGAGGAGGCGCCGTCCTGGTTGACGGCGCTGCCGCGGATCACGGCGAGCACGCGGTCGCCGGCGCGTTCGGCGTCGGAGAGCCGCTTGAGGACGAGCACGCCGCAGCCCTCGGCGCGGACGAACCCGTTGGCGTCGGCGGAGAAGGTCCGGCAGCGGCCGTCGGGCGAGAGCATGTGCGCGCGGCTGGCGGAGACGGACGCCATCGGGTCGAGGATGACGTTGACCCCGCCGGCCAGTACGGCGTCGGACTCGCCGCCGCGCAGCGACCGCACCGCGAGGTGCAGGGCGACCAGCGAGGACGAGCAGGCGGTGTCCACGGCCATCGCCGGGCCGTTCAGCCCGAGGGTGTAGGCCAGGCGGCCCGCGGCGGCGTTCAGCGAGGTGCCGGTGGAGTAGTAGGCGTCGAGCTGGTCGGCGCCGGGCCCGGCCAGGACGCGGGCGTAGTCCGCGTAGCTGATGCCGACGAAGACGCCGGTGCGGGTGGAGCGCAGGGAGTGCGGGTCGATGCCGCCGTCCTCGAGGGCGTGCCAGGCGGCCTCCAGCAGCAGCCGCTGCTGAGGGTCGAGGTTCTCCGCCTCGCGGGCGGGGATGCCGAAGAAGGCCGCGTCGAAGCGCCTGACGTCCTTGAGGAAGCCGCCCTGGTCCGTGGTGATCCAGCCGGGCTCGGCGCCGTCGTCGTGGAAGGCGGCGGTGTCGTACCGGCCTTCGGGTACGGGGCCCACCGCGTCGCGGCCCTCGCGCAGCAGCGTCCACAGTTCGTCGACGGAGTCGGCCTGCGGGAACCGGCCGGCCATGCCGACGATGGCGATCGGCTCCTGGCCGGTGCTCGACGGCCCGGCCGTGGTGTCGTGCGGCAGCGTGGCAGGGGCCGGCGGGTGCGGGCGCTCGTGGGGGGCGCTGCCCGGGTTGGCCGCCGCGGGTTCCGGCGGTGTGGCCGGGGCGGTGGAGGGGGCGGCCGGTGCGGCGGTCAGGAGGTGGTCCGCCAGCCGCGTGACGGTGGGGTGGTCGAACACGTCGGCCGCGCGCAGGCTGACCTCGAACGCCTGTCCGAGGCGGCCGACCAGGTCCACGGCCATGATGGAGTCCAGGCCGAGGTCGAAGAAGCCGATGTCGTCCCTGATGGAGTCCGCGGAGTCGTAACCGAGTTGGGCGGCGAGGATCCGGGCCACATGGGTGCGGGCGGCGGCGGGCCGGGCGCGCTCGGGGAGCGCGGCCAGCTCGGCCGCGACCGAGGGTTCGGCGGCGGCCCCGGCCGGTGCGGCCGGGGTGGTCCCGGGCAGGTCCGCGCTGAGCAGACCGCGCGCCCGGAAACGGGACATGATCGAGCGGAACCGGGGCAGGTCCAGCGGGCAGACGACCACATGCCCGGATACCGACCCGAACACGGCGAGCGCGGCGCGGCCGGTGGCGGCGTCCAGGGCCCCGACGCCCAGCCGGGCGAAGGTGTCGCGGGACGCGGAGTCGGCCATGCCCGACTCGCCCAGGTCCCAGGGCCCGTAGGCGATGCTGACGGCGGGCAGACCGAGGCTCGTGCGGTGGGCCACAAGGGCGTCGAGGCCGCCGTTGGCGGCGGCGTAGCCGGCGCACCGGTCGGTGCCCCAGACGGCCGAGACCGACGAGATCGTGACGAAGAAGTCGAGGGGCCAGTCGAGCGCGGCGCGGTGCAGCAGCCACGCGCCCGCGAACTTGCCGCGCAGGGCGGCGGCGAACTCCGCGACGCCGGTCTCCTCGGCCGCGACGCGCTCCAGCGTGCCCGCCGCGTGCAGCACACCGCGTACGGGCGGCAGGCCGTCCAGAGCGGTGCAGGCGTCCGCGACCGCCTCGGCGGTGTCGCATCCGCCGGACCGGTAGACGGCCTCGACGCCCGCGGCGGCCAGCTCGTCGAGCAGGCCCTGGGCATCGGGGCTCAGCTCGGCCTGCGGCCGACGGCCGATGAGCAGCAGGTGGCGGGCGCCTCGCGCGGCGAGTTCGGCGGTCAGTTCGCGGCCGACTCCGCCGAGTCCGCCGGTGACGACGTACGTCGCGTCGGGCACCACCGGCAGGGGTGCGGCGGGCCTGGCGGTCTCGGTGAGACGGGCGGTCAGGACCACTCCGTCCCGGACGGCCGCCCGGTCCTCTGCCTGCTCCCCACGGGCCGAGGCGTCGGTCTCCCGTGCGACGAAGCCCAGGAGGGCGTCCAGGTCCGCGTCGGCCGGGTCGGCCGGCAGATCGACGACACCGCCCCAGGCGGCACCGAGTTCCAGGCCGAGGACGGGTGCCAGGCCGTGCAGGACACCGTGGTCCGTGGCCGCCACGGTGTCCTCCGGGCGGGTCCGGCAGGCTCCTCGGGTGAGGGCGAACACCCGCTGTCCGGCGCCGCTTCGGGCCAGGGCGGCGACCGCCGTGGTCACCGTCGCGCACAGCACCGCTCCGGGCTCCGCGAGGTCCCCGGACCGGCCGGTGTCGCCGTCGGACCCGGGCAGGGGGGTGGCCCGCAGCGCCAGGACGAGAGGACTCCCGGCGTCCGGTGCCGGGCTGTCCGGGGAGGTCCAGGCGTCGCGGTCGGCCGGCAGCGGTGCGCACCGCCAGCCGTCCGGCAGAGCCGGGGCGGAGGGGATGAGCACCGTGCCGGTCAGGCCCAGCGCGGCGGCCCGGCCGGCCAGCGCGACGAGCAGGTCCTCGTCGTCGCCGGCGAGGACGACGCGCCGAGCGGCGACGGCGGGTGCGGGCGATGCGGGCGACGCCGAGGTCTGGGGGTGCCACAGCACCTCGTGGACGGGGGCCGTCGCGACGGCCCCCGAGCGGCCGTCGGCCGTGGTGCCGGCGGAGGTGCCGTCCGGTGCGGGCGGGGCGAACCGGCGGCGCTGCCATGGGTAGTGCGGCAGGTCGACGACGCGGCGGGGGAGCCCCTCGGTGAGGACCGGATCGCCGCCGGCGCTGTCCGCGCCTTCGGTGACGGTCACCTCCGGCACCGTGCGGCCCTCGGCGAGGGCGCGCAGCGCCTCGGCCGCCGTGCCGGGGTCGGCCGCGGTGACGGCCGCGTGGACGTCCATCCGAGTCCGTCCGGCGGTCGCGGTGTACGCGAACGCCGGGTAGTCGGCGGGGTCGAGGGTGTCCAGTACGGCGGCGTACTGGGCGGCGCGGGCGCGCAGCGCCTCGTCGGTCCGCGCCGAGATCGAGAAACCGGTGACCGTCGCGGGGGCGGGCTCGCCGGACGGACCGGCCGGCCGCTCGTCGGGCAGCAGCGGTCCGACGATCGCGTGCGCGTTGGTGCCGCTCATCCCGAACGAGCTGACCGAGGCGCAGTCGCCGGACCGCGGCGACCACTCTCCCAGGGTGTCCGGCACCGTCATGCCGGTGCCGGACAGATCGATGCGCGGGTTGAGATGGCGGAAGTGGACGACGGGCGGCACCTGGCGCCGGGACACACACAGCATCGCCTTGATCAGTCCCGCCACTCCGGCGGTGCCCTCGAGGTGGCCGAAGTTGGTCTTCACCGCGCCGACGGGCAGCGGTGCGCCGTCGTTGCGGCGGCCCAGGGCGGTCGCCAGCGCGTCCATCTCGATCGGATCGCCGAGCGCGGTTCCCGTGCCGTGGGTCTCCGCGTAGCCGACCGCCTGCGGCTGCAGTCCGCCGTCGGCGAGTGCCGCCTCGATGAGGGACACCTGGGCGAGGACGTTGGGCGCGGTGAACCCGCTGGAACGACCGTCCTGGTTGACGGACGTGCCCCGGATCACGCCCAGCACCCGGTCGCCGTCGCGCAGGGCGTGGTCGAGCCGCTTGAGCAGCACCACGCCGACGCCCTCGCCTCGGGTGAAGCCGTTGGCCCGGGAATCGAACGTCTTGCACAGGCCGTCCGGCGACAGCGAACGGGTCTCCTGGACCAGGCGCATGGTCCGCGGCGACATGATCAGGTTGGCGCCCGCGGCGAAGGCGAGTTCGCACTCGCCCCTGCGCAGCGCCTGCACCGCCAGGTGCACGGCGACCAGGGAGGACGAGCAGGCCGTGTCGACCGTCATCGTCGGGCCGGTCAGGCCCAGGGCGTAGGCCACCCGGCCGGCGGCGAAGTTGTGCCCGTTGCCGGTGGCCCAGTAGGCGTCGGGTTCTCCCTCGCACCACTCCCGGTAGTCCTGCCACATGACGCCCAGGTAGAGGCCCGCGCGGGCCTCGGCGAGCGTCCCGGCCGGGACGGCCGCGTGCTCCAGGGCCTCCCAGGCGACCTCCAGCAGGAGCCGGTGCTGCGGGTCCAGGTGGCGGGCCTCGCGGGGGCTGATGCCGAAGAACTCGGCGTCGAAGTCGAGGACCTCGTCAAGGAAGCCGCCGCGCTGCGGCAGCCCGCGCCAGGCGTCGGCGAAAGGACCCTTGCGGTGCTCCGGCATGGGACGCACCAGGTCCCGGCCTTCGGCGAGGGCGGTCCAGTAGCCGTCGAGGGTGTCGATGCCTCCGGGCAGCCGCAGGCCCGCGCCGATGATCGCGACGGGCTGGTTGCCCCGCTGCTCGCCGAGTTGCGCGCGCAGGGTGCGGATGGTGGCCATGGCGCGGGTGAGAGGCGTCTGCTTGCCTCCCTCGGAGGGGCTTGTCTCCTGCATCGGGGTTCCTTGCGGTCGGGACGTGGAGGGGGCGGGGGTGGTCGGGTCGGTCGTCACCGGGCGGCCTCCTGCGCGGGAGCGATCTGCTCGGTGAGGGCCTTGGCGAGGGTGCGCGGGGTGCCGTACGTCCACAGCAGGGTGGGCGACAGGCGCAGTCCGAAGGCGGCTTCGAGCCGGTTGCGCAGTTCGAGGCTCATCAGCGAGTCCAGGCCGAGGGACTCGAACAGGGCGTCGCGTTCGACCCGTTCGGGGGTGAGGCGCAGGACCTGGGCGGCGAGTTCGCGGACCTTCGCCTCCACCAGGTCCGGGCGGGCCTCGGGGGGTGCGGAGAGCAGGCCGGTCAGGAAGGCGCTGCCGGTCGTGGTCGGGCCGTCATCGCTCAGGGCCTGGTGGAGGTCGCGCCAGACGCCGAGGGCCACCGTGTCGGGCGCCGCTTCGAACCAGCGGCGCAGGTCCAGGGGGACGTAGCCGTCGACGGGCCGGTCCTGGGCGAGGAGCCGGGTGAGGGCGGGCCAGGCGTCCTCGGCGGGGAAACTGTCCATGCCCCGGTTCCCGAGGCGGGCGCCGGCCTGTTCGCTGCGGGCCGCCAGACCGATGTCCGCGAAGGGACCCCACTGCACGCTGAGCGCGGGCAGCCCCCGCCGTCGGCGCAGTTCGGCGGTGGCGTCGAGGTAGGCGTTGGCGGCGGCGTAGGCGGCCTGACCGGGGTTGCCGACGAGGGCCGCGACGGAGGAGAACAGGACGAAGAAGTCCAGCGGGTCCTGCGCGGTGGCGGTCTCCAGGGCGAGGACGCCGGAGACCTTGGGCCGCAGCACCTTGGCCAGCTGATGCTGCGTCAGGCGCCCGATGGTGGCGTCGGAGACGACACCGGCGGCGTGCACGACACCGCGCAGCGGCGGCAGTCCACGCTCGCGCAGCTCGCCCAGCGCCTGCCGTACGGCGGAGCGGTCGGCCACGTCGAAGCGCGGGGTGTGGACGACGGTACCGCCGTCGCGCAGTGCCTGAAGCCGGGCGGTCGCCTCGGCCGTGGGCGCGGACCGCCCGACCAGGACCAGGGTGCCCGCGCCGTGGGCGGCGAGGTGTTCGGCCAGGGACAGGCCGAGAGCGCCGAGGCCACCGGTGATCAGATAGGCGCCGTCCGGTCGGAACCGGCCGTCGAGGAGCGGTTCGGGGGCGACGTGCGGGACGTCCGCCAGCCCGGTGAGCACCAGCCGTGAGGCGTGGGCGTCGTGTCCGAGGTCGACGGTCGTGCCGGGGGTGCCGGCGCAGTCGTGGGCGCGCGCGGGCGGGGCGGTGAGGTGGCCGTCGGCGGCCAGCGCCGCGACCTCGGCCAGCAGGCGAGCGAAGCGGTCGGGGCGTCGGACGCGCAGCGCCTCCACGTCGACCGAGCCGAAGGTGGCGCCGACGGGCAGCGGTCGCTCGTCGGGGCCCGCGTCGGCCGGCACGACCCGCGTGGAGTCCTCCACATAGCGTCCGTCGGATGCCAGCAGGTCCCAGGCGTGGCGGGCGGACGCGCCGCCGCGCGGGCCGAGGACCACGTCGACGCCGTGGCCGCCGACGAGCGCCGTGACGGTCTTCGGCCAGCCCGGATCGGCGGCGTCGAGGACCTCCTGGGCACCCACGGCTCGCAGTGCGGCACGGTGCCGGGGGGCGTCGTCGACGACGACCAGGGGGACGGCGCCCCGGCAGCGGACGATCTGCGTGGCCACCAGGGCACCGGGCAGGGTGAGGGTGTGGATCAGGACGGTGTCGCCCTCGGTCAGCCGGCCCGGCCCGGTCAGCGCGTACCAGGCGGTGACGGCCGGGAGGAGCAGCGCCGCGGCCTCGGTGTCGTCGAGCCGGTCGGGCAGCGCGACGACATGGGCCGCGTCGGCGAGGACCTGGTGGGCGAGCGCCCCGGAAGCGAAGGCCGCCACCCGGTCTCCGGGGCGCAGCCCGCTCACCTCCGGTCCGACCGCGCTGATCCGTCCCACGCACTCGCGGCCCAGCGGCAGCGTACGGGCGGACTGACCGGCGCGGACCGCCGCCAGGTCGCGAAGGTCGGCCGGCGCCACGGCGGCGGCCGTGGTCTCGACGACCACCTGGCCGGGTCCGGGCATCGCGGGGGTGAGCGGCAGGAACTCGGCGGTGCCCGGCGTGCCTGCGCGGGCGGCGCCGAGCCGGAACGGCTGCGGGCCGGTGTGCCAGGCGGGGCGGGCGGCGGCGTCGCTGCCGTCCGGGCCGGTCGCGGGGCCGGCGCCGCGGACGATCCGGGCGGCCAGCCGCCGGCTGCCGCGCAGCGCGAGCTGGTCGTCGATGTCCCCGTCGAGCAGGGCGCGGGCGCATTCCTCGGCCCAGCCGGGGTGGGAGAGGTCCACGTCGAGGAGCCGGGGCCGCAGTTCGGAGTGCTCGCGTTGCAGTACCCGCCCGTAGCCCCAGTACAGCGCGGCCCCGGGGTCGGGGGTGTCGGTCGCCGTGGCGCTCTGGGCCCGGTCGGTGACGACGGTGAGTCGGGGCAGCGCGGGCAGCGCGGCGAGGACACCCGTCACGGCGGTGAGGTGGGACAGCCCGCGCTGCTGGGCGTCGGTGCCGACGCAGGCCCGCGGGGCGAGGAAGACGACGCCGTCGATGTCACCCGTGAGGGCCTCCTCCGGACGGGCGGTGTCGCTGACGGTGGTCACGTCGGCGCCGGCCCGGCGCAGGGAGTCCAGCAGGTCCTGTGTGGCGCCGCCCATGCTGCCGCAGACGACCCAGTGACCGGCCGTGCTCCCACCGTCCCCGGCCTGTGGCGCGCCGTCGTCCTGCGCGGGCGTGACATCGGTCCAGTGGATGTGGTGCAGCCGGTCGGCGTCCGGGCCCCGGCCGTCGGAGGTGGGCAGGGACCGCAGGACCAGGCCCTCCATCACCAGGAGGGGACGCCGGTCGCCGGTGAAGACCCGGACGTCGACCGTGCCGTCCGGCTGCCGCAGGACGTGGGAGTGGAGCGCGGTGACGGGCTCGGGGCCGACGGGCAGCACGTGGACGGTGCGCACGGCGGTCGGCATCAGCGCCTCGGTGCCCTCGTCGAGCAGCAGGGCGACCTGCAGCGCTCCGTCCCAGAGCGCGGGGTGCAGCACCCTGGGCCGCAGGCCGGCCGCGAGGTCCTCCGGCAGCCGGATCTCGCCCAGTGCCTCGTCGCCCGAGGGATGGCGGCGCAGGGCGCGCACCGACTGGAAGGCGGGACCGTAGACCTGGCCGCGGGCGCCGCAGCGGCGGTAGAAGTCGTCGGGGTCCTCGGACGGGACGTCGTCGGCCCAGGCGGGCAGGGCCGGGGCGGCGGGGGTGTCCGCCGCGGGTTCGGCAGCCGCGGTCGCGATGGTCTCCCACTCGGTGGCACCGGCCGGCAGCGACAGCAGACGGAACGCACCGCCGCCGGGAGTGTCCCGCCATTCGGTGGTGCAGCGGACCGGCCCGTTGCCGATGGCCACCTCCTTGCGGAAGGCGACGTCGACGAGCCGGCCGGGGAGTTCACCGGTGCGGGCCAGCGCCGTGTGCAGGGCCAGGGCGAGCATGCCGGTGCCGGGCAGCAGCGCCGTGTCGTACAGGTTGTGGTCGGTGAGCCAGGGCTGGGTGGCCGCGGACAGTTCGAGGGTGCCCTGCCAGACACCGGGCCGGCCGGGGGCGGGCACGAGCGGTGCCTCGAAGCCCTGGGCGGCGCCCGAGGCGCGGCCGTTGTCGGCGGGCCAGAAGCTCTCCCGCTCCATGGGGTACGGGGGCACGGGGAAGCGGCCGTCGGGCGGCAGCGTGCCGAACGGTTCCAGGCCGGCCGTGTAGGCGCGGGCCAAGGCGTGGGCCATGTCCCGGGTGCCGCCGTGGCCGCGGCGCAGGGTGGTGAGCAGGGCGAGGGGCTCCTCGCGTGCGGCCACCTGCTGTTCGAGCGCCGGGTGCAGCACGGGGTGCGGGCTGATCTCCACCACATGGGTCACGCCGCTCTCGAAGAGGGCGTCCATCGCGGACACGAACTCGATGGGCTCGCACAGGTTGCGCACCCAGTAGTCGGGACCCAGCTCCCCGCCGTCGACGACGCGTGCCTCCACGGTCGACATCACGGGCACGGATGCTGCGGCCGGCTGGATCGGGGCGAGCGCGGTCATGATGTCGTCGCGCAGCACGCCCATGCCGGCGCTGTGCGAGGCGTAGTCGATGTTGACGAGGGCGCAGAACGTGCCCTCGGCCTCCAGCAGTTCCTTCAGCGCGAGGATGTGGTCGCGGTCCCCGGACAGGACGCAGGAGTGCGGCCCGTTGTGCGCGGCGAAGGACACCTCGTCCTCGAAGCCCTCCAGGGCGCTCAGGGCGGCCTCGCGGTCGAGGTCGACGGCGAGCATCAGCCCGCGCCCGGAGACCCGCTCGGCGATCAGCGCGCCCCGGCGGGCCAGGACCAGGGCGGCGTCGTCGAGGGACAGCGCGCCCGCGAAGGTGGCGGCGGTGATCTCGCCCTGGCTGGTGCCGAGCACGACGTCGGGAGCGACACCGGCGCTGCGCCACAGCTCGGCCAGGCCCAGGGACATCGCCCAGAGCGCCGGCTGCAGTACGTCGGTGCGCTTGGTCCAGCTCTGCGCGAGCTCACCCGGGTCCGTGCCGGGGGCGAACACATCGGTCAGGTCCCAGTCGACGTGCGGGGCGAGGGCCTTGGCACACCGGTCGACGACCGACGCGAACACGGAGCTGTCCCGGTAGAGGGCCACCCCCATGTCGCGCCACTGCGAGCCCTGGCCGGGGAAGACGAAGGCGGTACGGCCGTGCGGCACGGCCCGCCCGGTGACCGGACCGGCGCCCGGGGCGGCGGTGGGGTCGTCGAGCGCCGCGAGTCCGGCGGTGACCTGCGCCAGGTCCTCGGCGACGAACGCGGCCCGCTCCGGGAAGTGGTCGCGCCGCCGGGCGAGCGTGCCCGCCAGCTCCCGGGGGTCGGCCGGCCCGGACGCGTGCAGGGCGTCGCGCAGCTGGGCCGCCCGGCGGGCGACAACCGGTGCGCGCTGCCCGGACAGGGTGATCACGGGCGGCAGTCCGGTCCGGTCGGTGCGGTCCGGGCCGGGCACGGCCGCGGTGTCCGGCGGGGACGCCACGATCACATGGGCGTTGGTCCCGCCCCAGCCGAACGAGTTCACACCGATGTGGACCGGGCCCGTGGCGGGCAGGGCGATCGGCTCGCTCGCCACGGTGAGGTTGAGGTCGTCGAACGGGATGTCCGGGTTGGGCTCTTCGGCGTGCAGGGACGGCGGGACCACCCGGTGGCGCAGCGAGAGCAGTACCTTGATCAGGCCGGCCAGCCCCGAACTGCCCTCCAGATGCCCGATGTTGGTCTTCACCGAGCCGATCGGCAGCGGATCGCCGGCCGGGCGGGCGCGGCCCAGGACCGCGCCGATCGCGCCGGCCTCGGTGGGGTCGCCGCGCTTGGTGCCGGTGCCGTGCGCCTCGACGTACGACAGAGCGGCGGCCGGCACGGTGTGCTGCCCGTAGCTGCGGCGCAGCAGGTCCTCCTGGCCCGCCCCGCTGGGGCTGACCAGGCTGTGTCCGCCGCCGTCGTTGTTGGTCAGGGTGCTGACCAGGACACCGTGCACGCGGTCGTTGTCCCGCAGGGCACGCGCGAGCGTCTTGAGGTAGACGGCGGCGACGCCCTCGCCGCGGACGAACCCGTTGGCGGACTTCGCGAAGGAGGCGCAGCGGCCGTCGGGGGAGAGGCCGCCGAAGTGGGTCAGGCCGATGGTGACGTGCGGGTCCATCATCAGGTTCGTACTGCCGACGATGGCCGCCTCGATGTCGCCGGAGCGCAGGGCGCGGGCGGCCAGGTCGAGCCCGACGAGCCCGGAGGAGCAGCCGGTGTCGACGGCGAGGCTGGGCCCGCGGAGCTTCATGAAGTACGACAACCGGTTGGCGAGGATGTCCCGCCCGGTGCCGACGAGGGTGTGCGAGGTGTGCAGGGCGCCGCGTGCCTTGCGCAGCAGCTCGTAGTCGTGCCAGACGGTGGCGACGTAGACGCCGGTGCGGGTGCCCGCGAGGTCGCTCACCCGCTGCCCGGCGTCCTCCAGCGCCCGCCAGCCGACCTCCAGGAGCAGCCGCTGCTGGGGATCCATGGCGGCCGCCTCGCGCGGGGAGATCCCGAAGAACCCGGCGTCGAACAGGTCGATGTCGTCGAGGAACCCGCCGACGGCGGGGATGCGCAGCCGGGGGTCGAGCTGGACGGACGCGTCCCAGCGGTCCGGTGGCACCGGTCCGATCGCTTCCTGACCGTTGACCAGGAGGGTCCACAGGCTGTCGACGTCCGGGGCGCCGGGGAAGCGGCCGGCCATTCCGACCACTGCGATGAGTTCCTCGGGATCGGGTGTGGAATGCGCGTTCATTCGCTGCCTTTTCGTCCTGATGGGATGGACCGGGCTCGGCCTGGGCCTCACGCGGGCTACGACGGCGTCGCGGGCGCGGACCTCGACGGCCCCCGGACGGGAACCGGATATCCGTGAACTCGCTTGGTTCCAGGCTAGGAAGAGCGCCGGCTCCGGGAGAACCCCCTGCCTCGCGCGGCGGGGCGTTCTCCCGGTACCCCCTGACGCGGGCATAGGGGGTGCGGTGTCGGACGGAAGCCCGGGTCTACTTTCCGGCGCGCAGCCGCATCCGGACCAGGCCCTTGCTCGCGTTGACCATGCGGGGGCCGATCTCCGGCGGGGCGTCCTTGCGGCACCAGCGGGCGTTCATGAGCATCTTGGCCGGGGACATGGCGAAGCAGCGGTTGTCCCGCTCGCCGAACTTGAACGAAGGCGCGATGAAGTCGGCGCCCCGGATGTAGGTGAGGATCTTCCGGGCCGCCTCGCCCGGGTCCTGCGTGCCCTCGTCGACGGCCTGGCACAGCTCCCTGGTGAGATGGCCCATGCGGTTGAAGCCGTCGCTCACGGGCAGCGGGGAACCGGGGTGTCCGTGCTGCTCCAGCTCCCGGAAGACACCGTCGTCACCGGTGCGTTCGAACCGGTAGTAGGCGTCCTCCAGCATGACGTTGCCCAGCATGGTGCCGAGCATCCAGGTGCGGTTGACCGCGTTCCACAGCTCGTAGTCGCGGAACCCGACGAAGGAGCTGTAGACGATGTCGTCGTGGAAGTCGAACAGGCCCTGCTGGAGGTCCTCCAGGTAGCTGAACCGTTCCAGGGACCAGTTGCCGTCCCGGCTGGCCGCGATGAGCCGCCAGCCGAGCGCGTTGACGAGTTCCATCGTGTTGGTCAGGCCCCGGGAGTACAGGGCGTCGATGAAGCCCGCCGCGTGCGAGGTCAGGCAGAACCGCTCGCCGACGACCTGCTTGGCCGAGTACTGCAGCCGGCCCGTGGACACCCAGGGCCGGACCGCCTTCGCGTCGCGGAACTGGTGCGCGATCTCCGGGAAGCGGGCCAGGAAGTCGTCGAATTCCTGCTGCGGAGTCCGGTCGTCCTTGGGATGGACGCGGGGGTCCAGGGTGAGGCCCACGCTGCACAGCGGGTTGAGCGACGCCGGGTTGTTGTCGAACGGGATGACCCAGAGCCAGCCGCCGTCGAAGACATGGTGCAGGGTGCCGTGGTGCCAGGGGTTGGGCTGGTCGTGGGCACGGGCCGCGGGGGCCTTGTCGAAGGGCTCGACGCCGATCATGTGGGTGAACAGGCAGCGGGAGTGCGTCCTGGCGCGGGTCGGGGTCTCGCGCAGGCCGAACCGCTCGGCCAGCGGCGAGCGGAAGCCACTGCCGTCGACGACGTAGTGGGCGCGCAGCTCCTCACCGCTGTCGGTGCGCAGCACAGCGCCGTCGTCCGGGTCGGTGTCGATGTCCACGATCCGGGTTCCGGACCGGGGGTGGGCACCGTACTTGATCGCCGTGTGGAACAGGTAGGCGTCCACGTCCTGGCGGAACAGGTGGGTCTCGGTGCGCAGGACGGACGGGACCACCAGCTGGTTGATCTCCTGCGGGTTCTGTGTGGAACCCTCCCGGTGGTAGACGAAGCCGAAGTTCTGTTTCTGCCCGCAGTAGCGGGAGACGTTCTCGCTGATGCCCTTGAAGCTCGACAGCGCCCGGAGCTCGGGCACCTGGTACCGGTCGGCGATGAGCCTGGTCATGCCCGAGGTGTAGGGAATGGTCGACTCTCCCACCGCGAACCGCGGGTGGGTACCGGCGTCGAGAAGGAGCACCTTCACGCCGTTGCGCGCCAGGACGGCGCCCAGCATTCCTCCGGCCATTCCGCTGCCGAGGATCGCCACATCGTAGTGGTCACCGCGCTTCATGGAGTTCTGACCCTCCTGGTGTGAGGTGGTGGATGCCTGTGCCGGCCAGGGCCCGGGTACGGTTCACCCGGCCAGGGCCCGGTCCTGCGGGAGATCGCCCCGGGCACGGACCCCGAGCTTGCGGAAGGTCCGTGTCAGGTGCTGTTCGACGGTGCTGACGGTGACCCCGAGCCGGGCGGAGATCTCCTTGTTGCTCAGTCCCCCGGCGGCCAGTGAGGCGACGCGGCGCTCGGCCGGGCTGAGCAGGTCCACGGCCGGCACCCGGGTCCGCGCCACGTCACGGGCACCGGCCGGCGCGAGCCGGGTCGGCAGCATGTCCTTGATCCGTTCGGCGACGGCCGGCGCCCCGCACTCGTAGGCCAGCCGTACGGCCCGGTCCACGAGCGCGTGGGCGGTGGTGTCCCGGCCGGCGCGCAGATGGGTCGCGGCCAGCTCGGCGAGGGCCTGGGCGAGCTGCAGCCGGTCGCCGGAGTGTTCCAGGACCGCGGTGGCGTTCTTCAGCAGCGCGCCCCGCTGGGAGGGCCGGGCGGCTGCGGCGAGGACCCGCAGGGAGATGCCCCGGGTGCGGATCAGCGCGTCCCCGGCCAGATCGAGCTGCTGCCGGGCCAGGGTGTACGCCTGGCCGGTGGCTCCCATGGCGAGGTGGGCGCGTGCGGCGCCGGACCGCCAGGGCACGAGGGACGGCTGGTCCAGCCCCCAGCGGCGCATCAGCGCACCGCAGTTGACGAAGTCGTCCAGGGCGGCTCCGGGCTGTCCGGTGGCCAGGTAGTGGCTGCCCCGGGCGTGCAGGTAGTACAGGCCGAACCGGCTGTCGAACAGCCCCGTGGGCAGGGGCACCTCCAGGTACTCGGCCGCCGCGTCGTGGTCGCCGAGGACGGTGTTGGCCTGGATGAGGTTGGCGAGCGGCCCGCCGATGCAGACGCCCCAGCTCTCCGCGGGGATCCGGGTCAGCGCGGCCTCGGCCAGTTCCCGGGCCTCCTGCGGCCTTCCCTGGCGCAGGGCGATGCCCGCGCGCAGGGAGGAGAACTCGGCGATCCACAGCGGGACCCTGCGGGTGCGCGCCTCGGTGAGCCAGTGGTCGCACCAGGACGCGGCGGCCTCGATCCGGTCCGCGAACAGCAGGGCGGACACGGCGCAGGTCAGCCACTCGTGGGTGCTGCGGCCCAGCCGCATGGCCCGCATGGCGGCCTCGGCGGTGTCGACGACCTCCCGGCCGGGGCCCTGGCGCAGTACGTCGGAGAGGGCGGACGCGCCCCGGGTGCGCGGGTCGCCGGCGAAGGAGACGTGCCGGACGGTGCCGGCGCGGGTGTCACCGCCGGGCACCAGCCCCGGGTAGGTGACGGAGAGGAGCTCACGGGTGGCCCGCGCCTCGGCGGCGGCCAGCGGATCGGTCATGCCGGCTGTGCGGCCGATCCGCTCGACGGCGTCGGCGGCCTCGACGTACCGGCCGTGCCACAGCAGGTACTTGGCGAGCATGAGGGCGTACTGGTCGGGCAGCCGTCCCTGCCGCAGGGCGTCGGCGAGTTCCACGAGATGCCGGGCGCCCATCGTGGGGTCCAGCACCCAGGTGGCGCCGGCCAGGAGGGCCTTGAGCCGCAGCCGCTCGTCGTCGTTGCGGCAGTGCCGCAGAGCGGCTTCGAGGCAGGACCGGGCCAGCGCGGGCCGGCTGGTGGCCAGATGCCGCTCGGCGGCCTCCCGGAGCTGCTGCACCGCCCAGGAGGAGTCGGCGGACCCGGCGGCGACGAGATGCCGGGCGACCCCGGTGGCGGGAGCACCCTCCTCGTACAACAGCTCGGCGGCGCGGCGGTGCAGCGCAGCGCGCTCCTCACCCGTGCAGCCGGCCAGGGCGGCGGCCGCGGTGGCCGGGTGACGCAACCGGCCGTCGCTCAGCAGCCCGGCGTCCTCGAGTGCCCGCAGCCCCCGGGCCAGCACTGGTTCCTCGACCCCCGCCAGACGGGCCACGGCCTGGCCGGTGGGCGCGTCCTCGTGCAGCACGGCGAGCGCCCGGGCCAGGTGCAGCAGGGCAGGCCAGCCGCGGTGCAGGCAGCCGGTGACGGCGTCCAGGAAGGCGTCGCCGACGACCAGGCGCGCCGCCGGACGGAAGGCGTCGCCCGCGCCGTGTCTGCTGTCCTCCGCGAGCGCCCTGGCCAACAGGGGGTTGCCGCCGCTGACGAAGTGGCATTCGGGCGCGAGCCGGACGGCGGCGTCGGCACCCACGTAAGGGGTGAGGACGGCGGCGACCCCGTCGACGGAGAGCCCGCGCAGCGCGAGCGGCCGGTGCTCGGGGCGGCGGCGCAGTTCCGCGCGCAGCCGGGGGTCCGCCGGACGGGACAGCCCACGCTCGGTCATGACGAGGGTGAGCGCGGTGTCGGAGAGCCTGCGGATCAGCAGCAGGACCCAGTGCAGCGAGAGTTCGTCCAGGAACTGCACGTCGTCCAGGCACAGCAGCAGCGGGGTGCGCCGCGCCTGCCGCTCGACGGCCGCGCACAGCCGCTGGAGGGCGCGTCCGGTCTCCGGGTCGAGGTGATCCGGCGCGAGCCGGGCGACCGTGCCCGGGCCCTGGGGGGTCGTGTCGGTGCACCTCATCAGCCCGGTGAGCGCCGCCCGGTCGGCCGGGTCCAGGTCGCTGTCGCGCAGCAGCTGCCCGAGCACGGCACCCTGTGTGTGGCGTTCCGCCAGCGAGGCGACGGCGCCGCGCACCGTGAAACCGAGAGCCTTCGCGGCGTCGCCGACCGCGGCGAGCAGCACGGTCTTTCCACAGCCGATGCCTCCGGTCACCAGGGCCACCTGGCCCTCGCCCCGGGCGCTGCGCCGGATCATGTCGGTGAGTGAGGTGAGTTCCTGATCCCGCTCGACCACGTCGTGCATCTACGCTCTTCCCTTCGGTCCGTCCCGTCCTGCACTGTTCCGGCCGTGTGCCCGCGCCGTCGCGGGACCGGTGCTAGGGAGCGGCGCCGATGCGCTCGCGGGGGGAGTCCTCGTCGGGTGTGGGCAGCGGTTGGCGGGCCTGGATGAGGCTCAGCAGCGGACCCGTCATGACCGTCGTCACCACGGCCATGACGACCATGAGCGAGTACAGCGAGTTGTCCAGCAGCCCGAGCTGGAGTCCGACGCCGAGGATGACGAGTTCGGTGAGCCCGCGGGTGTTCATCAGGGCGGCGACGGTGGCGGCGGACCGGGGAGGCAGCCTCGTGGCGCGCGCGCTCAGATAGGTGCCGCCGAACTTGCCCACGATGGCGACGAGGAGGATGAGGGCGAGTTCCCGCAGACCGGAGGGCCCGACGCCGCCGAGGTCGACCTGGAAGCCGGCCACCGCGAAGTACACGGGCAGCAGCACCGCGGTGAGATGGCCCGCGCGGTCGTGGAAGTCGGCGCGCAGCGCCTGCCCGCCCTCACGGGGCACGACCAGCCCGAACAGGAACGCTCCGAAGATGTGGTGCAGGCCCATCGCCTCGGTGGCGGCGGCCGACAGCAGCGCGCCGATCAGGACGACGGCGAACTTGAGCGAGCTGGGCTGGCCGGCCTGCCGGCCGGGACACAGGAAGCGGCGCAGCAGCGGCCGTACGACGAGCAGCATGACGGCCAGGTACGGGACGGTGAGCAGGATCCGCCAGTGGCTGCCGTCCGCGCCGGCCGAGGCGCTGACCGCGGCGAGCGCGGTCCAGGCGATCACGTCGACGAACGCGGCGGCGGCCAGGGCTATGCCGCCGGCCGCGGTGCGGCTCATCCCCCGGTCGGTGAGGATGCGCGCCAGGACGGGGAAGGCGGTCACGGACACGGCCAGCCCGATGAACACGGCGAAGGTCCCGCGGTCGGCGGGGTCGTGTGCGGGCATCAGGGCGAAGGCCAGTCCGATGCCGAGCAGGAACGGCACCGCGGTGGAGCCGGCGGCCGTCGCGACGGTGGTGCGGCCGTGGCCCTTCATGGTGGAGCTGTCGATCTCGAGGCCGACCACGAACATGAACAGGGCGACGCCGAGGTTCGCCACACCGGCAAGGACGGGGCGGACGTCGGTGGGGAAGAGCGTCTCGCTGAGCGTGCTGCCGAGCAGGGTCGGGCCGAGCAGCACTCCGGCGAGGATCTCGCCCACGACCGGCGGCTGACCCAGCCGGGCCGCGAGGTGTCCGAGTCCGCGCGCCATGACAAGAATGATGGCTAAATCCAGGAACAGTACCTGCAGTTGATGGCTGTTCATTTCCCCCGGCCTCATCTTGGATTACAAGTGCGTTTCGCAGGGGCATACTCCTGGGGCGGCCGCCGCACCAACTCGGCGGTCGCCCCAGGAGAATTCGTTCAGGACGGCATCGACTCCGGCGTCGAGTTGTCCGCAATAAGGTCGTCCAGGCTGATGTGGAACAGCGGGTGATTTCCGCTGAGTCCGGAGATCAGGGTGACGAAGTCGTCGGCGGGCTTCCGCTCGTGCTCCGGGTCGATCATCTCCTGGGCGAGGCTGTGGTAGAACTCCTTGTATTTCGTCTGGTCGTAGAAGCGCTCGACGAACTCACGGATCTCGTCGAAGAACCCGGAGTAGGCCGTGGCGTACCGGTCGAGGGCCTTCGTCTCGATCTCCGGGTGCTTGATGACCTGGTCGACGATCTTGGCGAGCGTGCTGCCGGCCATGCAGGCCAGGGCGACACCGGTGGAGAACAGCGGGTCGACGAAGGCCGCCGAGTCGCCGACCAGCACCCAGCCGTCGCCGTAGAACCGGTCCGAGTGGTAGGACCAGTCACGGGCGGTGCGGAAGCCGGCCGACTGGCGGGCGTTCGCCAGCATCTTCTTGAGCTTCGTGGTGCGGTCGCGCTGGGCGTGGAACATCTCCTCCAGCGACTGTCCGGACTCCCCGGCGCTGGACACGCGGGTCACATAGCCCACGCTGATGGTGCCCTTGTCGATCGGGATCGCCCAGAACCAGCCGCCGTCCAGGCCCTCGATCAGGATGTTCGTGTACTCGTCGCCCTCGAGGCGCTCGCAGTTGTCGTAGTACGTCCATACGGCGACGTTGCGCAGCTCGTCGTGCCACTTGACGTCGGTGTAGTGCCGGCTGAGGACACGGGCCTGGCCGGAGGCGTCCACGACGAGGCCGGCACGCACCTCGCGGATCCCGTCCATGCCGCGCAGGGAGTAGCGGACGCCGACGACGCGGCCGTCCTCCTCGATCGACTCCTTGACGGTGGCGTCCTCGACGATGTGCGCGCCGAGCTCGCGGGCCCGGTCGAGGATCAGCGCGTCGAGGTCGGCGCGGCGGGTGTGGAAGGCGTAGGGGTACTTGCCCTTGAGGAAGGCGAACTTCCACGGCACCTGGTTGTTGCCCCAGACGAGGCTGCCGCCGTACTTCCGCTCGAAGCCGCGCTGGTCCATGCGCTCGGTGAGGCCGAGTTCCTCCATCGGGCGCATGAAGGCCGGAATGAGCGACTCGCCGACGTGATAGCGCGGGAAACGCTCCCGGTCGAGCACGAGCACGCGGTGTCCACGCTTGGCGAGAAGGCCGGCCGTCGTTGCTCCGGCCGGGCCTCCTCCGATGACTACGACGTCGTAGTCAGCGGAAATACCGTAAAGACTTGACGACATGCTGTGACCTTCCCCTAGACGCTGAAGCGGTGCGGAAGCGCGCGGATTTCGGCGATTTCTGGCCGCTGCCGTATTGCGCTTCGCCAGTCTGCACGGGGGTGCCTGGAGAAGATCTGCAGCCGTTCTAAAGATGCGCTGATCGTCTCCTACAGAACGGCGCGCAGGACTCTGGACGCACCGATCGCCACGTCCCAGAGGTCGTCCCGCGGCCGCCCGGCCTCGGCCCAGGCGGCACGGACGCGGTGCAACGGCTCCAGGGGCGGCTCCGCGGACAGCAGGAAGGTCCCCCAGTGCATGGGTGCCATCCTCCTTGCCCCGAGGTCCTCGCAGGCCCGCACGGCCTCCTCCGGCGAGGTGTGCACGGGGTGGAGCATCCATCGGGGTTCGTAGGCGCCGATCGGGAGGATCGCCAGATCGATGCCGGGGTAACGGCGGCCGATCTCGTCGAACCAGTGGCCGTAGCCGGTGTCCCCCGCGAAGTGGACACGTCGGCCGTCGGGGGCGGTCAGCATCCAGCCGCCCCAGAGAGTGCGGCAGGTGTCGGTCAGTCCGCGCCGGCTCCAGTGGTGGGAGGGGACGAAGTCGAAGCGGACGGGGCCGAGCGGCCCCGGCAGCTCCACCGCTTCCCACCAGTCGAGCTCCGTGACCTCGGTGAATCCCCGGCGGCGCACCCAGGCGCCGAGTCCGGCCGGTACGAACAGGGTGGTGTCGGGGCACAGCCGGTCGAGGGTGGCGCTGTCGAGGTGGTCGTAGTGGTTGTGGCTGATGACGACGGCGTCGACGAGCGGGAGGTCCGGCCAGGGCACGCCGACCGGGGTGACCCGGTCCGGGGTGCCGACGATCCTTCGGGACCACACCGGATCGGTGAGGACGGTGAGCCCGCCGATGCGCACGATGCAGCTGGCGTGCCCGGCCCAGGTCAGGGACATGTCGGCGGGGTCGACGTCCGGGACCGGGGCGGGCTCGACGGGCAGGTCGGCGACCTGCGAGAGCGTCGAGGCGGGTGGGCGCAGACGCTGGCCCCGCAAGGCCAGTCGCAGGAAGTCCGTCACTCCGGGCAGCGGTGAGGTCAGCCGGTCGGCGAAGGACGCGGGCCAGTCGCGGATCTCACCGAGCGGACGCGGCGGCGACAGGGGCGGAGGGAGGGCAGCGGGCATGGCAGGTCCTTGAGAGGTCGGCGGTCCGGCAGGACCGAGGGCTCCGGAGACATGGCGGGCGCTCTTCGCCCGGGGGGAACGCTGTCGGGGCCCCCCCCCCCCCCCCCCCCCGGTGGGGGGGGGGGGGGGGGGGGCCCCGGCCGGGGACAACGCGGGGTGCCGGTCGTGCGGACCGGGCGGCTCACACGAGGACGCCGCCGAGCACCGCGTCGATCATGTCGCGGATCTGATCGTCGGTCAGGGGCTTGCCGTGACCGAGGAACAGACGCAGGATCACCACTCCGGCGAGCATGTCGACGACGCTGGTGAGGTTGACGTCCGGGCGGACCAGTCCCTGGTCCCGGCCCTGGACGAACACGTCCTCGACCGCGTCGCGCCACGGGCACACCCAGGTGTCCATGTGGCTGGAGGGGAAGTTGGGATCGCTGACCGCCTGCGCCGCGAGGTGCGGCAGCAGCCGCCCCTCGGGCGCGTTGAGCAGCCCGTCCCGAAGCCAGCGGGTCATGGCCAGCAGATCCTCGTGAAGGTCGCCGGTCCGTTCGACGTCGAAGTCGGCCATCAGCGTGTCGAGCGCACTGATGATCATTTCTTCCTTCGAGTGCCAACGCCGGTAGACGGTGGCCCGTCCCACTCCGGCCCGGCGGGCGACCTGTTCCATGGTCAGCCCCTGGAAGCCCGTCTCGCCCAGCAGCGACACCGTCGCCTGCAGAATCGCCGTGTCCGCCTGGTGGCTGCGCGGACGCCCCATGGGCCGGGTCGTGCTCTGTCGGCCTTCACGCGTCTCGTACATGTCCCGTCAGCCTCTCGGTATGCCCACTGTCGTTGGCCGTGTACGTTCCAAAGGATTACCCTACGTGCTCTGTCTCGGGCAGAGAGGAATCGGACGAGGCCGGGGTGGTCGCCGCGGCATGGCCGACGCTGTGGCGCGGCATCCAGCCGAACACCACGGCCGCGAGGGCGAGGACCACCACGGCTCCGCCGATCAGCGCGGTGTCCATGCTGTCCACATAGATCCGGCGGGCGGCGTCCGCGAGTGCCTGTCCCTGCGTGCCCATCTGCCGGGCGATCTCCAGTGCGGCACCGACGGTGTCCTCGGCGGCGTCGGCGGCCTGCGGGGGCAGACCGGAGACGACCGGCTCCATGTCGTTGCGGTAGCCCGTGCTGAGCACACTGCCCAGCACGGCCACGCCGATGACACCGCCGACCTGCCGGAAGGCGCTGGTGATGCCGGACGCCTCACCGGACTTCTCGTCGGACGCCGTGGCCAGCGCGGTGTGCATGGCGATGGCGAGGGTCAGGCCGATGCCGATGCCGAGCGGCACCTGGCAGGCGGCGACGGCGAGTTCGCCGGAGTCGGTGCCCGTGGTCGAGAAGACCAGCAGACCGGCCGCCATCAGCACCAGGCCCGCGACGACCGGGCCGCGCGGTCCCACCCGCGGGGCGAGCCGCTCGGCCGTGCCCGCACCGACCATGACGGCGAGCACCACCGGCAGCATCCGCACACCGGTGCCCAGGGAGGAGTTGCCGAGGACGGCCTGCAGATAGGGGCTCAGCATGAACAGGAAGCCGGTCATCGCGAAGTGCACCAGCAGCAGCGCCGTGACCGAGGCGCCGAAGTGCCGGTTGCCGAAGGCCCGTACGTTCAGCAGCGGGTGCGGCGTGCTCCGCTCGCGCAGCACGAACAGCACCAGGAGCACCACGCCGGCCGCGGCGCCGCCCAGCGTGGGGCCGCTGAGCCAGCCCTCCTCCGGCGCCTGCGTCAGGGCGTAGGTGAGGGCGCCGAGCCCGACGACGGACAGCACCGCGCCCAGCCAGTCGAAGGCGTGTTCGCGCACGCCCTTGTGCTCGGGGAACAGGAAGAACCCGGCGACCATGGCGGCGGCCAGGATCGGAATGTTGATCAGGAAGACGGAGCCCCACCAGAAGTGCTCCAGCAGCCAGCCGCCGGCCAACGGCCCGATCGGCAGGCCGAGGGCGACCCCCGCGGACCAGATGGCCAGCGCGCGCGCCCGCTCATGCGGAGCGAAGAGCACCGGCAGCATGGCCAGGGAGACAGGGGTGACGATGGCGGCGCCGAGGCCCATCAGCGCGCGCCCGAGGATCAGTTCACCGGAACTGTCCACCATCATCGCGTAGCCGGAGGCGAGGCCGAAGACGGCGAGTCCGACAAGCAGCAGTCGCTTGCGCCCGATCCGGTCGGCGAGCACACCGAACGGCAGCATCAGGCTCGCGAACACGAGCAGATACGCGTTGTGGAACCACTGGAGGTCGGAGTTGGAGGCACCCAGAGCCTCGACGAGCTCGGGCATCGCCACATAGAGGATGGTCGCGTCCAGGCCGTTCACCAGTACGCACATCACCAGGACGGCCAACGCCCACCAACGTTTGGGACTGCTCCACACAGCGGATGCGGACACCGCTCTCCCCTTTCAGGGTTTTGATACGAGACTGACTCGTATCAAAACACGGGTGCGTCGGCCCCGCACCCCCTGAACTCGCCCTAGGGGTCGGATTTCAGCCGGTCGTGTGACAGGCGGCGGGCTGCTGTGTCAGGGGGTGTCTCTGCGGGGCCGGCGCCGGCCGGATCAGCCAGTGCGCAGCCCGTCGTCTCCGGTGACGACGGGGGTGAGCCGGCGCGGCGGGGGCTGCTGCTGGGCCAGCCGTTCGGCCTCCGCGCACTCGTCCGCGTAGATGCGGGTCAGCTCGCCGAACCGGTAGGAGCTGGGGCCGACCCGCTCCAGGAGGCCCAGGTCGGCGAGGAGTTCGAGGTGCGTGGTCACCTCGCAGCGGTGCACGCCGAGCAGGCGGCTGGATTCGGGAGCGTCGATCACATCCAGGCCGACTCTGCTGAGGAGCCGGAACAACCGGCTCGTCTCGCTGGGCAGATTTCGGTAACTGGCCGTCAAGGCCGCGCGCAGGCTCATCTCGTCGTCACCCGCGACCGCCAGCAGATCGAGCCGGATGGCCGGGTCTTCGTAGAGGGCCGCCAGCCGCTCCGGGGACCCGTAGGGGTCCTCCAGCAGGGCGGCGGCAGTGATACGGATGCCCAGGGGGAGATATCCGCACTGCTCGACCAGCCGTTGGATGGCGCGTTCGCTGCCCTGTATGACTTCGCCGCCGAGAAGCTTGACGAGAAGCTCCGCGGCGGCGACGGGATCGAGCGGCTTGAGGTGTATTCGATGGGCGCCGTACCGGGCGACCAGCCCTCGCTGCGGGCGTCGGCTGGTGACCATGAGACAGGTCGGCCCCTGCGGTATCAGGGGGCGGATCTGTTCCAGGTCGACCGCGTCGTCCAGCAGGATCATCATGCGCTTGCCGTGCAGCAGACTGCGGTACAGCAGGACCCGGCCGTCGAGGCAGGGGGGCTGAACCTCCCTGCTGACGCCCAGACTCTCGAGCAACCCGCCCAGCACGTCGAACGGATCACGGGGGCAGTCGGTGGTCCCCCCGAGAGAGGCGTACAACTGCCCGTCGGGAAACCGCGACAGATACTCGTTTCCCAGCTCGAGGGCCAGCGCGCTCTTGCCGACTCCGGGCGGCCCGTCGATGACCAGGATGGGGGCGCCCCGGCCTCCCGCCTGGCTGCTGTCTGCGAGCAGTTCGCGCACCTTCGCCTGCTCGGCGTCCCGGCCGACGAACACATGGGCTCGCGACGGAAGTTGGCGAGGACTCAGGCCGGATCCGGACGGTGCCGGAGGGGCGGCGGCCTCCGGCCGGGCGGGTGGTGGAGTGCTCGGCAGCCGGGCCGGCGGGGCGGCCTCGTCGACCGTCCCCGCGAGGATCTTGGCGTGCAGGGCCTGCAGTTCGGCGCCCGGTTCGATGCCGAGTTCCTCACGCAGATAGGAGCGTGCCTCGCTATAGGCATGGAGAGCGTGCGCCTGCCGGCCGCACCGGTACAGCGCCAGCATCAGGAGGTAGCGCAGCCTCTCACGCAGCGGTTCCTGCGCGATGGCCTCGCCCGCCACCACGATCGCCTCCTCGCTGCGTCCGGCGGCGATCATCCCGGCGATCCAGTCCTCCGCGGCGGAGAACCGCATCTCGCGCAGACGGCTTCGCTCCATGGCCGCGAACGGACCGGGCACTCCGGCGAGCGCGTCCCCGCGCCACAGCCCCAGGGCCCTGCCGAGCGTCTCGAAAGCGGCGTCGGACTGCCCCTCCGCACTGAGCCGCCGGACCTCCTCGCACTGCTGCACGAACAGGGAGGCGTCCACCGCCTCGAGGGGGAGACGCAGTTCGTACCCGCCCGCTGTGGAGAGCAGGACCTCGCCCCGCTCCCGTCCGCGGCGTGTGGGCTCCAGGGCCCTGCGCAGTCCCGCGACATAGGTGTGCACGCCGTTCATGGCCGTGTTGGGAGGTTCGGGACCCCATAAGGCGTCGATGATCTGGGTGGACCCGACCACGGTGCCCCGATGGGTGGCGAGTAACGCCAGCAACGCCCGCTGCTTCGGAGGCCCTACGACTATCTCCTGATCGCCCCGCCAGACCCGCAGTGGACCGAGAAGCTGCACGGACAGAGACCCTGTTGCAGCCGCCATGGGCGTCCCCCTTAAGACATGCCGGATACGGTCATGCCCCGCCGGACTGCCAAAGCGCGCAGGACACAGACCTTGGCGGCGGAAGCCGTGCCATGAGGCATTGACTTGCGTTTCATGCCCCTGACAACATGCCCTCGCCATATTACGACTTGAACACGTCACCATTCGAGCACACTGCGGCATCAACCGACAACACGCTCCGGTACCGCGTGATCTCTCTCTCGTGACGACGGCTGATCATGCGCATGGCGTAGACGGAAGTCAGCATCCAGCAGCCCACCGCGTCCATGGCGCGGCGGCACATCGCAGGGCACGGCCGTCCCAGTGGCTCGAAGCCGGGCCCTGGCGCGGCGACGCGCGTCGGTCAGGCCCCGGCCGCGTTGGGCCAGCTGCCCGCGTTGGGCCAGCCGGTGGCCGGCGCCGGGGAGAGCCCGTTGGTGCCCCGGACCTGGGCGGCGGTGAGGCCGCCGCGCGCGGGCACGCCGGGCGGTGTCGGCCCGGTCGGCGCGGCGGGGACCGGGGCGGGCGCCATGGCCGGTACGGGGGCCATCTGCGGGAGCTGCGCGGCCGCCGGAGCCATGGCGGCCGCCGGGGCGGCGACCGGCGCCGGAGCCGGAGCCGGCGTGGGAACCTGCGCCGGTGCCGGCGTCGGAACCGGCGTCGGAACCGGCGTCGGCTGCGGGAAGGTCTGCGGGAAGGTCTGCGCCACCGCCGGCATGGGCACCCCCGCGCCATGGGACGCGGCGGCCGGAGCGGGCGCCGGAACGGGCGCCGGTGCCGGTGCGGTGGCCGCCGCCGGAGCCGGAGCCGGAGCCGGTGCGGGAGCCGGTGCCGGAACCGGCCCGGAAGCCGAGGCCACCGCCATGCCCCCCGTCACCGTCACCGGCATCGGCATCCCGCCCCCGACCGCCTGAGCCGCGAGCCCCTGCATCCCGGCCCCGTTCGTGGCGCCGACCAGTCGGTCCACGGCCGCCGTGCCCGAGCTGTAGCTGGTCCCGGTGCTCAGCTCGGGCACGGCGGCTCCCCTCCTGGTCCCGTAGAGCACCTGCTCCAGGCCGGACACCAGGCGACGCACGTCCACCTGGGGGCGCACCACGAGTCTCAGGAAGCGGCTGGACGAACCGATCTTGTTGCCGCACTCGCGGACCAGGATGCGGTGCTCGGTGAGCAGCCGGTCCCGGACCACGGTGCCTTCGGCGCCGACAGGAAGGCGTACGAAGAGGAAGTTGCCCTGGGACGGGTAGACCGTCAGGCCGGGCAGGGCGGAGAGCTGGCTGGCCATCTCCAGTCGGTCCCGGCGCACCTGCTGCAGGGACTGCGCGTACTCGGGCCCGTGCTCCTTCAGCATGAACACCACGTGCTCGGCGAAGGAGTTGAGGTTCCACTTCGGCAGCATGGAGCGGATCCGGCCGGCCAGGGCCGGGTTGGCGACCAGGTAGCCGAAGCGGATGCCGTGCAGGCCGAAGTTCTTGCCGAGGCTGCGCAGCACGATCACGTTGGGCCGGATCATGGCCTCCTGCACGACGGACGGCGCGACCTCGGCGTCGGCGAACTCCAGGAAGGACTCGTCGATGACGACCAGGTCCAGGTCGGCCATGGCGTCCATGAACTGCACGATCGCGTGCTTGTGGAGGAAGCCCCCGTCGGGGTTGTTCGGGTTGCAGATCACCGCGACCCGCGTCCCCCTGGCCCGTATGAACTCGGCGTACTGGGCGAGGTCCAGGGCGAAGCCGCTGGACTCCTGGAGCGGGAACATGTCGACCCGCTTGCCGGTCTCCATCGGCTGGTCGGTCCAGCGGCCGAAGGTCGGCACGGGGATGGCGAGGGACTCACGGACCAGCAGGTGGTCGATCCAGGTGATCAGTTCGGTGGATCCGTTGCCCATCGCCACGGCCTGCGGGGGCAGTTGGAGGAGGTTGCACAGTTCGGCCGTGATGGTGTCGGCGCTGCTCGGGTAGTACGTGATGATGTCGCGCAGACGGCTCGACATCTCGTCCCACATGCCCGGGGTGGGGAAGTAGGGGTTGACCGGGATACAGAAGTCGATGGGACCGGCCCCGTCTCCGCCTGCCCGCGTCAGCGCCGCCATGGACGGGCTGTGCGCCGCGGTGCCGGCGAACAGCGAGGTGACGTTGTCGGCCATGGAACCTCCGTATGAGGCGGGCCCGGTGGGGCGGCCGGGCCCGTCGTGTGTGGGTGGCCCGCGCGGGGGAGCGCGGGCCACCGATACATACGGAGGCCGGCGTGACGCCGTTCAACGCAGGTGACGAAACCATGACCTCATCGGCTGAACGAGTGGACGGTCGTGGACCGGTAGGTCTGCCCCGGCCGCAGCACCGTCGTCGGGAAGTGCGGCTTGTTCGGCGAGTCCGGGAAGTGCTGCGTCTCCAGGCACAGCGCGTCGCCCTGCCGGTGGGCCCGCCCGCTCGGGCCGACGAGTGTGCCGTCGAGGAAGTTGCCGGAGTAGAACTGCAGGCCGGGCTCGGTGGTCGCCATGCGCAGGGTGCGGCCGGACGAGGGGTCCCGCAGCGTCGCGCACCACTCGGGCCTCGGCGAGATGCCCTTGTCGAGGACCCAGTTGTGGTCGATGCCCTTGGCGTACAGCAGCTGCTGGTGCGCCTCGCGGAGGGTGCGGCCGATCGTCCTGGCGCGGCGGAAGTCGAAGGGGGTGTCCGCGACGGGGGCCAGCTCGCCGGTGGGGATCAGGCCCTGGTCGACCGGGGTGTAGTGGGAGGCGGCGATCTTCAGCTCGTGGTTCTCGATGGTGCCGCTGCCCTCGCCGGCCAGGTTCCAGTAGACGTGGCTGGTGAGGTTGACGACGGTGGCCCTGTCGGTGGTGGCCTCGTAGTCGATGCGCCAGTCGCCGTGCCGGGTGAGGGTGTACGTCACCTTCGTCCTCAGCGTGCCGGGGTGGCCCATCTCGCCGTCGACGGACGTGTGGTACAGGCGCAGGCCGACGTCGTAGCCCTTCGTGAACGGCTCGACGTCCCACACCCGTTTGTCGAAGCCCTGTGCCCCGCCGTGCAGGCTGTTCTCCCCGTCGTTGACGGAGAGCTGGTGGTCGACCCCGTCGAGGGTGAACCGGCCCTTCCCGATCCGGTTCCCGTACCGCCCGATCAGCGCCCCGAAGTACGGGCTCGACGACACGTAGTCCTCAAGGGTGTCGAAGCCCAGCGACAGGTTGGCGTAGTGGCCGAGCCGGTCGGGTGTCTCCAGGGACCGCACGATGCCGCCGTAGGAGAGGACCTTCATCCGGGTGCCGCCGTTGGCCAGCGACCAGCTGTGCACCCTGGTGCCGTCGGCGAGTGTGCCGAACAGCTCCTTCACCGGGCCCCGGGCGTCGCCTCCCGTGGCGTGGTTCTCAAGAGGGAGGGCCCCACCGTCTCCGGTGGGGCCCGAGCCGGCACTCACGAACCGGACTTGCGCTTGTTCCACACGTCGAACCCGACCGCCGCCAGCAGGGCCAGGCCCTTGATGACCTGCTGCCAGTCGGTGCCGACGCTGAGGAGGTTCATGCCGTTGTTCAGCACGCCGAGGACGAGGCCGCCGATGATCGCGCCGAGGACGGTGCCGACACCGCCGCTCATGGACGCGCCGCCGATGAACGCCGAGGCGATCGCCTCGAGTTCGTAGCTGAGGCCGGCCTTCGGCGAGGCCGCGTTGAGGCGGGCCGCGACGACCAGGCCCGCCAGGGCCGCGAGCACGCCCATGTTCAGGAAGACCAGGAAGGTGACCTTCTTGTCCTTCACGCCGGACAGCTTGGCCGCCGGCAGGTTGCCGCCGATCGCGTAGATGTGCCGGCCGAAGACGGAGTTGCGCATGACGTAGCCGTAGCCGACGACCAGCGCGCCGAGGATGATCAGCACGATCGGGGCACCCTTGTAGCTGGCGAGCAGCAGGGTGACGGTGGCCAGCGCGGAGACGATGGCGACGAGCTTGAGCAGGAAGACGTTGCGCGGCAGGACGTCCAGCGAGAACTCCAGCTGACGCTTGCGATCCCGGATCTCCTGGAGGACCACGAAGACGACGAGCACCAGGCCCAGCAGCAGCGTGAGGTTGTGGTAGTTGGTCTCCGGGCCGGTCTCCGGCAGGAAGCCGTTGCCGATCTTCTGCAGGCCCTCGGGGAACGGGCCGAGGGTCTGGCCCTCCAGCAGGATCTCCGTCACACCGCGGAAGGTGAGCATGCCGGCCAGGGTGACGATGAACGAGGGTATGCCGAGGTAGGCGATGAAGAAGCCCTGCACCGCGCCCGCCACGGCGCCCACGAGCAGGCAGAGCGCCACGGCGACCGGCCACGACACATCGTGCTGCACGGTCAGTACGGCCGCGAAGGCCCCGGTGAACGCGGTCAGTGAGCCGACCGACAGATCGATGTGGCCCGCGATGATGACCAGCATCATGCCGATCGCGAGGATCAGGATGTAGCTGTTCTGCAGCACCAGGTTGGAGACGTTGCGCGGCAGCAGCAGGTCACCGTCGGTCCAGACGCTGAACAGGACCACGATCAGCCCGAGGGCGATCAGCATGCCGTACTGCCGCATGTTGCGGCGCATGCCGTCCAGCATCAGCTGGAGCAGGTTCCCGCCCGCCGCGCCCCCGCTCTTGCCGGGCGGCGCGGGGGCCGGGCTCTTGGCGGTCACTTCCGTGCTCATCGGGTTACCTCTTTGTCCTTCGTCATCTGACGCATCAGCGATTCCTGCGTGGCCTCGGCACGCGGGAACTCACCTGTCAGCCGCCCTGCGGCCATCGTGTAGATGCGGTCGCACATACCGAGCAGCTCCGGCAGCTCGGAGGAGATGAAGACGACCGCCTTGCCCTCAGCGGCCAGCTTGTCGATGACCGTGTAGATCTCGTACTTGGCGCCGACGTCGATACCGCGTGTCGGCTCGTCCAGGATCAGCACATCCGGACCGGCGAAGATCCACTTGCTGAGCACGACCTTCTGCTGGTTGCCGCCGGACAGCTTGCCCACCGGCTCGAAGACGGTCGGTGCCTTGATGTTCATGGACGTGCGGTAGCGCTCGGCGACCTGCCGTTCCTCGTGCTCGTCGACCACACCGCGCTTGGCGACCTTGTTCAGGGCGGTCAGCGAGATGTTCCGGTTGATGGTGTCGATGAGGTTGAGGCCGTAGTGCTTGCGGTCCTCGGTGACATAGGCGATGCCGTGCCCGATCGCCTCCGCGACGGACTTGGTACGGATCTCCTTGCCGTCCTTGAGGACCGTGCCGCCGGCGTGCCGGCCGTACGTCCGCCCGAAGACGCTCATGGCGAGTTCGGTGCGGCCGGCGCCCATCAGGCCCGCGATACCGACGATCTCCCCGCGCCGGACGTTGATCGACACATCGTCGACGACCTTGCGCTGCTGGTCGATCGGGTGGTGCACGGTCCAGTTGCGGATCTCCAGGGCGGGGGCCGCGCCCGCCTCCGCCTCGTGCGGGGTGCGCTCGGGGAAGCGGTGGTCGAGGTCGCGGCCGACCATGCCGGAGATGATCCGGTCCTCGGTGGTCTCCTCGGCCTTCACATCGAGGGTCTCGATGGACTGGCCGTCGCGGATGATCGTGACCGAGTCGGCGACCCGGCGGATCTCGTTGAGCTTGTGGGAGATGATGATCGAGGTGATGCCCTGGTTCTTCAACTCCAGGATGAGATCGAGGAGTTTGCCGCTGTCCTCGTCGTTCAGGGCCGCGGTCGGCTCGTCGAGGATGAGCAGCTTCACCTTCTTCGAGAGCGCCTTGGCGATCTCCACCAGCTGCTGCTTGCCCACGCCGATGTCGGCGACCCGGGTCTCCGGGTGGTCGTTCAGACCGACCCGGCGCAGCAGTTCGCTGGCGTGCCGCAGGGTCTCCCGCCAGTCGATGAAGCCCCGCGTGGCGTGCTCGTTGCCGAGGAAGATGTTCTCCGCCAGGGAGAGGTACGGAACGAGTGCCAGCTCCTGGTGGATGATGACGATGCCGCGCTGCTCGCTCGCCCGGATGTCCTTGAAGGCGCAGAGTTCTCCCTCGAAGAGGATCTCGCCCTCGTAGCTTCCGTGCGGGTGGACACCGGAGAGCACCTTCATCAAGGTGGACTTTCCGGCGCCGTTCTCACCGCAGATGGCGTGGACCTCGCCCTGGCGGACGGTCAGGCTGACGTCCGACAGCGCCTTGACACCGGGAAAGGTCTTGATGATCGAGCGCATTTCCAGGACGGGTCCCGCCATGGTCGTGCCTTCCAATCCGTAAGGTTCGACGCTTGCTTGAGCTGGTCCGCTACTTCAGCTGGTCCGCCGTGTAGTAGCCGCCGTCGACCAGGACCTGGGTGTAGTTGGTCTTGTCGACGCTGACCGGCTCGAGCAGGTAGGCGGGGACGACCTTGGAGCCGTTGTCGTAGGTCTTGGTGTCGTTGGTCTCGGGCGTCTTGTCGTTGAGCACCGCGTCGACCATGTTGGAGGCGACCTTGGCCAGTTCGCGCAGGTCCTTGTAGACGGTCTGGGTCTGCTCGCCCGCGATGATCGACTTCACCGAGGCCAGCTCGGCGTCCTGGCCGGTGATGACGGGCAGCGGCTTGTCCGCGGAGCCGTAGCCGTCGGACTTCAGCGCGGACAGGATGCCGATGGAGATGCCGTCGTACGGCGAGAGCACCGCGTCGACCTTGTCGCTCTTGTACGACTTGGTGAGGATGTCGTCCATGCGCCGCTGGGCGGTGGCGCCGTCCCAGCGCAGGGTGGTGACCTTGTTGATCTCGGTCTCGCCGGACCGGACGACGAGCTTCTTGCTGTCGATGTACGGCTTCAGGACGCTCATGGCGCCGTTGAAGAAGTACTTGGTGTTGTTGTCGTCGTTGGAGCCGGCGAACAGCTCGATGTTGAAGGGGCCCTTGCCCTCCTTCAGACCGAGCTTGTCGACGATGTAGCTGGCCTGCAGCTCGCCGACCTTGGTGTTGTCGAAGGAGGCGTAGTAGTCGACGTTCGGGCTGTTGAGGATGAGCCGGTCGTAGGAGATGACCGGGATCTTCGCGTCCTTGGCCTGCTGGAGCACGTTGTCCAGCGACTTGTTGTCGATCGCCGCGATGATCAGCGCCTTGACGCCCTGGGCGATCAGGTTCTCGATCTGCGAGACCTGCTGCTCGGGCTTGTCCTCGCCGTAGACCAGCTTGGTCTTGTAGCCCTTGGCCTCCAGGTCCGCGACGACGTTCTTGCCGTCGGAGATCCAGCGCTCGGAGGACTTGGTCGGCATCGCGATGCCGATGGTCGCGCCCTTGGCGCCGTCCGACGACTTCTCCTCGCTGCCGCCCTCGCTGTTCTGGCCGCAGGCGGTCAGGGTCAGGGCGAGGGAGGCGGCTCCGGCTATGGCGGTGAGGGCGGCTCGGCGAGTACGCATGATCATCATCCTTGATGTGGGTGGGGCAGTGCTCGGTCCGGTGGTGCGGAGGCGCTTGAGGGAGCCGTGCGGGAAGACCGAGAAAAGCGGTGTGTCGGATTGTGTTCGGCTGCGTCCGCTTCTGTGAAGCGGGGTTGTTCGAAACGTTATGCGGAAGTTTCGAAACGCCTCAGGGGGCCGGGCAGCCGGGAACCCAGCGGCGCCATGTCGCCGTCGGCCCCGTGACGCGCCAGCAGGTCCAGGGCCAGCCGGCCGCGCCGCACCCGCTCCTTCGCGGTGGACAGCGTCAGCTCCCGCATGTGGTGCCCGTACGGGTAGATGCCGGGGGCCTTGGACAGACCGAACTTCAGGTAGAGCGGTGCGCCGCGCCGGATCAGCTCGGCAACCTCGTACATCCGGACATAACCCCCCAGATCGTCGGGGGCCTCGATGTACATGTCCATGGGACAGCCGGACACCCGGCGGATCTCGGTCAGATGATCCAGCGTCAGATCGCTCGGCACATTGATGGAGTCGCCGCCGAGCTGCTCGTAGACCGCGAAGGAGGCCGGGTTGACCGGCCCGATGAGCGCGGAGACCTTCAGGGTCGTGTCCGCCGGGATGATCCCGGCCTGCCGCGCCCGGTGCAGCGTCCACAGCACGCCCTCGTCGGCGACGAGCAGGCACTTGACGCCCAGCTCCGTGGCCCGCACGGCGTCCTCGACGCAGCCGGCGACGGCGTCGTGACCCCGGGCGCGCAGCCCCCCGCCCCGCGAGTCGGTACGCACCGACGCGCCGGTGTCCCAGGTCCCGCGCGGCCCGGTGAACAGGCACAACTCGATGTCCCGTTCGTTCGTCGCCTCGACCATCTCGGTGATCTCGGCGTCGGTGAGCATCCACACACCGCTGCCCTGGCTGATCCGGTGGATCGGCACATCGAGCCGCGAGGCTTCCTTGAGGACGACGGCCAGCGCTTCGGGACCCTCGCACGAGGGGAGCTCGGTGCGCCAGCGGCCACCGCCCGGGAAGGAGTGAGTCGAGGAGTCGGCGGGATCGAGGGCGGGCGCGCCCAGGCCGAGCGCGGCGAGCGCCTGCTCGCCGGGCCTGCGGGCTGCCGTAACGGAAGCGTCGGTCACAAGCTGTCCTTTATGTTCGAAATGTCGGACGAAGTTCGGGGCTCAGGGCGTGGGGGGCTCTGGGGGTACACCGGTGCGGAGACGGTCAGGGCGCCCCCGCACCGGCGTACGGCTACGGGCGCAACAGCACCTTGCCCACCTTCGGATCGCCGGACCCCACCAGCTCGATGGCCTCGGAGAACTCGGCCAGCGGCAGCTCGTGCGTCACCAGCGGCAGCGGATCGAGCAGCCCGGCGGCGAACACCCGCACCGTGTGCGACCAGGCGTCCGGCGGCGCCCCGAAGACGGTGTGCACCTCCAGCTGCCGTACGACGAGATCGGTCGGGTCGAGCCCGTCCGCGCCCGGCGCCGGAATACCGGTCAGCACCAGCCGCCCGCCCCGCCGGAGCAGGCCGGCGGCGGACCGGGCGGCGGAGGCGGACCCGGCGGTCTCGATGACGACGTCGAAGTCGTCCGGCAGCTCCTCGTCCCGGGTACGGAAGTCGGTGGCCCCGAACTGCAGCGACAGGGCCTCCCGGTCGCGCCGGGTACCGACCACCAGCAGCTCGCCCGGGGAGCCCGCCTTGAGGAACTGCACGGCGAACATGCCCAGCGTGCCGGTGCCGACCACCGCGACCCGCTCGCCCGGCCGGGCGTTCGCCTTGATCGCGGCGGCCGCGATACAGGCGGCGGGCTCCAGCAGCGCGGCGGCGGTCAGGTCGGCGTCGTCCGGCAGGGCGTGCAGCAGCCGGGCCGGCAGGGTCAGCGTGGCGGCCATGGCACCCGGCTGGGTGAACCCGGTCTCCTCGTACCCGGACGTGCACAGCGTGGTCTCGCCGGCGTGACAGCGGTCGCACACCTGGCAGTTGCGGAAGCCCTCCCCGACCACCTTGCGGCCGACGAGACCCTCCGGCACCCCGGCGCCCACGGCCTCCACCGTCCCGGACCACTCATGACCGGGCGTGAGCGGATAGCGGACGTACCCCTCGGGCCGGTTGCCCTGGTACACCTCGCGGTCGCTGCCGCAGATGCCCACCGCGTGGACCCGGACCAGCGCCTCGCCGGGCCCCGGCTCGCGGGGCGTGTGCTCGGTGAGCCGGTGCTCGCCGGGCGCCTCGATGACGACGGCGGTGCTCACTGCTGGGTGCCCTTCGGCTTGCGCTGCTCCCAGCCCTCGGCCCACAGGTCGAACCGGGCCTGCTGCTGCGGGAACTCGGCGGCGGCGTCGACGTCCAGCTCGACGCCGAGGCCGGGCGCGTCGGACAGGTGGAAGTACCCGTCGACGACCTGAGGAGCGCCCTTCACGACCTTCTTGATCTCCGCGTCCGCGAAGTCGTTGAAGTGCTCGAGGATCTTGAAGTTGGGGGAGGTGAAGCCGACCTGGAGCGAGGCGGCGGTGAGCACCGGCCCGCCCACGTTGTGCGGCGCGACGAGCATGTAGTGCGTCTCGGCGGTGGCGGCCAGCTTCCGCGTCTCCCAGATACCGCCGATATGACCGACGTCCGGCTGGATGATGTCGGCGGACTGGTCCTCGAACAGCTCCCGGAACTCGATCCGGTCGTGAATCCGCTCGCCCGTCGCGACCGGGATGTCCACCTTCTCGGCGACCTTCTTCAACGCCTTCAGGTTCTCCGGCGGGCAGGGCTCCTCCAGCCAGGCCGGCTTGAAGGGGGCCAGCTCCTTGGCCAGCCGCACGGCGGTGGCCGGCGAGAAGCGCCCGTGCATCTCCAGCATCAGCTCGGCCTCGGGCCCGATGGCGTCGCGCACGGCCTCGATGAGGGAGACGGCGTACAGGGTCTGCTCGTGGTCCAGCTCGAAGTGCCCGGTGCCGAAGGGGTCGATCTTCAGCGCCCTGTATCCGCGCTCCATGACGCCCTGGGCGGCCTTGTGGTAGGCATCCGGCGTCCGCTCGGTGGTGTACCACCCGTTGGCATACGCCTTGACCTTGTCGGTCACCTTCCCGCCGAGCAGCTGCCACACCGGCACGCCCAGGGCCTTGCCCTTGATGTCCCAGCAGGCCATCTCGACGACGGCGATGCCGGACATGACGATCTCACCCGCACGGCCGTAGTCGCCGTACTTCATCCGGCGCACCAGGTCTTCCAGGGCGAACGGATCGGAGCCGACAATGTGGTTGGCCTCGGCCTCCCGGAGGTAGCCGATCAGCGCGTCGGTGTGACCCAGCATCCGGGTCTCACCGACTCCCGTGATGCCCTCGTCGGTGTGCACCTGGACGTACGTCAGGTTGCGCCACGGCGTCCCGACCACGTGTGTGCTGATTCCGGTGATGCGCACGGCAGTTGTCCCTCGCTGCTTGGTGGACGCTGTTCGAGATTTCGGCACTCGTTCGAAATGCTGGCGTGACAGTAAGGATGGCGTGCCGGGAGTGTCAATGGGGTGAACACATAACGATGTCCAAACGGGGTAGAACGGTCGAGTCCCTCGCGACCGCTGGTGATCGATTTCGACGGTTTCGGAAGCATTTCCATGCTTGGGCAGACCGTTTTCCCGCAAAACCTTCACAGGTGGAGCTAGGAACGTTACCTATCCGGAACTTAGTCTTCCCGCGTCATGGACTACTGCCACCCGTGCCGCAGGCACCTCAACGGCGCCCTCGCCTGCCCGGGGTGCGGCACTGCAGCCGAAGCGCTCCGCGCCTCCTCGCCGGAGCAGACGTACGCCCAGGAGTACGCGTACACGGCGCAGCAGGGCGGCTACGTCCAGGAGCCCTACGGGCAGGAGACGTACGGCCAAGAGGCTCACGGCCAGGATGCGGCCGCCTCCGGGACGCCCAGGGTGCCCGCGCAGGCGGGACCGGATCCGAGTGAGAACTACGGCGGCGTCCAAGGCTCGGCGGATCCGGACCTCGACGACAGCGATGGCAGCGACGGCCTCGACGACGGCGACAGCGGCGACAACGGCGACGACACCCCCGGCGCACAGATGACCCGTCGCGACCGCAAAGCCGCCGTGCACCGCCGACGCCGACGCCGCGCGCTCCTGGTCACGGCGGGCTTCGTGCTGGCGGCGGGCGGCCTCAGCCTCGCCGAACTCGGCATGGACGCCCCGGGGTCCTCCTCCCGGAACCCGTCGGCGGCCGGCGGCGAGTCCTCGGAGATCGACGGGGACGCCGCGACACCGGGCGAGTCGGCCGAGCCGCTGAACACCAGTCAGGGCAGCGGCAGCAACGGCACCTCGGCGTCCGCGGACCCCTCCGCCTCCGCATCCGCCTCCCCGTCCGACTCGGCCTCCCCGTCACCGAGCGCCTCGGAGTCCCCGTCGGACGCCCCCACCGGCGGCGGCACCCGCTTCTCGGCCCCCGGCACCACCCCGACGGACCCGAACGCCACCGAGGGCCCCGCCCCGGACCCCAGCCCCACCACCGAGGACCCCACCCCCTCCGACCCGGCCCCGGAACCGTCACCATCGGAGACGTGCAACCGGTTCCTGTGGTGGTGCACGTAAGGGCTGAGGGGTAGGGGCAAAGGGCTCAGGGCGTCGTTCCGGCAGGCCGAAGGCGGGGCTCGCTCACCGAGCCTCGGGCTCCGCCCCCAGCATCCGCCGCAGCAGCACCCGCAGTACCGCCCGCTCGTCCTCCTCCAGCGCCGCCAGCGGCTCCCGGGCGAAGCGCAGGGAGTCGCGCAGCTCCCGGGCCACCCGGCGCCCGTCGTCCGTGGCGGCGGCCACCTTCACCCGGCGGTCTGCCGGGTCGGGGCGGCGCTCGACGAGGCCGCGGGCCTCCAGGCGGTCGACGATCCCCGTGACGTTGGACGGCTCGCACTTCAGCCGCTGGGCGAGCCGGCGCATCGGCAGCGGTTCCAGGGACAGCAGGCCGAGGAGCTTGGCCTGGGCGCCGGTCAGGGAGTGCTCGGCGGCGGCCTCCTCGTAGTCCGTGTGGTAGCGCGCCACGACCTCGCCGATCAGCTCGACGACCTCCAGGGTCACGGGGTCGGGGCGACGGGTCTTGGGTGGTGTGGCCATGGGCTCAGGATACCCCGTTACTTGACAACCTTAAATATTCAGCCGCATGGTTGTTTCAGGTACTGAAATAAAGACGAAAGGCGCTCCCCCCATGAAGAACCGCGAGTGGCACCTGCTCAGCCGTCCCGTCGGCTGGCCCCGGCCGGACGACTTCGCCCTGGTCGAGACGGAGGCCCCCACCCCGGGTGAGGGCCAGGTGCTGGTGCGGAACAAGTACCTGTCCGTCGACCCGTACATGCGCGGCCGCATGAGCGCCGCCAAGTCCTACGTCGCCCCCTTCGAACTCGGCAAGGTCATGCAGGGCGGCGCGGTCGGCGAGGTCATCGCCTCCAACGCCGAGGGCATCGCCGTCGGCGACCACGTCCTGCACTTCTTCGGCTGGCGCGAGTACGCCGCCGTCGACGCGAAGAACGCCGTCAAGGTCGACCCCGACGCCGCGCCCCTCTCCACGTACCTCGGCGTCCTCGGTATGACCGGCCTCACCGCCTACGCCGGCCTCCTGCGCACCGCCGCCTTCAAGGAGGGCGACTCCGTCTTCGTCTCCGGCGCCGCGGGTGCCGTCGGCAGCCAGGTCGGCCAGATCGCCAGGCTCAAGGGCGCCTCCCGGGTCATCGGCTCGGCCGGCTCCGACGACAAGGTCAAGCTCCTCGTCGAGGAGTACGGCTTCGACGCCGCCTTCAACTACAAGAACGGCCCGGTGAGCGAGCAGCTCAAGGAAGCCGCCCCCGACGGGATCGACGTCTACTTCGACAACGTCGGCGGTGACCACCTGGAGGCCGCCATCGGACGGCTCAACCGCGACGGCCGCATCGCCGTCTGCGGCATGATCTCGGTCTACAACAACACCGAGCCCGCCCCCGGCCCGAAGAACCTCGCCCGCCTCATCCAGACCCGCGGCCGCATCGAGGGCTTCCTGGTCGGCGACCACTACGACCTCCAGCCGCAGTTCGTCCAGGAGGTCGCCCCCTGGATCGCCTCGGGCGCGCTGAAGTACCGCGAGACGGTCGTCGAGGGCATCGAGAACAACCTGGAGGCGTTCCTCGGCGTCCTGCGCGGCGACAACACCGGGAAGATGATCGTCAAGCTCTGACCTCGACCCCACCCTGGGGCGCAGACCTCTCCGGCTCGACCGTCACCGCCGAGGTCGGCGTCGGCGGGCGACCCGCGGGCAACATCAGCGTGACGTCGGCCTGACACCGTTCGTTGCGTACGACGAAGGCCGCACCCTTGGACGTGGGGTGCGGCCTTCACCCGTACTCCGGGTCACATGGCCAGCGCGGCCCGGTGCGCCACCGCCACGAACCGCTCGTTCTCCGGCGCCGCCCCGCCCGGGTAGGCCATCCGGCGGCGCGTGTAGCCGTACGCCAGCCCGCTGCGGGGATCCACGAACGCCTGCGAACCGCCGGCGCCGCTGTGCCCGAACGCCCCCGCGCCGAGGAAGGGGTACGAGTTCTCCGCGGTCGCGTGGAAGCCCAGCCCGAACGCCCGGTGCGCGCGGGCGACCAGGTCATGGCCGACGCAGTGGATCTGCCCGACCTCGGCGACGGTGTCCGGCTTCAGCAGCGGCGGCCGCCCGTCCACCTCGGCGCACACCGCCGCGTACATCCCGGCGAGCCCGCGCGCGGAGGCGACACCGCCCGCCGACGCCGGTCCCTTGGCCCGCACGAGACGGGAGTTGGCGTGGGCCACCAGGTCGCCCGCCTCCGGCAGCACATGCGCGTTGAACGCGATCGCCCCCAGGGTGTGCGGCCCGCTCGGCTCCGCGTCCAGCTCCGCCTGCTGCTCGGGCGTCGGGGCCATCGGCTGCACGGACCGGAAGCGCGGCTCGTGCACGGCGGGCAGCCCGAGGAAGAAGTCCAGCCCGTACGGCACCCGTACCCGGTCCTCGTAGATCTCCTGGAGCGTGCGGCCGGTGGCCCGCCGTACGACCTCGCCCGCGAGCGCGCCGATGACGTAGGCGTGGTAGCCGAACGCCGTGCCCGGGCGCCAGAACGGCCGCTGGTCCGCGAGCCGTTCGGCGAGCGCCCGGTCGTCGGCCAGCTCCTCCGCGGAGAAGCCGGCGTCCAGACCGACCACCCCCGCCCGGTGCGTGAGCAGTTCGCGCAGCGTCAGCTGGCCCTTGCCCTCCGCCGCGAACTCCGGCCAGTAGTACGTCACCCTGCGGTCCAGCTCCAGCGTGCCGTCCTGCACGAGCAGCGCCACGACCAGGTAGGCGGCGCCCTTCGTGGACGAGAACACGCCGTACAGGGACTCGGGTCCCACGTCGTCCCCGGCCCACAGGTCGACGACCCGTCGGCCTCGTACGTACGCGCACAACTGGCCCTCGTAGTCGGGTCGTTCCCTCGCCACGAACGCGGCGAACTCCTCCCGCACCGCCTCGAAACCCTCGACGACGGTGCCATGGATCTGCTGCGTCATCCGCTCTCCTCACCCAGACCGCTGCTGCTTGCCTGTCCCATCTTGATCAAAGCCTGTGCGACCTGCGGGAATTCTCCCTTCGGGTGATCCCTGAAGAGAGGTTCCGTGCCGAACAGGACGGCATGCGGCCCGCTCACCACCGAGGCCCGGCCCGCCGCTGCGTCCGGACCGCCCGAGCCGTCGGCCACGGCCCGCCAGTGACCGGAGACCAGCGGGTTCCCGGTGGCGTACGACTGCTCGACGCGCACCCCCGGACCGAGGTCGGTGAACCAGACCGGCGCGTACACGAAGCCGTACGCGGGCGCCCCGGCCGTCACCGGACCCGAGTTGCCCACGCGCACCACGCCGTTGGCGTCCTCGTTGCCCTCGACGGCCGTCGCCTTCAGCAACCCGGCGGCGGTGCTCAGCCCGGCCCCCTGGGCGCCCCGCCCGACCAGGCCGTGCCCGGCCAGGAAGGCGTCGAGGGCGGTGCGGGCGGCCGGGGTCAGCCTGTCGTGGTCCAGCCCCGTGGACGCGAACAGGACATCCACGGAAGACCAGTCGAAACCGGCGTTCAGGACGCCAGTGAAGACCGGGGAGGAAACGAAGCTTCTGCGGAGCGGGGCAGGCAGAGCCGAATCGCCGCCACTCACACGGAAGCTGATAGAATGTGAGGCATTGGCGCAGCAGCAGGTCAAGCGGGCGTTCAAGTACCGCTTCTACCCCACGGACGAGCAGGCGGCTGAGCTGTCGCGCACGTTCGGCTGCGTCCGCCTCGTGTACAACAAGGCGCTGGAGGGGCGCACCCGGGCCTGGTACGGCGAGCAGCGCCGGATCTCCTACGTGCAGTCGTCCGCCGCGCTGACGGAGTGGAAGAAGACCGGGGAACTGGCCTTCCTGACGGAGGTGTCGTCCGTCCCGCTCCAGCAGGCGCTGCGCCATCTTCAGACGGCATTCGTCAACTTCTTCGCCAAGCGCGCGAAGTACCCGCGCTACAAGTCCCGGAAGAAGCCCCGCGCGTCGGCCGAGTACACCCGCAGCGCCTTCACGTGGCGTGATGGGGAACTGACGCTGGCAAAGATGGCGGAGCCCTTGGACATCCGCTGGTCGCGTCCGCTCCCGGAAGGTGCGGAGCCGACCACGGTGACCGTGTCCCGTGACGCGGCGGGACGCTGGTTCGTGTCCCTGCTGTGCGAGGACAGCATCGCCCCGGCCCCCGCCACTGCAGCGGCGGTCGGCCTGGATGCCGGGATCACCTCCCTGGTGACCCTGTCCACCGGCGAGAAGATCGCCAACCCGAAGCACGAGCGCCGTGACCGCACCCGCCTGGCGAAGGCTCAGCGGGAGCTGTCGCGGAAGGCGAAGGGCTCGGCGAACCGGGAGAAGGCCCGGCGCAAGGTGGCCCGCATCCATGCCCGCATCGCCGACCGGCGCCGGGACTTCCTGCACAAGCTGTCGACTCGGCTCGTCCGTGAGAACCAAACGGTCGTGATCGAGGACCTGACCGTCCGCAATCTGCTGAAGAACGGCAAGCTCGCGCGTGCCATCTCGGATGCGGCCTGGACGGACCTGCGCATGATGCTGGAGTACAAGTGCGCCTGGTACGGGCGCGAACTCGTCGTGATCGACCGCTGGTTCCCCAGCTCGAAGCTGTGCGGAACCTGTGGCACGGTCGCGGCGAAGCTGCCGCTGAACGTCCGTGAGTGGACGTGCGAGTGCGGAGCGGTGCATGACCGCGACGTGAACGCGGCACGCAACATCCTGGCCGCCGGGCTGGCGGCGTCTGCCTGTGGAGACGGTGTAAGACCTCAACGGGAGTCCTCCCGGACGGGGCGGTCGTCGGTGAAGCAGGAAACCCAGCGGGCGACCGCTGGAATCCCCCGCCTTTAGGCGGGGGAGGAAGTCAACTCCCGCAGCGCGAACAGCTCACCGGCCGTGCCGGCGGCGGCGACCCGGACGGGGTGCAGGAGGGTCGTGCCGGTGGTGGGGTCGTCGTGAAGGGGACGTCGTACGTACGTGCGGGCGAGTGCGGCGGCCTGTCGGCGCGGCCGACGCGGGTACGAAGGCGGCGCCGCCGTCCGCGGACCGTCGTACCTCGGCGCTTCAACAGGGCGTTGAGGGCCGCGACCGGGCCGGGTTCGGCGCCGGTCGCGGACTGCGGGGTGAGCAGGAGGGAACCCGTCGCGGTGAGGGCGAGGGCGGCGATCAGAACAGGGCGGGCCGGGACGGTGCTCGTGGTGCGTCGCACGTGTACCTCCTCTGGACATGCCTGAGATCGTGAGCCGTTTGAGATCGGTACGGCGAGGTGTACCTGTTCGACTCAACTGCAACAAGAGGGTGTTGGTGTCACCGATAGCCCGGATGGCCTAGGTGAGCGGTCGAGGGGGCGTCGCGCGGGGCCTTCCTGGCCGGGGGTTTGACCCGCGGGGCGGTGTCGCGCGGGGTCCTGTTCGGCCGTCGGGTCGACCTGCGGGGCGGTGTCGTGCGGGGCCCTTCCTGGCCCCCGGCCCTGCCCTGTCGGACGGTGTCGTGCGGATCTCCGCCCGGTCCTTGGGCCTGCCTCGCCGGGCGGCATTGCGCGGAGCCTGCCGGGCCCCGGCCCCGGCCCCGCGCGCGGCCCGCCCGCTAGAGTTCGCCCATGCGCGATCTTGGGGTGGGCTTCCGCTATCTGCTGGACGGTCAGCGATGGGTGGCCCGGAACGGCAGGCAGTACGGGTTCGGGCTGGTGCCCGGACTGATCACGCTGGTGCTCTACGCGGCGGCGCTCGTCGCGCTCGCCGTGTGGGGCGACGACCTCGTCGCCTGGGCGACACCCTTCGCCGACGACTGGTCCAGCCCCTGGCTCGGCCTCTTCCGCGGCTTCCTCACCGCGGTGCTGTTCGCCCTCGGCCTCCTCCTCGCCGTCCTCACCTTCACCGCCGTGACCCTGCTCATCGGCCAGCCCTTCTACGACGGCCTGTCCATGGCCGTCGACCGGGACGTGTCGCCCGACGGCCACGCGCCCGAGTCCGGGCGGCCGCTGTGGCGTGAGCTGTCGATCTCGGCCTGGGACAGCCTGCGGCTCCTGGTCCGGGCCGGGCTGTGGGGCCTGCTGCTGTTCGCCGCCGGGTTCATCCCGTTCGTCGGGCAGACCGTCGTACCGGTGATCGGCTTCTTCCTCACCGGGTTCTTCCTCACCGGGGAGCTCACCGGCATCGCCGTGCAGCGCCGGGGCCTCGACCAGCGCTCCCGCCTCGCCCTGCTCCGCTCCCGCAAGTCACTGGCCTGGGGCTTCGGCACACCCCTCGGCCTGGCTTTCATGGTCCCGTTCGTCGCCGTGTTCCTGATGCCGGGCGCGGTCGCGGGCGCCACCCTCATGGCCCGCGACCTGCTCGGCGAGCAGAGCAGGACGGGCGGCGACGGCAACGGCGACGGGAACAGCCCGCTCACGCAGGAGAACGCGACCTGGTGACCGAGACACTCGCCGTCGCCGGCTGATCGGCTCCGCCCCGGCCGGCCGCGGCGTCAGCCTCGCCCTCGCTCCGTCCCACTGGCCGCCACCGCCAGGATCGCCCGCACCTGCGCGATGATGTCCAGCCGGTTGCGCACGAACTCGGGATCGGTCACCTCGGTGGTGTTCCCGGCCCCGAACTGCAGCACCGGCGTGTGCACATGCCCCCCAGGCAGGGTGTCGCGCAGGCCGAGCCGGTCGCGCAACAGGGTCGCCCGGTAGGCGATCTCGTTCGACAGGTAGTTCCCGCCGCCCCCGGCCCGCGCTGTCGAGCCGGGGGTCGGCCCGTCCGGTCGTACGACCGCCTCCGCGCCGCCCGCCGGAATCTCCGTCACGGCGGTGTTGTCGTAGACCGGGAAGCGGCCCGTGTCCGCCGCCACGATCGCCGCGTACGGCAACGTCGTGGCCGTCCACTGCGGCTGCGAGGCCGGATCGCCGACCGGGACGGACCCGGTGACGCCGATGTTCTCGTTGTCCGGGAAGCCGCCCCGCCACGCCCCGTTGGTCCGCTCCACGTCGAAGCGCCCGACCCGGCCCTGGCTCACCGTCGCGAAGAGGTCGACCTTCGGCAGGTACGGGCGCAGGGTCCGCTCCACGGTCCCCTCCGTGAAGTCCGCCCAGCGCACCGGGAACACGGCCGACTCCACCCGCGCGGGACCGTCCCCTGTCTCGATCACCGTCCCGTCGAGCGCGAGCGCCGTCGCCCCGGACGGGTTGGAGATCCGGACGTCCCGGTCGAGCGTGAAGGGGTCGAACCCGGTGACGAGGATCCGCTTGACCCCCTTGCCCCGCGGATAGCGGAGGTCCGTCTGCCCCCGCGAGGTGCGCTCCAGGTCGTCGAGCAGCGCCGCCCGCTGGGCGTCCGTGAGCCCGAACTCCGGCTGCCAGCCCCGCACTTCCCGCGTCATCGCCAACCGCGCCCAGTACAACGGCCGGTCGTCGTCCCGGCTCAGGTCCCCGCCGGCCGGCCCCCGCCCCTGCGCCCGGTCCACGGCCCGCCGCCACAGCGCCGACCCTTCCCGTACGACGACGGCGCGGGCCTGCGCCACCGAGCGCGCCGCCCCCAGTTGCCGGGCGAACCGGTCCGCCACCGCGTCGAACCCGGACCGCGCGAGGATCTCCTGCGGTACGGCCCGGTCAAGTCTCTGTTCCTCGACGGTGGATGCCGGCGCGGCCTCGACCGCCGCAGCCGGGGTGGTGGAGAGCACGGCCGCCAGGGCCAGCCCGAGGATGCCGGTACCAACACGTATGGGATGCACGGGAGTTGTGGTCCTTCCGTCGCAGTGGGGAGCGTGCGGGACGACGGAAGCATTCCGTGGCAGCGGTGGTCTATGCCTCGGCGCGCGGAATCTTCGCCACGGACCTGCGGCGGAGCCCCGCGCAGGGCCCTGACCTGGGGGTTCTTCGTTGGCATGCGTTGGCTCCCGACGGCCGTTTACCGGTGTCCTGCGGACTGGCTGCGGACGGCTGGGCACCTCAGGGCAGAGAAATCCATGGCACATCGGCGGATCCTGCGACGAGACTGCGCAGGTGAGCGATTCCTACCCCTGCCCGTGCTGCGGACACCGCGTACTGGGCGCGATGCCCGGCTCGTACGAGATCTGCCCCGTCTGCTTCTGGGAGGACGATGGGGTCCAGTTCCGCTGGCCGACCATGGGCGGTGGCGCGAACAAGGTCTCCCTGATCGAGGCCCAGCGGAACTACCAGAACTTCGGCGCCTGCGACGAGCACGGCCGCCAGTACGTCCGCCCGCCGGCTGAGGACGAGCCCCTCGACCCCGCCTGGCGCCCCATCGATCTGGCACGGGACTCCTTCGAGGACTGGGCGGCCGAGGACCGCGCCCCGTGGCCCGACGACCACTCGGTGCTCTGCTGGTGGCTCCCCACTTTCTGGCGCGGGGACCACTCCGCGTCATGACCTCCCGCATCGAGACACTCGTCCAGCAGCTCGACGGCAAAGCCGACGAGTCCTACGACGCCCGCGCGGAGCTGATCTGGATCGGCGCCGACGCCATACCCGCCGTCATCAACGGCCTGCCTTCCCTCGGCGGCTTCGGTCAGCTGACCGCCATCGAGGTCTTCGAGGAGGTGGGCGATCCCCGTTGCGGCCCCGCTCTCATCTGCCTGCTGGACAGCGACAACCCGACCGTCCGCGAATGGGCGGCCATGGCCCTGGCGAGCCTGGAGACCGACGGCGCCGTCGAGCCCCTGCGCCGCGCCTACCGCGCCTGCCTGGAACGGACGACCCCACCGGACTGGACCGAGCCCGTCGGCATCCGCTTGGCCCTGACCGAACTCGGCGCCCGTACCCCTGTCGTCCCCCCACTCACCGCGCGCCTGCGGGCCACCGCCGCAGAGGACGCCCCTGGCTGGCCCTCGGCCCACTTCACCGAGATCATCAACGACCTCGCCGACCATGCCCAGGTGATCCTCTACTCACAGTTCTGGCGCGTGGACGCCGGCCGCACGTACGGCATCTCCGGCACTGGTCTGGACTGGGAACTCGACTGGACCGCGCCCTGGGAGCACCTGGTCGAGGAGTCCCGCACCTGGTCCCTACTGGAAGCCTCCGAAGCCCCCGCCGGCAGCAACATCTTCGTCGCCCCCACCTGGATCGACCGTACCGACCTGTACCCGGAGAGGTGACTGATGCCGTCCCAGCACCCCGAAGAGATCGGCTACGGCTACGTCATCGAGCGCTACGCGGCAAGGAAGGACTCAGGCCACGCGCGCTACCTCGTCCTGAAAAGTGGTCGATTCCTGCGGCCCGAGTGGCCTCACGGCGAACTTTTCGCCCGTCACCTCATCGACGACTCGGCCACGATCACCGATGCCGAGTTGGAAGCCCTCCTCGGCTACGAGTGGCGCTCACGCCTCACCGCCGCCTGGCTGGTCGGCGTAGGCCGACGCGCCACATTCCGCGAACGCATCGGCGACCTGCTCCTGGCCAGCGAGTTCTGTTTCTCCGGCAGCGCCTACTGCTTCGCCCTGGCCCGCTTCGGCACGCACGCGGACGCCGAGATCCTCACCGCCTACCTCGACCATTACCTCCCCCGCACCGACCTCCGCTACGACCAGCCCGCAGCCCTCGGCGCACTCCTCCGCCTCGACGCCCACCTCGGCACCCACCATGCGGACCGCTTCACCCAGCCTGACGGTCTCTGGGACCAGTGGGTCAATGCCCTGGCCCACCTCCGCGACCATCCCGCCTACACCCCCGTCGAGCGTCGCCGCTGGACGGACCTCCAATGCGACTTCGCCAACGGCTGGTCGCGCACATAGTCGGGGTGTAACCCCGCTCACTGGGGGGCCGCCCACCTCTCAGCCCTGTGGGCGGCGAAGACGAGTGTGAGGAAGTCTTTGGGGGCTTCGACGCCCCAGGCTCCGCGGATGATGCGACCGGCCTTGAGGGACTCGGCCTTCGCTCTGAGGCCCGTCTCCTCGGAGAGCTCACGGACTGTGGTCCCGGCACGCCCAGGACTGCAGCCGCAGACCAGTCGCGCCGAGGAAGACGGGGTGGCGAGCCGTGGCCAAGCACTGGGAGGGACCACCAACGCACACACGGGATGACGGCTTCCTCGCCAGTAGTCTTGATGAATCCGCCCGGCGAGCCTCCGGAGACAGCATGCTGACCCGCATCGAAGTCCACGGGTTCAAGAACCTTCTGGACCTATCCATCGACTTCGGCCCCTTCACCTGCATCGCAGGGGAGAACGGCACCGGCAAGTCGAATGTTTTCGATGCCATCCAGTTCCTCTCCCTACTCGCCGACCAATCGATGATGGAGGCGGCCCAGGAGGTTCGGGGCGTACACGGTGAGCGTCATGGTGACCCTCGTGACCTGTTCTGGAAGGGCTTCGCGCCTGGCCGTCACCGGATGCGGTTCGCCGCCGAAATGATCGTCCCGCTCCACACTCAGGACGACTTCGGCCGGGCCGCCAAGGCCACAACCACGTTTCTGCGATATGAGCTTGAAGTCGGCTACCAGGAGCCGTCCGGCCTCGACCGTTTCGGCCGCCTCACCCTCCTCCACGAGACGCTAAGCCACATCACCAAGGGCAAGGCCGCCCGGCACCTCCTCTTCCCCCACAGCGCGAAGGAGTTCCGCAACAGCGTCATTCAGGGCCACCGCAGCGGCGCCCCTTTCATCTCGACGACGACTGAATCGGGCGAATCGGTCGTCAAAATCCATCAGGACGGTGGCAGCCGGGGTCAGCCCAAGCCAGCCGCAGCGTCCCGGGCACCCGCAACCGTCGTCTCCACCATCACCAGCAGCGACGACCCGACCATCCTCGCCGCTCGCCGTGAGATGCAGTCCTGGCGACGACTCGCTCTTGAGCCGTCGGCTCTGCGCAGGTCCGATCGGTACGTCGACCCGCAGGTGATGGGCGCCGACGGTTCCCACCTGCCCGCGACGCTCTTCCGTGTCGCCCACGACACTCCGGGTGCGGACGCCAGCCAGGTCTACGCCAGGGTGGCGGGGCGTCTTTCGGACCTGACGGGAATCCATATCCGTGATCTGGATGTCGATCAGGACGAGGTCCGGCAGCTCCTCACGGTCAACGTGCGTGAGCTTGCCGGCATTACGCTGCCTGCCCGCAGTCTCTCTGAAGGAACCCTGCGTTTCCTGGCCCTGTGCGTCCTACTCGAGGACGCGTCCGTGCGCGGTCTGATCTGCATGGAGGAGCCCGAGAACGGCATCCATCCCGCCAACCTCAACGCCATGGTCGCCCTTGTCCAAGACCTCGCCGTCGACCCGTCGGAGGCACCTGGCACGGACAACCCGTTCCGACAGGTGCTGATCAACACACACTCACCAGGGGTCGTGCAGCTCGTCAATCCTGACGACCTCTTGTTCGCCGACACCGCGATCCACAAGGCGGAGGACGGCTCCCTGAATCGGGTACTGCGTTTGCGTCCGCTCGCCGAGACGTGGCGCGCCACAAAGGCGGGCGCCGACTTCGTGACTAAGGCCGACGTCCTGCCGTACCTCACCACACCCGTCGGAGCGCAGCTCACGCTGGACTGGGGGGCCGCGTGACCACTCGTGTTCTCTTCATCGGCGAGGGCAGCAGCGACAACGGCCTCGTACGGCACGTCGAATCCATTGCCGCGCGCAAGGGGCTCGAAGCCTCGATAACCGTCCCCGACTTCGGTCTGCTTCGGCTGCCGACTGGCCATTCCGTCCGGGACAAGCTGCGAGTAGCCCGTGAGCTCCACGGGTCCTACGACTTGGTAGTGGTGCAACGGGATGCCGACCGGGGTCCCGCCCAGGATCGCAGGGACGAGATCGCGGAGGCAGTGCGCGCCGAGTGGCCTCGTCTCCAGCACGTCGCCGTGGTGCCCGTCCGCATGCTGGAAGCGTGGCTGCTTCTCGATGAGGCATGTCTGCGCCAGGTCGCCGAAAACCCGCGCGGTCGCGTCAGCCTTGATCTCCCCAAGGGCACTGCGGCGGAAAAAGTCGCCGACCCTAAACAGCTCCTCAAGGACTCGCTGGCGCGGGCAAGCGAGTACAAAGGGCGCCGCCTCGCCCAGTTCCAGAAGCGTTTCTCGCAGCACCGGCTGCGCATGCTCGAACTCCTGGATCCCGAGGGGCCGGTGGCTGGCCTTCCGTCGTGGCAGCATTTCGTCAAGGACCTCAACGAGGCGTTCGAGTCTCTCAGCCAATGACCCACTCAGCTAGGCCATAGGTTCACGCACCTGTCCCTGGGCTGGAGCAAGCCCGCGGCTCATGTTGCAGACCAGCCGTCAAGGGAGACCTCCGAGCCATTGTTGAGGTAGTGGTGGAGGGCGCTGGCCGTGGTGTCGACAAAGGCTTCGGGGATGTCGGCGGCGTCGACCCAGCGGACCTGGGAGTGTTTGCGAGGTTCGCGGTTTTCGGGTTCGCCGGTCCATTCGTGGGCGGCGAAGACGACGGTGAGGAAGCCGTTGGGGGCTTCGACGCCCCACGCGCCGTGGATGATGTGGGCGACCTTGAGGGACTCCGGCTTCACCGTGAGGCCGGTCTCCTCGTAGAGCTCGCGGGCCGCGGTTTCGGTGATGGGCTCGCCCGGCTCGCTCTTGCCGACGGGGAGGTCCCACATGCCCTGGGCGAACTTGGCATCCTCGCTGCGCTGGAGGAGGACGACACGGTTGGTGGCCTTGTCGTGGACGATGACAGCGGCGACCAGCAGGGTCATCGATTCGAGCGCCGGCTTCAGGGCCTTCGGCTGGTCATCTGTCTGCTGGGCCACGGTGTTCCCTTCGTCGGGCGGGTTGTTGAGCATGTTGGGCGAGGGCCTCGCGGGCGCGGCGTGCGAGATCGGCGGCACCGGGAACGCGGCGGCGCTGGTAGACCGCGAGGGTGGAGCGGATCGAGGTGATCGCCTTGCGGGTGCGGTCGGAGGTCACGCCTTCCATGAGGACTAGGACCTGGGTCCATGCGGCGACGGCTTCGTCGGCGCGGGCCTGTGCGGCGAGGCTGTCGCCGAGGTCGGCGTGGGTGAGGGCGTGGACGCGCTTGTACTTCTCCGGGTCCCAGCGGGTGAGGGCATCGCGGTGCTGCTGCTCGGTGCCGATGTGGTCTGCGAGGTCGGTCAGGGTGCGGGCGGTGTGGCTGGCTACGGTGCCGGCGGCGGGGCCGCTTACGCGGGAGTAGCTGGGTTGGGGGCCGTCGTCCCGTAGGAGGGCGTCCTCGGCGGCGAGTAGGGCGCGCGCGGCCAAAGGGTTCTCGTTGACCGCAGCGTAGGCGCGGGCGTGCGTGATGTGGAGGAGCGCTTCGGTCTGGCCGTCGACGTGGCCGAGACCTGTGCGGAGGGCTCCTTCGACGAGGTCGACGCAGTGGTGGGGCTGCTTGAGGCTCAGGGCCTGGTGGGCGAGGGCGCGCATCATCCAGGCCGCGTGGCCGTGGGGGTCGGCTTCGCAGGCGAGCTTGTAGCCGACCTGGTAGTAGCGCTGGGCGGCGCCTTCCTGGCCGAGGTCGTGGTGCTTCCATGCTGTTGTCGCCGCAGAGACTGTGTCCCATGCAGGTCGTGTCGCTTTAGGGGACCGACTGTGCTCGGCGTCGTGTCTCGCTGGCGTCGCGGACAGTGTCTCGTTTCATGGCGTCAGAAACAGTAGCAGTGTGGTGCATGTCACTACCAAAGAGGGTGTGGTCGAGCGACTGCACGCAGGTCGAGCGGACGCCTGCCTGGCTGCTCATTTCAACGCCGAGCTGCGAGGCTCGATGGGACCAGGAATCACGGGTCTACAGTGATGGGCGTGTCTTCGTCCTCCCCTGAGATATGGGCCGATCCGACCCTCCAGAGGCTCAGAGCAGAGCTTGCAGCACTGACCGACAGCCTTGCTGAGGCGGAAGCAGAGCTCGTGACGGTCACCACCGAACTCGATGCCTTCTCCCGGGTCCAAATGGCCAGGCTCGCGCCTCTGTACGCCGAGTTGGACGAACTCGTTGCCCGTCTCGCCGAGCGTACTGCGCAACTGTCCGGCGACTCCTGGGACGAGTCTCTCGCCCAGGATGCCCGTGACCAAGCCAGCCAGTCTGCGCGTGACGCGGAAGCCGCGGCAGACCCTGATGCGGCAGCCGAGCGGCTGCAACAGGTGCGAACGGCCCAACGGTCCCTGCGCGACCTATACCGCGAGCTCGCCCGCTCCTGTCACCCTGATCTTGCTGGTGAGGATGGGACCGAGCGCCGACGGCGGGAGGACTTCATGGCCCGCGTGAACGCTGCGTACGCCGCAGGGGACGTTGTCGCGCTGCAGGATTTGGCTCAGGTCTGGGCCAGCCGAGAATCCCCGGGCGGCGGACCGTCAACGCGAGGAATCGAGGGCGTTACTGACGTTCGGAAGCTACACGAGCGGATCCGCCTGGTGCGGGCGCGCCTGGACAGGGTGCGGACCCAGGTCGCCGCATTGCGGGCTGGTCCGCTCGGGCAGCTCTGCTTCGCAGATGATCCGCAGGCAGCCTTGGATGAGGCAGCGAAATTGCTTCACGCCCAGATATCCGAGCATCGCGCCGCGCTCGCGCAGCGGGGAGAATCCTTGTGAGCGACAACCGGCACCTGCCTTCCACTGTGCCCAGCACGTCGGTGACATCGGGCGCGAGCCGACGCTTGGCAGAGCGTACGACCGGGCTGCTCGGGCTCGACCAGCCGAAGAGGCTCTGGAATCGGCTCGCCCCCCGCGGTCTGCCTGACCTCGAACCCTGCGGCGCTGGCCTCGTCGTCGTCCGAGGCGAGGTCGTCGAGTTGGCCACCGGCACCAAGCTCTGGTCCCTCCCCGAAGAAGACGCCGCTGGCGAGCGCTTTCTTGAGGCGCTCTACGACAATGACTACACGGCCTGGCAGTGGATGGTCTCCTGCGCACCGCGAACACGGAGCTGGCAGGGACAGGCCGTCGTACGGACCGCCACAAGCAGTGGCATGTCGATCAGCGGGCACGAACCACGCACTGGCCGAGTGCTCTGGCACGTCGAGAGGACTCGGCTGCCGATCCGCGACTGGATGGCGTGGTTCAGCCAATATGACTCTGCCCTATACAACGCGGGCGACTACTGGGCCGACCTCGACCCACCCCGAGACCGCCGTCTGTGGGCCGTTCGGCAGGTATCTCGCCCGCCGACCGCGATCCTCAGCGGCGTCGGCAAGACAACAGGGGTCGTCTTGGCCGTGGACGAAGCGGGAGGGTCCTTGGCCGCCGTCGATCCCGTGTCAGAGGAAGTTGTTTGGAACCTCGAGTGGCCCAACACGTACGTAGGGGCGGACGACCGGCACGTCGTGGTGGGGGAGTGGCAGTGTCCGGAACCGGAGGCCACATGTGCTTGCCACCCGGACTGCGGTGACGACGATCCCGCCAGCAGGTGCATGGGGGTGTGCTTCCAGCCAGGCTACGGCTCGCTACGAGACTGCCAACAGACGCCGCAGGCCGACCGGCGCACCTGGTGCGCACAATGCAACCTCCCGTACGGTGAAGCGGCGAGCGTCAAGGTCCTCGATCGCAGCACTGGCACCCTGCTGTGGAAGCACGAATGGCCGAGCAGCGACTGCGGCGTCCGGACCGTTCCGTACGCCTCAGAGGTGACGCTTCCGCTGTTCCAGGGGCCCCGAGCTTTGGTCGGCCAGACGGTCATCACCTGGGAGGGCGGAGCCTTCTCTGGGCGAGCAGTCGCCGACGGGACGATGTTGTGGGAGTCCGACATCGTCTACGAGGCCCTCGTCGCCGATTACGTCGATGCCACGCCCCGTCAGCAAATCTGGACCACATGGGCTGTCTTCTCCAACGACGAGTGCAAAGAGCCCGACCTGCTCGTCAACGCGCTTACTGGCCGCGTTCTGACGCTTCCTGGCACACGCCGTGATGGGCAGAACGACTGCGGGTTCAACTTGCTGGTCCTGGGGAACTTCTTGCTCGCCGACAACAACGGCGTCGTGACGTGCTATCGCCTTCCTCCGGGGTGAAGAGCTCGAGCGGTAGCCCACAAGCCAAGATTCACTCGTACGCCCAGGCCCTGCCGGTCTGCCGGTACTCCTCCACCGGGATCGGATCGACGCCGGTTCGCATGCGGGTGGTGTACAGCAGGCCATCAAGGTGGTCGATCTCGTGGTGGATGAGGCGGGCGAGGCCGCGTTCGTACACGGTGGTGACGGCCTCGCCGGTCAGGGCCGTGGTCTCGACGGTGATCCTCAGGGGGCGGGGGACGAGGCCGCGGACGTCGAAGAAGCTCAGGCAGCCTTCGTACTGCTCGTCCACCTCGCCGGAGCGGTCGGTGATCTTCGGGTTGAGCAGGACGATGGCGGGCGCGTCACCCGGCGGCTGGACGACGGCGGCTGCGCGTCCGATGCCGATCTGTGGGGCGGCGATGCCCATGCCCTTGGCGAAGGGGTGGACCTGGCCGATCCGCTCCATGGCGGCAAACAGCTCGTCCGTGATGCGCTCGGCCTCGTCGCGCTCGGCGGGCAGGTCGAAGACGCGGGCCGGTTCGGCGAGGATGCCGGCGCCGTGCTGGACGACGCCGAGGTCTCGCATCTGCTGGCTGGGCCGCACGCCAATCACCTGAACTCCCCTTGATCCGTGTCATGTTCGGGCCGTGCCCGAAACCGCCACTCCAGACGGTACCGAGCGTGCAGGGCCGGTGTGGTCGTGATCCACGTGAATTGCCGTAGCTCACCTTCGTCGCTGCGGACGGGCGGGGTCCGCAGCGGGGAGGCTTCGGCGGTCATGGAGGTCTCGGTGCCCCACACGACCGGGTCGAGGGCGGCGGGGAAGGCGAGCTGGACTTCGAGCTGCTCGGTGGGCAGGCGTACGGCGCGCTGGAACCAGTTGCCCCACTTGTCGTCGCCGACGGTGTAGGCGTACTCGATCCACACGGACTCGCCCGGGTAGAGCGGGAAGCGGCCGTGTTCGTTGTCGAACACCAGCCAGACTTCCTTGAAGGCGTCGCGGTCGTGTTTCACCTGCCAGCTCATTGCCTCTCCCCGGCAGGTCGCGGTGAGGGCGAGTTCGTTCCAGGTCAGCGGGTGGGCCCGGTAGTGGGCGTTGGAGCGCTCGGGGTCGCCGGGGTAGCGGTCGACGGAGATCCGGATCAGGTAGCGGGTCACCGGCTCATCGCCGGTGTTCCGTAGCCGGCGGCGCATGGTGAGCCGGTACTTGCTGCCGTCGTACTGGAGCCGTGCCGCGTCGTGTTCGACGATGAGGGCCGATCCGGTTGCGTACGGTTGCTCGGGCCTGCGCTGGGCGGGCGGCGTGGCCGTCGGACGCCGGGTACGGGCTTTCACCTGCTCGTAGTCGCACCAGCGCCGCCAGATCGCCTTCCCGGCGTTCAGGGCCTCGTCGGCGAGGCGCGAAAACTCCTCGGTGGGCTTGTGGCGGCCCGACTCCACGTGGCTGACGTAGGACGGGTCGAACCCCATGGCCAGAGCTAACGCTCGCTTGGACATTCCGCGTACTTCCCGCCATCGCGCCACCTCAGCCGCGTAGTTCTCGGCCGCCTGCTCGACGGTGATCTCGTCGCCTTGCGCGTCCATCGAACGCCGCCCCCGCGTCACTTGTTGGTGAGCATGAATGAACCGTGAGTGATCCAAGTTCATCATCCCGTCACGGTCCGCGTCGCCGGTTTCCTTCCCTCACTGGCCCGGATCGACCCTCCGGGCAGATATCAGGGAGGCGACGCACATGCGCGTGTTGTACCTGCTCAACATCTCCAACCCCGACCGGCTTTCGGCCGACTCGGGGTGGATCTTCGCGGACCTGCTCGCTCCGGCCCTGGCGGATGCCGGGGCCGAGGTGACCGTCGCGGCACCGGCGGCGGCCGGGGATGCCCGCTGCGGCTTCCACCAGACGAAGGTGCCGGGGACGAAGTACCGGGCACGGTTCTCCGCGGACATCGACGAACTGGTGGCACTGATCCGGGCCGAGAGGCCGGACGCGGTGGTGGCCAACCAGATCGAGGAGGCCCCGGCGATCCGCACGGCCCTGCTGGAGGCCGGATCGGACGCACTACTGGCCGGGTACTGCCACTACCTGCCGTTCTCCTTCACCAGCGGCGGGCAGCTCCTGCTGGATCCGTCCCTGAACGACGCGGGGCTCGGACGGCCGGTGCTGCTGGCGTTCGCTGCCGGGCTGGCCGCCTGTGACCGGGTGATGGTCCACTCCTCCACGGCCGCCTCCTGGGTGTCGGCCGCTGCTGCCCGGATGACCGTGGACCTCGGCGAGAGGCTGCGGGTGGTGCCCGCCCCGCGCGACGACCGCCTGGTCTGTCCTCCCGCCACCACCCAGCCCACCTCCGGCGCCGGGGCGATCGGCATCTACAACCACAGGCTGTACGCGCACTACGGCACCGAGCAGTTCGTGCACCTGGCCCGTGACCTGGTCGCCTCCGGCCGCATCCGGCTACGGGTGATGGACCTGTTCGGCCAGCGCCGTCCCGAACGGCAGGGCCTGGACAACAGCCCCGAGAAGATGCGTGACCAGCTTTCCACGCTGCCGCACGTCCAGATCGTCTCCGACCGGGGCGACCGCATCCGCTACAAGAACCTGCTCGCCGGCGCCCGCTTCGGCATCGCCCCCTTCCGCCCCGGCTGCCCCTGGTCCATGAGTGTCATCGACTGCCAGGGCATGGGCCTGCCGGTCATCTCCCCGCGCCTGGGCTGGCTCGCCGAGCACATCGACACCGAGCTGTGCTTCGACACCCCGGCCGAGGCCGTCGCACTGGCCGAACGCCTCGCCACCGACGACGAGTTCCACGCTTTGCACGCCAAGCGCGCTTACGCCTCCACCGCCGACTTCGCCCCCGCCCTGGCCGCCGCCCGCTACCTGGAGGCTCTCTCGTGACGACCAGGTTCGACGCGGTGTTCCTTTCCTACGACGAGCCGATGGCGGGCTCCCTCCACGCCCGCCTGCAAAGAACGCTCGGCGGCACGGTCAAGCGCCTGCACGGCGTGCACGGGATGCGCCGGGCCTACCGGCTGTGCGCCGAGGTCGTCGACCGCGAGCAGTTCTTCCTCGCCGACGGCGACTTCGCCATCGACACCGACTTCGCCCCCGCCACGGTCGAGCCGCTGGACGAGGGCGTGTCCATGCGGGTGTGGCAGGCGGTCAACCCCGTCAACGGCCTGACCTACGGCTACGGCGGGCTGAAGCTGATCCGCCGCAGTGCCCTGCGCGAGATGGGCGAGGCGGTGGACGTTCTCGCCGCCCTCCCGGGCCGCATCGAGTTCGCCGAACAGAGCGCGGGCGTCACCCGGTTCAACCAGAGCCCCTTCCACGCGTGGAGGGCCGGTTTCCGCGAGTGCGCGATGCTCGCCCGTGGCAGCGAGTACGGCATGGCCGACGACGACGCCCGCGAACGGGTCGAGGCGTGGACCACGAGCCGGGACGGCGAGTTCGCCACCTACGCCGCCGCCGGAGCCCAGGAGGGCGTCGCCTTCGCCCGTGGGGCCGCCCGCGCCCCCAAGCTGTTTGACCACCTCAACGACCCCACCTGGCTGCGGGACCGCTTCACCGCCGCCCACGGGGACCAGGCGGTCTCGGGATGACCGGTGCGCTCGTACTGATCGAGCCGTACGCGAACCGCCTGGGCGGCCACCACCAGCGCACACTGGTGGCGCTCGCCCAGGCCCGGCCGGGCAGCCTGGTCATCGCCCCGCACGGGATCGCCCGCGAGACGGTCACGGCCCTGCGCGAGGCCGGCGCCCGGCTGGCGACCGCCCCGGCCGGGCGAGCGGCGGCCGTCCTGCTGGCCTCATCCCGCCTTATGGCCGGGCTCTCCACTGCCGGGCAGCGCATCTTCCGCTCGCCCCGATGGCCCCGCCGCCTGCGGCGGCTGCCGCACCAGGTCACCCTCATCGCCCGCTGCCTGGCCGAGGCATCGGCCCTGCGGACCGCCCGCCGCCTTCAGCCCGGCGCCGGGGCGGTAGTGATCCTTACTGCGAGCGAGGCCCTGCACGGGGCCGCCGCCCTCCTCGGCGGACAGCCGCACCTGCGGTTCGTCCACGACCAGGTCACCACCGAGGACGCCGCCGTACGGCTCGTCGGGCGGCTCGGCCGCCGGGGTGAGAGGTACGTCGTCGCGGTGTATCCGACGCGGGCGGTGGGCGATCAGATGGCGGCGGCCTTCCCGGATCTGCCTGCGGTGGTGCGGGCCTTCGCGGTCGACGACGGCCGCCGCCTGGCCGACGCCGAACGCGAGGGCGGCCGGACGGCCTTCGGCATCCCCGCCGCCGAAGCCGCGGTGTGTCTGGTGGGCGGCTGGTGGCCCTACAAGGACATCGCCGTCATCGATGCCGCCCTGGCCCGGCTGAAGGAACCGCTGCACCTCATCGTCACCGGGGCCCCGCTCGACGAAACCGTTCTTGAGCGGTGGCGGGCCCTGCCCGACCTGCGCCTGCACACCGTGCCCGGCCCTGTCACGGACACCGTGCTGCGGCTGGTCTACGCCGCAGCCGACGCCGCCCTGGTCGCCCGGCACCCCGGCATCAGCAAGGAATCCGGGCTCGTGATGGACGCCGCCCGCCTCGGCGTCCCCCTGATCGTCTCCGACCACGACGGCGCTCTCACCGGTCGGCTTCGCGGCCAGCCCTGGGCCCTGACCTTCCCCGCCGGCGACCCGGACGGCCTCGCCGACGTCCTGCACACCGTCATCCGCCAGCCGCCCGCCCAGCCCGGCACCGAGGCGCCCCGCCTGCTGGGCATGCGGACGGCCGACGAGCAGGCCGACTTCCTCACCCACGCCTTCGCTTCCCTGCGTACGAAGGAGTCACGATGCTGATCACACCTCCGCCGCTGGTCTCCGTCATCGGCCCCGTCGAAGTCCCGCTGCTGGCTGCCTGGGTCCGCCACTACCGGCTCCTGGGCATCGAGCGGTTCCTCATCGCCTTCCACTTCCCCGAACACGTCCCCGACCAGCGGCGACACGCGCTCCAGGCCGTCAGCCGCGAGCTGGGCATCATCCCCACCGCCACCAGCAGCGGCCGGTGGCACGAGCACACCAACGGCGAACTCAGGGACGCCCTGCGGCAGCAGGCCGGGCCCGGCTGGCACCTGCTCGCCGACGCCGACGAGTTCCAGCAGTACCCCGCCCCGCTGGACGAGACGATCGCCCAGGCCGAGCACGCCGGGCACCGCGTGGTGGGCGGGCTGATGCTCGACCGCGTCACCACTGACGGCTCCCTGACCGGCTGGGACCCGCAGACGGGTTTGGACGCGGCGTATCCGCTCGGCGCCTTCCTCACCCATCTGCTCCTGCGCGGCGACCCCCGCAAGATCGTGCTCGCGCACTCCAGCGTCGCCGTGGCCTCCGGCAACCACCGCGCCGAGGGCCACCGCCCGGCCAACCGGCCACCGGTTGCCGTCCACCACTTCAAGTGGCGCGACGGCGTGCGTCAGGACATCGAGCGGCGGGCCGTGCACTCTGCGGACGGCACCTGGAAGACCGCCTCCCCTGCCCGGCTTGCCGAGGCCCGCCGCCTGCTCCAGCACCTTCACCGGCACGGCGGCCGGATCGCGGTCGACTCCCCGCACCTGGGCTTCCAGCCTGTCTCGCTTCAGGCCATCCCCGACTGGTGGGCGGCGCAGGCGACACGGCTGGTGACCACCTGGCGGCCACCGACCTCAAGGGAGGGTCAGAACCAGCCGGGCTCGATGATCTCCTCGCCCTCGCCCTCGGGCGGTTCGAACCGGGCGTAGAAGTCGTCGAGCGCCGACTCCGTGACGGTCAGCGCGTTGGCGTCCTCACGCAGGTTGCGCTCCTCAAGACGCCGCAGCAGCTCGGCCCGCTCGACAGGGAAGTACAACAGCTGCGGCTGACCGCCCGCCTCTTCGACAAGCTTCTTCCACTCTTGGCGGGCCGAGCGCAGCCACAGGCCGTGGTCCAGTACGACGTCCCGGCCTGCTGCAACCAGCTCCACCAGGCGCTCACGGACCTCAGCGACCACCGGCGCCTCCAGGGCGAAGTAGTCCCGCTCCGGATAATCCACGCCGTAGCTGCCGTGCCGGGCGTGAACCAGCTCGTCCACCGACAGCCGCACCGCTCCGGACGGCTCCAGCCGCCGCTGGGCGTACGTGGTCTTGCCCGACCCGGTCAGCCCGACCAGCAGATACACCACCGGCCCGGTCTCCCGACCGCGGTCAGCGGCCCGGCTGGGCTCCACCGCCTTCACCCGCGCTCTCCTCCTCGCGCTCTGCGGATTGCTCCTGGAGCCCAGCCTGCCACCCTTCCGCCCGCAGCGCGGCCGAACGGCCGCGCCCCACCTCAGGGAGATCTGCCGTGATCCCACCGTTCATGCTCAGCGCCCTGCGTGCGTACGTGCGGTATGCGCCCGGCTGCCTCGGTAAGCCATGGCTGGCCGGGCACCTGAGCGAATACCTCAAGCAGCACCCGCTCACCACGACCGCCCGCACCCGCACCGGTACCGTCTTCCCCGTGGCGACCAGCGATGTCATTCAGCGCTACCTCTGGCTGTTCGGCACATGGGAGCCGCACCTGACCGCATGGATGCGCAACCGCATCACCCCGGGCGACCTCGTGATCGACACCGGCGCGCACACGGGCTACTTCACGCTGCTGGCCGCCCAGCTCGTCGGCCCCACCGGCCGCGTCGTCGCGATCGAACCCTCCCCGGCCTTCCACCAGGCCCTGACGGCGAACATCGAGGCCAACGGGTGCACCAACGTCCGCACGGTGAACGCCGCGGTGTCCGACGCCGCAGGCCGGATGACCTTCTACCTGGAGCGCTCCACCAACCTCGGCGGCACCACCTCAGTCCGCCCGCGCACCGTGGTCTCCTCGTTCGAAGTGAACGCGGCGCCGCTGCCCCAGCTCGTCACCGAGGACGAGCTCGCCGCCACCCGCCTGATCAAGATCGATGTAGAGGGCGGCGAGGCCGCTGCCGTGCGTGGGCTGGCCCCGGTCCTGGGCAGGCTGCGCCACGACGCCGAGCTTGTTGTCGAGGTCACCCCCCGGACGCTGGCCAAGCAGGGACAGCAGGCCGACGACGTGCTTGCGCCCTGCGCGAGCACGGGTTCCACGTCTACCGGCTGGCCAACGACTACGCCGCGGCCTGCTACCCGGCCGCCCTGCGCAGGCCCGCGCCTGCCGTGCGGTGGCACGGGCCGATCACGGAGATGAGCGACCTGGTCTTCTCCCGCACCGACGCCGAGACCTTGCCTCTCTCATCGGACGGGTAAGGCGTTCAACAGCCAGGCTGCGGGCCCCTGGGCAGTATGAGTCTCAGCTGCACGACCCGTACGGGGCCGTACCACTGCGCGTGGCGGGCAAGTGGCGGATGTCACCGACGGTGTCAGCCTGCCTCCGCAGACGCTCGATCTCCTCGTGCTGGGCGGCCAGCCTGGAGATCGCGAGCGCCTTGAAGGCCGTGAGCTCGGCGAGATCCGCGTCCCGTTCGGCGACCCGTTCTTTCAGCTCGGCGACCTGGGCCTTCAACCGCTCGATCTGCGATGCCCTGGGGTCCGTGACGATCCCCGCTGCCTGGGCCTCCTTCACCCGCCGTTCGAACTCCTCCGCGAGGTGCTGATAGGGGCCGGGGCGTTCTCCCTTCGGGTAGAAGCCCGTGCGAGTCACCCCTGCCTCGGCCGCCAAGGTCTTGAGATCGCACCCGCCACCTGGCGGGATCGCTCCGGCCAGCAGCCGGTCCATCGCCGCCCGGATCGCCGCTTCGTTCCGGGCGCGGGTCTCTGCTGTCAGGCGTCCCATCTCAGTCCTCCGTCCCGGCCGTCGGCGTCGGGTCCCCGCTGGCGGCGTCGATGTCCGCGAGGACCTTCTCCGCGCGGATCAACTCCGCCTCCAGCCGGGCGCGTTCGGCCTTCTGCCCGCGCCCGAGCATCCCGATGAACACCTTGTTCTGCTCGACGGTCTTCTCCCAGACCGGGCGATGACGGGAGTGATGGGTCGCCTGCGGGCAGCGAGCCGAGTCGCACATGCCCATCAGCGGCCGGTCTGCGGTCGGCGTCCCCGCGAGTTTCAGGCACAGAGCCTTGGCGGGGTCGGCGAACCAGCAGTAGTTCGCGGTCCCCAGGTGCAGGGTCTTGGCGCGTTTCGCGAGCATGCCGCGGACCTGCTGGTCGTTGGTGATCACGTTCGGTGCTGTCTGGAGCGCGTCGTCGAGCTTGCCATCCACACTCTGGAAGAACTCCAGCAGGTCACGAGCCCCCGGACCGGACGGCTTGATCCCCGCGCGAACGTTCTCCCACTCCTCGGCGACGATGGCGAGGTTCCGTTTCTCCTCCTCCTTGCCGACCTCTGCGAGGAATCGGGACTGGGATCCGCCGGGACGGTTCGCGTAGCCCTCGGTGGTGACCACCGACACATGCTTCAGGTGGATCTTCGCCGCGAGAAGGCCACCGGGCCGGTAGGCGAGTTCAACGGCGAGCGATCTTCTCAGCATGCGCAGATTCACCGGTTCGTCCGGGATCGGCGCGAGTCCGAGCCGCTGGCCGGCCGGACTGTTCACCCAGCTGCGGAAGTGCTTGTAGGCGGAGGGGAACCCCGACACCGTGAACAGGTACGGGCTGGAGGAGTCGTGCAGGCGCTCGGCCAGTGCGATCGCCTCGTAGACCTCCTCGGTCACCACCCATTCGTCGTCAGTGCCGCCGAGCCCTTGGCCCTTGATCAGTTTGCCGCTGATCCGGAAGCGTCGCAGTCCCCGGTAGGACTCCTGCGGTGGACGGCGGCACCCCACCAGGAGCTCAGCGAGCTCGCTGGCTCTCATTCCGCTGACAGCCGCCGTCAACAGCAGGCAGGCCGACCGCATGCGCGCGACCAGAGGGCCCGCGTCCAACTCGCCCAGCGGTGCCGTCCAGGGGACAGTTCCCTGGCCATCCGCCCTCGGCACGCGAACCGCGTCACGGCCGAACGGCGCCTCGACGCCGACCGCGGCCACGGCCCGCTCCAAGTCCTCGCGCAGAAGGTTCACCCAGGGCAACGGGAAGCTGCCGATGCCAGCGTCCCTCGCCACGGCGGAGAAGTTGACTGTTAGCAATGGATCAGTGGAGGCGAAGGTGCCGTTGTTGCGTCGCCGTGCGATCTGGTGTGAAGGCAGCCGGTCCAGGGGCCTGCCTTCGGAGATGCGCTGCTCGATGGAGGCGAGGAGAACGTCTCGGGTCGGAGCGTCCAGCGGGCACTGGGCGTCCCCGGGCATGTCGTCCGTCTTGGCTGTTTGCTTCCTTCCACTGGCGTAGACGGGTCTCGCCAGAGCGTCGCGCTCTCGACGAGCCTCGGCGACCTGGCCGACGAACTCAACCACATGCCGACCGAGGGTCTGCACCATGTAGAGGCAGGCTGCCAGCAAGGGCTGAAGGACTTCCGGAGAAACCACGGGGGTCGAGTTCTCCCCGTTGGCCGGGCGCTTCCTTCCTGCCACGAGTGATCCCGGCTGGCCGTTGAACGGCCGGAGCCCGTCCGCGAACTGGTCAGTGGTGAACAACTCGTTGTAGCGGACCACGTCGGCGATCGTCTGGGCGGCAGCAGCGGCCACACTTTCCTGACGGCCCACGACCTTGCCGTCCTTGTTCCGGCGCTGGGCTCGCTCCATGACGAACGCGGAGCACATCTGACCGGTCACCTCGTGAAGCGCGGTGACGCCCTGCTCCGTAAGCCAGTTCAGCCATCTGGCCAAGGCGTCGAACTTGAGGGCGCAGGTGGTCAGGGTCCGAGGGGTTCGGTTCGCCTGGGCGAGCGTCCGTACGCGTTCATGGTCCGGTGCCATGAGCGCGAGCAGGAACTCCTTGGCCACGGTCCGCCAGCGAGGGTTGGAGATCGAGGCGAATTTCAGGATCAGCGAGCCGCGCTGAAGGTAGGCGGGCAAACCGATGACTCGGGTGAAGTCCCAGACGTCCTGTTCGAAGATGATCGCCGGCGCTCCGGAGGACTGCTCGAATCCGCAGGTCTGGCATACATCGCGCCCGGCAAAGGGCGAAGCTTCCCGTTCGAGGTGGGGATCGAGGTTGCTGATGACGTTCATGCGGTGCGTTCCTCCGGCAGGAGCGGCAGTTCGTCGTCGGTGTCGGCGACCTGGGCGGCAGCGGTCACCAGCAGGTCGGGGGCCTGGTTGCGGAAGGCGTCGAGGACTTCGTCGATGCGCTGGGCGTACGGGCCGAAGACGGCCATGAAGTGTGCGGCCTGCATCTGCTGCCACTGCCGGGCGAAGTAGGCGTTGAGCCGCAGCAGGTTCGGTGTGTGACGCGGTGCGAAGACGGCGAGCGGGCACAGCAGGCAGACCCAGGGTCGAGCGGGGCAGGGTTTGCCTGCCGGGCCGTGCTGGCCCGAGAGGGGGTCGGCGCAGGCCGCGACGAAGACATCGCGCTGGCCTCCGGTGAGCTCGGCGATAGCCGCGTCGTCAAGTTCCAGCTCCTTCACCAGCTGCGGGAAGCTCCCGGCGAAGTCGGCGATCTCGTCTTCGGTCATCACCTGGGGCGGATGGGCCTTGCGGAGCAGGTCGGCCTGGGCTGTCTCGATGAGCGTGTCGATGTCGTCGCTTTGGGCCGCGGTGGGGGTGGCCAGGTAGCGGTCGCCCTCGATCTGCGGGCTGTGGTTCGGATCGACGGTGGCCCTGGTACTGCCGAACCACGCCTGCCGGTCCCGCAGGGACTCGAACGTCGTGCGGATACGGTGCCGGTGGACGCTCTTCGGAAGCCCCTCGGCTCCGGCCGTGCGCTGCCGTGCGAGCCAGGTGTTGAAGCCGGTGTGCTGGATGGGCTCGCTCTGCCAGCGGTCCAGGCGGCCGTACCGCAGTTGCTGCCGCAGCCACATCGCGCCTCGCCGTTCCTCCGGCGCGAACTCCCGCAGTGGGGCTGAGTGCCGAAACCACTGCTCCAGCAGCCGCACCGCGCGACGGTTGAGGGTGAGGCTTTCTGCCGCGGTGCGGCCCTTGAGATAGCTCAGGAGAATCGTGCTGTCCCCGGCCCACTCCACGCCGTCCAGGTCGAGACCGCCGATGCCGTCGGGAACGATTCCGGTGTAGACGCTGAACAGCAGCTGGTATCCGATCACCACCTCGGAGTCGGGGAACAGCGCCGCGCTGACATGGTGCAGGCCCCGGTACTTCTCGCTGACCTTCCAGACCGGCCAGCCGTACGACAGCGCGAGTTCAGAGGCACTGACGGGACCCTTGCGGGCCAGCAGCCAGCACACGTTCTCGAACGTCCAGCCGTGCTCGACCGGATCCCGCCCGTGCTCAGCCGCCTTCATGGCCTGGCGATGCTTGGCATACGACTCCTTGACCGCTCCCCGGCAGAGCTTCTCCAGCTGCTGCCATTCCCCCTCGTCGTAGGGAACCAGCGGCGTGTAGTCCTTCGCGTAGTTGAAGACGCGGCCGTCGACGAACTCCCGGACCTCGGGTGCGAGCGTGGGGTGTGCGTCATCGAAGGCAGCGAGCATCTTGCGGATCGCCGTTTCGCGACGGTGATCGCTGCCCCACCACGCCTGGGCCAGACGCGCCCGGGTCAGCCCGGCGGCCCCGCCGGTGTAGCCCTCGTCGGCGAGTGCCGCAGTGAACCACGAGATCGCACGCGTGAAGCGCTGAATGCTCTGCTGGGAGTCAAGGCGGCCGTGCGGATGGATCAGTGGCAGCAGGCCCGTCAGCAGTTCCCGGGCAAGCTGCGGATTGTGGCCGTCATCGACCACAATCACCGCGCGCGTGCCTCGGGTGAAGTTGCAGGACAGGCCCAGCGGAGCATCGATCATCTCTGCCGACATCAGAAATTCTCGCCTTCGTCGTCGAACTCGCTGTCCGCCTCACGGTCTGCGGCAGCCTGCTCGCCGCCGAGGCCGAGTTCGCGGCCGGACTGCTCGTAGGCGTCGCGGTAGATGCGGGTCATGTCCAGCCGCCGCAGGTACGACTCCGTGGTGAGCACTGAAGAATGACCAAGGAGGTCGCGCAGCACCATCAGCGGATCGGCCTTGGACAGGTAGAGCTTCAGCGCGGCGTCGGCATCGGTCTCCTTCACCATCCGTGCCGCTTGGGCGTAGTAGCCGCTGACCAGCTGCTCAAGGGTCCTGATCGAAAAAGTGTGGCGGAGCCGGTGGGGGTGAACATGCGGGAATCGCGGCTCGAAGCGTTCACGGATCCGCTCGGAGGCACGGGCGAAGACCGTGGGCCACGCGGTGAACGGCCCGCCGTCCGGACGCACGGCCAGCAGCATCGAACCGCCGTCGGGCGCCACCAGGCGGCGGCGCTCGGCCGGCCGCAGGGCATCCCAGGTGACTCGGACGCCGTTGACCCGCCCACCTCGGGCATCTGCCCGGGTAACTGCCCGTGCTGGTTCTTCCCCGCCGCCACCTCCGTCGTCTTCGACCTGGATGACGAGATGGGCGGGATGCTCGACGAGGTCTACCACGGCGGCTGGTTCAACGAGCACCGCCGCATCGAGTCCATCAAGGCCCACGCCGCGCTCGGCGGCCGGCTCGTGCACGGCTGCCAGTCCGTGCCGGACCAGTCCGGCGGCGTGGTCGCGCCCTACGGTGCCTCGATGGCGAACTTCCGCGACGACCTTGCCGCGTTCAAGGCGGGCTGGATCGAACAGGTCTACGCCCACCGGGTGAACCCCGCCGCGTAACCACCACCCGATCAGGCTCCGGGGCGGGCCGGCTTCCCTCGCCCGCCCCGGATGCCACCATCCCCCGGAGCCCTCCCGTGACCACGAACCCCAGCGTCGAACTCCTCGACAACCTGCTCACCGCGACCGGCCGGACCACCGCCGTACGGGAGGAGGTACGCGTGTGGTCCATGTCCGGCGTCGAGCGCGTGACCTTCCCCGACGGCTCCACGGCCATCTTCAAGTACGCCAAGAAGCCCTTCGACAGCGAGGACCAGGCCCTTCGCCTGGCCCACACCCTCGGCGTACCCGTCCCCCAGGTCCACGCCTCCGCCGTCCTGGACGGATGGCTCGGCATGCTCGTGGAGGACCTCGGACCGTCCGTCCGCGAGGCCGACGACCTCGACGGCGTCGCCGCGGCCGTGATTCTGCACGGCACCCGTACGGCTCCGCCCTTGCCCGTCCTCGACCAGAACCGGCTGCGCACGCTGCCCGCCCGGGCGCTGGAACACCTCGAACGGCTGCGCAAGGCCGACCGGTGGCAGGACGCCGACGACGTCGAGGACGCGCTCGATCGGATCGCCAAGGCCGCCGAAGCCCGCTCGGCCGGAGCGACACTGGAACCGTTCGGCTGGGTGCACTCCGAGTTCCACCCCACCAGCCTCCACATCGGCGAGCGCGGCTGGCGGCTGCTCGACTTCGCCCGCGCCTTCACCGGCCCCGGCCTGCTCGACCTCGCCAGCTGGCACGGCAGCATCGAGCCCCCGCACCCCGTGCGCCTGCGCGTCCTCTTGGAGCAGTACGTCACTGCCGGCGGCACCCCCGACGCCCTCACCCCGCGCGGCGGGCTCACCGCCGAGAACTGGGCCCTGGGCTGGCACCGCGTGTGGGCCGTCGAGTGGTTCATGGAGCAGTCCATCCGCTGGATCAACGACCCGGCCACCGATCCCGCCTACACCAAGGCCGTCCGCCGCCACCTCACCGACGTCCTCCACCTCCTGGAGATCTGACGTGCTCGCCCAGGCATCCCCCTGGCACGCCCACGCCGTTCAGCGCACCGCCGCTGGATTCGCCGAACCTCTCTCTGTACCCGCCCGGATGGAGTGGACCACGAGACCCGGCCAAGGGCCTGGAGCCGAGACCCTCGGGCTTGACCTGCGCGGCAAGCGGCTCCTGGAACTCGGCTGCGGCCCCGGCCACAACGCCGCCCACCTCGCCACCCGACACGGCGCCCACGTCACCGGCGTCGACCTGGTCGGCCTCCAGGTCCGCCGCGCCCGCTCCCACTACGGACGGCTGAACAACCTCATCTTCGTGGCCGGCCACGCGCTGCACTACCTGCAAGCCTCCGACGAGCAGTCCGATGCGGTCTACTCCGTCTTCGGCGCCGTGGGCCTTGTCGCCCCCGAGCTCCTGCTGCCGGCCATCGCCCAGCGCCTCACGCCCGGCCGGGTGCTCGCCTTTTCCGTTCCGCACCCGCAGCGCGGCGGCCGCAGCCCTTCCGGTGACGACCGGCCCCGCCGCGACTTCGTCACCCTTCCCGACCGCACCCGGCTCCCCATCGCCCGCTGGGAGCTCGACACCGTCCGCTGGGAGAAGCACCTCAGCCAGGCAGGCTTCTGGCTCACCTCAGCCCAGGAGTTCCACGACCCCCGCATGGGCCACTGGCCCACCACCCTGCTGTTCCGCGCCCGCAAGCTCTGACAGCCGCGTTCATCCAGCCTATGGAGGACCGATGCGCCCGCCCTACCTGCTCCTCGACATCGACGGCGTCCTCATACCCTTCCCCAACGCGGACGGCTCGACCCCGGCCACCCACGCCCGCCACGACGTCGTCCCCACCGGCCGGAGTGCCGACAACCCGGTCACCGTCTGGCTCGACCCTGCCCACGGCCCCATGCTCATGGACGTGATCCGCACCGGCCTGGTCACCCCCGTCTGGTGCACCAGCTGGCGGCAGGACGCCACCACCCTCATCGGCCCGCTCCTGGGCCTCCCGGACCTGCCGCACGTCGACCTGCCGCGTCCGCAGATCACCACCAGCCACCCCAACGGCTACCTCTGGAAGCGCGACCACGTCGACGCCTGGCTGGCCGACGTACCCGTCGTCTGGATCGACGACGACTTCACCGGTCTTGACCTCGCCTGGGCGGCGGAGCGCACCGCCAAGGGAACGCCAACACTCCTCATTCAGCCCGACCCGCACCTCGGTCTACAGCCCGAGCACCTGACCGAGGTCACGAGGTGGGTCGCGCAGTTACGCACAGCCCGCGCCGCCTGACGACTGATGCCCTCGCTGCTCGTGGCCGCGGGGGCATCAGGGTGGCTGTGGGCCCTGCCTGCATTTCTGAACGGGATGGCAGCGAACTTGGTCGCGCGGCTGAGTACGCTCAGCGTGTTTTGGGCGTCGCTCTTATGGCCCAGGTGAGGGCTGAGCGGCTGGGGGGAAGCCCAGCTGGTCGAGCAGCGTGCCGAAGAGGTCTTCTGCGAAGGTCTCGTGTGAGCGCTGCAGCTCTTCGATTCTGGCTGTCTGTGGCGTGACCGGGATGCCGGCGGTTGCGGCCCAAGCAACGGCGCCCGCGGCGTCGGTGGGGATATCAGGCTTCCTCGGCCGCAGCGGACTGCTGTTCGTGGCCGCGCTGTTCGTGCCACTTGGCAGCGGCGCGGGCCAGGTGCACGGTGGCGAAGACCAGGGCGATGGAGAGTCCGCCCGGCTCGCTGGAGGCGTAGGCGAGTTCCTTGGCGGCCTTGCGCAGGGCGGTGGCGGCCTGGTGGTCGGCGCGGGTGGCGGAGCGGCGGGCGCGGTTGAACGCTATTGCCGCTGCCCGTAGTTCTGCCCGGTGCGGGCCGGTCCTGGCGCTGGCGATGTTGTACAGGGCGTCGCCGGCCAGGTGGCCCTGGGCGGCGGTATCGTCATCGGAGTCGAGGACGGTGCGTGCCCGCTGGAGTACCCGGACGGCCGCCGCACCGGGGTCCCGACTCACCTGGTGGACCCCGACACCATCGACGACTCCGTGTCCCTGACGGACGGCGCACCTGTTCCAGGAATGGATCAACAAGAGCCACGAGGTGCGGCTCACCGTCGTGGGGACGGAGATGTTCGCCGCCGAGATCCACGCGGGCAGTGACGCGGCCCGGGTGGACTGGCGCAGCGACTACGACGCACTCGGCTACGACGTGGGCAAAGTGCCGGACGACGTACGGGCCGGTGTGCTGACTGGCTGGAACACTTCCGGCTCGCCTTCGGCGCGTTCGACTTCGCCGTCACCCCGGCCGGTGACGGGGTGATGTTCGAATGCAACCCGTCCGGAGAGTGGTCCTGGATCCAGAACCGCACGGGCCTCGCCGAGGGACGCCCATGACGACGCACACCGGACAGCGCTCCGCCGACCTGCGCGCGGCGCTGGCCCGCGAGCTGGAAACCAGTGGCCAACTGACGGATCCGACATGGCGGAAGGTGTTCGAGGACGTTCCGCGTGAACCCTTCGTGCCGGAGTTCTGGACCCTCGACCGCGACGGGCAGCAGCGGCATGTGACCGCCGCCGATCCGGACTGGCTCGACCTGGTCTACACGGACGACGCGCTGGCGACCCAGCTCACGGACGGCGTGGCCACCTCGTCGTCGACCGCGCCCGGTCTGATGCTCACCATGCTCGAGGCCCTCGACGTCCGTGACGGCAACCAGGTGCTGGAGACCGCGACCGGTACCGGCTACAACGCGGCGCTGCTGTCGGAACGGTTGGACGGGCTCAGAGTGGTGACGGTGGAGGGCGACCCGGTGCTGGCGAGGCGGGCGGACTCGCGACTGCGGTACTGCGGATACACCCCGCTCGTCCACGCCGGGGACGGCCGCGCGGGGTACCCGGCCCGGGCCCCGTACGATCGGCTGATCGCCACCTGTGGCTTCAGCACGCTCCCGGTCACATGGCTGGAGCAGGTACGGCCCGCGGGCCTGATCGTGTGCCCGGGGGGTTGGGGCACAGCGCGCCTCGTGGTCGGCGCCGACGGCCGCGCCGAGGGCCGGTTCCTGCCCACCAGCTCGTACTTCATGGCCGTACGCGCCGCCGGAACCACCGGCACACCGGCGCACCCGGGTAAGCCAACGGCGGCCGGCGGCCGACCCACCGGCCTGGACCTGACCACCGTCGCCGAGGACGAGGCGTTCCGCTTCGTGCTGTCTCTCGTCGCACCCGACAGTGGGTTCGCCTTCGAGCGTGGTGACGGCGGCGGCGTGACGGCCGTGGAGCTGTGGGGCGCTGACGGTGCGTGGGCCAGGGCGGAGGGCAATACCGCATGGCAGGCGGGGCCGCGGATGCTCTGGGACGCGGTGGAGGCCGCGCGCGAGCTGTATGTGACAAACGGCCGGCCGGGCCGGGAGCGGTTCGGCGTGACCGTGACCGCGGCGGGACAGCGTGTCTGGCTGGACGCGCCCAGCCGCCCCGTGCGGAACACCGCCGCGCTCTGAGCAGCTGAGTGTGTCGCGCTCATATGTGAAGGGTGCGTGCGAAATTCCGGTGTGCCCACCGCGGGACGGCGTCGGCGGTTACCGTCGGACCAGCCCCGGCCCCGGGACCTGACCCCCGGGCCGGGGCTCGTGGTGGTCAGTCGCCCTGGAGGTGCAGTTCCGTCGACGTGTCCTGGGCGCACCGTTCGGCGAGGGCACGGATGTCGGCCAGTAGACGGCGTTCGGTGTCCGTCCGGGCGACAGCCCGTGCCGCGTCGATCTCCGAGAGGAACTGCGGCATCTCAGCAGTGGTCAGCACCAGGTCACCGTACGGGTCCACCCGGTTCAGCAGGGGAGTGCCGACGCTCCCGCAGATGCGGGCGAACAGGCCGGAGCCGTCCGGCACGACCTCGACCTGCGTCAGACGGCGTCTCCTCGGACTCGTACCCCGCCGCTCGACCCGCTGCAGCACCACGTCCACGCCCAACGCGATCCCTCCCTCGGCTACCGCACACCGAAGCCGTACACCGTCTCCGACCGGAACACCCGTCCGGGCCGCAGCTCCGTGGTCGGGAAGTCCGGGCGGTTGGGGGAGTCGGGGAAGTGCTGCGTCTCCAGGGCCAGGCCCTCGCCGGGGGTGAAGGGAGCCGGGAGGTGGTCCGCCGTGTAGAGCTGGAGGCCGGGTTCGGTGGTCGACACCGTGAGGACCCGCCCGGACGCCGGGTCGTGCAGCTCGGCGACCTGTACGGCGGTGTCCGTGATGCCCTTGTCGAGGACGAAGTTGTGGTCGTAGCCGGCGCCGACCTTGCGGGGCCTGCGGAAGTCGAAGCGGGTGCCGGTGACGTCCGCGAGGTCGCCCGTCGGGATCAGGTCGGCGTCGACCGGGGTGTAGCGGGAGGCGGACAGGCGTAGTTCATGGTCGTGTGCCGTGCCGTGGCCGGACAGGTTGAAGTAGCTGTGGTTGGTCAGGTTCACGACCGTCGGCGCGTCGGTGACCGCCTCGTACGTGATGCGCAGCGCGCCCGACGCGTCCAGGGCGTACGTCGCCGCGACCTCCAGACGGCCCGGGAAGCCCTCCTCGCCGTGCTCGGCGACCCGGCTCAGGCGCAGCCCGTGCTCGACCGGCTCGACGTCCCACACCCGCTTGTCGAAGCCCTGGGCGCCGCCGTGCAGGGAGTTGGGGCCGTTGACCGGCTCCAGCGCGTACGTCACCTCGTCCAGCGTGAAGCGGGCGTGGGCGATCCGGTTGGCGTAACGGCCGATCAGGGCGCCCAGGAAGGGCTCCGGGCGGTTCAGATAACCGTCCAGGTCAGCGAACCCCAGCACCACGTTCGCCGTCCGTCCGTCCCGGTCGGGGACCTCCACGGACTGCACGATCCCGCCGTACGACAGGACACGCACCCGGGTGCCGGCCCGCTCCAGTGTCCAGCGGTGAACCGGGGTGCCGTCGGAAAGTGTTCCGAAGTGTTCGCTCATGCGCGGAACTCTAAACGACGTCCAAGAAACGACGTCCAAGTCAGGACGACTTCGCCGTGACCTTGCGGTACGCGATCTCCGCCAGCCGCGCCTGCCCGTCCTTGCTCGGGTGGAACCAGTCCCAGCGGCTCAACTGGCCGGTGCCGAACCGGTAGTCGTACACCGCGCCGTCGTCGAAGCGGCACCGGCGGTCCTTCGCGCAGACCTCCTCCAGCACCGTGTTGTAGTCCTCCACCCGCTTCTGCACGGTCTCCCGGCGCAGCGTCGCCGCCGAGTCCAGCGCGTCCGCGTCACCCAGCATCGACGGGCAGATGCCCAGCTTCCACACCTGCTTGCCCAGCGTGCTGGTGCGCCCCTCGGACCACAGCCGCTTCAGGTTCGGCACGCTCGCCACATACACCTGCGCCTTGGGCGCCGCGCGCCGCAGGGTGCTCATCGCGGCCTGGAAGTCGGCCCGGAAGTCCGCCACCGGCGTCATCGCGTCCACCGAGGACCGGCAGGCGTCATTGGCGCCCGTCATCACCGTCACCAGCGCGGGCCCGCGCGCCGCGGCCTGCGCCATCTGGCCCGGCAGGTCCGCCATCCGCGCGCCCGTCACCGCGTAGTTCCAGCTGTGCGTGGCCGCCCGGTCCTTGCCCAGCAGCCGCACGGCGAGACTGTTCACCTCGCCGCTGCTGCCGGTCGCCCAGGACACCTCCGGGCAGTCCGTGAGGATCCCGCAGGCGTCGAAGCCGCGCGTGATGGAGTCGCCGACGGCGGCCAGCGACGCCGGGCTCACGTCCCACAGCGGGGTCGGCGACGGGGACGGCTTCGCCTGGCGGGCCGCCGTGCCCGACGGGCCGGGGGAGTCCCCGCCCACCGCGTCACAGCCGGCCAAGCCGACCACGGTGGCGGCCGCCAGCGCCGCGACCACGGCCCGCGCCCGCCGGTTTGCCTTCCGCATCCCTCGCCGATCCCCTCGCCTCGCTCGGGGCCGGCGGTCGGCCGGCCCCACCCATGACAACGTACGAGGGTTCCCGCCCCGAGGCCCGAGCCCACAAGATGCAACGCCTCACACCCGTACACGCGTCCCCCCGGGTGAATGGCGGGCGTTTCGCGGCATCGGGACCGACGGTACGTCACACTCCTTGAGCCGCCGCAGGGTAGCCTCGCCCTCAACGTGGCCGCTGCCGTAGCCGTAGCGCCACCCCGGCCCGCAAGACGACCCGCCTGCCCGGAGGTCCCGGTGACGACACGTGGAGTTCTGTACGTGCACTCCGCGCCGCGCGCGCTGTGCCCGCACGTCGAGTGGGCCGTCGCCGGGGTGCTCGGCACACGCGTCAGCCTCGACTGGATCCGGCAGCCCGCCGCGCCCGGCACCTGGCGCGCCGAGTTCTCCTGGCAGGGTGAGGTCGGCACGGCCTCCAAACTCGCCTCCGCGCTGCGCGGCTGGCACCTCCTGCGCTTCGAGGTCACCGCCGAACCCTGCGCCACCGCCGAGGGCGAGCGCTACAGCTGCACCCCCGACCTCGGCATCTTCCACGCGGTCACCGGCATCCACGGCGACATCCTCATCCCCGAGGACCGCGTCAGGGCCGCGCTGCAACGCTCCCAGCGAGGCGAGACCGACCTGGAGGCCGAGCTGTCCAAGCTCCTGGGCAAGCCCTGGGACGACGAACTGGAGCCGTTCCGGTACGCGGGAGAAGGCGCTCCCGTCCGCTGGCTCCACCAGGTGGTCTGAAAGCACCTCAGGGGCGGCGCCGCCAGGGGCGCGGGGAACTGCGCGAGAAGCGACCACGACCCGCACCCGGCGCACCACGGACGACACAACGACGAGTGGCCCGGCCTCCACGAGGGAGCCGGGCCACCATCAGGTCGAGCGACGCCGTCACACCGTACGGAACGCCAGCACCACGTTGTGCCCACCGAATCCGAACGAGTCGTTCAGCGCGGCGATCCGGCCCTCCACGGGCAGCTTCCGCGCCTCACCGCGCACGATGTCCGCGTTGGCCTCGGCCTCGGGGTCGAGGTTGTCGACGTTGATGGTCGGCGGAGCCACCCGGTGGTACAGGGCGAGCACGGTGGCGACCGTCTCGACGCCGCCGGCGCCGCCGAGCAGATGCCCGGTCATGGACTTGGTCGCGGAGACCGCCATGTGGCCGGCGTCGTCCCCGAACACCTTCCGCAGCGCCTTCAGTTCGGCCACGTCACCGGCCGGCGTCGACGTCGCGTGCGCGTTGACGTGCACGATCTCCGCCGGGTCCAGGTCGGTGCGGTCCAGCAGGTTCTGCAGGGCGTGGGAGATGCCCCGCCCCTCCGGCTCCGGCTGCACGATGTCGTGCGCGTCGGCGGAGATGCCCTGCCCGACCGCCTCCGCGTAGACCCGCGCGCCGCGCCCGGCCGCGTGCTCGGCGGACTCCAGCACGATCACACCGGCTCCCTCGCCGAGGACGAAGCCGTCACGGGCGACGTCGTAGGGACGCGAGGCGCCCTGCGGGTCGTCGTTGTTCTTGGACATCGCCATCATGTTGCCGAACGCGGCGATCGGCAGCGGGTGGATGGCGGCCTCCGTGCCCCCCGCGACGACGATGTCGGCACGGCCGGTACGGATCATCTCGATGGCGTAGCCGATGGCCTCGGCGCCCGAGGCGCACGCGGAGACCGGCGTGTGCACACCCGCGCGGGCGCCGACGAGCAGACCCACGTTGGCGGAGGGGCTGTTGGGCATCAGCATCGGCACGGTGTGCGGGGAGACGCGGCGGACGCCCTTCTCCTTCAGCACGTCGTACTGGCCGAGGAGGGTGGTCACGCCGCCGATGCCGGAGGCGATGACCGCACCCAGGCGGTCGGGGTCGACGGAGCCGTCCTCCTCGCCCGCCCGGCCGGTGAACCCGGCGTCCTTCCAGGCTTCCTGAGCCGCGATCAGCGCGAACTGCGCCGAGCGGTCCAGCTTGCGGGCCTGGGGCCGCGGAAGGACCTCGGTGGGCTCCACGGCGACCGGAGCCGCGATCTTGACGGCCTGCTCGGCCGCCCAGTCCTGCTCCAGGGGCTTGACGCCGGACTTGCCGGCGACGAGGCCCTCCCAGGTAGAGGCTGCGTCGCCACCCAGCGGTGTGGTTGCGCCGATACCGGTGACGACCACGGTGCGATTGGTCGAGCTCACGGGAAATCTTTCTCCAACGGTACGAGGATCAGCGGCGCCACCGCCGGGTGGCGGGGCCATGCAGCCAGCGGCTGGGTCAGCCCTGGTGCTTGAGGATGTAGTCGGTCGCGTCGCCGACGGTCTTGAGGTTCTTGACGTCCTCGTCCGGGATCTTCACGTCGAAGCGCTCTTCGGCGGCGACGACGACCTCGACCATGGACAGGGAGTCGACGTCCAGGTCGTCGGTGAAGGACTTGTCCAGCTGGACGTCCTCAACCGGGATCCCGGCGATCTCGTTCACGATCTCCGCGAGACCGGCGACGATCTCTTCCTGAGTGGCGGCCATGTTGGCGCTCCTTCGTTGATGTTCCAGAGGGTGTGGGTGCTCACCGTGTCCGGACCGGGTGATCCGGCACGGAGTGCCTAGGGGAGGGTAACGACCGTCGCGGCGTAGACGAGACCCGCCCCGAATCCGATGACGAGTGCGGTGTCGCCGCTCTTCGCCTCGCCGGTCGCCAGGAGCCGCTCCATCGCGAGCGGGATCGAGGCGGCCGAGGTGTTGCCGGTGGTGCGCACGTCCCGGGCGACCGTGACGGTCTCCGGCAGTTTCAGGGTCTTCACCATCGAGTCGATGATCCGCTCGTTGGCCTGGTGCGGGATGAAGACGTCCAGGTCGGAGGCGCTGATGCCGGCCGCGTCCAGGGCCTGCTGGGCGACCTTCGCCATCTCGAACACGGCCCAGCGGAACACCGCCTGGCCCTCCTGCGTGATGGCGGGGAACCGCTCGACGGTGCCGTCGCGGTAGTCCGTCCACGGCACGGTCTGCTTGATGGTCTCCGACTTGTCGCCCTCGGAGCCCCAGACCGTCGGGCCGATCGCCGGCTCCGTGGCCGGGCCGACCACGACCGCGCCCGCGCCGTCACCGAACAGGAAGGCCGTCGCACGGTCCTCCGGGTCGGTCAGGTCGGACAGCCGCTCCACGCCGATGACCAGGACGTACTCGGCGGAGCCCTCCACGACCATGCCCTTGGCGAGGGTCAGGCCGTAGCCGAAGCCCGCGCAGCCGGCCGAGATGTCGAAGGCGGCGGCGTTGTCCGTGCCCAGCTTGTCGGCGATCTCGGTGGCGACGGCCGGGGTCTGCTTGAAGTGCGAGACCGTCGAGACGACCACGGCGCCGATCTGGTGGGCGGTGATCCCGGCCTCCGCGATCGCCTTGCCGGCGGCCTCGACGGACATGGCGGCGACGGTCTCCTCGTCGTTCGCCCAGTGCCGGGTCTCGATGCCGGAGCGGGAGCGGATCCACTCGTCCGAGGAGTCGATCTTCTCGAGGATGACCTCGTTGGGCACCACCCGGGTGGGGCGGTAGCCGCCGACGCCGAGAATGCGCGCGTACGGGGCGCCCTTGCTGGGCTTGATCTTCGCCATCAGGGCTCCTTGTCAGGCGTGCTCGGCGATGAGCTCGCGAGCGGCGTCGAGGTCGGCGGGGGTCTTCAGCGCCAGCGTCGTCACACCGGGCAGGGCGCGCTTGGCGAGACCGGTGAGGGTACCGCCGGGGCACACCTCCAGCAGAGCGGTGACGCCCAGCTCCTTGAAGGTCTCCATGCACAGGTCCCAGCGGACCGGGTTGGCGACCTGGCCGACCAGCCGGTCGAGGACCTCGGCGCCGGTGGCGACGGTCTGCCCGTCCTTGTTGGAGACGTAGGTGAGCTTCGGGTCGGCCGGCGTCAGGGCCTGGGCGGCCTCGGCCAGCTTCTCGACCGCGGGGCCCATGTGGTGGGTGTGGAAGGCGCCGGCGACCTTCAGCGGGACGACCTTGCGGACGCCCTCGGGCTTGTCCTCGGCCAGCGCGGCGAGCTGCTCCAGGGTGCCGGCGGCGACGATCTGGCCGGCGCCGTTGATGTTCGCCGGGGTCAGGCCCAGCTTCTCCAGGTGCGCGACCGATGTCTCGGGGTCTCCGCCGAGCAGTGCCGACATGCCGGTCTCGGTGATCGCGGCGGCCTCGGCCATGGCCAGGCCGCGCCCCCGGACGAGGGTGAGCGCGGCGGTGTCGTCGAGCACGCCGGCGAAGGCGGCGGCGGTGATCTCACCGACGCTGTGACCGGCGACGGCGCCCGGAACCAGGCCCGGGGCAGTGTCACCGAGTGCCGCGGCGGACAGCAGGCCGGCGGCGACCAGCAGCGGCTGGGCGACGGCCGTGTCCCGGATCTCGTCCGCGTCGGCCTTGGTGCCGTAGTGGGCGAGGTCCAGTCCGATGGCGTCCGACCAGGCGGCGACGCGGTCGGCGGCACCGGGCAGTTCGAGCCAGGGAGTCAGGAAGCCGGGCGTCTGGGCGCCCTGGCCGGGAGCGACGAGTACGAGCACTCTCACACTCTCTCTTGGGGACGGCCACGGCCGCCCGTGGGGACAAGGACGAAGAACAGCAGGGGCTTTTGTGGGGCCCCGACAAACACCTACGTCTGGGGATCTCCGTCGGCGAGGCGCCCCAGGATCAGCGCGATGCGCAACGTGAACGCCGAGCGTACATCGGAAGGTGACCAGCCGGTGACGTCAGTCACACGTCGAAGCCGGTAGCGCACGGTGTTGGGATGGACGAACAGCATCCGGGCCGCACCCTCCAGACTGGACGCCTGTTCGAGGTAGACGGAGAGGGTCTCCAGCAGCGCCGACCCCGCCTCCTCCAGCGGTCTGTAGATCTCCTCCACCAGCTGTTCACGCGCACTCGGATCGCCGGCGATGGCGCGCTCCGGAAGCAGATCGTCCGCCAGCACCGGGCGCGGCGCGTCCTGCCAGGCGGAGCACGCCTTCAGACCGGCCGCGGCGGCCTGCGCGGACCGGGTCGCGGTCAGCAGGTCGGGCACCACCGGACCGGCCACCACCGGCCCGGCCGCGAACGGCCCGATCAGCGACTTCGCCACCGCCAGTGGGTTGTCGCTGCCGCCCGCGATGACCACCAGCCGAGCCCCCAGCACCCCCGTGAGCACCTGCAGCTTCGCATGCCGGGCGGCCCTCCGGATGGCCTCCACGGTCAGCTCCGAGTCCCCGTCGGGCGCGTTGCCCAGCACCACGCACACGTGCTCCGGCGTGTTCCAGCCGAGGGCCGCGGCCCGCGACACGGCACCCTCGTCGGCCTCGCCGCTCAGCACCGCGTTCACCACCAGCGACTCCAGCCGCGCGTCCCAGGCACCCCGTGCCTCGGCGGCCTGGGCGTACACCTGGGCGGTGGCGAACGCGATCTCCCGGGCGTACACCAGCAGCGCCTCACGCAGCACGCTCTCGTCGCCGGGGGCCGCGACCTCGTCGATCGCGCTCTCCATGACCTCGATGGTGGTGCGCACCATCTCGACGGTCTGGCGGAGCGTGATGGCCCGGGTCAGTTCACGCGGAGCGGTCCCGAACACATCGGTGGAGATGGCCTGCGGGGCGTCCGGATGCCGGAACCACTCGGTGAACGCCGCGATACCGGCCTGGGCGACCAGACCGATCCAGGAACGGTTCTCCGGCGGCATCGCCCGGTACCACGGCAGCGTCTCGTCCATCCGCGCGATGGCCTGCGCGGCGAGACTTCCGGAGGACTTCTCCAGCCGTTTCAGGGTCGCGGAGTGCGCGTGCACACCGGGCACTGCGGCTTGGTTCTTGCTGGCATGGGGTTCGGGCACGGGACAAGACTGCCTTATCGGGCCGACCCCGTGTGCCGCCGGGTCGCAGGTGAGGGCCCTGTGACACCCGCCACCCGGCTACCGTGGGGCACGTGATGGACGTACGGCGCGCCGACGAGCGCTACCGCGGCGGGGACCCGGCGGCCGGGATCGACACCCGTCACGCCTTCTCCTTCGGACCCCACTACGACCCCGACAACCTCCGCTTCGGCGCGCTGATCGCCTGCAACGAGGAGCGGCTCGCACCGGGCGCCGGCTTCGACGAGCACCCGCACAGCCACACCGAGATCGTCACATGGGTGGTCGAGGGCGAGCTGACGCACCGCGACTCGACCGGCCACGAGACCCGGGTCCGCCCCGGCGACGTCCAGCGGCTCAGCGCGGCGGCCGGGGTGCGGCACATGGAGCGCAACGACGGGCCGGCGCCGCTGACCTTCGTACAGATGTGGCTGTCCCCGCTGAGCCCCGGCGGCGAGCCGTCGTACGACATCGTGCGCGGCATCGCCGACGCCACCCCGTACGCCCTGCCCGCCGCCGGCGCCCTGCTGCACGTACGCCGGCTCGCTCCCGGCGAGCGCACCGCGGTGCCGGAAGCGCCGCGGGTCTACGTCCATGTGGTGCGCGGCGCGGTCCGGCTGGGGGAGTACGGGCTGGGGCCGGGGGACGCGGTGCGGGCCGCCGACGAGGCGGGGCTGGAGCTGGTCGCCGACGGGGGGCCGGCCGAGGTGCTGGTGTGGGAGATGGCGGCCTAGTCCTGGGAGGGATCCTCCGCGTTGCGCCACACCGTGATGTCCACCGACACGTAGTCGCTGGGGTCGTTCTCGGGTGCGCTGCCCTGGTAGGTGACCAGGGCGATGTGACCGGAGGAGGTGTGCACGCACATCTGTGACCCCTTGGTGATTTGCGAGAGCCGGATCTCCTCGGTGTAGCGCGTCTCGTTCCGGCAGGTCTCCAGCGAGCCCTTCTGGGCGTTGTTCAGCAGGACGACCTTGTCGCCGGCGCTGCCCAGCAGGGGGTTGTTGTCCAGGCCGCCCGCGTCGTAGTAGTACAGGTCGCCGGCGTCCACGTAACGGGGGCTGCCGTCGGGGTCGATCGGCTTCGGCGGCGCGTCCGCGAACCGCACGTAGTAGCCCTCGGGGATGTTGACGCCCTGGTAGGAGACCGGCGTGGGATCGGGTGCCGGGCTCTTACCCGTGGTGCTGCCGCTGTCGTCGCTCCCGCTGCCGGAGGAGGAGCTGCCGGAGGCGCTGCTCGAGGAGTCGTCGGAGGCATCGTCGAGGCCCTTGATGAACGACGCACAGCCGCCGAGCCAGGCCAGGCCCATCACCACCCCGACGCTGATCCCGATCCACTTGCCGGCCTTGTTCTTCGGCGGCGGCAGGGGCTGCGGCCGCCAGCCGGGCTGCGCGCCGAAGGGCGGCTGGGGCGCGGTCGGGGGGCCGTACGAGGGCTGGAAGTGCGGCTGGGGACCGGGAGGTCCGTACGCGGGCGGGGGCGGTACGTGCGTGGCGGCCGCTGTGGGAGCCGCGTGCACCGGGGGCGGCGTCACATCGGGCTTGGTGACCGGTGCGGTGGGCGTGGGCGCAGCCGCGGTGACCGGTGCGGTGGGCGTGGGCGCCGCCGCGAGGGCGGCCGACGCCGACACCCGCTGGGTGATCTGCGCGGTGATCGCCTCCGGCAGCCAGGAACCGGACTGCCGCAGCGGCGTGGGCGACGCCTCCTGGCACAGGGCGATGATCTCGGCGGGGGAGGGCCGCCCGCCGGGCTCCTTGGCCAGGCAGCGCGCGATGAAGGCGAGCTGCCCGGGCAGCCCGCTCAGGTCGGGCTCCTCGTGGACGATCCGGTACAGCACGGCGTGCGAGGGGCCGTCGCCGTAGGCCCCCTGCCCCTGTGCCGCGTAGGCGGCGACCTGGCCGAGCGCGAAGATGTCCGAGGCGGACGTGACCTCCTTGCCGGCGGCCTGCTCCGGCGACATGAAGGCCGGGGTGCCGATGGACACGCCGGTGCCGGTGAGCGCGGTCGCGTCCGCGGCGCGGGCGATGCCGAAGTCGATGACGCGGGGGCCGTCACCGGCGAGCAGCACGTTGGACGGCTTCAGGTCGCGGTGCACGATGCCCGCGCCGTGGATGACCGACAGCGCCTCCGCCATCCCCGCGAGCAGCAGCAGGACCGACGGCACCGGCAGCGGGCCGTGCTCGGTGACCGCCGAGGCCAGTGAGGGGCCGGCCACATAGGCGGTGGCCAGCCAGGGTTGGGTGCCCTCGGTGTCGTAGTCGATGACCGGCGCGGTGTAGAACCCCTGCACCCGCTGTGCGGCCTCGACCTCCTGCCGGAACCGGCGGCGGAACTCCGGGTCCTCGCTCAGTTCCGGCCGGATCGTCTTGAGGGCGATCGGATGCCCGCCCGGCGTGTACGACAGATAGACCGTGCCCATACCGCCGGAACCGAGCCGTGCGGCGAGCCGGTAGGTCGCCACCGTCGTCGGATCACCGCTCTCCAACGGGCGGAACTGTCCGCCCGCTTGAACCCCTGCCATTGCTCCCCCGATGTCCATGGGTGCTGCTGTGCAAAGGGAGATTAGCCGAGTGGATCATCGGCCGGTGACCCAAGCCCCCGGAGTCCGGAGTGTGGAGGCCCCAGCCCGGCTCAGCCGCGTTTCTTCTTCGCCCTGCGTTCCCTGGCCGCCGCGCGGCGGGCCTCCTCCTGATCCCACAGCGCTTTGAACTCACGGGCCCGCTCGTCAAGTTCGGCCGGGGCGTCCTCGTCTTCGTCCTCGTCCTTCCACAGCCCCTGCTCCTTCAGCTGCCGGGTGTGCACCTCCACCGGCGGCTCCGGGTCGTAGTCGCTGGGCCGGGGCCCCTCCGGGCCGTCGGGTCCGACGCGGATCAGCCGCTCGACCCGGGTGACGCGGAACCGGGTCCCGTCGATGCTCAGACTGTTGCTCCGCTTCTCGTCCAGCAGGTCGGCCGCGCGCGTACTGCTTCTTCTTCTCGTCCGACAGCCGCAGCGTGAACGGCGCCATGACCCGCAGCCACGCGGCCAGGCTGTCGCGCGCGCCCTGCGGTGTGGCGTACGACGCCCCGGGGTTGTGCGACTGCCATTCCCCGTCCGTCCGTTCGGCGATCGCGAACACCGCCGGCAGCAGCACACCGCCCGGACATGCCTCGGCGGCACGCCGTGCGTCGGACCGTACGTCCTCCGGTGTGCCGGAGGCGGCTCCGACGAGCCGCAGGAGATCCAGCTTCAGCAGGCTGTCGGACAGCCCGGCGGGGGTGTACGGGTCGACCACGAAGCCCTTGGTGCGTGACGGCGCACGGTACGCCTCTCCGACCTCCGCGTGATCGGGGTCGGAGGGCCGGGGCGGCTCGGGCCCGCTCCGCCCCATACGGATGAACTTCGAGGCCCGCACGATCCGGAACCGCTCGCCGCGGACCCGGAGTTCGTCGACGACCTCCCGGTCCATGCGCAGGGCGGCCGCCATCCACGCCTTCTGCGCCTTCGTGTCACCGGTGTCCTCGGCGTCCCGGGCGCGCATCCGGAAGCGCGAGCCCAGGGAGTCCCGGGCGCCCTGCGGGGTGTCGCTGCCGTACTCGGACAGTTCCCACCCTCCGGTGTCGCGCTCACGGGCGTGGAAGAACTCCGCCAGACCCACGCCCCGCAGGTCGGGATACCGCTCCCGCGCCTGCCACGCCTCCTGCTCCGCGAACGCCGCGATCGGCCCTTCCTGCGGGGCGACCCGGAAGGTCAGATAGCCAGGCACCCTGTCCTCGTAACCGGTCATGCACTGAATGTGCCCGATGCCACGGCCACTTCGCTGCGGAACCGAGGGGAATCACACCGACTCGGCGAGCACCGCGTCCGTGAACGGCGGCCACGCCTCGATCGCCCAGGGCCCGAACGCCCGGTCCGTGAGCGCGACGCAGGCCAGCCCGGCGACCGGGTCGACCCACAGGAACGTACCCGACTGCCCGAAGTGTCCGAAGGTGCGCGGCGAGGACGAACTGCCCGTCCAGTGCGGTGACTTGCCGTCCCGGATCTCGAAGCCGAGCCCCCAGTCGTTGGGGTTCTGGTGCCCGTACCCCGGCAACACACCCTTCGTCCCCGGATACTGCACACTCATCGCCTCGGCCACGGTCCGCGGGTCGAGCAGCCGGGGCGCCTGCACCTCGGCGGCGAACCGCAGCAGGTCCTCCACGGTGGACACGCCGTCCTTCGCGGGCGACCCCTCCAACGACGTGGCCGTCATCCCCAGCGGCTCCAGGACCGCCTGCCGCAGATACTCCGCGAACGGGATGTCGGTCGCCTTGGCGACATGATCACCGAGCTGCTCGAACCCGGCGTTGGAGTACAGCCGCCGCTCACCCGGCGCCGAGGCCACCTTGTGCTCGTCGAAGGCCAGCCCGGAGGTGTGGGCGAGCAGGTGCCGCACGGTCGAGCCCTCCGGCCCGGCCGGCTCGTCGAGCTCGATGGCGCCCTCCTCGTACGCCACCAGCACGCCGTACGCGACGAGCGGCTTGGTCACCGAGGCCAGCGCGAACCGCTTCCCGACCGGACCGTGCGCACCCAGCACCGCACCGTCGGCCCGCACGACCCCCGCCGCAGCGGAGGGAACCGGCCACTTCTCGATCAACGCGAGGCTCTTCAAGGACATGCCCCCGAGCCTAAGCGCTCACAGCGCCAGCTCCATCAAGGGGCCGGGGGTGCGGGGGGTGCGGGGGGCACCGCCCCCCGCAAGGGGCGCGGGGAACTGCGCGACCAGCCCCCACGCACCCGCAGACAGATACAGGCCAACCCGCGGAGCGAACCCGCTTGCTTGGAGTGCGCTCCAACGTCATAGCGTGTGGTTCATGACGGTGATGCAGAGCACGCCCGTGACCACCGAGGAAAGCCCCAGCCGTGCCGACGTCTGTGCCGGTCCGCCGCCACGCCACCCCCGCCCCGACGGGCAGGACAGCTACACCATCAGTGAGGTCGTCGCCTTCACCGGGCTGACCGCGCACACCCTGCGCTGGTACGAGCGCATCGGCCTGATGGCCCATGTGGACCGCTCGCACACCGGGCAGCGCCGTTACAGCAACCGAGACCTGGACTGGCTCGACCTCGTCGGCAAGCTGCGGCTGACCGGCATGCCGGTCGCCGACATGGTCCGGTACGCGGAACTGGTCCGCGAGGGCGACCACACGTACGCCGAGCGCTGCGCCCTGCTGGAGGCGACCCGGCGGGACGTCCAGGCGCGGATCGCCGAACTGCGGGACACGCTCGCCGTCCTGGACCGCAAGATCATGTTCTATTCGGACGCCACGCGCGCGTACGAAACGGAAAGGACCGCTCGATGACCGACACCAGGATCCCGACCACGCGCCTCGGCACCGAGGGCCCCGAGGTCGGCGTCCAGGGCCTCGGCTGCATGGGCATGAGCTTCGCCTACGGCCCCACCGACGCCGAGGAGTCGAGGGCCACGCTGGAGCGTGCCCTGGAGCTGGGGGTCACCCTCTTCGACACGGCGGACGCCTACGGCGCCGGTGAGAACGAACGCTTCCTCGCCCCGTTCTTCAAGGCCCACCGCGACGAGGTCGTCATCGCGACCAAGTTCGCGCTGTCGATTCCGCCGGACGACCCGACCAAGCGCGTCATCCGCAATGACGCCCCGTACATCCGTCAGGCCGTCGAGGCGAGTCTGTCCCGCCTCGACATCGACGTCATCGACCTCTACTACATGCACCGGCGTGATCCGGACGTGCCGATCGAGGAGACCGTCGGTGTCATGGCCGAGCTGGTCCGTGAGGGCAAGGTCAGACACCTGGGCCTGAGCGAGGTCACGGCCGGCGAACTGCGGGCGGCCCACGCCGTCCACCCCATCGCGGCCGTCCAGTCGGAGTGGTCCCTGTTCAGCCGCGACATCGAGGCGAACGTGGTCCCGACGGTCCGTGACCTGGGCGTCACCCTCGTCGCCTACTCCCCGCTCGGCCGAGGCTTCCTCACCGGCTCCTTCACCAACGCCGACACCGACCTGACCGCGGACGACTTCCGCCGCCAGCAGCCCCGCTTCACCGGCGACAACGCGACCGCCAACGCGGCCCTGCTGGAGCCGGTCAGGGCCGTCGCCCGGGCCCACGACGCCACTGCGGCACAGATCGCCCTGGCCTGGGTCCAGCAGCAGACCGACGTCCACCGCCTGCCGGTGGTCCCGATCCCGGGCACCCGGAAGCCGAGCCGGGTGGAGGAGAACGTGACGGCGGCCACGATCAGGCTGACGGACGAGGAGTTGGCCCTTCTGGAGCCGATCGCGTCGAAGGTGGCGGGCGACCGGTACGCGGACATGGCGTTCACCTCGGCCGGACGCGAGTAGCCCGCGCTCAACGCCCCCGAACGGCCGCGAGCACAGCCGCCGCGAACGGCAGCGACTCGTGCACGACCCCGTACCCCAACCCGAACACCACCGCGGCCGGGTCCTGGTCCACAGGCCCCGGCCGCTCGGCCGCCCCCTCCCGGAGCCGCAACCGCAGATACCCCTCCAGCAGCTCGGGCGAGCGCCACTCCACACCCCCCACCTCGGACACCGCGAAACTCTGGTCGCCGGCCTTCCACTTGGCGGACGACGCCCCTGTCCAGAACCACCGGAACCGCACCGTCCGCCCGTCGAACGACGCCTTCCCGTCGTACGCCTTGAACGACACCGGCACCTCGGGCGCCTCCACCAGAAACCGGTCCACCGGCCCCGACTCGGTCAGCAGCCCCTTCAGCTCGTCCGCGTAGTACTCGGCGAGCAGCTCCCGGTCCCCCGGCAGCACCAGCCGGTACGGATCGCACGCCTCCTTCAGCTGCCCCGCCGCCGCCTCCATCAACGGATCCGCCCCGGGCCGCGGCTCCGCCCGCAGGACGACCGTCCCCCGCTTGCCCGGCTCGAGCGTCACGGACTCCAGCGCGCGCAGCGGAACGCGCCGCTCGCCGAGCGCGGAGAACAACTTGGGCGTGCGCAAGCCCCGCTCGTAACGGATGAGGACGGAGTCGGACTCGAACTCCCAGGCGGCATGAAATCCGGCCAGTACATCACCCATGCGGCTCATCGTATGCGCGACAGACAACTTCGTCCCCTCCTCACGCACACCGCAATTCCTGCGGTCTCTACGCGCGTCCGACCGGCGTGGTGCCGGACAAACCCGCCCGGCAGGCGTCACCTTCGTCCGCGCACTCCACGGAACGGTATGCGCCAGTTCCGATGTCGGCGAGGTTGCGCAGACTGTCCGTGCCGGGCACGAAGTAGCCGGAGTGGCCGTTCGCCCCCCGCGCCGACAGCACCCGCGCGCCGAACGCGTCCGACATCGGGTCCTCTCCGTGCCCGAGCCCGCCGACCTCCAGATACGGCACGTCCGCGATCCAGTCGTCGGCGTCCCGCATCGCCCACACCCGCGCGGAGGTGCGCAGCTCGGACGCGTTGTCCGCGCGCATCCCGGGGCTGCCGGCGACCGCTATGTCGGCGACCCGGCCGGGCATCGCGCGCGCGGCCACTCCACACACGACCGAGCCGTAGCTGTGGCAGAACATCGACACCGGCGCGGTGCCGGGCAGGGCGCGCAGCAGCGCGTTCAGGCGTACGGCGCCGCTCTCGGCACGCATCGCGGTGGCCGAGTCGATGCCCAGGCCGTCGGGCGCGGTGTAGTCGGCCCACGCGATCACGGCCGTACGCGTCGTGGGGCTCGCCTCCCGCTCGGCCGCGTAGAGCGCCTCGGCCATGCCGGCGGGCGCGGAGTACTTGCGGTTGCTGCGCTGGAAGGTGAGCAGCTCGGTGTCGACGCCGGGGACGACGACGGAGATCCGCTCGGCGTGGGCGAGGTCGCCGAAGACCTCGGCGGCCCGGCCGGGGCCCTCCGGGTCGAAGGCGAGGATCTGCCGCTCGGCGGTGCCCATCACCTGGAAGCGGTCCATACGACGGCCCGCCTCGTGCTGCCCGGCGGGCGAGAGCCTGCTGTCGTGCATCCGGTCCCGCTCGACCCGCGCGGCCTCGGCGAGGGCGATGCGGTTGGCGCGGTATCGCAGGGCGACGGGGGCGCCGTTCATGTTGCCGACCGCGAGCGGGTAGCGGGCGGCGAGCGAGTTGCGCTGGGCGGCGGTGAGGGAGGCGAAGAAGCCGGCGAGCAGGGCGGGGGCCGCGTCCGGGTCGGGGAGCGCACGGCCGTCGATACGGCCGCTCTCCCAGGCGGAGCGGGACGCCTGGAGCGCGGTGGGGTTCTGCTGGTGGCGCAGGGCCGTCCAGCCGGTGGTCGCCAGCATCACGAACACCACGGCGAGCGCCAGCAGTGCGCGCCTGGCGTTGAGGTGTGGGGAGGTCTCGAAGGAAGTCACTGGGAGGACACACTAGGAGAACGAGAGGGTCTCGAGAGAATCCAGTGACACGGATCACGTTTCGTCGGCGTCAGTCCGTCTTCGCCTGACGCGGCGTCAAAGGCATTTCCCCTATCAGGGTGACAACGCTAAAGGTCCCTCGCCTCCGGTACGTGCCGCAGGTCACAGTGGGCCAAGCCACGGCCTGCGGCGCGCTGCCGGAGGGGGACAGCGCGCCGCGGCCAAAGGCAGCTGCACCCCGTGGCGCCTGGCTGCGCACCCACCTCCGCTCGGCCCACGGTCAGGTTTCGACGCGGCTGTCGGACAGGGCCGCCACCTCGGCCCGCAGGGCGCGTACCTCCGCGGTCAGGGCCTCTATCGCCTCCCGCTGCAGCCGTTCCTCGACATCGTCCCGCTCGAAGCGGGAGATGAACCAGGCGGCGATGTTCGCGGTCACCACACCGAGGAGCGCGATCCCGGACAGCATCAGCCCGATCGCCAGCAACCGCCCCAGCCCGGTGGTCGGCGCGTGGTCCCCGTACCCCACCGTCGTCATCGTCGTGAAGGACCACCACACCGCGTCACCCAGCGTGTGAATGTTCCCGTTCGGCGCGTCCCGCTCCACCGACAGCACGGCCAGCGACCCGAACATCATCAGCCCGGTCACGGACCCGGCGACATACGTCGTCAGCCGGACCTGCGAGGCCATCCGCGCCCGCCGCCCCACGAGCAGCAGCGTGGACACCAGCCGGAGCAGCCGCAGGGGCTGCACCAGCGGCAGCGCCACCGCGAGCAGGTCCAGCCAGTGCGTCCGGACGAACACCCACCGGGCCCGGGCCAGCCCCAGCCGCACCAGGTAGTCGAGCGCGAAGGCCGCCCACACCCCCCACTCGACCCACAGGCAGGCCCACGTCACCGTGCGACTGGCCGAGCTGTCCACGATCGGGACGGCATAGGCGATGGCGAACAGCCCAGCCAGTACGAACAAGGGTCGCTGGGTGAGCTGCTCCCACCGGGCCTGTGCCGATTGCTCCTTCATGCCCCGCATCGTAAAGAGACCGTAAGGGCGGAGGGCAACCGGTTCACGCGCTACGCGTCGCCGCCCGCCGCTCCGGGCTCCGCCGCCGCGACGTCCAGCAGCTGGTACCGGTCGATGGCCTGCTTCAGCACGGACCGGTCGACCTTGCCCTCCTTCGCCAGCTCGGTCAGCACCGCCACCACCACCGACTGCGCGTCGATGTGGAAGAACCGCCGGGCCGCGCCCCGGGTGTCCGCGAAGCCGAAGCCGTCCGCGCCCAGCGACTGGTACGACCCCGGCACCCACCGCGCGATCTGGTCCGGAACCGACCGCATCCAGTCGGACACGGCCACGAACGGGCCCTGCGCGCCGCTGAGCTTCCGTGTGACATACGGCACCCGCTGCTCCTCCTCCGGGTGGAGCAGGTTGTGCCGCTCGACCTCGACCGCCTCGCGCCGCAGCTCGTTCCAGGAGGTCGCCGACCAGACGTCGGCCTTCACCTGCCACTCCTCGGCGAGGATCCGCTGCGCCTCGATCGCCCATGGCAGGGCCACGCCGGAGGCGATGATCTGCGCCGGGATGGTGCCCGAGGTGCCCTCGCTGAAGCGGTAGACGCCCTTCAGGATGCCCTCGACGTCGACGTTCTCCGGCTCGGCCGGGTGCTGGATCGGCTCGTTGTAGACGGTGAGGTAGTAGAAGACGTCCTCGCTGTCCGGGCCGTACATCCGCCGCAGACCGTCCTGCACGATGTGCGCGATCTCGTAGCCGAACGCGGGGTCGTAGGCCACACACCCCGGGTTCGTCGACGCCAGCAGCTGCGAGTGGCCGTCGGCGTGCTGCAGACCCTCACCGGTCAGCGTCGTACGGCCCGCGGTCGCGCCCAGTACGAAGCCGCGCGCCAGCTGGTCCGACATCTGCCAGAACTGGTCGCCGGTGCGCTGGAAACCGAACATCGAGTAGAAGACGTAGACCGGGATGAGCGGCTCGCCGTGCGTCGCGTACGCGGAACCGGCCGCGATCAGGGACGCCGTGCAGCCGGCCTCCGAGATGCCGTCGTGCAGCATCTGTCCGGTCGGGGACTCCTTGTAGGCGAGCAGCAGATCCCGGTCCACCGCCTCGTACTGCTGGCCGAGCGGGTTGTAGATCTTCGCACTCGGGAAGAAGGAGTCCATGCCGAAGGTGCGGTACTCGTCCGGCGCGATCAGCACGAACCGCTTGCCCAGCTCCTTGTCCCGCATGAGGTCCTTGAGCAGCCGGACAAAGGCCATGGTCGTCGCGATGGACTGCTGACCCGAGCCCTTCTTCACGCTCGCGTACGTCTTGTCCTCCGGCAGCGGGAGGGGCTTGGCGCGCACGACGCGGGTCGGGACGTACCCGCCGAGTCCCTTGCGCCGGTCGTGCATGTACTGGATCTCCTCCGAGTCCCGGCCCGGGTGGTAGTACGGCGGCAGGCCGGACTCCAGCTCCTTGTCGGCGATCGGCAGGTGCAGCCGGTCCCGGAAGCGCTTGAGGTCGTCGACCGTCAGCTTCTTCATCTGGTGCGTGGCGTTGCGGCCCTCGAAGTTCGGGCCCAGCGTCCAGCCCTTGACCGTCTTGGCGAGGATGACCGTCGGCTGGCCCTTGTGGGCGCGGGCAGCCGAGTACGCCGCGAAGATCTTCCGGTGGTCGTGGCCGCCGCGGCCCAGCATCAGCAGCTCGTGGTCGGACATGTGCTCGACCATCGCGCGCAGCCGGTGGTCGTCACCGAAGAAGTGGTCGCGGATGTAGGAGCCGGTCTCGGTGGCGTACGTCTGGAACTGGCCGTCGGGTGTGGTGTTCATCTTGTTGACGAGCACACCGTCGCGGTCCTGGGCCAGCAGCGGGTCCCAGCTGCGGTCCCAGATCAGCTTGATCACGTTCCAGCCGGCGCCGCGGAAGACCGACTCCAGCTCCTGGATGACCTTGCCGTTGCCGCGCACCGGGCCGTCGAGCCGCTGGAGGTTGCAGTTGACGACGAAGGTCAGGTTGTCCAGGCCCTCGCGGGCGGCGATGGTCAGCTGGCCGAGCGACTCCGGCTCGTCCATCTCGCCGTCGCCGAGGAACGCCCACACGTGTGATGTCGAGGTGTCGGCGATCCCGCGCGCGTGCATGTACCGGTTCATGCGCGCCTGGTAGATCGCGCCGATCGGGCCGAGGCCCATCGACACGGTCGGGAACTCCCAGAAGTCCGGCATCAGCCGCGGGTGCGGGTACGAGGACAGGCCGTAGGGCGCCTTCGACTTCTCCTGGCGGAAGGCGTCGAGGTGCTGCTCGCCGAGCCGGTCGAGCAGGTACGCGCGCGCGTAGATGCCCGGTGAGGCGTGTCCCTGGAAGAAGACCTGGTCGCCGCCGTCGCCCTCGTCCTTGCCCCGGAAGAAGTGGTTGAAGCCGACGTCGTAGAGGGACGCGGAGGAGGCGAAGGTGGCGATGTGGCCGCCGACGCCGATGCCGGGCCGCTGGGCGCGGGAGACCATCACGGCGGCGTTCCAGCGGGTGGCGTTGAGGATCCTGCGCTCGATCTCCTCGTTGCCGGGGAAGAACGGCTCGTCCTTGGTGGCGATGGTGTTGACGTAGTCCGTGCTGCGCATCTCGGGCACGGCCACGCGCTTCTCGCGGGCCCGCTCGATCAGCCGCAGCATCAGATAGCGCGCCCGCTCGCGGCCGCGTTCGTCGATGGCGGCGTCGAGCGAGTCGAGCCACTCCTGGGTCTCTTCGGGATCGAAGTCAGGTACCTGACTCGGAAGGCCGCCAATGATGATCGGATTGCGATCGGATCCGGAAGCCACGCTGTTCCTTACCTGTCAGAGGGCACCCGCGGGGGCCACTTTCCGGTATGCCTGCACCGTCCCCCATCGTGTACCTCGGGGAGGCAAAACGGCATCTCTACTCTGCGGTAACCAGGACCCCGTACTCTAGGGCGGTTCCCAAACACGCAAACGGGGCAGAAAGGTGTGGTGTGCGTCACCCCCGGTACTCGCACCATGCCTGGAGTTGCGTCGAGACGGCCGGGATCGTCACCGTTTCGGCGGTCCGAACCGCCGGGTACTTGCGCGATCCGTCCCGCCCGTGTGGACTACGGCCAATGCTTCGCGCACGCGCGTGGCTGAGTTATTCCCAAGACATGATCAGGAGGCAACCCGTGAGCGCGACCGCGGACCACGCGGAGGAGCGGACGAACCCTGCCGCCAGGCTGGGGTTCCAGCCCGGGCAGGTGGTCCAGGAGATCGGCTACGACGACGACGTCGATCAGGAGCTCCGCGAGGCCATCGAGGAAGCCATCGAGGGCGACCTCATGGACGAGGAATACGACGACGTGGCCGACGCCGTTGTGCTGTGGTTCCGGGACGACGACGGCGACCTGACGGATGCGCTGGTGGATGCCACCACGTACATCGAAGAGGGCGGCGCGATCCTGCTCCTCACGCCGAAGACCGGCCGTTCGGGGTACGTGGAGCCGAGCGACATCTCGGAAGCCGCGACGACCGCCGGCCTGAGCGCGGCCAAGAGCGTCAGCGTCGGCAAGGACTGGAGCGGCAGCCGCCTCGCCACGCCGAAGGCGGCCAAGTCCAAGAGGTGACCGCGTGACGGGGACGGGCCGGTTTCCACCGGCCCGTCCCCGGGCGTGCGCCGGGCACTGCGTAGGGTGGTCCCGAGTCTTCGGGTTCCCACCCGAGCAGCCCCCACCGAAAGGGATCACCCACGATGGCCATCCAGGTCGGCGAGAAGGCCCCCGGCTTCGAGCTCAAGGACAACCACGGCGCCACCGTGAAGCTGTCGGACTTCCGCGGCAGCAAGAACGTCGTCCTGCTCTTCTACCCCTTCGCCTTCACCGGCGTGTGCACCGGCGAGCTGTGCGAGGTGCGCGACAACCTCCCGCAGTTCTCCGACCGTGACACCCAGGTGCTCGCCGTCTCCAACGACTCCATCCACACCCTGCGCGTCTTCGCCGAGCAGGAGGGCCTGGACTACCCGCTGCTCAGCGACTTCTGGCCGCACGGCGAGGTCTCCCGCGCCTACGGCGTCTTCGCCGAGGACAAGGGCTGCGCGGTGCGCGGCACCTTCGTCATCGACAAGGAGGGCGTGGTCCGCTGGACCGTCGTCAACGCGCTGCCGGACGCCCGTGACCTGAACGAGTACGTCAAGGCGCTCGACACTCTCTGATTCTCGACACCCTCTGATTCTCCGGCGCCCAGGGCCTGCGGGGGCGGGAACCCGTCACTAGGATCGGATCGTTGATCCGATATCCAATGCACGACGGGGCTCCCGCCCCCGGACACCAATGGAGGACTCGTGGGAGTCAGCCTCAGCAAGGGCGGCAACGTATCGCTGACCAAGGAGGCCCCGGGCCTGACCGCGGTCATCATCGGCCTCGGGTGGGACGTGCGCACCACGACCGGCACCGACTTCGACCTCGACGCCAGCGCCCTGCTGCTGAACAACGCCGGCAAGGTCGCCAGCGACGCGAACTTCGTCTTCTTCAACAACCTCAAGAGCCCCGACGGCTCGGTCGAGCACACCGGCGACAACCTCACCGGTGAGGGCGAGGGCGACGACGAGCAGATCAAGGTCAACCTCGCCGGCGTCCCGGCCGACGTCGAGAAGATCGTCTTCCCGGTCTCGATCTACGACGCCGAGAACCGCCAGCAGTCCTTCGGCCAGGTGCGCAACGCGTTCATCCGCGTCGTCAACCAGGCCGGCGGCGCCGAGATCGCCCGCTACGACCTCAGCGAGGACGCGTCCACCGAGACGGCCATGGTCTTCGGTGAGCTCTACCGCCACGGCGCCGAGTGGAAGTTCCGCGCCATCGGCCAGGGCTACGCCTCGGGCCTGCGCGGCATCGCGCAGGACTTCGGCGTCAACGTCTGACACCGGCAGCGATCCGACGCTCGTTCGGTCCGGCGCCGTCCCGTTTGGGGGCGGCGCCGGACGCGCAGGACAACCGAAGAAGCACCATCCAGGGGAGGACCAGCATCATGGGCGTCACGCTCGCCAAGGGAGGAAACGTCTCCCTGTCCAAGGTCGCGCCGAACCTCACACAGGTGATGGTCGGGCTCGGCTGGGACGCGCGCTCCACCACCGGAGCCCCCTTCGACCTCGACGCCAGTGCCCTGCTGTGCAACGGCGGACGGGTCCTCGGGGACGAGTGGTTCATCTTCTACAACCAGCTCCACAGCCCCGACGGCTCGGTCGAGCACACCGGCGACAACCTCACCGGCGAGGGCGACGGCGACGACGAGTCGCTGCTGGTCGACCTCGTGAAGGTGCCGGCCCACTGCGACAAGATCGTCTTCCCGGTCTCGATCCACATGGCCGACGAGCGCGGCCAGACCTTCGGCCAGGTCAGCAACGCCTTCATCCGCGTCGTCAACCAGGCCGACGGCCAGGAACTCGCCCGCTACGACCTCAGCGAGGACGCCTCCACCGAGACGGCCATGATCTTCGGCGAGCTCTACCGCTATCAGGGGGAATGGAAGTTCCGGGCGGTGGGACAGGGGTACGCGTCGGGGCTGCGTGGCATCGCTCTAGACTTCGGAGTCAATGTTTCGTAAAGCCGGGTACGGCGCGGGGGAGCCCCGTACACACACGATTGGGTAGCCAGTGGTCCTGAAAACCTTCGGGTGGTCGTTCGCGGTCACCGCGCTCGGCCTCGTCGCAGCGGTCCTCTTCGGGGGGTGGACCGCGTTCGGCATCGTGGCGATCCTCTCGATCCTCGAGATCTCGCTGTCCTTCGACAACGCGGTGGTCAACGCCGGAATTCTGAAGAAGATGAATGCCTTCTGGCAGAAGATCTTCCTCACCATCGGCATCCTGATCGCCGTCTTCGGCATGCGGCTGGTCTTCCCCGTCGTGATCGTCGCGGTCAGCGCCCAGATGGGCCCCATCGAGGCGGTCGACCTCGCGCTCAGTGACAAGGACCGTTACCAGGAACTCGTCACCGACGCCCACCCGGCGATCGCCGCCTTCGGCGGTATGTTCCTGCTGATGATCTTCCTCGACTTCATCTTCGAGGAGCGGGAGATCAAGTGGCTGGCCTGGCTGGAGCGGCCGCTGGCCAAGCTCGGCAAGATCGACATGCTGTCGGTCTGCATCGCCCTGATCGTCCTGCTGATCTCGGCGATGACGTTCGCGGCCAACGCCCACCAGCACGGCGGCACCCACGTCGACAAGGCGGAGACGGTCCTGCTCTCCGGCGTCGCCGGTCTGATCACGTACATGATCGTGGGCGGTCTCTCCGGCTACTTCGAGGACAAGCTGGAGGAAGAGGAGGAGCGCGAGCACGAGGAGGAGGAAGCGGCGGCCCGCTCCGGCAAGCCCCGCTCGGCCGTCGCCCTCGCCGGCAAGGCCGCCTTCTTCATGTTCCTCTACCTGGAGGTCCTGGACGCGTCGTTCTCCTTCGACGGCGTGATCGGCGCCTTCGCCATCACCAACGACATCGTCCTGATGGCCCTCGGCCTCGGCATCGGCGCCATGTACGTCCGTTCGCTCACGGTCTACCTGGTCCGCCAGGGCACCCTCGACGAGTACGAGTACCTGGAGCACGGCGCGCACTACGCGATCGGCGCGCTCGCGCTGATTCTCCTGGTCACCATCCAGTACGAGATCCACGAAGTGATCACCGGCCTGATCGGTGTCGCCTTCATCGGAGCCTCCTTCTGGTCCTCCGTCCGCCGCAACCGCGCGCTGGCGGCGGCCGAGGGAAAAGCGGAGGGCTCGGACGAGAGGACTGAGATCTCGTCCGGGGTCTGAAACAACAGATCTGAATCGGCAGATCTGAATCAGTGGGTGTGATCACCTTCTGAGTGAGGAACGCTTTGTGCGGGGCGGCCGCCTCCTGGCCGCCCCGCCGTTTTGTTGTCCAACTGGGGGCGGGCATGGGGTTGTTCGACGGTTTCCGGAGCGGCCGGGCCGCCGAGTTCGACTCGGGGAGCGCGGCGAGCAACGCGATCGAGCTGACCAAACGGCACCACCAGGTCTCCCTCACCAAGCAGGACGCGGCCACCGGGCATCTGCGCGTGAACCTGACCTGGTCCATGCGGACGTCCGACTTCGGCGGCCCGCAGCGGGAGAGCCTCTTCCGGCACCCCCTCAGGGCGCTGAAGCCCCCGGAGGTCATGGGCCACAGCCAGAGCATGGTGAACGTCGACCTCGACCTCGGCTGCCTGTACGAGCTGGCCGACGGGACGAAGGGCGTCGTCCAGCCGCTCGGCGGCTACCTCGGCGACGTCAACTCGCCGCCGTATGTGAAGCTCAGCGGAGACGACCGGTTCGGGTCGGGGTCCGGGGAGACGATGTACGTCAACCTCGACCATCGGGACAACATCAAGCGGCTGCTGGTGTTCGTCTACATCTACGACCAGACGCCGGCGTTCGACCGGACGCACGCCACCGTCACCCTCTACCCGAGCAACGGCCCCCGCATCGAGATAGGACTCGACGAACGGCACCCGCAGGCCCGCTCCTGCGCCGTGGTGATGATCGAGAACGTGAAGGGGGAGATCGTCGTACGGCGCGAGGTGCGGTTCGTCTACGGGTTCCAGGCGGAGCTGGACCGGCTGTACGGGTGGGGACTGCAGTGGGGACGGGGCTACAAGACGCAGGTCGAGCGGTGACCCGGATCGTCACCGCCCGATGAACTGGGGGCCCATCGGCGGCATGTGGAAGTTGTCCGGGTAGCCGTAGCCATGGGTCGGCAGGGAGGACGGATAGCCGTACGCCGGCTGCTGCGCGGGTTGCGCCTGCGGCTGGGCCTGTGGCTGCGCCTGCGGCTGAGGCACGGCCTGGGTGGGCTGCTCCGGGGGAAGCGGCTGGGAGACGCTCGGCGTCGGCTCGGGGGCCGGCTCCGGGCTCGGCTCGGTGCTCTGCTCCGCCTCCTCCGACTCGTCCACCGAGATGCCGAAGTCCGTGGCCAGACCCTTCAGCCCGTTGGAGTAGCCCTCACCGAGCGCCCGGAACTTCCAGCCCTCGCCCCTGCGGTACAGCTCACCGCAGATCAGGGCCGTCTCCTCGCCCGTCTCCGGCTGGACGTCGAAGTAGGCCAGCGGCTCCTCGTCCGCACTCGTCGCGTCGTACAGCACGATGCGCAGATCCGGTACGCGGTCGAACGTGACACCGTCCGCCGAAGCGACCAGCAGAATCTGGCCGATGTCCGACTCGACACCGGCCAGATCTGTCTGGATCGTGTCGGTGAGGCCCTCGGCGATCCTCTTCTGGCCGAGTCGCCACACCGCCCTGGAAGGGTGCCGGGGCTGGTTGTAGAACACGAAGTCCTCGTCGGACCGCACACGACCGTCGGGGCCGAGGAGCAGCGCGGAGGCGTCGACGTCCGGAACCCCCTGCCCGGGCGTCCAGCGCAGCACGGCCCGTACCGTCGTGGCTTCGAGCGGGACGTTCGACCCCTTCAACATCGCGTGCGTCATGCGGGTCATCCTGCCCTCTCGGTCCTGGTCACGACAACGCGGGGTGTGCGGGGGACCGACACAGCCGGGTTACCTGAAATTCATGCCCGGCGGGAACCCCTGACATGGCCGGGTACGTACTATTACCGGCCACCTGTTCTCAAAAACCACAGTCATCCGCAGCCTTACCGTGCGCCACGGGGGAGTTCCATGCGTCATTTCGGGCACATCGCCCCGGAGGAGCGGCAGCGCCTCTTCCACCAGGAGCCGTGCGCGTTCGCGCCGGACTCCCCGGCCCGGCTGCTGTCCGCGGCCCTGGGCGCCACGCTCTACAGTCCGGCCACCCGCCCACGCCTCGCCGACGACATCGCGAAGCAGGCGGCCCGGGGCGTGGTGTCGATGGTGCTGTGCCTGGAGGACTCCATCGGCGACGAGGATGTACCGGCCGGCGAGGAGAACCTGGTCCGCCAGTTCGCCGAGCTCGCCGCCCGCACGGACCTCGAGCCCCCGCTGCTGTTCGTCCGGGTGCGCACGCCCGAGCAGATCCCCGACCTCGTACGGCGGCTCGGCCCGGCCGGGCGGCTGCTGTCCGGGTTCGTGCTCCCGAAGTTCACCGGCGAGCGCGGCATCCCCTTCCTGGAGGCCCTGGCCACCGCCGAGGCCGCGAGCGGGCGCCGGCTGTTCGCCATGCCCGTGCTGGAGTCGCCCGAGCTGCTCTACCGCGAGTCACGCGTGGAGACCCTCGAAGGCATCCACCGGGCCGTCGACAAGTACCGCGACCGGGTGCTCGCCCTACGGCTCGGCGTGACCGACTTCTGCTCCTCGTACGGCCTGCGCCGGGCCCCCGACATGACGGCGTACGACGTCCAGATCGTCGCCTCCGTGATCGCCGACGTGGTGAACATGCTGGGCCGGGCCGACGGCACCGGGTTCACCGTGACCGGCCCGGTCTGGGAGTACTTCCGGGTCCCCGAACGCATGTTCAAGCCGATGCTGCGGCACAGCCCCTTCCTGGAGGGGCAGGCCGTCGAGCTGCGAGAGAGACTGATTGAACACGCCATGGACGGGCTGCTGCGGGAGATCACCCTCGACCACGCCAACGGCCTGCTGGGCAAGACCTGCATCCACCCCTCCCATGTGCCGGCGGTGCACGCGCTGTCCGTCGTCAGTCACGAGGAGTACAGCGACGCGGCCGACATCCTGCGCCCCGAGCGCGGCGGCGGGGGAGTCCTCCGCTCCCAGTACACGAACAAGATGAACGAGGTGAAGCCGCACCGCGCCTGGGCCGAGCGGACCATGCTGCGCGCGGAGGTCTTCGGCGTCGCCCGCGAGGACGTCAGCTTCGTCGACCTGCTGGCCGCCGGAATCCCCGGCTGAACCGTTTCTCTACGGGCCTATCCACAAGGGACGCATGAACAACGCAGTGAACAACGGTGTCTGGTCCGGCACCTGGGTCGCCGAGCGACTCGGGGTCGAACTGGTGGGCGACGACAGCCTGCCCGAACTCCTGGGACTGGCCCTGCGCCGCAACCCCAAACGGGCTCACCTGCTCGTCTCCAACGTGCTCGGCAAACACGTCCCGCAGTCCCCGTCCGTCGTCTACGGCGCCGGCTTCACCCTCGGCCGCCGGGTGCGCGACCTGCTCGGCGCCGAGGACACGGCCCGCGCGGTCGTCCTCGGCTACGCGGAGACCGCCACCGGCCTCGGCCACTCCGTCGCCGACGGCCTCGGCACGGCCCCCTACCTGCACTCCACACGCCGACCCGTGGACGGGGTGCCCCAGGCGGGCGGCTTCGAGGAGTCCCACTCCCACGCGACCTCCCACCTGCTGCTCCCGGAGAACCCGGCCCTGCTGTCCGGCGACGGCCCCCTGGTCCTCGTCGACGACGAGTTCTCCACGGGCAACACGGTCCTGAACACGATCCGCGAACTCCACGCGCGGTACCCCCGCCGCCGGTACGTCGTGGTCGCCCTGGTGGACATGCGCTCGACGACCGACGCGGGGCGCTTGGAGGAGTTCGCGCGGGAGATCGAGGCCCGGGTCGATCTGATCGCGGCCGCCTCCGGAAACGTACTCCTGCCGGAGGGGATCCTGGAGAAGGGCCAGAATCTTGTCGCGCTGCACGAAGACTCGCCAGGGGCGCGGGGCTGTGTTGAATCTGCGGCTACCGCCGCGTGGGCGCGACCAGCGCCCACCGGCCCGCAGACGGCGATCAAGCGAGTCGACCTCCACTGGCCCCCGGGCCTCCCCGACGGCGCCCGCCACGGCTTCACGCCGGCGCACCGAATACGCCTGGAGAACGCCCTCCCCTCCATGGCCGCCCGCCTCGCCGAGGCTCTCCCGCCGGAGGCACACCGCATACACATCCTCGGCTTCGAAGAGCTGATGTACACCCCCCTCAGACTCGCCCGCGAACTGGAGCAGGTCATCGACGCGGAGGTGCGCTACTCCACCACCACCCGCTCACCCGTCCTCGCCGTCGACGACCCCGGCTACGCCATCCGCACCCGCCTCGCCTTCCCCGCCCATGACGCCCCCGCCGACGGCCCGGGCGACCGCTACGCGTACAACGTGGCCGGTGCCGGCTTCGACGCCGTCGTCGCCGTCGTCGACTCCGTGGCCGACCGCCCCGAACTGCACGCCCCCGACGGCCTGCTCGCCCAGCTCGCCGCGCACATCCCGCACGTCCTGCTCGCGGTCGTACCGTCCTACGTCCCCGAGGCCCCGCACCGCCCCGAAAGGCCCTCCATGCTGCCCGAGCCCCTCCGCGGCCCCGCCTTCTCCTCGTACGCGCCCGAGGAGGTCGGCTGGCTGCTGCAGGACCTCTCGGACGTCACCCTGGAGGCGCCCACCGAGGAACGCGAGGAGGCCATCCAGAGCGGCGGCGCGCACTACGCGGAGTCGCTGCCGGTGGAGTACCAGCCGAGCGAGCAGTACCAGCAGCTGTTCCACGCGGCCCTTGAGGCGTCCTCGGAGCGCCTCGCCCACGCGGTCGGCGTGGTCACCGAGACCGTGCTCGCGGAGTGCTCACCGCGACCCGTGCTGGTGTCCCTGGCCCGTGCGGGCACCCCGGTCGGCGTGCTGATGCGCCGCTGGGCCCAGCAGCGCCACGGGCTCGACCTGGCGCACTACGCCGTCTCCATCGTGCGCGGGCGCGGCATCGACGCGAACGCGCTGCGCTGGCTGGCCGAGCACCACGACCCGGCCGACGTCGTCTTCGTCGACGGCTGGACCGGCAAGGGCGCCATCACCCGTGAACTGGCCGCCGCGATCGAGGAGTACGAGGCGGCGGGCGGCGCCCCCGGCTTCGACCCGGAGATCGCGGTGCTCGCCGACCCGGGGTCGTGCGTACGGACGTACGGCACCCGGGAGGACTTCCTGATCCCCTCGGCATGCCTCAACTCGACGGTTTCCGGCCTGATTTCCCGGACCGTGCTGCGGGCCGACCTGGTCGGGCCGGACGACTTCCACGGCGCGAAGTTCTACCGCGAGCTGGCCGACGCCGATGTCTCCGGCGTCTTCCTCGACGCCGTCTCCGCCCGCTTCCCCGAGGTCCTGGACGCGGTGGACGCGGCGGTGAAGGAGTTGCTGGCCGGCGACCGGACCCCCACCTGGGAGGGCTGGGCGGCCGTCGAACGCATCAGCGAGGAGTACGGCATCCACGACGTCAACCTCGTCAAGCCGGGCGTCGGCGAGACCACGCGTGTCCTGCTGCGCCGGGTACCGTGGAAGATCCTCGCCCGCACCGGCGCGGGCGCCGACCTCGACCATGTGCGGCTGCTGGCCGAACAGCGCGGGGTGCCGGTGGAGGAGACCGATGACCTGCCGTACACCTGTGTCGGGCTGATTCACCCCAAGTACACACGGGGCGCCACGGGCGCCGACGGAAAGGCGGTGGCCGTCTGATGCCGGTCCTGGTGGCGAGCGATCTCGACCGTACGCTGATCTACTCCTCGGCGGCCCTGGCGCTGACCATGCCGGACGCGCGGGCGCCGCGGCTGCTGTGCGTCGAGGTGCACGAGAGCAAGCCGCTGTCGTACATGACCGAGACGGCGGCACGGCTGCTGACCGACCTCGGGGACGCGGCGGTGTTCGTGCCGACGACCACCCGGACGCGCAAGCAGTACCTGCGCATCAATCTGCCGGGGCCGGCGCCGACGTACGCGATCTGCGCCAACGGGGGGCATCTGCTGGTCGACGGGGTGTCCGACCCCGACTGGCACGCGAGTGTGACGGCTCGTCTGGCGGACGAGTGCGCGCCGCTCGCGGAGATCCGGGCGCATCTGGAGAGCGCCACGGATCCGGCGTGGCTGCGCAAGCACCGGGTGGCGGAGGATCTGTTCGCCTACCTCGTGGTGGAGCGGGAGTTGCTGCCGGAGGAGTGGGTGAAGGAGCTGGCGGCCTGGGCGGAGGGGCTGGGCTGGACGGTGTCCTTGCAGGGACGGAAGATCTACGCGGTGCCGAAGCCGTTGACCAAGAGCGCGGCCGTGCGTGAGGTGGCCCGGCGTGTCGGGGCTGAGCTGACGCTCGCGGCGGGTGACTCGCTGCTCGACGCGGATCTGTTGCTCGCGGCGGATCGGGGGTGGCGGCCGGGGCACGGGGAACTGGCCGATACGGCCTGGACCGCTCCGGGGATCGCCGCGTTGCCCGAACGGGGGGTGTTCGCGGGGGAGCGCATTCTGAGGGAGTTCCTCAAGGCCGTCTAGCGTCTGCCCCCGCGCCCCTTCGGGTCAGCCGCAGCAACCCCCACCGCAACAGCCGCCCCCGTTCCCGCTGGGGGCCTGCCCGGCCGTACCTCCCACCGCCACCGCCGACAACAGCTTCACCGTGTCCTCGTGACCCTCGGGGCATGTCGCGGGGGCCGCGGAGTCGGACATTGGGCGGGTTAGTTCGAATGTGTTGTCGCATGAGCGGCAGCGGTATTCGTAACGAGGCATGACGTCAGGTTAGCCGCCCCAGGTGTGACCTGTTACGCCCGAAACTGATGTGGAGACTTTGCGAAGGGCGCTGGTAACTTGAGGGCGCCGCGAAGGACCAGCGTGGTCGGGGGGATTCAGGGGGTTGACGGTTGCCGCTGTGTTTCGGCAACCGGGATGGGACCCTTGTACGTCTGTACGTCTGCCTGCGCGAGCTATACGAAGTGCGGAGGGAGACGACGTCGTGACCCAACCGGGGCAGGGGGAGGAGCCCCAAGAGCCCGACGCAACAATGCAGTTGAAGGTTCCTCCGCCGCCACTCGGCGCGGACGAGACCATGCAGCTCAAGGTCCCCGCCGGCTCAAAGGCCGACGAGACCATGCAACTGCGAATACCCGAGCCGTGGTCGCCCGAGGGGCAACCGCCGGACGGTTCGTCACGTCGGCGGAAGCCGTCGGCCTCCTCCTCCGCCTTCCGGGCCCGGATCGCCCCGTACACGCGCCGGTTGCGCCCCCAGTACCCGCGGCCCGGGCGCACGGGATGGCGTCGGTGGGTGCCCTCCTGGCGGCAGAACCTGGGGGCCTTTCTCGCCTCGCTCGGGCTGAGCACCCTCTTCCTGACCATCGCCTACGCCACCACGGACATCCCGGACAACCTCAACTCGTACGCCACCCAGCAGGACAACGTGTACTTCTGGGCCGACGGCACCCCCATGGCCCGTACGGGCTGGGTGCAGCGGCAGGACATGCCGCTGGAGGACATCCCGGAGGACGTGCGCTGGGCCGTGCTGGCCGCGGAGAACGCGAGCTTCTACAGCGACCCCGGCATCTCCTTCACCGGCGTCACCCGGGCCCTGTTCCGCACGCTCGGGCAGGGAGACACCCAGGGCGGCTCCACGATCACCCAGCAGTACGTCAAGAACGTCTACCTGAGCCAGGACCAGACCCTGGGCCGTAAGTTCAACGAGGCGATGATCGCCCTCAAGCTCGACAACCAGATGAGCAAGGACGACATCCTGGAGGGCTACCTCAACACCAGCTGGTTCGGCCGGGGCACCTACGGCATCCAGCGCGCCGCCCAGGCGTACTACGGCAAGGACGTCAGCAAGCTCAACGCCAGCGAGGCCGCCTTCCTCGCCGCCCTCCTCAAGGGCGCCGCCCTGTTCGACCCGACGCTCAGTCAGGCCAACCGCGACCGGGCCGTGGAGCGCTGGGCCTGGACGCTGGACCGGATGGTCGACATCGGCAAGCTGTCGAAGGAGGAGCGCGCGACCTACAAGAAGTTCCCGGAGCCGCTGCCGGCCAACCCGCTGCACAACACCGGTGAGCAGAGCGACTACCTGGTCGAGCTGGCCGCCCAGTACGCCAAGAAGGCCGCCGGCATCTCGGACAAGGACTTCGACCTGGGCGGCTACCAGATCTACACGACCTTCGACAAGAAGCGGGAGAAGCAGCTCACCGACGCGGTCACCAAGGCCCGCGAGCAGGCGAAGAAGGACGACCCGCAGGCCGCGAGGAACGCGCACTACGGCGCCGCCTCGGTGGCCGCCGACGGGCGGATCCTCGCCGTGTACGGCGGCCCCGACCACCGCAAGCAGGGATTCAACGAGTCCAACGCGACGACCGTGCCCGCCGGTTCGGCCTTCATGCCCTTCGTGTATGCCGCCGGGTTGGAGCACGGGGTGCGCAAGACACGGGACGGGGGGCCGACACCGGTGACCGGGCAGTCGGTCTACAACGGGGACGACGAGGTTCCGGTGACCACCCCCGAGGGCCCCTATTGGGACCGCAGCGGCAAGAAGGTCGCCGCGAAGAACGACGGCGGCAAGTCGTACGGGCAGATCAGTCTGCACGACGCGCTCGCGAAGTCGGTGAACACGCCGTTCATGCAGCTCGGCATGGACACCGGCCTGGACAAGGTGCGCGCCACCGCCGAGGCGGCCGGACTGCTGTCCTCCAGCATCGGCCCCCAGGTGCCCGCCCTGTCCCTGGGCAACTCCACGCCCAGCGCCATCCGTATGGCCAGCGGCTACAGCACCTTCGCCGCCCAGGGCAACCACACCGAGCCGTACTCGGTGCGCCGGATCACCCGCAACGGTGCCAAGGTCGACATCGAGACCCCCGCCCCGTACCGCGCGGTCCGCGCCGAGGTCGCCGAGGAGGTCACCTCCGCGCTCACCGACGCCTTCCGCACCGCCCACCCGGGCGCCGCGCCCGCCTCCGCCCAGGTCGCCGGGAAGGCCGGCACCACCGACAAGGACACCGCCGCCTGGTACGTCGGCACCGCCGAGTCCGTCTCCACCGCGGTCGTCGTCTACCGCATCGACCTGAGCAAGAGCCTCGAACCCCTGCCGCTGAAGGGGCTCGCCGGTCCGTCCGCCGAGAGCGTGCCGTACGGCATCTGGTCCAGTGCCATGGGCCCGCTCGGCTGACACGTGCGACCGGCACCCCAGCCCCTGTCCCCCAGCAGAATGAGCCGCACATGAAACAGCCGTCGGGCCGCCGCCGCAAGGCCCGCGCACCGCGCCGCCCCGCAGTACGCCCGGGGTTCCTCAGCCTGGCCGCGTTCCTCGTCGTCGCCTCCCTGGTCGCCGGCTACCTGGTGCTGTCCCGCACCGGCTCCGGCTCCACCGCCCCGACCGCGTCCGCGCAGGACGGCGACGACCGCGGGCCCACGGCCACCGCCACGAAGCAGGAGGAGGAGCCGGAGTGGGACGGCAAGGTCAAGGTCCTCGGCGACGGCTCGACCTCCTACACCGGACCCCAGCAGGGCCGGCTGAAGCCCGAGCCGCTCAAACCCGGTGAGAAACCGCCCCAGTTCGTCGTCTTCTCCTGGGACGGCGCCCTCGCAGGCGACGACGAACTCTTCACCCACTACCGGGAGATGTCCAAGCGGTACAACGCCCATATGACCTTCTTCCTCACGGGCATCTACCTGCTGCCCAAGAGCAAGAAGGACCTCTACGACCCACCGCAGCACAAGAAGGGCGCCGCGGCGATCAGTTACCCCACCGACGAGCACATCCGCACCACGCTGGTGGAGCTCGGCAAGGCGTGGGAGGAGGGGCACGAGATCGGCACCCACTTCAACGGGCACTTCTGCGGTGCGAAGGGCGGCGGCGACTGGAGCGTCGAGGAGTGGAAGAGCGAGATCGACCAGTTCTACGAGTTCGCCGAGAAGTGGAAGACCAACACCGGGTACACCGACATGGAGCCGCTGCCCTTCGACGTCCGCAAGGAGGTCACCGGCGGCCGCGCGCCCTGTCTGGAGGGCCAGGAGAACCTGGTCAAGGCGGCCAAGAGCTACGGCTGGCGCTACGACGCGTCGTCCCCGGGTGCCTTCCAGGTCTGGCCGGCGAAGAAGGGCGGCCTCTGGGACTTCCCGCTCCAGGGGCTCCCGTTCGACGGCGGTGACGTCCAGTCCCTGTCGATGGACTTCAACTTCCTCTACAACCAGTCAGACGGCGAGACCGACGGCGACCCGGCCATGTACCCCCAGTGGCAGCAGGAGACCATCGACGCCTACATGGCCGGCTTCAACCGGGTCTACTACGGCAGCAGGGCCCCGCTGTTCATCGGCAACCACTTCGAGCAGTGGAACGGCGGCATCTACATGAACGCCGTCGACCACGTCATCGAGAACGTGTGCACCAAGAAGGACGTCAAGTGCGTCTCCTTCAAGGAGCTCGCCGACTGGATGGACGTACAGGACCCGGCCAATCTGGAACGGCTGCGCACCCTGGACCCGGCGCAGGACCCGGACTGGTCGTCGGTCGTGAAGTGAGTGGCGTGAAGCGCGTGTCCTGAAGTGACGGTCACATAACTCCCCAGCCGTTACAGCGCATCCCCCTTCACAGATGTCACACATGGCATGCAAGTATTCCGCTACCCCGGCATCCCTCCGCCGGGGCAAGAGGGGAAACATCAGTGAAGTCAAGGAAATTGAGCCGTACGCGGCGCCGCGCGACCATAGTCACGGCAGCCGCCGCATCGGTGGTCGCCGGAGTGGCACTGCTGCCGAACTGGAGCGCGGGCGCGGCCGTCGTCGACGACCCGACCGTGGACGCGAAGACCAAGGCCACCTTCCAGCGGCTGGCCGACGCGGTCTTCACCGACCGCACCGAAGCCCTCGTGACCGGCACGCAGGGCAACCGCAAGAAGCCGCTGACCAACGGCTTCTCCGGTGACGTCGCCCTGTCGTCCGGGCTGGCGAGACAGGAGAGCACCGCCCGGTCCTCGCTGGGCCAGCGCAAGGAGCGCCTCGCCGCGCTCGGCGAGAAGTACACCGCCGCCTCCACCAGCGTCACCCTCGACGCCACCAACGTGAAGGGCCGCAGGGCCGTGGTCGCGGTCACCGAGACCACGACCCTCACCTACGCCAAGGTCCGCGGCGACGAGCCGAAGACCACCGGCTTCCAGGCCCACCACGAGCTGACCTTCAAGGCCGACAAGCGGGGCAACTGGCGGCTGACGGACATCCGGGAGACCGACGACGGCGAGATCGCGGTCAACCAGCCGACCGCGCCCTCGGTCGGCCCCGCCACGGCGGCCACGCCGTCGCCGTCGCCGACGCCGACCACCTCCACCGCCGCCAACACCACCCCGTCGGCGCCCCGCGCGGCCACCACCCGCCCGGCGCCCTCCAACCCGAAGAACTTCACCGCCAGTGGCTACGACTACCGGGCCATGGCCACGTACGCGGAGAAGTACTGGAGCAACTACAACACCGAGTACCCGGACTTCAACGGCGCCGGTGCCGGCGGCGACTGCACCAACTTCGTGAGCCAGGCCCTGAAGGCAGGCGGCTGGAAGCACGTGCCCGGCTATGTGTACGACTACACCCGCTGGTTCGGCAACGCCAGCATCCAGTCGCACTCCTTCGTCGGCGTCAACGAGTGGTCCTGGTTCGCCCAGAACTCCAAGCGGACCACCAGCCTCGCCAACGTCTACCAGATGGACGTCGGCGACGTGCTCCAGGTCGACTTCGACAAGGACGGGTCCAAGGACCACACCATGATCGTCACTTACCGCAGCCCGCAGGGCGTGCCGTACCTGACGTACCACTCCACCAACACCTACCGCCGGTCGGTGGCGAGCATCGTCGCGTCGTACCCGAACGCCGCGTACTACGCCTACCGCACCTGATCACCTGGCTGGTCCTGTCGCTCGGACTCGGGTTCCACCAGGTCCGGGTGGCGGGCCCGCCAGTACGGGTTGTCGTGCGGCAGGGCGGAACCGACCCTGCCGTACATCCCGAAGACCATCAGCAGGATGCCGACGGCGAAGCTGAACATGCAGTTCTGGATCTCGAAGGCCAGGAAGTTGTAGTCCGTCTCCAGCAGGCCCATGTTCACGAAGCCGCTGACGATGAACAGCAGCCCGAGCGTCATGTTCAGCGTCGACGCGAAGTTCCCGCCGATCACCATGCCGACGAACAGCAGCACCCCGACGGCGATCGACAGCCAGCTGAGCGCGCCGTTGGTGTTCAGACCCCAGACCTCGTCGCCGCCGGTGTCGAAGAAGCCGATGTTGTTGGTGACCCCGAGGATCCCGAACGCGAGCAGGAACAGACCCATCAGGCCGGCGCCGACCCGGTAGACCCTGTTCAGCCGGTGGTCCACGGGCAGATGATCGTTGAACCGGATCCGCCGCCGAGGCTTGGCGTGCATTGCGTGGGTGGCCATCTCCGCCTCCTTGAGAGCCGAGTACCAGCGGAGGCCGTACCTATCCTTCAATATCCGTCCAAGAAGCCGCACGGGCAAACAGAGCCGGCACAGCCACGACGGCGCCGCGGCCTAGTGACTACCGCTCCCGCGCTCCTCCCGGATCCGAGCCACCACCTGCGCCACAGCCCCCCGCACCGCCTCCATCTCGGTCAGGAAGTGCCAGTAGTCGGGGTGACGCCCCTCCAGCTTGGAAACCGCCAGCTCCAACCGGGCCACCGCCTGGTCCAGCGGCAGCGCGTCCCGCGGATCCGGCGTCGTACGCCCCGTCATCGCCAGCCGCTGCGCGTCCCGGATCGCGAACCGCGTCCGCTCGATCTCCTGCTGCGGATCCTTCTGCACGGCGTTCAGCCGGGTCAGCCGGTCCCCGGCGGCCGACACGGACTCGTCGGTCGCGTTCAGCAGCGCCCGTACGGTCGACAGCAGCGCGGTCGCGTCCGGCCACCGCTGTGCGTCCCGCGCGGCCCGCGCCTCCGCGAGCTTGGTCTCGGCCTGCCGTACGTTCTGCGCGGCCTGGGACGGCACGTGCTGGAGGTCCTGCCAGCAGGCGGCCACGAACCGGCGGCGCAGCTCGCTGAGCACCGGCTCGACCTGCCCGGCGCGGGTGGTCAGCGCCTGGGCCCTGGTGCGGAGGGAGACCAGGCGGCGGTCGATCTCGGCGGCCTTCTCCGGCAGCCGCTCGGCCTCGCTACGGACCGCCTCGGCCTCCCGGGCGACGTGCTCGGCGCGCTGCAGGGTCTGCTGGACGCCGTGCTGCCCGGCGCCCTGGTTCAGCCGGGTCAGTTCGGGTCCGAGAGCGGCGAGCCGGCCGGCCAGGTCATCGGCCCGCAGCCCGGAGGCCCGTACGGCGTCCAGCGCGTCCGAGGCCGCCCGCAGCGCCTGCCGGGCCCGCTCCACGGCGGGCGCCAGACGGGCCAGCTGGGTCTCGGCCTTGCCCAGCAGCGGCCCGAGCCCCTCCTGGAACCGGTCCAGCTCGCCCTTGACCCGCTGCAGCTCCTCCTTCGCCCGGGTGAGCTGGGTGCGCGCCTGCGCGGCGGCGGAGGTCTCCAGGTCGTCCCGGTCGAGGTCATGGGCGTCGACGGCGCCGATGTACTGATGGCTGACCTCGTCTATGCGCCGGCCGATCGCCTCGAAGTCGGACACGGCGCGGCGGGCCGCCGGGGAGTCGTCGACCGCGGTGATCGTCTCTATGGAGATCCGCAGGTCGCGCTGGGCGGTGTCCAGTTCGTAGAAGGCGGCCGCGGCGGCGTCCTTCGCGGCCTGCGCCTCCGCCCGCACGCTGTCCGCCCGCCCCCCGAACCACCGCCGGGTGCCGCCCCCGGCGAAGGCCGCGGGCAGCGCCAGCGCGGCGACGAGGGGGAGCGCGAGGAGGGCGAGGGTGTCGCGCAGGGCGTGTGAGGCGTGCGGTGCCGTCGGTGGGTGCGGCTGCTGTGGTGTCGCCGTCACATGCCTCTCCCGTGCTGTGGTCCGCCCTGCCCGGAGTCATTCTCCCACCGGTTAAGGACGAACACACGGGCCGAACAGTTCATGGTGTGGACCGTGACGTCCGTCGTCGCGGATACGGGTTTGCGGGACAGGGCCCCGGGCAAGGTAGGCTGTCGACTCGTCCTGGGCGGTGCCCGGGACGCCGGGTGCGTAGCTCAGGGGTAGAGCGCCTGCCTTACAAGCAGGATGTCGGCGGTTCGAAACCGTCCGCGCCCACCGACCCCAAAGCGGCCCCTCGGAGAATCCTCCGAGGGGCCGCTCTCGTGTTGGGGGGTTCGCTCTGACAGTAGCCTGATGGTTCGTCAAGAATGCGCGTATGCAAGGGGGTTGTCTTCGAAGTGCCTGTGGAAGGAGTCCACTGGTGACTGTGACCGTGACCGGAAGCGGAACCAAAGCATGGCTAAAAGTTGAACTTGAAAGCATTGGGGGGTCTGCCTAGCGTGGACGGTCGGTTCTGTCCCCGACGGGTCCCGTCCCCACGGACCTGATCAACCGAAGGAGTCCCCCGCATGACCGGACGTCTCAACAGCGCCCAGCCGTATGTCCTCGGTCTCTTCAGGATCGTCGTCGGCCTGCTCTTCCTCTGCCACGGTGCCGCCAAGCTCTTCGGGGTCCTCGGCGGTTCCGACGGCCAGGGCGGCACGGTCGCGTCGGGCACCTGGCCGTTCTGGTACCAGGGGATCATCGAGCTCGTCTGCGGCGGCCTGCTGATGCTCGGCCTCGGCACCCGCGGCGCGGCGTTCATAGCCTCCGGCTCGATGGCGTACGCGTACTTCAAGATGCATCAGCCCGACGCCCTGTGGCCGGTCGAGAACGGCGGCGAGGGCGCGGTGCTGTTCTGCTGGGCGATGTTACTGCTGGTCTTCACCGGATCCGGCGCGCTCGGCCTGGACCAGCTGCTCGCCAGGCGGGCCACGCGTGAGCCCGTGGCGCGGCAGTCCTCTGTGACCGTCTGACGCGACGGTCTGACACGAGAGGTCTCACACGAGAGCTTTCACACGAGCCCCAGTGGATCCACTGTCACACCGCAGGCGTACGCTGTATGGCTGTTATGGCCGGTGATCCGGCCACACGGGGGACGACGGGGAGTTCGCGGTGATCGAAAGTGTCGGGGCGCTGACCGGCAGTCCATGGATCTATGCGCTGATCGGGCTCTCCGTGCTCCTCGACGTCTTCCTGCCGGTGCTGCCCAGCGGTGTGCTGGTGATCGCCGCGGCGACGGCGGCGGCCGCCGGATCGAAGGCCGCCGGGGCGGCCCATGTCGTGCCCAACGACGTGCCGGACGTCCTGGCGCTGGTGCTCTGCGCGACCACCGCGTCGGTGCTGGGCGACCTCGTGGCCTACCGGCTGGCGTGGCGGGGCGGCGAGCGGTTGGACCGGGTCGTCGCCCGGTCCCGCCGGCTCACGACCGCGCAGGAACGTCTCGGCGACGCGCTGGCCCGAGGCGGCGGTCCCCTGGTCATCCTGGCCCGCTTCGCCCCCGCCGGCCGCTCGGTCGTCTCCCTCATCGCCGGCGCCGCCCACCGCCGCGCCCGCGACTTCCTTCCCTGGTCCGCACTCGCGGGCCTCTCCTGGGCGGCGTACAGCGTGGCCCTCGGCTACCTCGGCGCGCACTGGCTGGGGGCGACCTGGCTGGCCACGGCGGTCTCCGTACTGGCGCTGTTCGGTGCGGGGGCCGGTGCGGCGTTCCTGGTGCGGCGTCAGCCGGTGGGTGCGCGGGCGTAGCCGGGGGCGGCCACACTCGACCCCGGTCGGCCCACGGTCACCTACGACGCATGTGAGCCGGCCCCCCGTACCTCCAACCCGTCCAGCAACTCGGCCGTCGCGTCCGCGATCGCGTCCACGGCCCGTTCGAACACCTCGCGGTTGTGCGCGGCCGGGGCACGGAAGCCGGACACCTTACGGACGTACTGGAGCGCGGCGGCCCGGATCTCCTCCTCCGTCGCCTCCTCGGGCAACACGGGCGGACGAAGCGTCTTGATGCTGCGGCACATGTTCCCAGTCTCACCCCATGACGAGGATCCCGTGACCCGAATCCCATGACGGAGATCCCGCCCCCTGGCATGATCACCTCCGTGGCGGCCACCGACACCCCGGGGCCGACCGACGAGAGGAACCCATCATGGCGAACGACGAACTGACCGTGGCCGTCCTCGGCCCGGGCGGCGTCGGCGGACTGCTCGCCGCGCTGCTGTCCCGCGCCGGACACCGAGTGATCTGCCTGGCCGGCGACGACACCGCCGCCGCCCTCCGCACGCGGGGCATCACCGTCCGCAGCGCCCGCTTCGGTGACTTCACGGCGAAGGTGGAGGCGGACACCGAACTGCGCACCGAGGCAGACGCCGTCCTGATCGCGGTCAAGCAGACCGCCCTGGACGCCGCCCTCACCCGCATCCCGTCCCCCACCCTCGGCGACGCCCTGCTCGTGCCGTTCCTGAACGGCGTCGAACACCCGGACACCCTGCGCACCCACCACCGCCCGGACCGTGTCGCCCCGGGCGTCATCCGCGTCGAGTCGACCCGGGTGGCCCCCGGCGTCATCGAACACGCCAGCCCCTTCGCCGAGATCGACCTGACCGGCGACGCGGTGCCCCGCCCCCGCCTGGACACCCTCGCCGAGGCCCTGACGGCGGCCGGCCCGGTCACCCGGATCCTGCCCGACGAGACGGCCGCGCTGTGGGCGAAGATGAGCTTCCTCGCCCCCTTCGCGCTCCTCACCACCCGGTACGGCCTGCCCCTGGGCGAGGTCCGCACCCGTCACCGCGAGGAGCTGACTGCCCTCGTCGAGGAGACCGCCGCGGTCAGCGCCGCCTGCGGTGCCCCCGTCGACCCGGCCACCGCACTCGCCCGCTACTACGCCTTCCCGCCGGGGATGAAGTCGTCGATGCAGCGCGACGCCGAGGCGGGCCGCGCTCTCGAACTGGACGCGATCGGCGGCGCCCTGCTGCGCGCGGCGGCCCGCCACGGGGTGCCGGTGCCGGTGGCGACCCGGCTGGTACGGGAGCTGGAGCCGACCACCGACCGCTAGTAATTCTGTCCACAGGGGTTGGTGACAGCCATCGAGCTGCCTCGCCAACCCCTGAAGGAGCTCGCGAGTTAAATTCGAACAGGCGTAGCATTAGCGTGTGGCTACGACCTATGACTTTCCCAGCGACCTGCGCGCCGGTCAGGAGGAGCTGCATCAGGTCCGGGCCGAGCTGTCGGCCCTGCTGAAGCGGCTGCCCTGGTCGGTGGAGCCGCTGGACGGATTCACCGATGACGGCGGTTGGCGGAAGGTGGAGCGCCCGGCCTCACCGGGCTGGACGGCCGACGAACAGGCCGAGGTGGAGAAGCTGCGGCGGCGGGAACACGAGCTCGCGGTGTTCGTGACCGGCCACCGCTTCTGGGAGGAGATCGCGGCCGGGGACCGGGTGGAGGCCCGTACGCGGCTCAAGCACGCGCACGAGACCCCACCCGGCGACGAGGACTGACTGCTTCCTCTCCTGCTCCTGCTTCTGCTGCCTACTTCTGTGCGAGGAGCTTCTTCATCTCCTCGATCTCCGCGGTCTGCGCCGCGACGATGTCACCGGCCATGGCCATGGCGGGCCCGTACGCCCCCTTGGCCTGCTCGGCCTCGGCCATCTCGACCGCGCCCTCGTGGTGCTCGATCATCATGGTCAGGAACATGCTGTCGAAGTCCCCGCCGGAGGTCTTCTCCAGCTTCGCCATGTCCTCGGCGTTCATCATCCCGGCCATGCCGCCGGAGTGCCCCGAGTGGCCGCCGGCCGCCGGGGCGTCCTCGCCCCACGCGGTCAGCCAGCCGGTCATCGTCTGGATCTCCGGGTCCTGGGCCTTCTCGATCCGGCCGGCGAGGTCCTTGACCTGCGCGGACGAGGCCCGGTCGGCGGCCAGCGCAGCCATCTCCAGGGCCTGGCGGTGGTGCGGGATCATGCCCTGCGCGAAGGTCACGTCCTGGGCGTTGTGGGCGTCGGCGGTCGCGGACGCGGAGGCGTTGTCGCCGGCCGCGCTGCCGCCGTCGCCCTCGCCCCCGCAGGCGGCCAGGGCGAAGGCGGCGGTCACCGTCACCGCCACGGCGGCGGCACGACGCGTGAGGGCACGGGCACGGGTGTTGCGGGTCATGCTGAACTCCTGGGGGAGAGAAGGGAAAAGGGCACGCCGAGGCACCGCGTCACAGCGTCGGACGCGGTACCGGGTGCCTCTAGATCCGCAGGAGTTGGAGTTCCGCCAGGGAGGGCGGGGCGCGCGCACCGTCCGGGGCCACGGCCGCGTACGGGCGTACGGCATCGGCGGATACGGGCGTGGAGACCGGGTCGGGCACCAGCGCGGGCAGCTCGGGTGCGCCGGCCACCGCGGCCGAGGCGCAGGTGGCATCGGCGTGCCGCGCATGCCCGCCACCGCCGTGACCGTCCCCGAAGCAGACGCCGTGCGCCTCAGCGGCGGTCGCCGCCACGGGGTGCTCGTGCGCGTGGTCCGGGCCGGACCCGCCGGGCGCAAGGGCGTGCATGCCGAGCAGCCCCACCAGCAGCCCGAGCACACACAGCGCCGAACGCGACCACCGCACGGGCGGCCACGGGGCGGCGTACTGCTCGGGTCCGATCACGCGGCACATCCTAGCCAGCGCCTGTCCGACCCGGCCGTACGGCGTGGTGCATACGGCCGTACGCCCCGCCCCCGGCGCGGCCCGGGCCGGGGGCGGGGCTTCGGGGCCGCTTCGCCGGCCGCCGTCAGGTGCCGGTGACGAGGAGGGTCAGGTGGTGCAGGCGCCGAGGTGGAGACGCATCCGGCGATGTCCGCGTCGAGCGGCCGGCTCGGCGCCGCGGTGCGTTCATCGGGCCGAATCCTGCCAGGGGCGTGCGTACACCGGCGCTGGAGGAGTCCGGTGTACGCACGGCCCGGTTGCGGCGGGTCGGTCAGCAGTTGTTGAGGTAGGTGGTGAGGGCGGTCTTCTCGGCGGGGTCGACGGAGAGGCCGTAGTAGTACTTGACCTGGACCCAGGCGCGGACGTAGGTGCAGCGGTAGGCGGTGCGCGACGGCATCCAGGTGGCCGGGTCCTGGTCGCCCTTGGCCTGGTTGACGTTGTCGGTGACGGCGATCAGCTGCGGGCGGGTCAGGTCGTTGGCGAACGCCTGGCGGCGGGCGGTGGTCCAGCTGCCGGCGCCGGAGTCCCATGCCTCGGCGAGCGGGACCAGGTGGTCGATGTCGACGTCGGAGGCGGCGTACCAGGTGGCGCCGTCGTAGGGGGAGTACCAGCTGCCGCTGGTGGCGGCGCAGGTGGAGCTGGTGACGACGTTCTGGCCGTCGCGCTTGAGGACCGTCTCACGGGTGTTGCAGGTCCCGGAGATGGTGATCCAGTGCGGGAAGAGGTCCCGGCTGTAGCCGGTGCGGTTCTCGGCCGCCACGGTGAGGGTGGCGAGGTAGCTGCGGGCGGTGGCCGCGCTGACCGGGGTGGGGAGGGCGGCGGAGGCGGCCGGCGGGTTGAAGAGGGTGAGGGAGGCTATGAGAGCGGTGAAGGCCGCGAGTATGCTCAGCCGTCGACGCGCGTAGAACCTGGGCATGCGAACTCCCTTGGGCTGTGGGGCTGTTGCGGTGCGAGCGGTGGGAATGCTCGTCAGGGCGCGTTGCGGGGAGGTGTGCGCCCGGTAAGAAGCTAGTGACGTGTTCATGACACGACAAGGTCCATGCCGAAACGATCTCGTACCATGGGCGGAGCAGAAGGGGAGTAGCTCTTCGCCGGGACCGTCGACATACTGCTCAGCTCGTCTGAGCCGGCGCCCGGAGGCCAGCCCCGTGGCAGGCCAGCGAGACCTTCGGCAAGCAGTGCACATCCGTGCCGTACGGCACGGATGCCATGTGTGCTGCCGTGCCGAGGTGTCGTGAGCGCGAAGGTTCAGCACTCTCGGTGGGGTGGCCCCGACCGATTGAGGAACCTTGATCAGCTTCACCGTCCTGGCGCTCGTCTTCGGCGTCGTCTTCCTCGCCGAGCTGCCCGACAAGACCGCCCTCGCCGGGCTTGTCCTCGGCACCCGCTATCGCGCCTCCTATGTCTTCGCGGGCGTCGCCGCCGCCTTCGCGCTCCATGTCGCGCTGGCCGTCGCGGCCGGCTCCGTGCTGACGCTGCTGCCGCAGCGGATCGTGCACGCGCTGACCGGTGTGCTCTTCCTGGCCGGGGCCGCGATGCTGCTGCTGAAGGGGGACGAGGGCGAGGAGGAGATCCGGCGGCCGGAGAACCAGTCCTTCTGGAAGGTGTCCGGGGCCGGGTTCATGCTGATCCTCGTCGCCGAGTTCGGCGATCTCACGCAGATCATGACGGCGAATCTCGCGGCCCGCTACGACGATCCGCTGTCCGTCGGGCTCGGGGCCGTGCTGGCGCTGTGGGCCGTCGCCGGGCTGGGCATCGTCGGGGGAAAGGCGCTGATGAAGAGGGTGCCGCTGCGGCTCATCACCAAGATCGCGGCGCTGCTGATGCTGGCGCTCGGCGGGTGGAGTCTGTGGGAGGCGGTGGCCGGCTGAGTTGAACGGGCGGTGAACGGCCGCCGGGGGCGGTGGCGGGGCGCCCGAATGTTTTGTACCGTAGAGGAACAAAGTGGCTCCCGCCCGTTTTCCCTGACCGGCGGGCGGGACCACTCTGTTTCCGCGTTCCGCGTTCCTGGAGCTGCCGATGACGGCCACCGCCGTGCTCACCGCCCGCGCCCTCCTGCTCGACATGGACGGCACCCTCGTGAACTCCGACGCCGTCGTGGAGAGGGTCTGGCGGCGCTGGGCCGAGCGGCACGGGCTGGACGGCGACGAGGTGATGAAGGTCGTCCACGGGAGGCAGGGGTACGCCTCGATGGCGGTGCTGCTGCCGGATCGGCCCATGGAGGCCAACCTCGCGGACAACGCGCGGATGCTGGCGGAGGAGACCGCGGACATGGACGGCGTGTGGCCGGTGCCGGGCGCGCGGGAGTTCCTGGCCTCCCTGGGCCGGCTGGGGGTGCCGCACGCGCTGGTGACCTCGGCGGACGTGGCCCTCTCGACGGCGCGGATGGCGGCTGCGGGGCTGGAGCTGCCCGACGTGCGCATCACCGCCGAGTCGGTGGGCGAGAGCAAGCCGCACCCCGAGGGCTTCCTGAAGGGCGCCGCCGAGCTGGGCGTCGATCCGGCCGACTGCGTGGTCCTCGAGGACTCCGGGGCGGGCATCGCGGCCGCACACGCCGCTGGTATGCGGGTCATCGGCGTCGGGCCGAGGGCGGGCCTCCATCGACCGGACGCCCTGGTACACGACCTGACCGAGATCCGCGTCGAAGCCGACGCCCCGGAGAGCATCCGCCTGCACGTGGGCTGAGCCGCGGGCGCAGCTGGCCGGACCGACCCAAGGCGCGCGGGGAACTGCGCGATCAGCCACCGGCGGCCGGCAGTCGCGCGAAGGGAACCACCCCGCTGCCGGGTGGGCGCCGCTGTTCCGGCGCGGCTGTCCGCAGCTGCCCGAGAGGGACCGACCCAAGGGGCGCGGGGAACTGCGCGATCAGTCGCCACGCGCCCGCACCATGACGACGGCCCCTACGGCTCCCTGGTCTCCGCCTCCAGGCGCGCCCGTGTCGGCGGGCCGTACTCGCCCAGCTCGTCGCCCCTGACGCCGCGTGCGTGCTGGTAGTTGCGGACCGCGTCCTCGACCTGTTCGTTGTAGCTGCCGTTGATGTCGCTGTTGTACAGGAACAGCTGCTGCAACCGCGCCTGGAGTTCGGCCACCTCGGCCCCCTTGTCCCCGCGCCGCAGCACCGTCGTGTCCCCCTCGCTCTGGCGCCCGGTGTCCGGAAGCGCGCCGGCGGCCGCCGCGTCGGTGGACGGTGAGGGGGACGAGGACGCGGACGGTGACGGAGACGGCCCGTCCGGGACGGACGGTGACGGCGAGGCGCTCGGGGCGGAGGGCGACGGGGACGCGGACGTGCTCGGGCTCGGGCTCGGTGACGGAGCCCGCGACGGTGACAGGGGCGATGAGGCCGACGTCGACGTCGACGCCGTACCGCCGGCGGACGCGGACGCCGACGGCGAGTCGGCCGCCTGGTCCGGCACGGCGGCCCGCGGACCGTCCGGTGCGGCACTGTCCCGCTCGGGCGTCTCGTAGGAGAACAGCCCGCTCGCGAAACCGGCGGCCGCGAGCACGGCCAGCGCCGCGCCGCCCGCGGCCAGCGCTGTCGCCCGCCGACGCCGCCGACCGCGCGGCTCCTCGGCGGCGAGGCGCGCCTCGCCGGCCCCCGGCCGTTCGAACAGCCTCAGATCCGTCACGTCCGGCGCCCCGGACGGCGGCGCCAACGGAACGGGCAACGGCAGGGGCGGCGGCGCCTGGGGCCCCGCATCCACCGCCCGCAGCGGCATCGTCTCCTCGCCCGGCGCGGCCGGCGGCCCCCCGAGCTCGACGTACGGCCGGATGCGTAGCGGATCGAAGTCCTCCGCCGCGGCCGCCTCCGCCGTACGCGTGTCGCGCAGAGCGTCGGACGCCCGCTCGGCGCAGCGGCACATCGGGGTGTTGTCCAGGGCGCGCAGCGCACCGCACTCCGGGCAGGGGTGTCCTTGCCCCCGCCCGTGCCCCCACCCTTTCGACTCGGTCACGTATTCGATCCTTCCCCCATATGAAGTCCTGAGATTACCGATCCTTCACGCACCCGACCCTCCAAGACCCCGGAATACCGGCTTCCAACCGTGCTCGACAGGCCATCACGGGACATACCGATCACCATGGGAGTGTCACGACAGGGACGGGACAGCCGGGAGGTCTCCATGGCCTTGGACGCGCACGCCCATACGGAGGATCCGCGCCGGGAGCACTTGGCCGGAAACGTGCTCGTCTCCATCGGCGCCCTGCTGCTCGGCATGCTGCTCGCCGCCCTGGACCAGACGATCGTGTCGACCGCGCTGCCCACCATCGTCAGCGAACTCGGCGGCATGGAGCACCTGTCCTGGGTGGTGACCGCCTACCTGCTGGCCTCGACCGCCGCCACTCCGCTGTGGGGCAAACTGGGCGACCAGTACGGGCGCAAGAAGCTGTTCCAGACCGCGATCGTGATTTTCCTCATCGGCTCCGTGCTGTGCGGAATGGCGCAGAACATGCCCCAGCTCATCGCCTTCCGGGCCGTACAGGGCCTGGGCGGCGGCGGGCTGATGGTGCTGTCGATGGCGATCGTCGGGGATCTCGTCCCGCCCCGTGAACGCGGCCGCTACCAGGGCCTGTTCGGGGCGGTCTTCGGCGCGACCAGCGTCCTCGGCCCGCTCCTCGGCGGACTGTTCACCGAACACCTCAGCTGGCGCTGGGTGTTCTACATCAACCTGCCCGTCGGCGTCGTCGCCCTCGCCGTCATCGCGGGCGTCCTGCACATCCCGACCCGGGCCGCCCGGCATGTCATCGACTACCTCGGCACCCTCCTCATCGCCTCCGTCGCCACCTGCCTGGTCCTGGTCGCCTCCCTCGGCGGCGACACCTGGGCGTGGGGCTCGCCGCAGATCGTCGGTCTCGCGGTGCTCGCTGCCGTCCTCATCGTGGCGTTCGTGGCGGTCGAGCGGCGGGCGGCCGAACCCGTCCTCCCGCTGAGGCTGTTCGCCGTCCGCACCTTCACCCTCTCCGCCGTCATCAGCTTCGTCGTCGGCTTCGCGATGTTCGGCGCGATGACCTACCTGCCCACCTTCCTCCAGGTCGTCCAGGGCGTCTCCCCGACCATGTCCGGCGTGCACATGCTGCCGATGGTGGCCGGCATGCTGCTGTCCTCCACGCTCTCCGGGCAGATCGTCAGCCGCACCGGCCGCTGGAAGGTCTTCCCCGTCGCCGGAACCGCCGTCACCACCCTCGGCCTGGTCCTCCTGCACCAACTGGACGAAACCAGCGCCACGGCCGTGATGAGCACCTACTTCTTCGTCTTCGGCCTCGGCCTCGGCCTGGTCATGCAGGTCCTCGTGCTCATCGTGCAGAACGCGGTGCCGTACGAGGATCTCGGCGTCGCCACCTCCGGCGCGACCTTCTTCCGCTCCATCGGCGCCAGCTTCGGCGTGGCGATCTTCGGCACGATCTTCGCCGGCCGCCTCGACGACAAGCTCGCCGACGCCTTCCGGGGCGAGCCGCTCCCGCCCGGCGTCTCCATCGAAGGGCTGGAGTCCGACCCGCGCGGCATCACCGCCCTGCCGCCCGCCCTGCGCCCCGACGCCCTGCACGCCTACGCCACGTCCATCACCGACGTCTTCCTCTACGCCGCCCCCGTCGCCCTCCTCGGCTTCGTCCTGGCCTGGTTCCTCAAGGAGGACAGGCTGCGCGCCTCGGTCACCGCGCCCGATGTCACCGAGACCCTCGCCAGCAACCCGGTGGAGCGGTCGTCGTACGACGAGGTGTGCCGCTCGCTGTCCGTCCTCGGCACCCGGGAGGGCCGCCGCGAGATCTACCGGAGGATCACCGAACGGGCCGGCTACGACCTGCTGCCCGCCGCGAGCTGGCTGCTGCTGCGGATGAAGAAGTACGGCGTCGTCGAGCCCGGACGGCTCGCCGAGCGCGTCCCCGTCCCGCTGCCGGTGATCCTGGAGGCCGCCCGGCAGACCGAGGAACGCCATCTCGCCGTCCGTGAGGGCCTCGACCTCAGCCTGACCGACCGGGGCCGCGAGGTCGCCGAACGGCTCGCCCGGGCCCGTGAGGAGTCACTGGCCGAACTGCTGGGCGACTGGTGGGGTCCGGACCGGCCCACCGACCTGGTGCGGCTGGTGAAGCTGCTCAACGACGAGCTGTGCGGCTCGGACCGCGAGGAGCCGCACGACAACAGCGCGTCGGCCAGGATCAGCCGAGCGCTTTTCTGAACCAGTGCTCGGCGTAGGGCTCGTCGTTGTGCGGCTCGGTCTCCGTGTAGCCGAGCCGCGCGTACAGGGCACGGGCCTCCACCAGGTCGCCGCGGGTGTCGAGGACCATCCGCGTGGCGCCCAGCTCCCGCGCCACGTCCTCGGCGGCCGACACGAGCAGCGCCGCCCCGCCCCTGCCGCGGGCCTCCGGCCGCAGGAACACCCGCTTCAGCTCGGCCGTCGAGCCCCCGTCCAGCAGCCGTACGCCCGCGCTGCCGGCCGGCTCACCGTCGTACCGCGCGATCAGCAGCCGGCCGTGCGGGGGCGCCAGGCCGGCACCGGTGTCCGCGGCGATCTCCCGCTCCAGCTCCCGCGGGTCGGTCCGGTGTCCCCGGTGCAGCAGGTACCAGCGGTCGCTGACCTCGGTGTAGTAGGCGCGCCAGAGGTCAGCGGCGGCGGGGGAGTCGGGGAGTTCCGGGCTGATGATCCATGTCATGCCGCCCATTGTGGGGAGCGGTCGCGCACCGCCCGCAAGCGGATATGGCGCGTGACAACGCCCTGTTTGAGGGGTGCCGTGCGGGCAACCCGGAGCGGGAACCGGCCCGTGGGGCCGACCTATTCGAAGGCATGGAAGGCAGCATGTCCACAGCCGTGATCATTGCTCTGATCGTGGCCGCGGTGGCCATCGTCGCCGTCGCGGCCCTGATGGCCGTACGCGCGCGGGGTGGTTCGCGTGGCGGCCGGAACCTGAAACAGCGCTTCGGGCCCGAGTACGACCGGGCCGTCGCCCGCCACGACGGAGACACCAGGGCGGCCGAGCGCGAACTGGGCTCACTCGTCGATTCCTACGGCGGTCTGCGCGAACGCCCACTGGAACCCGCCGAGCGGGACCGGTTCGAGACCCGCTGGACCACCGTCCAGGAGCGCTTCGTCGAGTCGCCGCGCGACGCGGTCACCGAGGCCGACCGGCTGCTCGCGGAGGCGGCCGGGGCACGCGGCTTCCCGGACGGCGGGCGGTACGAGGAACAGGTGGACGCGCTCTCGGTGCACCACGCCGAGCATGTGAACGGGTACCGGCGGCTGCACCGGGCCGCCCACGCGGGGGCGGGCGGCGCCACCGGGACCGAGGGCACCGGCACCGAGGACATGCGGTCGGCGCTGATCGAGGCGCGGGCCCTGTTCGAGGACCTGGTGGGACCGGCGCGGCAGGAGACGGGCGGCCGCCACCGGGCACCGGCGGGCCGGGGCCGGGACACCGGCACCGCGCGCACCGGCCATCGGCCGGGGCTGTTCCACCGGCATCACCCGAAGCACGGATGAGGTGCTGCGGCGCGGTTCCGGCGTGGCTGAGGGCGGGACCAGGACGGGACGAGTACGAGGACGAGGACGAGGACGAGGACGAGGACGAGGGTGAGTGGGATGACAGACAGGACATCGGCGCCCTGGCCGCGTGATCCGGAACAGCCGGAGAGCAAGGCGCCGAAGGTGCCCGAACCCGAGCCGGAACCACTGGGCTCGGAGGTACCGGGCGCGGACACGGGCGGCCCGGGCATGCGGGGCTCGGAGAAGCCGGGGCCCGGTATGGGCGGCGCGGGGACCCGGGGCTCGGAGATGCGAGGGGGCGGGGAGATGCGCGGTCCCGGGGCCGGGCAGACGCCTCCTGGGCCTGAGGTGCGGGGCAGCATGGGCCGGGAGACGACGGAGGGGCGGGACGCGCTCGGCCTGAGCGATCAGGAGGAGTCGCCGCACGCCCCGCTGCTCCCGCGTGACGAGAGCGACCGGCTCACCACCCGGCTGCAGCACGCGGTCGCCGAGTTCGTGGACCACCCCCGGGAGGCCGTGGAGGAGGCCGACCACGTGCTGGAGGAACTGACGACACGCGTCTCGGACGCCATGAGCAACCGGCGCCGCACCCTGCGCGGCTCCTGGCAGCTGGCGGACACCGGTGAGGACCGCACCGAGCCGACCGCCGAGACCGAGCAACTCCGCCTGGTCCTCCAGGACTACCGCGAGCTGACGGAACGCCTGCTACACGTCTGAGGCCGCCCCGCGCTCACGACGCTCACGCCACTCGGCCACGACCGCCTCCACGTCGTACGGCTTCATCCCCAGCGGAGGGCCGGGAGGCGGTCTGAACATCATGTCGCGGATCTTGACGTTGACGTCGGTGATGATCCGGCGGACCGCCCGCTCCGAGGGGGCCGCGTAGGCCGCCGCGAGCGCGTCCTCGGCCTCCTTGCGCAGGGCGAGGGCGGGCGGCAGGACCGACAGACCCTCCCGGGCCATCTTCCGCTTGACCCACCACAGTTCGTCGTACGTCGTGTCGGTGCCGGTCGGCAGCGGCCGGCCGGCACCGGTCAACCCGTCGAACTCCCCGCGCCGCTGCGCATCGCGGATCTGCTTGTCCACCCAGGACTCGAACGGAACCCCGGGTGGCTTTCGCTCGGTCATGCCTCCAGTGTGCCGGACGCGACAGGGCCGGGCGATTTATCATTCGGCCGCTGTGCAAGCACCGTCAGGACACTTCAGAAGGAGCGCACGTGCTCGAAATCACCATGGCGTCCGTCTCGGGGGCGGAAGAGGGCGCCACGGCCGGCATGCTCATGGCCGACGCGCCCAGTGAGCCGGGCGCCGTGCTGCGGGTGGGCCGGGACAAGTCCGTGTGCCGCCTCGTGACGCCCGAGGACTGGCTGTTCGTCTCCCGGGTGCACCTGGAGTTCCTGTGCGGCCCCGAGGGCACCTGGCAGGTGACCTGGCTGCAGGGCTCGCAGGCCGACCCCTCGTCCGAAGTACGGCTGCTGATGGGCGAGTACGGGCAGCCGCTCGCCTACGGCGGGACCCTGCCGCTCCCGCACGGCGGCTCCGGCGAGATCGTCATCCAGGACCGCACCGGCCCGCGCAGCGTCAACGTCGGCTTCTTCCACGAGGTGTAGCCCACGAGGTGCGGCCCACCCGCGCGCGGCTCCCGGCTACGCCAGGACGCGGGCCAGGGCGAAACCGTCGTAGCCCTTGCTGCCCACCGTCTGGACCGCCGTGCCGCTCAGTCTCGGGTGGGTGGCGATGAGTTCGAGGGCGGCGCGGGTGCCGCGCACCCCGTCGTCGGTGCTGTCGGCGTCGGCGATGCGCCCGCCCCGTACGACGTTGTCGACGACGATCAGGCTCCCGGCGCTGGTGAGCTTCAGGGCCCAGTCGACGTAGTGCGCGTTGTTCGCCTTGTCGGCGTCGATGAAGACCAGGTCGAACGGGGGCGGGTTCTCGTCGGCGAGGAGCGGCAGCGACTCCAGGGCCGGGCCGACGCGCACCTCGATCTGCTTGTCCAGCCCGGCGCGGGCGATGTTGCGGGTGGCGATCTCGGCGTGCTTCGGGTTGTACTCCAAGGAGATCAGCCGGCCCTCGGGCGGGAGGGCGCGGCCCAGCCAGATCGTGCTGTAGCCGCCGAGGGTGCCGATCTCCAGGATCGTACGGGCGCCCTGGATCTCGGCGAGCAGCTGAAGGAACTTTCCCTGGCTGGCCGTCACATTGATCTGCGGCAGCCCGGCGGCCGTGCTGTCCCGCAGCGCGGCCTCCGTCATCTCGTCGTCCGGGGCCAGGGTGGCGCCGAAGTAGGCGTCGACGGCGTCCCAGACCTGCGACTCACTCATGCGCTCTGCCTCTCGTGCACATCCACTACTTAGAAGACCTAACTAGATGTGCCAACGGCGGGGGTTGCGGACCGGTTCCTCCCAGCGTAGGCGCCCCACCGAATTCAGCCGTTCGGGCGAACGAACCCGATCTCCGCCACCACCGGGAACTCCTGTGTCGGCGCGTACAGCCCCAGCGCAGGAAACCGATCAGGTCCGAAACGCCTCCGTCACGATCGAGGCCGCACCGGATGAGGCGTCCCATCCGTTCGCGCACTATCGTCTTCCGGACAACTTCCGGACAAAAGAAGAGCGGCCGCCAGGTGAAGCGGTGGTGGCCCGCGTCTCTGTCCGATGGTGGTGTGAGCCTCATAGGGTGCGTCATTAGGCTGCGTAAGAGCGAATCCACGCGTGGGACGTGGCACGACGGGGCGGGAGGCCGACGAGGCGTGGCGGCGAATGCGGAGCACAGCGGGCGACCGGCGGAACCCCTCGGGGCGACAGCGGTCGACACGGCCAGAGCACGCCTGCGCGCGACCCGGCTCACACTGTGGCTGATCGTGGCGGTCCTGGCCGCACGACAGCTCGCCGTCGTCCTGACCACCCCGCGCGGGGAGCGGCTGACGGACCTGGAGACCTGGGTCGGACCCGACGGTGTCCTGCACGTCAACGGCTCGCTCTACGACTCCACCCGCTTCACCGGCACCCCCTTCGGCGGGCTGGTCCTGAAACCGCTCACCCGCGCCGCCGAACAGGCCCTCGGCTGGGGCTGGACCTTCGGCACCCTGCTGCTGGTCGTCGCCCTCGGCCTGGTCGCCGCCCGCGCCCTGCCGCAGCCGGTCGGCAGACGCACCGCGCTGTTCGCCGCGCCGGTCGCGATCAGCCTGCTCATGCTGTCGCTGCCGGTCCGCAACGCCCTCTGGCTCGGCCAGAGCAGCATCATCCCGGTCCTGCTGGTCCTCCTCGGCTGCTTCGTCGTACGCGGCCGCTACGCCGGCGGGGTGCTGATCGGCGTCGCCGCCGCACTCCAGCCCACCGTCCTGCTCTTCGCCGTCCTGCTCTGGTTCACCCGGCGCCGCCGTGCCACCGCCGTCACCGGTGCCACCTTCCTCGCCTGCACCCTGCTCGCCTGGGCGGCGATGCCCGACGACTCGTACACCTACTGGGTGCACCACATCGCCGGCGCCGGCCTCGGCGGCGACGCCGACGCCCTCGCCAACCAGTCCCTGCACGGCGCGCTGCTCCGCCTCGGCCTGTCCGGACCGCTGGAGATCGCCCTGTTCCTCGCCCTGGGCGCGGCCGTCGTCGCCCTCGGGCTGCGCCGGGCGGTGCGTTACGCCCGCGAGGGCCAGCTGCTGCTCGCGGTCGCGATCACCGGCTGCGCCGCCATCGCGGTGTCGCCGACGAGCTGGCAGCACCAGCTGCTGTGGCTGCTGCTCGCGGTGGTCGGCCGGGTCGGCAGGCGGGCCGGCGACCGCCTGCTCTGGCCGGCCGCGGTGATCCTGGTGATGACGCTCCCGGCGAGGATGATGCTGCCGGACATGGCGTTCCTGTACCCGCTGCGCGACAACCTCGTCGTGCTGGCCGCCGTGGCCGCCGCCACCTTCGTCCCGTTCCTGTCGCGCACCTCGCCGTACTACGACCGCCCGATCCCCACCGAGTACGCCCCGCCGGTCCCCGCCCGCTACCGCTGGATCCCGCTCCTCCCCTTCCTGCGCCGGGTCCTCACCCGCCCCAACCTCCTCCTGGAGCTGCTGCTGATCCGCGTCGGCTACGCGGCGTACTCGCAGGTCCGGCTGGCGGCGACCGGCGGCACCATCTCCGGCGGCCGGGAGCGGGCGGAGGCGCACGGCCACCAGATCCTCGACATCGAGGCGTTCCTGCGCATCGACATCGAGCACGCGGTCAACCACTGGGTGGTCACCGTCGGCTGGCTGCGCGGCTTCTTCGACTTCTACTACACGTCCTTCCACTTCGTGGTCCCGCTGACCGTCCTCGGCCTCCTCTACTGGCGCCGCCCGGTCGACTACCGCTGGGCGAGGTCGGCCCTCGGCTTCGCCACGCTGCTGGCCCTGGTCGGCTTCTGGCTCTACCCGCTCGCCCCGCCGCGCCTGATGCCGACGCTCGGCATCATCGACACGGTCCACGGCGTCCAGGACTTCTCCCAGCCCGACTACGGCACCCTGACGTCCCTGACCAACCAGTACGCGGCGATGCCGTCCCTCCACTTCGGCTGGTCGCTGTGGTGCGGCCTGGTCATCGCCATCGTCGCCCCCAAGTGGTGGATGAAGGCACTCGGCCTCCTCCACCCCCTCTTCACGGCCTCGGCGATCGTCGCCACCGGCAACCACTGGGTCCTGGACGCCCTCGGCGGCGCCATCGTCGTCCTGGCCGGCTTCGCCCTGACGCACGCCCTCCAGGGCCCCCGAGCACGCCCGTCGACGCATCCGGCACCCGCGCACGATCCGGAGCCGACTGCGGATCCGGGCCCGGACCCGGACTCGCTGAAGGAACCGGCGGCGAGCGCCTGATCACTGCCGTTCGGCGAGCCGCGGCACCATCGCCGGGTGCTGCCGCTGCGGGCAACTCTCCGTGGCGACGCTCAATGGACGGGGCAGAGGAGAGGCCCTTCTCCAGTACCTCCGCACAGGCACCGCGGCACCGACCAGGAGCGCGCGGGCTCCGCACGGGCCTGGTACTGGGTGGGGGTGCCCGTGCGGGGCTCGGTCGAGGACACGGTCGACGTGGTGGACGCGTGGCGTGAGGCCGCGCTGCGTGAGTTCGTCGTCAATGAGCACGTGGGACGACTACATCCGGCATCGGGTGGAGCACCAGGTCTGAGCCTCCTGGGTCACAGGCGCTGAATGATCGTGCCGGTGGCCAGGGCGCCGCCCGCGCACATCGTGATCAGGGCGAACTCCTTGTCCGTGCGCTCCAGTTCGTGGAGGGCGGTGGTGATGAGGCGGGCACCGGTGGCGCCCACCGGGTGGCCGAGGGCGATGGCGCCGCCGTTGACGTTGACCTTGTCCAGGTCCTGGTCGAAGACCTTCGCCCAGCTCAGTACGACCGACGCGAACGCCTCGTTGATCTCGACCAGGTCGATGTCCTTCAGGGTCATGCCCGCCTTGCCGAGGACGGCGTTCGTCGCGTCGATCGGGCCGTCCAGGTGGTAGTGGGGGTTCGCGCCCACCAGGGCCTGGGCGACGATCCGCGCGCGGGGCCTCAGTTTCAGGGCGCGGGCCATCCGCTTCGAGGCCCACATGATCGCCGCCGCGCCGTCGCTGATCTGGGAGGAGTTGCCGGCCGTGTGGACGGCCGTCGGCATGATGGGCTTCAGGCCGGACAGGGCGTCCATGGAGGTGTCCCGCAGGCCCTCGTCCCGGTCCACCAGGCGCCACATGCCCTGGCCCGCGGCCTGTTCCTCCTCCGTGGTGGGGACCTGGACGGCGAAGGTCTCACGCTTGAAGCGTTCCTCGGCCCAGGCGACCGCCGCCCGCTCCTGCGAGAGGAGGCCCAGGGCGTCCACGCCTTCGCGCGTCAGGCCCCGGTTGCGGGCGATGCGTTCCGCCGCCTCGAACTGGTTCGGGAGGTCCACGTTCCACTCGTCCGGGAACGGCTTTCCGGGGCCGTGCTTGGAGCCCGAGCCGAGGGGCACGCGGGACATCGCCTCGACCCCGCAGCTGATGCCCACGTCGATCACGCCCGCCGCGATCATGTTCGCCGTCATGTGGGACGCCTGCTGCGACGAGCCGCACTGGCAGTCGACCGTCGTCGCGGCCGTCTCGTAGGGGAGGCCCATCGTCAGCCAGGCGGTGCGGGCCGGGTTCATGGACTGTTCGCCGGCATGGGTCACCGTGCCGCCGACGATCTGCTCGACCGCGTCGGCGGGGATGCCGGTGCGGCCGAGGAGTTCGCGGTAGGTCTCACCGAGGAGGTAGGCGGGGTGGAGGTTGGCCAGCGCGCCTTGGCGCTTGCCGATGGGGGTGCGGACGGCTTCCACGATCACGGGTTCGGCGGCCATGGGTGCGGATCCTTCCGGGGGGCGGCGGCTCCTGCGGCGGAACTAGGACGCGCAACCAGTACGGGTGACCGGTACGGGTAACTAGTACGTGTTCTAGTTCCTCTGTTGCAGTCTGCTGATGTGATGTCGCTCACCGCAAGGGTCTTGCAGGCTTCGACCCGCTGAACTACCGTCGCCGGAACCTGTTTCTGACTAGCCGTCAGATGAATTGCCCCTGGCTGGAGCCGCCCATGCCCTGTCCAGCGCTTCCCGACGGGTTCGACTTCACCGACCCCGACCTGCTGCACCACCGTGTGCCCCTCCCCGAGTTCGCCGAGCTGCGCCGGGTGGAACCCGTGCGCTGGATTCCCCAGTCGGGCAACGTCGCCGGCTTCGAGGACGGCGGGTACTGGGCGGTCACCCGGCATGCCGACGTCCGGTACGTCTCCACGCACCCCGAGCTCTTCTCGTCCTCCCTCAACACCGCGATCATCCGCTTCAACGAGCACATCGAGCGTTCCTCCATCGAGGCGCAGCGGCTGATCCTGCTGAACATGGACCCGCCGGAGCACACGCGGGTGCGGCAGATCGTGCAGCGCGGGTTCACGCCCCGGTCCATACGGGCGCTGGAGGAGCGGCTGCGGGAGCGGGCCCGGGCCATCGTCACCGGCGCGCGCGAACACGAAGGCCCCTTCGACTTCGTCACCCGCGTCGCCTGCGAACTGCCGCTCCAGGCGATCGCCGAGCTGATCGGCGTGGAGCAGGAGGACCGCGGCAAGATCTTCGACTGGTCCAACAAGATGATCGCCTACGACGATCCCGAGTACGCCATCACGGAAGAGGTCGGCGCGCAGTCCGCGGCCGAGATCATCGCCTACGCCATGAACATGGCCACGGAACGGAAGCGGTGTCCCGCCGGGGACATCGTCACCACCCTGGTCGCCGCCGAGAACGAAGGGAACCTGAACTCCGACGAGTTCGGCTTCTTCGTCCTGATGCTCGCCGTCGCCGGGAACGAGACGACCCGCAACGCCATCACCCACGGCATGCACGCCTTCCTCACCCATCCCGAGCAGTGGGAGCTGTACAAGAGGGAGCGGCCGAGCACCGCCGCCGAGGAGATCGTGCGCTGGGCCACGCCCGTCGTCTCCTTCCAGCGGACCGCCACCGAGGACACCGAACTGGGCGGACGGACGATCAGGAAGGGTGACCGGGTCGGGCTCTTCTACGCCTCCGCCAATCACGACCCGGAGGTGTTCGAGGCCCCCGACGACTTCGACATCACCCGGGATCCGAACCCCCACCTGGGGTTCGGCGGCGGGGGACCCCACTTCTGCCTCGGAAAGTCGCTGGCGGTGCTGGAGATCGACCTCATCTTCAACGCCGTCGCCGACGTCCTGCCGGGCATCCGGCTCGTGGAGGAGCCCCGGCGGCTGCGGTCCGCGTGGATCAACGGGGTCAAGGAACTCCGCGTGGTCGCCGAGTGACACGCGAAGGGCGGCGACCCTGAGATCGGGGTCACCGCCCTGTCAGGCGTGGTGTCGTGCGGCTCAGTACCAGCCGTTGGCCTGCCAGAAGTTCCAGGCGCCGACCGGGCTGCCGTAGCGGTCGTTCATGTAGTCCAGGCCCCACTCGATCTGGGTGGCGGCGTTGGTCTTCCAGTCGGAGCCGGCGGAGGCCATCTTGGAGCCGGGGAGGGCCTGGACGAGGCCGTAGGCGCCGGAGGACGGGTTGGTGGCGTCGACGTCCCAACCGCTCTCGTGCTCGACGATCTTGGCGAAGGCGTTGTACTGGGCCGCGTCCGGGATCATCTTCTTCGCGATCGCCTTGGCCTCGGCGGCGGACGCCGTGGACGCCGGGGCGGCGTGGGCGGGGGCCGCGGTCAGTGCCATGCCGGCGGTGGCGGTGACCACGGCGGCGGTGGTGAGGACCTTCTTGGGGGCGGAGGCGATGCGGCGGATGACGGCGAAGGACACGGAGAACCTTTTTCTTCGGGGACAGGGTCGTCGCGGGCCTGCCGGGTGGTGCTCGGCATGCGTCGGCGCCGAGGCCCGTGGGGCACGTCGGCGCCGTGCGACGTCGTCCAGAGAAGCAGGGGCGAAATGGGCTGGCAAATACCCCTTGTACTAGTTGTGGTCGCATACGGAGTGCTGGTGATCTCTGTGACCTGGGTCTCATTGTGCAGGTCAGAAGCAGTTTTGTGGTGGACATGCTGTCTGAAATGTTCTACTAGGTCACCTAGTTGGTGACGTGGGTCATGTGGGGTGGTTCACCGTTCGTGGACGCTCACGGCCCGGTGAATGTGACCGGCGCCTCGAACGCCGCACGCCGTGTGCCTCTGCGGAGCGCCTTCAGCACGGCCGGACCCAGCGCCACGGTCAGGACCACCGTGCAGACCGCCCGGCCCAGGTCCCAGCCGAGGGAGGTGGCCAGGCAGTACGCGGCGAAGCGGGCCAGGTTCGCGGCGGGGCCCGCCTCCGGGTCGAAGGCGATCGTCGTGCTGTCGGGGTCGATGAAGGGCCAGCCCTGCATGTTCATGGCCGTGCCATAGGCGAAGGCGGCCAGGAAGCCGTATCCGGCCAGCAGCAGCACCTCGGCCCGGCCGCGCAGCCGGTCCGCGCCCGGCAGCAGGCCCGCGCCCATCGTGAACCAGCCCATCGACAGCATCTGGTACGGCATCCAGGGGCCGACCCCGCCGGTCAGCAGGGCCGACGCGAACATCGTCACGCAGCCCAGCACGAAGCCGAAGCCCGGGCCGAGCACCCGGCCGCTCAGCACCATCAGGAAGAACATCGGCTCCAGCCCGGCCGTGCCCGCGCCGATCGGGCGCAGCGCCGCACCCGCCGCCGCCAGCACCCCGAGCATCGCGACCGCCTTCGGACCCAGCCCCGACTCGGCGACGGTCGCCGCCACGACCGCGACGAGAAGGACCAGCAGACCGGCGAAGAGCCACGGCGCGTCCTGGGCGTGGGCCACCGCGGAGGAGGCGGGCGGGGCGAAGAAGGGCCAGGTGAGGGCCGCCACTCCGACCGCGCTGACGAGGGTGAGGGCGATCACCGAGCGGGGGCCCAGACGGACGGCCCGGGCCTGGCGGTCACGGCTGATGGTCATCGAGCGCCTTCTTCACCTGGGCGACCGTGAGCCACTTCTGCGGGGCCAGGATCTTCGCGACCTGAGGGGCGTACGAGGGGGAGGACACCACCACGTCCGCCGCCGGGCCGTCGGCGATCACCTCGCCGTCGGCCAGCAGCACCACCCGGTGCGCCAGCTCGGCCGCCAGCTCCACGTCATGCGTGGCCAGCACGATCGCGTGTCCCTCGGCGGCCAGCCCGCGCAGACGGGTCACCAGACGGGCCTTCGCCGCGTAGTCCAGGCCGCGCGTCGGCTCGTCGAGCAGGAGGAGGGGAGGGCGGGCGGTCAGCACCACCGCGAGGGCGAGCGACAGCCGCTGGCCCTCCGACAGGTCGCGCGGATGCAGATCGTCCGTGACCCCGGGCAGCAGCTCGGACACCAGGGCCCGACACGTGCCGGGCGCGGCCCCGGCGTCCCGGTCGGCCTGCGCGCACTCGGCGGCCACCGTGTCGGCGTACAGCAGGTCGCGCGGCTCCTGCGGGACGAGCCCGACGCGGCGTACGAGGTCCCGCGGGGCCGTACGGTGCGGTACGGCACCGCCGGCGCGCACCGTACCGCCAACGGGCTCGACGAGCCCGACCAGCGCGGACAGCAGCGTCGACTTCCCGGCGCCGTTGCGGCCCATGAGGGCGATCGCCTCGCCGGCGGAGACGGACAGGTCGACGTGCCGGAGGGCGTCCACGCGACCGCGCCGGACGGCCAGGGAGCGGGCCTCGGCGACGGGGAGTGGAGCGCCGGGTGATGCGGTGCCGCGGGTGGCCGGGGTGCGGCGCCCGATAAAGAGGCGTCGGGCGAGAGGAGACGCGGCCGGTCGTCCCTCGGCGGCGGCTTGCGCGGACCGGCGGCGCCCGAGCATGCGGCGGGGGCGAGGTGTTGTGGCCGGGGGTTCGTGGGTGGCGGCCGGGTGCTCGTGGTCCGAGGCTGGCTGTTGGTGGGGCGCGGCCGGGGCTGGCTGTTCGTGGGGCGCGGCGGGGTGTTCGTGGGCTGCGGCCACGCGTCCGGGGGCTGCGGGCTGCTCGGGGCGGTCCTGTGCGAGGCGGTTGCGCTCGGCAGGTGCCTCCTCCGCCTTCCGGCCGCCCGGCTCTGCCCGCACGGCGGTCCCCGGCTCCCGCGTGGCGGCTTCCGGTTGCTGTGTGGTGGTCTCCCGTTTCTGCGCGGCGGCTTCCGGTTTCTGCGTGGCGGCGCCCGGCTCCCGCAGGACAGCGGCGCGCTGCTGCTGCGCGGCGGCTTGCGGTTCCTGTGCGGTGGTGTCCGGTTCCGGGGCGGCGGCGCCCGGCTGCCGGGGCGCGGCGGCGTGGTGTTCCTGTGCGGCGGTCTCTGGGTTCTGTGCGGCGGCTTCCGGTTTCTGTGTGGCGGCGCCCGGCTCCCGCAGGACAGCGGCGCGCTGCTCCCGCGCGGCGGCTTGCGGTTCCTGTGCGGTGGCCTCCGGCTCCCGCAGCGTGGCGGTGCTCTGCTTCTGCATGGCCGCCTCCGGTTCCCGTGCGGCGGCGCGATGCTCCCGTACGGCGGTCTCCGGGGTCCGTCCCGTCAGCCGTTCACGCAGGGCTGCCGCTCTGCGTCGGGCGTCTCGGACCGTCAGTGGCAGGGGGGACCAGCCTGCGGTTCGGGCCAGGGCCACCACCGGTGGAAAGACGGGGGAGACCGTCATCACGTCGGCCGGAGGGCCGAGCACCGGGGCGGCTCCTTGGCCTGGGAGCAGAAGGATCTGGTCGGCGTAGTGGATGACCCGCTCCAGGCGGTGTTCGGCCATCAGGATGGTGGTGCCGAGGTCGTGGACCAGGCGTTGGAGGACGGCCAGGACCTCCTCGGCGGCCGCCGGGTCCAGCGCAGAGGTCGGTTCGTCGAGCACGAGGACGCTCGGGTGGGCGGTGAGGACGGAGCCGATGGCGACGCGCTGCTGCTGGCCGCCGGAGAGGGTGGCGATCGGGCGGTCGCGCAGGCCGGCCAGGCCCAGCAGGTCCAGGGTCTCCTCCACGCGGCGGCGCATCACCTCCGGGGCGAGGCCCAACGACTCCATCCCGTAGGCGAGTTCCTCCTCCACCGTGTCCGTCACGAAGTGCGACAGCGGGTCCTGCCCGACGGTGCCGACCACGTCGGCGAGGTCGCGCGGCTTGTGGGTACGGGTGTCACGGCCGGCGACCGTCACCCGGCCGCGCAGGGTGCCGCCGGTGAAGTGCGGGACCAGGCCGCTCACCGCGCCCAGGACGGTGGACTTGCCGACGCCCGACGGGCCGACCAGCAGGACCAGTTCGCCCTCCGGCACCTCGAAGTCGACGCCCCGCACGGCGGGTTCGGGCGCCCCCTCGTACGTCACGGAGACGTTCTCGAAGCGGATCACGGCGGCTCCTCGGAGGCGGCGACGGGAGGTGGGGTGACGAAGGCGGGCAGCAGGCCCAGCAGGATGGCCGCGGCCGGCCAGAGCGGGAACTCGGGGGCGACCAGGGGGATGACGCCGGGGTGCAGCGCCGTCGGGTCTCGCTCGGCGGCCAGGGCGAGCAGTGCGGCCGCGGCCGCGCCCGACACGGTGACGAGCCAGGCGCGGGCGTCCCAGCGGTCGGGGCGGTAGCGGGTGCGGGGGGTGCGGCGGCCGCCCAGCCAGAGCCCGGCGAGTGCGGCCACGAGTCCGGTCAGGAGCACGGGCATGCCGTAGGTGCCGCCCTCCGCGGTGAGCAGTCCGTACGTTCCCGCGCACACACCGAGCAGGCCGGTCAGGGTGAGCGCGGTCGTCGTACGGCGGAGCGCGGGTGGGACGCGGACGGTACGGCCGTAGCCGCGGGCGTCCATCGCGGCCGCGAGGGCGACCGACCGCTCCAACGCGCCCTCCAGCACCGGCAGTCCGACGTGGAGGAGGCCGCGGATGCCTCGGTCGGGGCGGCCGCGCAGGCGGCGGGCGGCGCGCAGGCGGTGGACGTCGGCGATGAGGTTCGGGGCGAAGGTGAGGGCCACGACCACGGCCACGCCCGTCTCGTACAGGGCGCCGGGGAGGGCTTTGAGGAGGCGGGAGGGGTTCGCGAGGGCGTTCGCGGCGCCCACGCAGATGAGGAGGGTGGCGAGCTTCAGGCCGTCGTAGGCGGCGAAGAGGAGGCCCTCGGCGGTCACCCGGCCGCCCAGGCGGATGCCCTGTGCCCAGGTGGGGAGGGGGGCTTCGGGGACGGTGAGGAGGGTGTGGGTGCCGGGGATGGGGGAGCCGAGGAAGATCGCGAAGAGGAGGCGGATGGTGAGGACGGCGAGGGCGAGTTTGACGAAGGCGGTGTAGGAGCGGGCCCAGGGGGCGTCGGGGCGGCGGGTGGCCACGACGTACGCGGAGACGGTGATGAGGAGGGCGAGGAGGAGGGGGTTGGTGGTGCGGGTGGCGGCGGTGCCGAGGGCGAGGGCCCAGAGCCACCAGGCGCCGGGGTGCAGCTGTGCGTGGGGCTGAGCCGGGGGTGGATGCGCAGCCCGGCGCTGCGGGGTGCCTCCCCCACTCTCGGCTTCGCTCGAGCGGGGGGACCCCCACCGCCCACCCGTGCCGCCCCTGGGGGTACCTCCCAGGCCCTTAAGGCACTGGGGGAGGCACGACTGCCCGCAGCTACGTGGGTTCCTAAGCATGCCTGCGCCGTCTCGCCTGCCATACGGCTGTGCCGGCGAGCAGGGTGATGACGCCGAGGCCGGTGAGGAGGCCGAGGGAGGGGCCCTCGCTCTCGTTCGAGGTGTTGTTCTTCGTCGAGGTGTTGTTCGTCGACACCTGCTCCGCGCAGCCCTTCTCCGGGTAGCCCGCGATGGCGCACAGGAGGGCGTTGGGGTCGTAGCGGAGGGGCTTGGCGACCGAGGCCAGGGCCTCGGCGGTGGTCGCGTCGGAGGCGACGCGGGCGCAGGCCGTGCGGGGAGCCGGTGGCGTCTCGCCGGACGGCGCGTCGGTCGGGGTGCCGAAGTCGATGATCAGGGCGACGCGCTTCGTGCCGTCCTGGGCCGGGGTCCGGGCGCAGATAGGGCCGAAGGCGGCCGCGCCGCGCGGCTGGGCCGCGTTCGCCGAGTCGTCGCTCACCGCGAAGCGGAAGCCGTGGACGTCGCCGTCGGAGGGGCGGGCCGTGGAGGGACCCTCGGTGGCGTACGTCCAGCCCTTGCCGTCGTGGGTCCAGAAGGACCAGTAGCGGTAGCCGGTCGCCGCCCCTGCCGCGCCCGCGGTGGGCAGCGGCAGGAGCAGGGCGGACAGGGCGGACAGGGCCGACAGGAGTACGACGGTCAGGGCGCGGCGGCGGCTCACGGCTGCCGCTTCCGTGCCCGTACCACCACCACGACGCCGCCGGCCACGATCAGGAGGAGGATGCCGACGCCCGCGATCGCGGTGGCGCCCAGGGTCTTCTCGTCGTCCCGCTCGGGTGACCCGGTGGCGGGGGAGGCCGAGGCGGTGGCCGCGGCGGGCGTCTCCTTCGGGGCGGGGCCCGTCTTGTTCAGGCGGTCGACCAGGTCCGCGCCGCCGAAGTCGCGCGGGTCGGCGCCGGCGGCCAGGGAGGTCAGGATCAGCTGGGCGTAGGCCGCGGGGCCGCTCATGTCCGCCCAGCCTTCCGAGTTGGCCTTCAGCCAGGTCAGGGTCTCGGTGGCCTCGGCCTGGTGGCCGGCGGTCGCGAGGGCGAGGGCCGCGTCGGCGGTGTTGCCGATGTCGGGCTGGTTCTCGGCGCCGGGGAGCGTGGAGATCAGGTGGTGGTCCTCGGCCAGGGTCCGGACCAGGTAGGAGGCGGCGTTGAGGGCGGCCCGCTCCGGGTCGGTGGTCTTCTCGCAGCTCGGCGCGGACGTCGTCCGCTCGGTGTGGGCGCCGGCCAGCGTCCGGCCGAGACCGCCGAGGACGGCGGACGCCGTCGCGTCCGCGTTGGCGACGAGCTTGCCGTCCTTGTCGGGCTGGAAGGCGAAGGCGCCCGCGTCCGTGCCGCCGTCGCAGGGCAGGGCGAGGGCCAGCAGGGCGTCGTACGGGGACTTGCCGTCCTTGAGGACCTGCCGCGGCTCCACGCCCGCCGCGCTGAGCGCGCCGATCACGACGGAGGTCGAGTTGGTGTCGCTGGGGCTGCCGGGTGTGTACCCCCAGCCGCCGTCCTTGTTCTGGATCGACTTCAGCCAGGTGACGGCCTTGGCGGTCGCCGCATCGTGGCCGCCGAGCGCGTCCAGGGCCTGTACGGCGGCGGCCGTGCTGTTGGTGTCGACCATGAGCTGGGCGTCGCAGGGCTTGCCGGTGTCCGCGCGGAAGGCGGCGAAGGCGCCGTCGGCGCACTGCTGGCCGGCCAGCCAGCCGACCGCCGTGTCGGCCGGGACCACGCCCACGGCGTGCTGGGCGAGCAGGGCGTACGACTGGCGCCACACACCGTCGTACGTCGGGTCGGACAGGCCGTACAGGCCGTCGGGTATCGCCACGGTGGGGGTCGGCGACGGCGTGGCGGCCACGACGGGCGTGGCGGCGCCGATCACGGCGATGGCGGCGGTGGCGGCGGCCAGCGCCGCGGCGCTGCGGCGGACGTTCATGATCGGCGGGTGCCTCTCCCCTAGGGGGAGCCGGGCAGCGCGGGACATCCCGGCGGCTCGGCTCCGTAGACCTCGACGGTGCCTGTCGTACGGCGGCGGGTGCCGGCGCACGTGAGCCGGTCACGTCCCGTACGGGGCAGTCCGGCTCACCATCGGACGGACGGACGAACGGCCGACGACGGTTCACGGTTGCGGGTCAGCGCCGGAATTGCACCGGCTTCCCCCCGTACGGGTGTGATGACGACGCGGCTACTGTACCGGGCGGTAGGCGCGGCTCCGAGGGGCCCTGTGGCCCCCGGCTCAGCGGACCGCCGCGTACGCCACCGGGTCGCTCCCCGGGGCCGCCTCCGCGCGGCCCTGCTTCACCAGATGGCGCAGGTGGGCCTCCGCCTCCGCGACGGCGATGTTGCGGGAGGCGTGCGGGATGTCGGGCCAGGGCCGGTTCCACTCCATGCGCTCGGCGAGCTGCCAGGGGGTGAGGGGGGTGGAGAGGAGGGCGAGGAGGCCGGTGAGGCGGGACATGTGGTGGGTGAGCAGCTCGCGGACGCGGGCCGGGGCGTCGCTGAAGGGGTACTGGTGGGCGGGGAGGATCTCGGCGGGGGCGAGGCGGCCGACGCGTTCGAGGGAGTCGAGGTAGTCGCCGAGGGGGTCGGTGACGGTGGTGTCGTCGGGGTCCTCGTACAGGCCGATGTGCGGGGTGATCTCGGGGAGGAGGTGGTCGCCCGAGAACAGGCGGCCCTTGCCGGGGAGTTGGGCGGGGTGGTCCTCCTCCAGGTGGAGGCAGACGTGGCCGGGGGTGTGGCCGGGGGTCCAGATCGCGCGCAGGCGGCGGCCGGGGAGGTCGAGGAGTTCACCGGGGGTGATCTCGCGGTCGGGGAGGGCGGGGGAGAGGCCCGGGAGGGTGCGGCGGTGCGCCCTGCGCAAGGGAGCCACATGGTCGTCGGGCGCGCCGGCCGCCAGCAGCTTGTCCGCCATGTACGTGTACCAGCGCTCGGGGCGGGTCCCGCGGGCCCGCCGGACGATCGACGCGTCCGCCGCGTGCATCGCGATCCAGGCGCCCGACGCCTCGCGGACCTTGCCCGACAGGCCGTGGTGGTCGGGGTGGTGGTGGGTGATGACGACGCCGTGCAGCTCGGTGACGTCGGTGCCGAGGGACGTCAGGCCGGCGGTCAGGGTGTCCCAGGAGGCGGGGTCGTCCCAGCCGGTGTCGATCAGCACCGGGCCGCGGTCGGTGTCGACGACGTGGACGAGCGTGTGCCCGAGCGGGTTGTCCGGGATCGGGACCCGGATCGACCGGACGCCGCCGCCGTGATCGTACGTCTGCGCCATGGGCTCCCCAATCACCGCGCTCCGGCACCCTGACCGCCACTATAACTAGAACGCGTTTCGATGGGAGCCCGAGTCACTCGACGGCTGCCGGGTGGTGCGCGATGCGTGGACTCCTCGAAGGGGAACTGGTATCTGTTCCACAAGAATCTGATGGACCGTCAGAGAGTCTGTTCAGAGAGTCTGTCAGAGAGTTCGTCGGAGAGTTTCAGAGAGTCAGGCTCCGGGAGGCAGTCGGCCATGACCGAGCTCGTGGAACACGGACAGCTGTGCATCGGCGGGGAGTTGACCGACCCCCTCGGCAAGGGCGTCATCGAGGTGATCTCGCCGCACACGGAGGAGGTCATCGGACGGGTGCCGCACGCCTCGACGGCCGACGTGGACCGGGCGGTCGCGGTGGCGCGCAGAGCCTTCGACGAAGGGCCGTGGCCGCGGCTGCCGTTGGAGGAGCGGATCGCCGTCGTCACCCGCATCAAGGACGGGATCGCCGCCCGGCACGAGGAGATCGCCCGGGTGATCTCCGCCGAGAACGGCTCCCCGTACTCCTGGAGCGTCCTCGCCCAGGCGCTCGGCGCGATGATGGTGTGGGACGCGGCGATCACGGTCGCCCGGGACTTCACCTACGAGGAGCGGCGCGACGGGGTGCTCGGGCGGATCCTCGTACGGCGGGAGCCGGTCGGGGCCGTCGCGGCCGTCGTCCCCTGGAACGTGCCGCAGTTCGTCGCCGCCGCCAAGCTCGCCCCCGCGCTGCTGACCGGCTGCACGGTCGTCCTCAAGCCGTCGCCGGAGTCGCCGCTGGACGCGTACATCCTCGCGGAGATCGCGAAGGACGCCGGGCTCCCGGAGGGCGTGCTGTCGATCCTTCCGGCGGACCGCGAGGTCAGCGAGTACCTGGTCGGGCACCCAGGCGTGGACAAGGTCTCCTTCACCGGGTCGGTCGCCGCCGGCAAGCGGGTCATGGAGGTGGCGGCGCGCCATCTCACGCGCGTCACGCTGGAGCTGGGCGGCAAGTCGGCGGCCGTCGTACTCCCGGACGCGGACGTCGGGACGGCCGTCGCCGGTATCGTCCCGGCGGCCTGGATGAACAACGGCCAGGCGTGCGTGGCCCAGACCCGCATCCTCGTCCCGCGCTCCCGCTACGACGAGTTCGCCGACGCCTTCTCGGCCGCCGCGAGCGCGCTGGTCGTCGGCGACCCGCTCGACCCCGCCACCCAGGTCGGCCCGCTCGTGGCCCGCCGCCAGCAGCAGCGCAACCTCGACTACATCCGCATCGGGCAGGAGGAGGGCGCCAAGATCCTCGCCGGCGGCGGACGCCCGGCCGGCCTGGACCTCGGCTGGTACGTCGAACCGACCCTCTTCGGCGACGTCGACAACTCCATGCGCATCGCCCGGGAGGAGATCTTCGGCCCGGTGATCTGCCTGCTGCCCTACGGCGACGAGGCCGAAGCCGTGAAGATCGCGAACGACTCCGACTACGGGCTGAGCGGCAGCGTGTGGACCGCCGACGTGGAGCGCGGCATCGAGATCGCCCGCCAGGTCCGTACCGGCACGTACTCCGTGAACACCTTCAGCCTCGACATGCTGGGCCCCTTCGGCGGCTACAAGAACAGCGGACTGGGGAGGGAGTTCGGGCCCGAGGGGTACGGGGAGTACCTGGAGCACAAGATGATCCACCTGCCGGCGGGGGCGTAGGACCGATGGGCGACCGCTGGCACATCGAGGTCGACCGCTCCCTGTGCATCGGCTCGGCCCAGTGCGTCCACCGGGCGGCGGACGGCTTCCGGCTGGACGCGGCCCGGCAGTCCCACCCGGTCCATCCGGACACCGACGCGAACGAGCGGGTGCTGGAGGCGGCGGAGAACTGCCCGGTGGAGGCGATCGCGATCACGCTGCTGGGGAGCGGGGAGGCGGTGTTCCCGCCGGACGAGTAAAAAATTCCCCGTTCGGGTGGTTTATATCTCTCCAGGAGGTTTACCCTATAAGTGGCCTACGAGGCGAGTGAGGGAGTTCGACCGGAGTAGCCGACTTTGGCGAGACGCTACGGCATCCGCCGAGGCCGACATCGACGGTCGGGCTGAGAGGCCGGAAGGCAGCAGTAGGGCCGGAAGGCGACCCCCATAACCTGATCCGGACAATGCCGGCGAAGGGAACCCGTCTCGTAGGTTCTTTCTGTGCCCGGGGGCCTGCCGAAGGTCTGATCGGCCCGGCGGGCGGCGCGGTCCCGGTGCCGTCAGGCCGAGCCCGCCCCCGGGTCCGTCAGGTCGATCAAGCGGCACACCGTCTCGATGTCGATCTTCACCTGGGCGATGGAGGCGCGGCCCGAGAGCCAGGTGATCAGGGCCGAGTGCCACGTGTGCTCGATGACGCGGACCGCTGAGAGCTGCTCCGGGGTCGGCGTGTCGAGGCCCATCGCGTCGAGGATGATCGCGGTGGTCTGGCGGGACACCTGGTCGACCTCGGGGCTGACGCTGCGGTCGGCGAAGGTGAGCGCGCGGACCATGGCGTCGGCGAGGTGCGGTTCGCGCTGGAGGGCGCGGAAGGCGCGCATCAGCGTCTCCGCCACGCGCTCGGCGGCCGTGTCGCCCGCCGGGGGCTTCTTCTTCAGCGTGCCGTGCATGTGCTCCAGCTGGTCCTGCATGGTCGCGACCAGCAGATGCACCTTGGAGGGGAAGTAGCGGTAGAGGGTGCCGAGGGCGACCTGGGAGGACTCGGCGACCTCCCGCATCTGGACCGCGTCGAAACCGCCCCGGCTGGCGAGCTGTGCGCTCGCGTGCAGAATGCGCCGGCGGCGGGCCTCCTGCCGTTCGGTGAGAGGCGGCGAGGCCGGGTGTGCGCCACTGGTTTCCGCAGGCATTGGGTACCGTTCCGTGACAGTCGGTGAGCTGGTGATCACACAGCATGCCAGGGCCCGAGCCGTGGCGTGAATCACCTGATCCACTGGTCACAGTGCCCTTACCTGCCGGTAGATTCAGAGCCTCCCGAACGATCAAGTCTGAAACTTGTTCTAGATTAGCGTCCCGTCGTAGTCTCGCGGGACAGTGCAGGCAGAAGGGGGCCCAGAGTGACCGCTGAGGCCAGTCGGGCCCGGTCCGGGCAGGACTTGGCGGCCGACGGTGAGCGACCGCTCGACATCGCGCTTCTGACCTACAAAGGGAACCCGTTCTGCGGCGGGCAGGGCGTCTACGTACGGCACCTCTCGCGTGAGCTGGCCCGCCTCGGCCACCGTGTCGAGGTCATCGGCTCCCAGCCGTACCCGGTCCTCGACGAGGGCGCGGACTACGCGGACCGCCTGACCCTCACCGAGCTTCCCAGCCTCGACCTGTACCGCCAGCCGGACCCCTTCCGCACCCCCGGACGCGACGAGTACCGCGACTGGATCGACGCCCTCGAAGTCGCCACCATGTGGACCGGCGGCTTCCCCGAGCCGCTGACCTTCTCGCTGCGCGCCCGCCGCCATCTGCGGGCCCGGCGCGGCGAGTTCGACGTCGTGCACGACAACCAGACCCTCGGCTACGGCCTGCTCGGTGACGTCGGCGCGCCGCTCGTCACCACCATCCACCACCCCATCACCGTCGACCGGCAGTTGGAGCTGGACGCCGCCGAGGGCTGGCAGCGGCGGTACTCCGTGCGGCGCTGGTACGCGTTCACCCGCATGCAGAAGCGCGTCGCGCGCCGGCTGCCGTCCGTGCTCACCGTCTCCGGCACCTCCCGCCAGGAGATCGTCGACCATCTCGGCGTACGGGACGACCGCATCCACGTCGTCCACGTCGGCGCCGACACCGACCTGTTCTCCCCCGACCCGTCGGTGCCCGTCGTGCCGGGCCGGATCGTCACCACCTCCAGCGCGGACGTACCGCTCAAGGGCCTGGTCTTCCTCGTCGAGGCACTGGCGAAGGTCCGTACCGAACACCCGGGCGCCCACCTCGTCGTCGTGGGGAAGCGGCCGGCCGAGGGCCCGGTCGCGCAGGCGATCGAGCGGTACGGCCTCGAAGGCGCCGTCGAGTTCGTCAAGGGCATCTCGGACGCGGAACTGGTCGACCTGGTCCGCTCGGCCGAGGTCGCCTGTGTGCCGTCGCTCTACGAGGGCTTCTCACTGCCGGCGGCGGAGGCGATGGCCACCGGCACACCCCTGGTCGCCACCACCGGCGGGGCGATCCCCGAGGTCGCGGGGCGCGACGGGGAGACGTGCCTCGCGGTGCCGCCGGGCGACGCGGGGGCGCTGGCCGCCGGTCTGGGCCGACTGCTGGGCGACCCGGGCCTGCGTGCGCGGCTGGGCCGGGCCGGACGCGAACGGGTGCTACGGCACTTCACCTGGGCCCGCGCGGCCGAGGGCACGGTCGCCCGGTATCGCGAGGCCATCGCCGGTTCCGCCGCTCCCCACGCTGTACAAGCTGTCCCGACCCCCGAAAGCAGGGCCACGTGCTGACCGTCGACTTCTCCCGGTTCCCGCTCGCCCCGGGCGACCGCGTCCTGGACCTCGGCTGCGGGGCCGGCCGGCACGCGTTCGAGTGCTACCGGCGCGGCGCCCAGGTCGTCGCGCTGGACCAGAACGGCGAGGAGATCCGCGAGGTCGCGAAGTGGTTCGCGGCGATGAAGGAGGCCGGCGAGGCGCCCGAGGGGGCCACCGCGACCGCCATGGAGGGCGACGCGCTCGCCCTCCCCTTCCCCGACGAGTCCTTCGACGTCGTCATCATCTCCGAGGTGATGGAGCACATCCCCGACGACAAGGGCGTCCTCGCCGAGATGGTGCGGGTGCTCAGGCCGGGCGGCCGGATCGCCGTCACCGTCCCGCGCTACGGCCCCGAGAAGGTCTGCTGGACCCTCTCCGACGCCTACCACGAGGTCGAGGGCGGCCACATCCGCATCTACAAGGCGGACGAACTGCTCGCGAAGATACGCGAGGCGGGCCTCAAGCCCTACGGCACCCACCACGCGCACGCCCTGCACTCGCCGTACTGGTGGCTGAAGTGCGCGTTCGGCGTCGACAACGACAAGGCGCTGCCGGTGAAGGCGTACCACAAGCTGCTGGTCTGGGACATCATGAAGAAGCCGCTCGCCACCCGGGTCGCCGAGCAGGCGCTCAACCCGCTCATCGGCAAGAGCTTCGTGGTGTACGCGACCAAGCCCCACCTGCCCCGGGTGGACGCCAAGTGACCACCCCCCGCACCGAGCATCTCGTCCTGCCCGGGGTGCTCACCGCCGAGCAGGCCGCCGAGACCGTGCGCGGCATCCTCGCCGCGCAGCGGGAGGACGGGGCCATACCCTGGTTCCGCGGCCACCACCTGGACCCCTGGGACCACACCGAGGCCGCGATGGCCCTGGACGCGGCCGGCGAGCACGCGGCCGCCGAACGCGCCTACACCTGGCTGGCCCGGCACCAGAACGACGACGGCTCCTGGTACGCCGCCTACGCCGACGGCGCCTACGACGACGTCACCGACACCGGGCGAGAGACCAACTTCGTCGCCTACATAGCCGTAGGCGTGTGGCACCACTACCTCTCCACCGGCGACGACACGTTCCTGGACCGCATGTGGCCGGCCGTGTACGCGGCCGTCGAGTACGTGCTGCGGCTCCAGCAGCCCGGGGGGCAGATCGGCTGGCGGCGGGAGGACGACGGCACCGCCACCGCCGACGCCCTGCTCACCGGCTGCTCTTCGGTCCACCACGCCCTGCGCTGCGCGCTCGCCATCGCCGAGCAGCGCGAAGAGCCGCAGCCGGACTGGGAGTTGGCGGCGGGCGCGCTGCGGCACGCGATACGACGCCACCCCGAGCGGTTCCTCGACAAGGACCGCTACTCGATGGACTGGTACTACCCGGTGCTGGGCGGCGCGCTCACCGGCGCGGAGGCCAAGTCCCGCATCGAGGAAGGCTGGGACCGCTTCGTCGTGCCCGGCTTCGGCGTCCGCTGCGTCGTCCCCAACCCCTGGGTCACCGGCGGCGAGTCCGCCGAACTCGCCCTGGCGCTCTGGGCGATGGGCGAGTCCGACCGGGCCCTGGAGATCCTCCAGTCCATCCAGCACCTGCGCGACCCGGAGTCGGGCCTGTACTGGACCGGCTACGTCTTCGACGACGAGGCCATCTGGCCACGCGAACTGACCACCTGGACGGCCGGCTCCCTCCTCCTGGCCGTCGCGGCCCTCGGCGGCCACGAGGCGACCTGCGCGGTGTTCGGCGGAGAGCAACTGCCGAGGGGGCTGGACCCCGACTGCTGCACCTGATGACCTGATTACCAGCGGCGGCGGTGCCCACCGGGTTCCGCAGCGTCTTGCGCCCCAGGATGACTCAGGAGCAGCTTGGCGGGGCGGCCTGCGCAGGTTTTGTCAGCGGCGCTGCGCGGCGACGGCGCCCGTGTACGTCTCCCGAGTCAGGTCGTCCGGGCCGACGCCCAGCTCGGCGAGCACCGCGCGGATGTCGTCGAGAGCTGCGGCGAGTTCGTTCTCGTCGACGAGGGTCTCGACCTCGAGGAACGTACCGTCGATCTCGGGGACGCGGACCAGGGTGGCGAGCATCTTCCGGCCGCGCGCCTCGAACTGGTAGTTGCGGCACCGCTTCTCGAACGCGATGAGCACGACGTAGCCCAGGCCGCGCAGGATCGCGTGCGCGGCGTCGACGTCAGCGACGGCCGTCTCGTGCTCCGGCTTGGACCCGGATGCCTCGTCGACAGCGGCCGCCTTCCAGGTGAGTACCGTGCGGGTGCTGTCCGGCCCGTGCACCGTCCGCACCCGCAGCTCCTGGTCGGACTTCTCCAGCACGCCGTCCGGCCGGTCGTAGTACGTGTCCCGGTACACCTCGACCCGGGCCCGCGCCCGCTCCTCCAGCTGCCGCATGACCGCCTCCGGCGCGTGGACGCGCGCCTTCAGCTCCGCCTCGATCGGCACTGTCGCTCCCCTCTCGTTCACACTGTGCGCTCGGCGTCGGCGATGACCGCCTCGAACATTCGCCGGAAGCCCCGGAACAGGGGGCCATGCGGCGTGGCCATGACCTTGTACGTCGCCGACTCGTGGCCTTCCCAGCCCGTGTCGAAGGCGCCGACGAACATCGTGGCGTCCGTACGGATCAGCCGCCAAGTGGGCAGCATCTTGTACCGCCATACGCCGATGTCGCACGTGTCGGCGAGTTCGCGCAGCCGCGCCTCAGCGAGGCGTACGCCTCCGGCGAGGGACCCAGCGGACTCCCCGATTTCGGCGGCGCGCCGGGCCAGGGCGTCGCTGTCGGGGTCGAGCAGCGCCACGCGGACACGCAGGCTGCGGCTTCCCTGCTCGCGTGGCAGACAGGCGCGGAGCAGGCTGTCATTGAGCCCGACCAGTCCGAGGCCACGCACAGCCAGAACGTCCAGCTCCGCAGCCTCGCGGGCCTGCTGCTGGATCTCCGCGGCGGCAGCCTTCTGAGCGGCGTACACGCGCACGATCTCCGGAAAGGCAGCGAGGTCGAAGGCGGCCCCGCCGACGCGCTTCTCACGGCTGGCGGCGAGCCCCATGAGGTGGCGGGCGTCATCCGGCATGTGAAGGCCGTCCGCGATCCGCTCGTACACATCGAGTCGGGAAACCTCCCGACGGCCGTTGATGATCTCGTTGACGCGGGCCTGCGTCATGCCCGTCGCTGTGGCGATACGGGCCTGGCTCGCACCGGCGTACTGCTGCACGTGGCGGAAGACGGCACCCATGTCCCGGCAGCGCAGGGACTCGCGAACCTCAGCGCGTTCCCATGCCCAGTCGGGCAGTTCGATCGGTTCGAGCGCGGTCGGCATGTCGGCCCCCGGATTCCCATGGCGGGATTGGAAGTTATCTCACCGTGAGATTACCGGCGGGGGATCGCATGCCCATCGACTCGCGTACAAGGCTGACCACATGAAGGACCCCGGCGGTGGGCGAACACCCCGGGGCGTGGCCAACGCTGGATAGGAGCGCCGACGATGGCAACAAATACCATTCATCCGCTGGCAACGGCAGGGCGGGATGAGGTTCCGCCCACCGACCGCCCACTGGCCGGTGGCATGACGATGCGCGTCTACACCGTGGACCGGTACGGCACGATCACGGCCGACCGGGGCACGCGCACCGTGCCGTGCGAGGCCGACCCGTTCCCGGAGCTGATGAACACGGGCAACCCGCCGTGCCAGTGCCCGAGCCACCGAGCGCAGGTGATCCGGTGAGCGTCACGTTGGAGATCACGCCGGAGGTGCTCGCGTTCCTGGGCCTGCCCGCCCGGGAGGAGTTGGACGACGAGCAGCGGCGGGGCGCCGCGTGCGTGTGGTGCGGCCACGCGCTGAACGCCGTGTCGGCTGTCGATCTCGGGGAACAGGCGCCGCCGGAGCGGTGGTTCCCGCGTGCCTGCCGACCCTGTGTTGGTACGCGCGCGTGGCCGGGTTTCATCAACCACACCATGGCCTGTACGTCGAGGTGCGGGGGCCCGTCCGGGCTGCTGTGCGACACGGGTCGTCTGCTGAACCGGCTGTGGAAGCGGCACTGGGTGAGCTGCGACCGCTGCGGCAAGCGCATCGAGCCAGGCCAGTCGTACGACGAGTTCGTCCCGGAGTCCGGTACCGGCTTCCCGCCCACGGTGTATATGCACCGGGAGCCGTGCGAGCGACCGCCGCGCAGGTGGCAGCCGGCCTAACGCCCCCGGTGGCGACCAGGGTTCAGGGTCGCACCCCGAACACCCCTCCCGCCAAGGACCGCAAGCTTCGGCGGGAGGCCAGCAAGCCCCGCCCCTGCTGCGCAAGGCGCACGAGGTGCTGCCCAAGCTGCCGACCACCGCGCGGTCCTGCTAGCCCTGCGGCGCGGCGGGAAGGCCCCGGCTGGGCCCGGCACGGCCGATACGATGCCCACGCCCGACCACTCCGACGAGAGGACCCAGCCGTGCCCCAGCGCCGATTGGCCCGCGCGGCGGTGTTCTCGGCCGGGTCCTGGGGTACCGCCGTGGCCAAGATCCTGGCCGACGCCGGCACCAGCGTCATCGTGCACGCCCGCCGGGATGAGATCGCCGACGCGATCAACACACAGCACCGCAACCCCGGATACTTTCCGGACATCGAGCTGCCCGCCGCGCTGACCGCGACGACCGACCCGGCCGCCGCGCTGGACGACGCGGACTTCCTGGTGCTGTCCATCCCCGCGCAGACCCTGCGGACCAACCTCGCCGCGTAGGCGCCGCACATCGGGCCCGACACCGTGATCGTATCCCTGATGAAAGGCATCGAGCAGAGCAGCCATCTGCGGGCGAGCCAGATCATCACCGAGGTGACCAGCGTGAGCGCGGAGCGGATCGTGGTGCTGTCCGGCCCGAACCTGGCACGCGAGATCATGGACGGCCAGCCCGCCGCGGCCACCATCGCCTGCCCCGACGAGGGCGCCGCCCACCGCTTCCAAAAGGCATGCCACACCGGCTACTTCCGCCCCTACACCAGCACCGACGTGACCGGCTGCGAGCTGGGCGGCGCGGTGAAGAACGTCATCGCCCTCGCGGTCGGCATCGCCTCCGGCATGGGCCTGGGCCACAACGCACAGGCCATGCTCATCACCCGCGGCCTGGCGGAGACCACCCGGCTGGCGGTAGCCATGGGCGCCCACCCCGCCACCCTCGCAGGGCTTGCGGGCCTGGGCGACCTGGTCGCCACCTGCTCCTCCCCGCTGTCGCGCAACCGTACCTTCGGCACCCACCTCGGCCGGGGGCTGAGCGTCGAGGAGGCGACGGCCGCCACCCGGCAGACCACCGAGGGCGTCAAGTCCGCCCAAGCGATCTTCGCCCTGGCCCGCGCCCATGATGTCGAGATCCCGATCACGGAAGTGATCTCCGCCCTGCTGCACGGGAAGGTCACTCTCGACGAGGCCGCGGCCACTCTGATGCAGCGGCCTCCCAAGCCCGAGCGCTGACCCCCGGGCGCCCCCGCGGGCAGCCAGGGCGTGTGGGCTGCTGAACGGCCTGCTGGCGGGGAAGACTGCGGGTACCGCCGGCGGATGGGGAGGGGGCGGTCGCAGTGGCCGCAGCCAGTAGCAGGGAATCGGCGCTCAAGCGGGCTCGGCTCGCGCTGAACATGACGTTGGAGGAGGCGGCCGACGCGCTGAACGCGATCACGGGCGGGGCGACGGACGCGAGCCTGATGAGCGCGTGGGAGTCCGGCCGACGCCGTACGGGCAAACGGAACCGCGCGGGCCTTTGCCGGCTGTACCGCGAGCGCCCGGAGGTGTTGTTCGCCCACCAGGACGGCGCGGCCACGAGCGTGCTGGAGACCTCCGGCACCGCCGTGGTGGTTAAGGTTCTCACCCGCTGGACCGACTTGGTCGAGGCGATGGTCGACGTCGTCGCCGGCGCGCGCGAGCAGCTGGTCGTCACTGGCTCCCGCTCGCGGGAGAAGGCGTATCTCGCGGCGATCGAGACGGCCGTCGCCCAGCAGCCGGACATGGTCCACTACCGCGTGCTGTACGGCCCGCCACGTCACCGGGCGCTCGCCGATCACCTGCTGCGGCTGCTGGAGCTGCGCGATCCGTCCGCCCGCCGCAACGGCATCAAGACGCTCCACATCGGGATGGTGGAGCCCACCGAGGCGCTGGAACGGTTCTTCGTCGCCTCCGAGATCGCCGCCGTGGTGCCGCTGCCGTCCTTCCACGGGGCCGAGGGTTTCGACTGCGGCGTCTTACTCAGTCGTGAGGCGGCGGTGTGTCTGGTCCACCATGGGCGAGAGGCGTGCGCGTCCGCGCGGCCGGTGGAGACGATCGACGCCGTCCACTCACTGCCGGTATGGCACAACTAGGGGGCGAGGGAGAAGCGTGATCGAGGACTTGTCGCAGGCGGCCCGGGTTCGTACGGCGTCCGTGGTCGAGCTGGCCCAGGAGCTGATCCGCCGTCCGAGCCGGGCGGGGATCGACGACTACGGGCCCGTACTTGGCGTGCTGGAGGACTGGCTCACCGCCCGCGAGCTGCCGCACCGCCGCCTGCACGACGACTCCGGGAGCCTGGTGGGGCTGCTGGTGGAGATCCCCGGAGGGCGGCCCGGCGCGTGGTGGACGCTGGACGCGTGCGTGGACACCGCCCCGTATGGCGACGAGGCCGCGTGGTCGTTTCCGCCGGACTGCGGCGACGTCGTGGACGGCTGGCTGCGCGGCCGGGGTGCGGCGGACTCCAAGCTCGCCGCCGCGGTGTTCTGCCACATCGCCGCCGACCTCGCACCCCGCGCCGCTGACCTGGTCGGAGGGCTCGCCGTGCTCCTGGACGTCGACGAGCACACCGGCGGCTTCGGTGGCGCCCGCGCCTACCTCACCGACCCACACGCGGCCCGCCCTGCCGGGGTGATGATCGGCTATCCCGGCATGGACGAGGTCGTGGTCGGCGGCCGGGGCCTGTGGCGGGCCACGATCACTGTGCACGCCCCCTCCGGGCACTCCGGCTCCAGCAAGACCGTGGTCGGAGCCATCTCCCGCGCCGCCCACCTCGTACGGCTCCTGGACACCGCCGAACTGCCCGGCGCGGATGACGGCTCGGGGTTTCCCTTGCCGCCGAAGCTGTCGGTCACCGCCTTCCACGGCGGACAGGGTTTCTCGGTCACCCCCGACCGGGTCGACATCAACGTGGACGTCCGCACCACCCCGGCCTTCGACGCGCACGACGCGGAGACCCTCATCCGCAAGGCCGTCGCCGAGCTCGACGCGGAGCTGCCCGCCCCGGCGCCCACCGAGGTAACCCCGGTCGCCGCGTGGCCGCCGTTCCGCCTTGCCGAGGACGAGCAGCCCGCCGCCGCCCTCCTTGGCGCCGCCGCCGCGGCAGGGCTCACCGTCTGGGCGAAGACCGCGGGCCCGTCGAACATCGGCAACCTGCTCGCCGGGGAGGGCATCGCGGCCACCGCCGGTTTCGGGGTGCCGTACGAAGGGCTGCACGGCATCGACGAACGCGCCCACCTCGCCGAACTCTCCACGGTGTACGCCGTCTACCAGCGGGCCGTCCTCGGCCTCCTCGGAGGCTGACGTCCCAAGCCCATCCCAACCTCCTCCCAGATCCACTCCCAGCAAGTCCCCAACTCCGTCTCTGGGAACAGATCTTCAATCGCGGTGACATAGAGGCAGCACCACCTCCACAACCACCGAGACAAGGGAGGCCGGTCATGGCCGAGCAGACCATCGTCACCACCCAGCCCGCCGTCGAGAACACCGCCGCCACGGCGCCGAGCACCGGCGGCTTCGCGCCGCAGGTCAGCACCCAACCGGTGGCGACCCTCACCCTGGGCCGCCAGACGTTCAACGACTCGGACAAGTCCAACTACTTCGAGGGCTGACACGCCCAGGACACCACCGAGCACCCCGGGGGCCGGCCGTACAACGGTCGGCCCCCGGGCGCGTCTGAAGGGGAGGCGAACAGATGGAACGGGAGTGGATGACCGGCGGCACCGCCGCCCGGGGCGGAACGGAAGTCGAAGGGCTCGAAGGCGTCCGCCGGGCTCTGGCCGCGCGAGTACGCGCGGTCGCGGAGAGGCCGGTGGCGCTCGCGGTCGTGGGCGGCTGCCCGGTCACCGAGCAGGAGCTACGCGGCGCGCTTCCGGCTGTGCGGGCGGGCCGGTGGGCGGAGCTGACCCGGTGGCCGGGCTCGTACTGGGTGGTCGCGGCCAGCGGGCGGCAGCGGTTCGTGTGCGGCGACCTCGCAGGGATCCGGGCCGTCTACTACACGCCGCACGGGGAGGGGACGGCGTGGGCCAGCGAGCCGGGCCTGCTGGAGCGTCCGCTCGCGGCGGACATGCCGTTGCTGGCGGCCCGGCTGGCGGCGGGGGAACACCACTGGCCGCACCGCAGCCCGTACGAGCAGATCCGGCAGGTCCCCGGCGGGTTCGGGCTGCTGCTCGCGCCCGGGGCGCCGCCGCAGCTCGTCGACATCCGCCGCGTCGAGCCCGTGGACGAGCTGTGCGAAGGCGCCGAGCGGTTCGGCCGCGTCCTTGCCGACGCCGTCCAGCACCGGGTCCGCGCCGCCAGCGGGGTGGTGGGGGCGGATCTGTCCGGCGGGCTGGACTCCTCGGCGGCCGTCGTCCTCGCCGCCGGCGTTGGGACCGTGCACGCGGTCACGTACACCGACGGCTACACCAGCGGGGAGGACATGGCCTTCGCCGCCCGCGTCGCCGAACACACCGGGACGCGGCACACGGTCGCCACCGGAAGCGAAGAGCAGCTGCCTTTCGGCTTCCCCGCGGGTCAGCCAACCGGGGCGGAGCCGGTGCTGGATGCGGCGATGTACGCCATGGACACCGCCTACCTGCACCCCGTGCGAGGGCTGCCGCTGCACCTGACCGGGCACGGCGGGGACATCGTGCTCGACGCCTCCAGCTCCTGCTGGGTCCGCCTCCTTCAGGACGGCCGCCGCCGGGAGGCCCACCGCCAGGTCGTCGCGTTCTCCCGGCTGCGCAACGCCGCCCCCGGCCCCTACTGGAAGGCTCTCAAGCAGGCGGCCGACCTCGGCCGGGCCGGGTCCCTCGAACGCGCCGCCGAGGCCCTGGATCGCGGGCCCATCGTCCCGGAGGCCGCCGTGGGCGGCTGGTCGTGGTGCCGCCTCGGCGCGGGCGCGTCCTGGCTCACGGCGGACGGGCGGCACCAGGTGGCCGCGCTGCTACGGCAGGCCGTCCGCGACCGGCAGCCGGAGTACGCCGACGAGTTCGACCAGTGGGCCGCCCTGCGCTCGGTCGGCGCCTGCGCCCGCAGCTGGGCCCCGTACGCCGAGACGCTCGGCGTGACGCCGGTGTACCCGTACCTGGACAACGAGGTCGTCCGGGCCGCGTTCGCCGTCCCGGCCCTGGCCCGGCGCGGGCTGGTGACCTACAAGCCGCTGCTGCGGGCCGCGCTGCCCGGGCTTCCGGACTGGCTGACCTCCCGCCGCTCGAAGGGCTCATTCACGGCCCAGCGCATCGCCGGACTCGCCCGTCACCGGGACCTGCTGGGCGAGCTGATCGCGTCGAGTCCGCTCGCGGCCGGAGGGCTCATTGACCCTTCGGTCGTCCGTGCCGCGCTCGCGCAGGCGGCCCGGGGCCAGAGCGCCACGGTGATCGCCGACCTGCACCAGCTGATCGTGACGTGCTGGTGGCTCACCGGCCAGACGGCCTGGAAGGAGGTGGCGGCGTGCTGACCCCCGCCCTCCACGTCCATCACGCCATCGGTCCGTACGGCACAGCGGTGCTCGACATCCGGCGCGGGACGTGGCTCATGCTCGACCCGGACGCCTCGAAGATCTGGCACGCCGTCATCGTTCGCGGCGGCACGGCCGAACTCGCCGACGAGATCGCCGTCCCCACCGGTCAGGACCCGCAGGCCGTCGGCGAGCAGATCGCCGCGTTCGTCGCCGAGCTCCTGGCCGTCGGTGTGCTCGTCGACACCGCCCGTCCGGCCCGGCGAAGGCGGTGGTGGCGGTGACGGTCATGGTCCCCACCGCCCGGCCCACCGCGCCGAGGCGGGACCGCCTGGTCGCGGCCGTCGCACTCGCCCTCTCCCTGGCGATGAGTCGGTTGCCACTGCGCTGGCAGATCGCCGCCGCACGGCTACTGTGCGGCCTGCCCTACGCGCGCCTTGACCCCCTCGAAGCCCTCTACACGGCGGTACTGGCGGTGATCCCCTTCTGGTGGCCGGGCCGGATCGCCTGCATGGAGATCAGCCTCGCCACCGTCATCGCGACCGCCCTCACCGGCCACCGGGCCCGGTGGGTGCTCGGCGCGCGGTTCCTCCCCGATGCCGCGCACGCGTGGGTCGAGGTCCCCGAGGGCGCGGTCGGCCGGGACATCGGCGACGCCGTCGACCGGCCGTGGATGCCCGTCCTCGCCGTGCCGTAGGCGGCATCAGGGCCGCCGTGGTCCGGGCCGGCACTGTGCCTCCCCGCCCCGGACCACGGCATCACTCGAACGAGTGAATATGAGGTGTCGTGGCTGACGCCTGGTTGGGGCGACCTGCGCCGCCGGGCGGGGTGCGGAACAATCCCGTTGCCCGGCCTTTCGGTCCGGCTCCCTGATGGGGTCGTGAGTTCTTCCGTTTCCTCGCCGCCCGTCGCCGGCGCGAGCCAGCCGCCCGTGATGCGCCTGGTCTCCGACCGGCATTTCGAGGCGAGCGTCACCCTGTCCACATGGGCGATAGCGCGCCGACTGCCTCGCACCCTCGCCGAGGCGGCCCGGCTCGGCTGGCACACCGACCACCGCGCCGTCCTGGCCCTGCTCGGCTGCCAGATCGGCGCCGCCGTCCTCACCGCGACCGCGCTCGCGGCCACCACCCGCGTGCTGGCCGCCGTTTTCGCCGGCGGCGACATCGCCGCCGGGCTGCGCGAGGACCTGACCGCCGTGGTTGTCCTTGCCGTCGCCGCCTCCGGCCGCTACCTGCTCGACGCCGCCGCCCGCGCGGCCGCGGCCCGGCTCGCGCCGAAGGCCGTACGAGAAGCCGACCTTCAGGTCATCACCGCAGCCACCGCCGCCGAGCTGGTCGCGTACGAGGACCCGGACTTCGAGGACGCCCACGCCGCCGCCTCCGACGGGGCGGAGAAGACCGGCGACCTCATCCTCGACGCTCAACTGCTGACCTCCGCCGCCGCGCAGATGGCCGCCGCGGCGACCGTCGTCACCGTGCTCCACCCCGTGATGCTGCCTCTGCTGGTCCTCTCCGTCGTGCCGTGCGCGTGGGGCGCCGTACGCGGGGCGCGGATCGAGCACGCCGCGCATCACCGCAACCTCGCCGACTCCCGGTTGCGGAACGTGTTCCGCTCGTACACCACCGAGCGCAGTTCCGCCGACGAGGTCCGCGCGGGGACCATGGCCGGGTTCCTGATCCGCCAGTACCGCATCGTCTCCGGCCGCCTGGAGGCCGAACAGCTCACGGCCACCCGGCAGGCCCTGGTGGTGCAAGGGATCGGTGACGCGCTCACTGCGGTGGGCACCGCCGCGACCTGGGCCGTGCTCGTGCTCTTGGTGGCGAGCGGCCGGATGGAGCTCGCGGTCGCGGGAACCGCGGCCCTGGCGGTGCGGACCTCGGGGGCGGCGCTCGCCACAACGGTGCGGGCCGGGGCCCGCCTGTTCCGCACCTCGCTGTCCCTGGACGACTGGGTGCGCTTCCTCACGGTGGCCAAGCCATGGACGACCCGACGCGGCACTGCCGCCGTCGCCGAGGACGGGCCGCAGGTCATCACCGCCGAGGGCGTCTCCTTCACCTACCCCGGCGCCGACACGCCCGCGCTCGACGGCATCGACCTGGATCTCAAGCGCGGCGAGGTCATCGCCCTGGTGGGCGAGAACGGCGCCGGCAAGAGCACCCTCGCCCGGATCCTGACCGGCCTGTTCCTCCCCACGAGCGGTTCGGTGCGGTGGGACGGGGTCGATTTGGCGGACGCCGACTCGGCCGGCGTGCTCGCCCAGGTCGCGCTGGTCCCGCAGGACTACACCCGCTGGCCGCTGGCGGCCCGCGAGAACATCACCCTCGGCCAGCCCCGCGCCGAAGGCGACAGCGCCGTACACACCGCCGCCGAAGCCGCCGGCGCCGACAGCGTCATCGCCGCCCTGCCCCACGGCCTGGACACCTCGCTGGCCCGCTCCTGGTGGGGAGGACACGACCTCTCGGGCGGGCAGTGGCAGCGCATCGCGGTCGCCCGCGCCTTCCACCGCGACGCCCCCGTCCTCGTCATGGACGAGCCGACCGCCGCGCTCGACGCCCGCGCCGAGCACCGGATCTACACCCGGCTCAAGGCCCTCGCCGCGGGCCGGGCAACCGTGTTCATCACGCACCGGCTGGCCAACACCCGCCTCGCCGACCGGATCATCGTCCTCGACCAGGGCCGGATCTCCGAGATGGGCACGTACGACGAGCTGATCGAACAGGCCGGGGGCTTCTTCGAGATGCTGAAGCTCCAGGAGGACCGGGACTGATCCCCTCCGCGGCCGCGGCCGGCTATCACTGTCGCGCGCGGATCACGCCGATGATCAAGGAGCGGGCGGTCCCACCGCGTCGACGTCAGCGACGGCCGTCTCGTGCTCCGGCTTGGATCCGGATGCCTCGTCGACAGCGGCCGCCTTCCAGGTGAGTACCGTGCGGGTGCTGTCCGGCCCGTGCACCGTCCGCACCCGCAGCTCCTGGTCGGACTTCTCCAGCACGCCGTCCGGCCGGTCGTAGTACGTGTCCCGGTACACCTCGACCCGGGCCCGCGCCCGCTCCTCCAGCTGCCGCATGACCGCCTCCGGCGCGTGGACGCGCGCCTTCAGCTTCGCCTCGATCGGCACTGTCGCTCCCCTCTCGTTCACACGGTGCGCTCGGCGTCGGCGATGACCGCCTCGAACATTCGCCGGAAGCCCCGGAACAGGGGGCCATGCGGCGTGGCCATGACCTTGTACGTCGCCGACTCGTGGCCCTCCCAGCCGGCGTCGAAGGCGCCGACGAACATCGTGGCGTCCGTTGGGTTGTCCGGAATCGGTCTCACGCTTCGTCGCGGTGAGTGAGGTGGCCGTCGGTCAGCCGCCAGTAGTGCTGGTGGTCAGTCAATTGCCAGGTCTCGTCGGCGGCGATCGCTTGCGTGATCCATTCGTGGAGTTGCGGGAGGGCCTGGGCTCGTAGAACATCGCGGGTGGCTGCACGTTCAGCGGCATCGACGGGGTGGACGTCTATGCGGAAGCCGACCATGTTCGGGTGGATGCCGCGGCCGTAGCTGCGGGGGTACGGAGCGATCCATGCTGCTCCCAGGACGATGTTCCCGCTGTCATGTCCGGTGAGGAATGCCAGGTCCGTGACTCGGGTCATGTGGGGGCCGAGACACTCGTTGATGTCGGTGGTGGTCAGTGGCCAGGCACGGTGCCGGGGCAGTCTTCGATTTCGTGCGGACATGGCAAGCAGAATGGCAGAGGTGTTCGGCGGGGAGCAGCTGCCGACGGGGCTGGACGCGGACTGCTGCCGCTGATCACCGATCACCGATCACCCGCGGCGGCGGTGCAGCGTGCCGGCGGAAACACCCCGCCCATTTCCCCTGTGTTTGCGTGGAGTTGGGAATTCCGGGGGACGACGTTCGAGGGGATCGCTGATGATCCTGCCCCCTTGAGTGGCAGGAGGGACGTTGTCCGACGCCGGTGCACGTGCGATGGAGGAACCTAGACTCACCACCCGCAGGGTGCGGCACCGCCGCCGCGTCCCACGGCATGTCCTCGTCGCGCTGCCGCTCGCTGTGGCCGGGCTGATATCCCTGGGAGTCACGGGCAACACGCTCCGACCCTTCGACCGGATCATCACCCTGGACGCGCGCATGGCCTCCAAGTCCGACTACTTCCGTGACCCCGAGGTGCGCCGGCTGTTACTGGAGCACGGCATACGGGTCGACATCCGCCGGCTCGGCTCCCGCGGCATCGCCACGCAGTCCCTGCGCGGCATGGACGTCGTCTTCCCGTCCGGCCAGCCCGCCGCCAAGCTGGTCCTCGACCGGCAGGACCGCTCGGTGCGCTCGGTGCGGCCCTTCGTCACCCCGCTGGTCCTCGGCACCTTCCGCGCCTACGCAGAGACCCTGGTCGCGGCCGGCGTCGCCACTCGGCAGCAGACCCAGGGCGGCGCCCCGACGCTCTACTACGACCTGAACATGCCCGCCTTCATGAACCTGCTCGACGGTGTCCACGGCGGCAGCCCACGCGCGGACCAGGATCGCGACGGCAAGGAGGAAGGCGCCGACACCTGGAACGGCATCGGCTACGACAACTCCGGCGAGCACAGCAACAGCGGCCGTGTCCTGGTGCGTACCTCCAACGTCTGCGAGTCCAACTCCGCCGGCACCTACCTCAGCCTCCTCGCCTTCGTCGCCAACGGGAACAGCACGCCGGGCACCCAGAACGTCAACGACCCCGAGCTGGCCCGCGCGGCGGTGACCGCCGTCGCCGAGAAGATCAAGCCGCTGATCAACCTTCAGGGCATGTGGGCCGACGAACAGGCCGACAGCTACCTCTCCGACCTCGGCGAGAGCATCGCGCCCATCTCCCTCATCTACGAACACCAGTACCTGGCCCACCAAGTGGCCCACCACGCCAAGTACGACGAACAGGACACCTCCCGCGTCCTGCTCTACCCCACGCCCTACGCGCTCACCGAGCCCCAGCTCATCTCCCTCACCGACGACGGCGACCGGCTCGTCCAACTCATCGAGGAGGACGAGGCTTTGCGCGACCGCGCCATCGAACTCGGCTTCCGCGTCCGCTTCAAGGGCGAGTACGGCACCAGCGAACGCCTCAACGCCTACCTCGGCGAGCGCGACATCCAGGTGCCCGTCCCCAACCGCGATCAGACCAAGTCATACGAGCCCGAACTGAGCGTCCTCGAACAGATCATCGACTACGTGGGCAGCTGCCCGCCGCCCGACCGGAGCGCACCATGAGGGCCGCGCGCCGGGCAGTGACCGCCGTGTGCTCCCTCGCCCTGCTCGGCGCCCTCACGTCCGCCTGCACGACCGAGTCCGACCACACCACCCTGCGCGTCCTGGCGAGCCCGGAGCTGGCCGACGTAGAGCCCCTGCTGGACGAACTGAAGAAGGACACCGGCGTCGAGCTGGAGCTGGAGTACAGGGCGACCGCCGACCTCGCCGACCTCACGGGTCCCTCCGCGTCCTCCGCCGGTTCCACCGACCGCCCCTCCGGCCCCCAGCCCCCCGCCTACGACCTCGCCTGGCTCGCCTCCGACCGGTCCTTCCTCCTCCGTGTGCAGGAGTCCGGCGGCGCGCTCACCCGGCCCGAGTCCACCGCGATCATGCGCTCGCCCGTCGTCGTCGGCCTGACCCCCGCCTTCGCCAAGGAGCTGCGCGCGAGCGCTCCGGGCGGGCGGATCTCCTGGGCCGACGTCGCGGACGCCGCCGCCGACGGCCGGCTGCGCTTCGGCATGGCCGACCCGCGCCGCAGCGACACCGGGCGGGCCGCACTGGTCGGGGTGGCCACCGCGGCGGCCGGGACCGGCAGCGCGCTGCGTGAGGAGGACGTCTCCTGCGACCGGCTGCGCGGCTTCCGCTCCGGCCAGACCCTCACCGCCGCCAGCTCCCGCGACCTCCTCGCCGACTACGCCGCCCACCAGGACACCGCCGACGCCCTGATCGCCCACGAGTCGGAGCTGCTCTCCCTGAACGCCGGCGGCAAGCTGCGCCGGCCGCTGGAGCTGGTCTACCCCGACGACGGCATGGTGCTCTCCGACTTCCCGCTGCTGCTCCTCGACCCCGCCGAACGCACCGCGTACCGCAAGGTCGTCGACTGGCTGCTGAGCACCGACGTACAGAAGAAGCTGATGCAGCGTACCCAGCGGCGGCCCGTCAACCAGGACGTCCAGCCGTCCGAGCCGCTGCGCGCGCAGGTCGGCAACGCGCTGTCCTTCCCGGACCGGCTGGCCATCGTCGAGCGGCTCGTCCAGAACTACGGCGACCCGGCGCACCCCACGACCGACCAGGTCGTGTTCCTGCTGGACTTCTCGACCTCGATGCGCGGTGAGCGGATCGCCGAGCTGCGGGCCGCGTTCGCCGGGCTCAGCGGCGCCGACCCCACCTCCACGGGCAAGTTCGCCCGCTTCTACCGAGGCGAGCGGCTGACCGTCGTACGGTTCGGCGGGCGGGTGCTCCAGGAACACACCGTGACCGTGCGCGGCGACGCCGACCTCAAGAGCCTCGACCGGATCGTCGCCGAGGGCGGCTTCGACGATGCCACCGCCGTCTGGTCGGCCCTGGACCGTGGTTACGCCATCGCCGCCGACGCCGTACGGGAGGCGCCAGAACGGCCCGTCGCCATCGTGCTGATGACGGACGGCGAGAACAACTCGGGGATCCCCTACGCGGAGTTCCTGCGCCGCCACCGCGCGCTCGGCGGCGCGGCCGGGGCGGTGCCGACCTTCCCCGTCTACTTCGGAGAGGCCGACGCGGCAGCCCTGCGGCGGGCCGCCGAGGCGACCGGCGGCCGCATGGTCGACGCCGGACTCTCCTCCCTCACCGACGCGTTCAAGGAGATCCGTGGGTGTCATTGACAGTGCCTGGTGGAGCCTGTGGTGGCCGTGGCTGCTCGTCTGGGCGGTGACGGCGGGCTGCCTCGCCGTCCTGCTGCGGCACGCGCTCCTGCGCCTGGGCCGGTCGCGTCGCCGCCGCCGTACCAGCGGGCGCACGGTGCACGGCATGTGCTTCTTCCTGCACGAGAAACGGGTCATGGACCTCTACCAGCAGGGCGGCTTCAGCGCGGCCCTGGAACAGGAGGTCGCCGACCGGATCAACGTCGACAGCCGGGTCGGCGTGCTGGCGAAGCTGGGCTGGGGCTCGGCCGGCGGACACCGCAACGTCACCAAGGAGACCGTCACCGCCTACATCAAGGAAGAGACGCCGATCACCGTGATCCGGCTGCTCATGGACACCATGGGCAAGGAGGACGTCGTGGTGCACGCCGACCTCACCACCGGCGAGGTCACACCCAACCGGGCGCTCACCGACACCCTGCGCGAGCGGGGCGGCGACAGCCGGGTCGAACTGACCTCCCTCGGTGTCGCCTCCGCGCTGTCGATCACCGGCCGGTTCACCGCTCGCCGCGCCGAGAACGGGGACATCGAGCTGCGCGCCCGGTACGGCACGGGGCAGCCCGCCGCCCAGGTGTCCATCACCTGCGAGGCGTCCGGGGTCCGCGAGGGCTTCCAGAACGCCGACTACTTCACGGGGGAGTTCCAGGCCCGTTGCCTCGGCAAGGTGCCCACCTGGAACCGGGAGCGGGGGGAGCTGAAGCTGAACCCGATCGCCGTGTTCCTGTGACCGCCGTGACGTTCATGTGTTGAGCTCGGCCAGCACCCGCAGGGTGTCCGGGTCGGTGGCCAGGACCAGGAGGTCGGTCACCGGGCCCTTGCGCCAGGACTCCAGGCGTTCCGCGATGCGTTCGCGCGGGCCGACGAGGGAGATCTCGTCGGCGAAGGCGTCCGGGACGGCCAGCACGGCCTCCTCGCGGCGTCCGGCGAGGAACAGTTCCTGGATGCGCCGGGCCTCCTCCTCGTATCCCATGCGGGCCATGAGATCGGCGTGGAAGTTGCGGCTGGCGTGCCCCATGCCGCCGATGTAGAAGCCGAGCATGGCCTTCACCGGCAGCAGGCCCTCCACGAGGTCGTCGCACACCTTCACCCGGGCCATGGGGGCGACGAGGAACCCGTCCGGCAGCTCCGCCACCGCAGGCCCGTACGCGTCCGGCCGGCTCGGCGACCAGTACAGCGGCAGCCAGCCGTCGGCGATCGCCACCGTCTGCGCCACGTTCCGCGGCCCCTCCGCGCCGAGCAGCACGGGCAGATCGGCGCGGAGGGGATGCGTGATGGACTTCAGCGGCTTGCCCAACCCGGTCCCGTCCGCCCCCCGGTAGGGGTGCGCGTGGAACCGCCCGGCCACCTCCACCGGCGCCTGGCGCCGCAGCACCTGCCGTACGACGTCCACGTACTCCCGGGTCGCGGTCAGCGGCGACGCCGGGAACGGCCGCCCGTACCAGCCCTCGACCACCTGCGGCCCCGACAGCCCGAGCCCCAGCCGCATCCGCCCGCCGGAGAGATGGTCGAGGGTGAGCGCGTGCATGGCGGTGGTGACGGGGGAGCGGGCCGCCATCTGCGCGACGGCCGTTCCCAGTTTGATCGTCGAGGTGTGGGCCGCGATCCACGTCAACGGCGTGAACGCGTCCGACCCCCACGACTCCGCCGTCCACACGGAGTCGTACCCCAGCCGCTCCGCCTCCCGTGCGAGCGCCACATGACCGGGGTCGGGGCCGCGCCCCCAGTAGCCGAGTGCGAGGCCGAGCCGCATGGACACACCTCCTGACGAACCGTCAGATCTGTGAGCCCTGCGACTGTACGACAACGGCCCCCCGCCCGGAAGGGCGAGGGGCCGTGCACCGAGGCGAGGGGGCGACTCAGCCGCGCTGGATCCCGGAGGTGTCCCGCAGCACGCCGCGACGGCCGTCCTGCGTCTGCGCGACCAGACCCTGGCCACCCTGCTCCACCGCCAGGTACCAGGTGCCCGGCGCCAGTTCCGCGATCGGCATCGGCGAGCCGTCCTCCGAGTACAGCGGACGCGGCACCGGCACGGCGAACCAGAACGGCGAGAAGTCCGGGGCCGCCTGCGGCTGCGGCGCCGGCGCGGCGGCCGGCTGAGCGCCGTAGGGCTGCCCGGGCTGCGCCTGGCCCGGCTGCGGGTGCCCGTAGCCACCCGGCTGCCCCTGCTGAGGGGCGCCCGGGTACCCGTAACCCCCGGGCGGCTGCGCGCCGTAGGGCTGCGGAGCGGCCGGCTTCGGGGCCGGGAGCAGGGCGCCCTTGAGGGCGGGGACGAGGGGGGTGGCGACGGCGGCGCCGGCCATGACCAGCGTGGCGATCAGCGCCAGGATCAGGCCGATTCCGGCGTCGGGGCCGTCCCCGCCGCCAGGACCGTTGTTCGCGCCGCCGGCCGGGTCGAAGATGTTGCCGAGCGCGCTCCACGCGGCGAACACCGTGAAGGCGACGCCGAACTGACCCAGGTCCAGGCCGGCGACCTTGCGGGGCTGCGGCAGACCACGGGAGACGACGACGAGCGCTGCGCCGATGAGTCCCGCCAGCACGACGCTGAGCAGGACCGGCCCGCTCTCCCAAAGGTTGGGAAGGTCGTAGTTGTCCGGGACACCGTCGATCGAGTAGTTGTCGAGGAACGACGCGATGAACAGCAATACCGCTGCTCCGATCACCACGCCGTCGCCTCGAGTGAGGGAGCGGATATTCACTTCAAAGTCCTTCAGCTAAGTCGTCTCGTCATCGGTGGAGGCGTCGCTGTCACCATGTCGCCGTCAGGCCCCTGTGTGAAGCGCGGGGGTGGCCCCACATCGTAGAGAGGACACTATCGTCCGTACGATCAGGCTGTCCGCCCGGTTCCGAGCGCTGGGCGTCACCCGCGCAGGAACCTCACGATTCCCTCAGAGATCCCTTGCGCCGCCTTCTGTCGCCAGGTGCCGCTGGTCAGCAGGGCCGCGTCCGCGCTGTCGCGCATGTTGCCGCACTCGATGAACACCTTGGGAACCGTTGACAGATTGAGACCGCCCAGGTCCTCCCGCGTGACGAGACCGGTGCCGCCGCCGGCGTAGTTGGAGGGGGAAGTGCCGGTATTGCGGGCGAAGTCGGCGGCGATGTGTTCGCCGAGGGTTCGGGAAGGGCCGACGATGGGCCGGGTGTCGGCGGCGCCCGAGTGCACCGCGCCCGGCAGGATCACATGGAAGCCGCGGTTGCCCTTGCCCGAGCCGTCGGCGTGGATGGAGACCACCGCGTCGGCGTGCGCCTCGTTGCCGATCCGCGCCCGCTCGTCGATGCACGGCCCGTATGGCCGGTCGGCGTCCTGGGTCAGCCTGACCGTGGCGCCCTGCTCCTCCAACAGCGTGCGCAGCCGGTGCGCCACGTCCAGCGTGAACTCGGCCTCCGTGTAACCGGCGTTGGTGGATGTGCCGGTGGTGTCGCACTCCTTCCAGGTGGTGCCGATGTTCACCTTGCGGTTGATCTCGGCGGTGTGCTGGAAGTTGGCGGGGTTGTGTCCCGGGTCGATGACGATCGTCCGGCCCTTGAGCGGGGCGGCCGAGGTGTCGGCCTTTGCGTCGCCGTCCGTGGGGGAGGTGGCGGGAGGGGAGGGCGGGGACTTCTGCGCCGCCGACCCACCGCCGGTTCCGGCCGCACGCGCGGCCCCGTCGTCCGACCCGCCCACCGCCCCGTACACCAGCCACCCGGCCAGCGCCCCCGGCACCAGCGCGGCCAGAGCCACGACGAGCGGGCGGCGCAGCCGGGAGCGGCGGGTCCGCGGACCATCGAATTCCGGACCATCGATTTCCGGACCTGTGTACGACACGGCAGCCACCCTAACGGCCGATCCCGCCACCCACCGAGGCACGGCGGCCGGACTGATGACGCGGAAACGCCGGGACTACCCGGTCACCTTCGCGTCCCGGAACTCCGTGCCTTGTGGAGCCAGGCACACGAACCAGTCGTAGGGCGAGTTCACGACCGAGCGGATGGCCAAAGTGTTGGTGCCCGTCTCCCTGTCCAGCTCGGCCCTGCGCACCTCGGTGGTCGTACCGTCCTTCCAGGTGCAGGTCACACGCTGGGCGGTCTCGGCGACCCGGCCGATGACGAGGCGGTGCGGGTCGGCGGGGTCGTCGAGCGACTTGGCGTGGGCCACCAGGTCGTCTCCGGAGTGGGCGTCGCTCTCGGTGGTGACGCCCTTGAGGACGACCCTGCCGAGGGCCCGGGGCTCGTCGAGGCTCAGGCGCACGAAGTAGGCGCTCCGGCCCAGCAGGTCGGACGGCTCGTCCACCTCCGCTGGCTCTTCGCCGTGGGACCGCATCGCGTTCAGCAGGGCCTGGGCCTCCTCGACGTCCCCCGGGGCCGGCCACGCGTCCACGCTGAGCTTCCACGGCCTGCCCCCGTCGGAGCCGGTCGCCAGGGTGACCGTGGTGGCGGGCTGGAAGGTGTCCGAGAGTGAGGTCGCCGTCGGTGTCACCCGGTGGCCGTCGTCGCCGCCCGGCAGTCCCGTCACCGCCAGCGCTCCCGTCGACGCCGTCACCACCACGCTCGTGACCGCCGCGATGGCCCAGCGTCGTGCTCTGCGGCGGCGGCCGCCCCTAATGACAGCCTGAGTGGGGGCTATGCCGATCTCCACCTGGTCCGCAGCGTCGGCCAGCAGGTGGGTGATGTCGTCGTGGCTCATCACGTGGTTCGTCTCCCGGTCCGCGCTCATCACTTCCGCCCTCCATGTGCCGGCGTCTCCGCCAGTGCAGGTATGGCGCGCAGCTTCGCGATCCCCTTCGCCGCGTTGCTCTTCACCGCGCCGACCGAGCAGCCCATCGCCTCGGCGGCCTGCGTCTCGGTCAAGTCCTCCCAGTAGCGCAGCACTACCGCCTGCCGTTGCCGGGGCGGCAACTCGGCGAGCGCCTCCAGCAGGGTGTGACGGTCGTCGACCTGAGAGATGCGGTCGCCGGTGTCGGCGACCTCGTGCGTGACGCCCGAGTCGTCTCTCGGGGCGAGGACTTCCCGTAGTCGTCTGCGGTGCTTGCGCGCGTGAGTGTTGATCATCACGCGCCGTACATACGCCTCCGGGTCGTCGGCCGATCCGACCCGGCGCCAGGCGACGTAGGTCCGCTCCAGGGTCGACTGGACCAGATCCTCGGCGGCGTGCTGCTCCCCCGTGAGGAGAAAAGCCGTGCGCATCAGCCGGGGCCAGTAACCCGCGACAAAAGCCTGGAACTCTGCGGTCCCGGCCTGCTTCCCATCCCCCATGGACACCTCCTAGATGTCAAAAGGAGTCCATGAGCGGCGCCGATCGTTGCCTCACCGGCCGAACATTCTCGCGGACCTCAGTCGCTCGCCGCAGGCTTCCTCGGCAGCCACAGCAGCATCAGCACCACCCCGGCCACCAGCACGCCCGTGCTTGTGCGGAAGGCGAGTGCGTAGCCCTCCGTGAGGGCCTCGGGGGTGTCGCGGCCCGCCGTGCGGCTCGCGGCGATCGTGGACATCACGGCGAGGCCGAGGGAGCCGCCCATCGTGCGGGAGGTGTTGACCAGGCCGGAGACCAGCCCGGCGTCGCTCGGGGCGGTGCCCGAGGTGGCGAGGGAGGCCAGGGGGGTGGTCGTCACACCGGCGCCGAGCATCATCAGGATGCCGGGCAGCATGATGTCGGTGACGTAGGTGCCGTCGGCGGTCAGGGTGGACTGCCAGGCGAAGCCCGTCGCCGCGAGCAGGGTGCCCAGGGCGGCGACCGTGCGCGGGCCCGCCGCCCGCATGAGGCGCGGTGCAAGCTTGGAGCCGAGGACCACGGCCAGCGAGCTGGGCATCAGCGCCAGGCCCGCCTCCAGCGGGGTGTAGTCGAGCACGTTCTGCGCGTACAGGGTCATGAAGAACCACATGCAGAACATGGCGGACCCGTTCAGGAACATCGCCGCGTTCGCCGCCGACACCGACCGCAGCCGGAACAGCCCGAGCGGCATCAGCGGCACCGCCGTACGCGCCTCGACCGAGAGGAACGCGCAGAGCAGGGCCAGGCCGACGGCCAGCGGGACGAGGGTGGCCGACGCGGTCCAGCCCTCCGCCTCCGTCTGCGAGATGCCGTACGCCAGGGTGGCCAGCCCGGCCGTGACCAGCACCGCGCCCGGCAGGTCCAGCCGTCGGCCGTCCCCGGTGCGGCTCTCCACGAGCCAGCGCAGTGCCCCGGCGAGCAGGACCACGCCGACCGGCACGTTGATCAGCAGCACCCACCGCCACGACAGCGAGTCGACCAGTGCCCCGCCGACGAGTCCGCCGGCCGCCCCGCCGCCCGCGCCGACCGCCGTCCAGGTCGCGATCGCCCGCGCCCGCGCGGCGCCCTCCGGCACGGCGGAGGTGACGATCGTCAGCGTCGCCGGCGCCAGGATCGCCGCTCCCAGCCCCTGCACGGCCCGCGCGAGCAGCAGCTGCCAGTCGTCCCGCGCCAGCCCGCCGGCCAGCGAGGCCAGCGTGAACAGGGCGAGCCCGACGAGGAACATCCGCTTACGGCCGTAGAGGTCGCCCGCCCGTCCGCCGAGCAGCATGAACCCCGCGAAGGCGATGGCGTACGCGTTCACCACCCACTGCAGTCCGGAGGGGCTCAGGCCGAGGTCCGTGCGCATCGACGGCAGAGCGACGTTCACCACCGACACGTCGAGCACGACCAGGAACTGCCCGGCACACGCGAGAGCCACCAGCAGCCAGGCGCGGGGAGTGGTGGGAACTGGGGCGCGGGTGACGTCGGTGGCTTCGAGCATGCCGGTCATGGTCTCAGCCCGTCCGCGGCGCCTGCATCGGCATTTCGGCGTAGGGCGGGGGGCCGAGGGCGGGGGCGGGGCCGAGGAGTCGGCTGCGCGTGCCTGGACGAATCCGTACGGGCCTGCGGCCAGGTGCCGTCAAGGCGCGGGAGCGTATGGTGTCGCGCCGCCCTCCCCCATTGGGCGGCGCGACCGCCGACTCCGCACGCGCGTATCGCGCCGGGCCGTCGACCAGTGAAACGGTAGCCCCGGAAACCCCGGGCGTGTGACGGTCGTTCGACCCACATACCGGGAAGAGTGCGGACGACGGCGGAACCGGGGACGCGTCTCCACGCGAGGGGACGGGACGGGGGGACGAGTGGCGGGCGAGGAACAGCCTCCAGGCACCGGCACCGGTACTGGCACCCGCATCCGCACCGGCGTCCGCACCGGCACCGGCGTCCGCACCCCCACCAGCACCGGCCCCGCCCGGGAACCGGGCCCGGCGGAGCGCGAATACACCGGCTTCGCCCGGCGGTACGCGGGCCGGATCCGCCTCGTCGTGGTCGTCCTGTGCGCCGTGCTCGGCGCGGTCGCGATGCCCCTGGGCCCGCTGCCCGCGGCCGTGGCCCTCGGAGTGATCGGCTGGAGCGTCGTCGAGTACCGGCTGGCCCGCACGGGCCGCCGGCCCGGTCTTGTGCTGACCGCCGACACGGCGGTGATGACGGCGCTGTGCCTCGGCCAGGGGCTCACCGTACCGGCCGCGCAGACCCTGCACGGCAACACCTGGGTGCTGGTGATGATCAGCATGGTGATGACCGCCCACCAGCTGATGTACCCGCCCGTGCCCGCGCTGTCCGTCGCGGTGCTGCTGGCCGCCGCCGACCTGGCGGGCGCCGCGCTCGACCGCCCGGAGGGGTGGACCTACGCCCTGCCCAACGCGAGCTGGCTGCTGGTCCAGGCCGCACTCGCACAGGCGCTCCACCGCTTCGTACTGCGCAGGAGCCGGTCCGCCGACGCCGCGGCCGCGGCCGCGGCGAAGGAACGCCGGGGCTACGAGGTCGCGCGGGCCCAGCAGCGGGCCGAACGCGAGTTCCTGGCCACCCTGCACGACACGGCCTGCGCGACCCTGCTCATGGTCTCGTTGCACGGCAGGGACCTCGATCCCGGGGTGCTGCGCGGCCAGGCCGCGAAGGACCTGCGCACGCTCACGGCGGCGACTCTGCACAGCACCACCGGCGAAGCGGACGTGGCGGACGCGCTGCGCGCGGAGACCGTGGGCCGGCCGTTGTCCGTCCGGACCGAGTTCGACCCCGGGCTGGGTGCCATGTGGCGGCCCGCGGTCATGGCGCTGTGCGGCAGCGTGGGCGAGGCGCTGCGCAATGTGGAGCGTCACGCGGGCGTGGACCGCGCCACCGTGACGGCGAGCAGGGTGGGGGAGCGTGTGCTGGTCACCGTCAGCGACGAGGGGGCCGGATTCGACCCGGCCCGTGTGCCGGAGCACTGCCGCGGACTGGAGGGATCGATCATGGAACGCATGGCCTCGGTCGGCGGCGGGGCGACCGTCGACTCCCGGCCGGGCGAAGGCACCCGGATCCGTCTGGAGTGGCCCCTTGTCCGATGAACCCCCGGCCACGGCACCGTACGCGCCCCCGCACGTCGACGACGTCGCGGGGGACATCACCCAGGACCTGCACGGCGGCCTGCGCCATGCCGGGCTCGTCGTGCTGACCGCGATCCACGTCGGACTCGCCCTGCCCGGCCTGCTCGCCGGCCTGGACGACTACCGCCACCCGTGGATTCCGGTCACCGCCTACGGAGTGCTCACCCTGATCGTCGTGGGACACGCGCTGCTCGGGCGCACGGGCCGCGCGGGCTCGGCCGTCTGGACGGCCACGGCGCTGACGGCCGCCCTCGCGGCGGCGATCGCCGCGAGCTCCCAGCTGTCACCCGAGCACTTCTTCGCCAACCCGCACTGGTCGTTCCTGGAGCTCGGCTGGTTCGGGGTGCTGCTTCTGCTCGGGCGCCCGCTCGGGCTCACCCTGCTGTTCATCGGCGGCCATCTCACCGTCATGCTGGGGCTCCTGACGCTCACCGGTCTGCCGTCCCGCCCGGTCGCCGCGGGCATGGCGGTCAGCGCGTTGGCCGTCTGCGTCTTCCAGGTGGCGACAGCCGTGATGGCCGGCCTGCTGCGCACAGTGGCGGCGACGGCCGCCGCGACCACCCACGAGCAGGAGCGGGTCCGTACCGACGGCGAGGTGTCCGCGCGCGTCCAGGAGGACCAGCGCGCCCGCTACGGCGAACTGCGGGAGTCGGTGCTGCCGCTGCTCGCGGGCCTGGCGGACGGCTCGCTGGACCCCGCCGACGAGGCCGTACGCCGCCGCAGCGCGATCGAGGCGGCCCGGCTGCGGCGGCTGTTCGCCGAGCGGGACCACGCGGCCGACCTGCTGGTGCACGAACTGCGGGCCTGTATCGGCGTCGCCGAACGCAAGGGCGTGGACGTGCAGTTCGCCGTCCGGGGAGCCTCCGCTCCGGTGCCCCGGCCGCTGTGCCGGGCCCTGACCGAACCCGCCCTCGCCGCCCTGGCCACGGCGGAACGCACCGCCCGTGCGACCGTGGTGCGGGGCGGGGGGATGATCCGGGTCAGTGTCGTCACCGACGCGCCGGACGCGGAGATTCCGCGGCAGGGTGCGCACGGCGTCGAGATACGGACGCTGCGCCGCGACGGCCGCCTGTGGACCGAGGCGACCTACCGTCTCGACGGTCAGAGTCTCGACGGTCGGAGTCTCGACGGTCGGAGTCTCGACGGTCGGAGTCTCCACGGTCAGAGCTCGTCGAGCGAGACCAGACCGTCCTGAATCGCCCTGGCCACCAGGTTGGCCTTCGTCGGCGCGGGCCGGCCGGCGTTGGCGTACTTGATCCGCACCCGGTCCAGGTAGGTGTTCACCGTGCGCACCGAGATGCCCAGGCTCTCGCCCACCATGGCCTTGGACTCCGACTGGAACCACTCCAGCAGCACCTCGATCTCGCGGGGCGCCAGCGCGGGCCGCCCGCTGCCGACGTCACTGCCGAAGGCGCCCGCCAGCATCGGCGGCATGTACGGGCGGCAGTCGGCGGCGGCCAGGGTGGCGGCCACCAGATGGCTCTCGCCCTCGGCCTTCGTCAGATAGGTGAACGCCCCCAGGTCCAGGCAGGTCAGGGCGTCCTCCTGACTGTCGCGCATGGTGTAGACGATCACCTGCCGTTCCTGGGCGACGAGTTGTCTCAGCTCGCGGTAGGCAGGCGTGCCCGTGGACAGCTGCAGATCGAGGACGACCACGTCCGCCGCCGCCCCCGGGCCGCGGAGGGCGAGGGACACCTCGGGGCCCTTGGCCACGGTGACGATGGGGCGCTCCGAAGCCGCGTACCAGGACTCGATACCGGCGAGCACCACGGGGTGGTCGTCGATCAGGGCCACGGTCACGGGTCGTAGCGGCGAGGGCTCGGGTGCGAGGGGGGTGGGCTCGGGCATTCTGGCTGGCGTCTCCCGTCCTTGCGGCGGCTGCGCGGAACGGATTCCGCGCAGTCACTGAGCGCAACGCCCGGGAACCGGGAAGTGTTCCACGGGCCGGCCCGGCACGCAGGAGGGGGCGCTTCTCAGGGGTGTCGCCCCACCCCCTGTCGTGAAGCCGACGGGCGTGCGGCAGCATGGGCGCCCGGAAGGACGTACGACCGAGAGGACCCCCATGACCGCGGCGCCCAAGCCCGACATCCTGGCCGCGTTCCAGGCGGCGAAGGGGTTCATGCCCGTCGACGAGGGGCTCGCGCTGTACGCGGCCGCCGTCGAGGCGGGGAGGCTGGGGCTGCCGCTGCTGGAGGTCGGTACCTACTGCGGGCGGTCCACGATTCTGCTCGCCGACGCGGCCCGCGCCGCCGGTGTCACCGCGCTCACCGTCGACCATCACCGGGGGAGCGAGGAACAGCAGCCGGGCTGGGACTACCACGACCCGGAGACCGTCGACCCCGAGCTCGGCCTGATGGACACCCTGCCCCTCTTCCGCCGCGCCCTGCACCGGGCCCGCCTGGAGGAGCACGTGGTCGCGCTGGTCGGCCGCTCCCCGCAGATCGCCGCGCTGTGGAACACCCCGCTCGGCCTCGTCTTCATCGACGGCGGTCATACGGACGAGCACGCGAGCGCCGACTACGAGGGCTGGGCCCCGCATGTCGCCGAGGGCGGGCTCCTCGTCATCCATGACGTCTTTCCGCACCCCGAGGACGAGTTCACCGGGCAGGCCCCGTACCGCGTCTATCTGCGCGCCCTGGAGTCCGGGGACTTCACCGAGGTGTCGGACACCGGCTCGCTGCGGGTGCTGCGCCGCGGCTGACCGGTCAGCGCCGGGTCGACGACCGTCTCGCCGGTCAGCACCCGGCGGATCGCGTCGGCCAGCTCCGCCACCGGGCCGTCCTTGATCAAGAAACCGGCCGCGCCCGCGTCCAGGGCTCTTCGCAGCCGGTCCGGGCTGCCGGACGTCGCGAGCACCAGCACTCGGCAGTCGGGCATCTGTTCGCGCAGCTCGGCGGCCGCAGCGGGCAGACCGTCGTCCACGAGGACGACGTCCGGACGGTGGGCGAGGGCCGCGTCGGCGACCGACTCACCGGGCCCGACCTGTGCCACGACGCTGATGTCCGGCTCCATCCCCAGGGGCAGGGCGAGCGCGGCCCCGCGTGCCGTGCCGGGAGCCTCCGCGAGCAGGACCCTGATGGACCGGACGGGGCGGTCGTCCCGTGGCATCTCGTTCACGGACCAAGCGTAGGGAGGTGTACGGCCTCCCGCCCGACCTGACGCGGTGTCAGGAGTCTTCACAACTGGCGAGGGCTCGGCTATACAGAGGGCGCCGGACTGGAACGCGTTCTAGATCCCGCCCGGGACGACCTCGGCGCGGCCGACGGTGCGGACGGTCGCGCCGGGGTCTTGAGACCGTGAGCTCGTCGGATCAGTCAGACGTCAGGAGCCCCATGCCCATCGACGCAGCCAAGGCCCTCGCCGCCGAGCCCCGGACGGGAGAGATCTCCTGGACCGCCAAGGACGTCCTCCTCTACCACCTCGGCATCGGCGCCGGGCTGCCCGCCACCGATCCCGACGAGCTGCGCTACACCCTGGAGTCCCGGCTGCACGTCCTGCCGAGCTTCGCCACCGTCGCGGGGTCCGGCGCACCCGGCGTGATCAGCGGGCTGTCGATGCCGGGCGTCGAGGTCGACCTCGCCCGCGTGCTGCACGGCGGACAGTCCCTCACCCTCCACCGCCCGATCCCGCCGCAGGGCACCGCGACCGCCACCTCCCGGGTCGCCGCCGTGTACGACAAGGGCAAGGCCGCCGTCCTCGTCCTGCGCACCGAAGTCGCCGATGCCGACGGCCAGTTGTGGACCAACGACGCGCAGATCTTCGTACGGGGTGAAGGCGGCTGGGGCGGTGACCGCGGCCCGTCGGCACGGCTCGCCCCGCCCACCGGGGAGCCCCAGCGCGTCGTCGAGCGGCGGCTGCGCGAGGACCAGGCCCTCCTCTACCGCCTCTCCGGCGACTGGAACCCGCTGCACGCCGACCCCGAGTTCGCCGAGCTCGCCGGCTTCGACCGGCCCATCCTGCACGGGCTGTGCACCTACGGCATCACCCTGAAGGCCGTCGTCGACACGCTGCTCGGCGGGGACACCGGCCGGGTGCGGTCGTACGACACCCGGTTCGCCGGGGTCGTGTACCCCGGGGAGACCCTGCGCATCCGCATGTGGCGGACCGGGGGAGACGCCGTACGGGTCGCTGTGAGCGCTGCGGAGCGGGACGACGCGCCCGTCCTCGCCGACACCGTCGTCCGCCATGCCTGAGACATGCCTGAGACACCTGAGCCCTTGACGAGTTGAGGGGAGCCGCGCCATGCGCGCAGCCGTACTGCACGAGATCGGCCAGGAGAAGCTGGAGGTCCTCGACGACGTCGAGGCGGTGGGGTTCGGCCCCGGCAGGGTGCGGATCCGGGTGCGGGCCACCGGGCTGTGCCACTCGGACCTGTCCGCGATGAGCGGGGTCCTGCCGCAGCCCGGTCCCTTCGTGCCGGGCCACGAGGGCGCCGGCGAGGTCGTCGAGGTGGGGGAGGGGGTGACCCGGGTCAAGCCGGGTGACCGGGTCGTCGTGTGCTGGCTGCCCGCCTGCGGTGACTGCCCCGCCTGCCGGCGCGGGCAGACCCAGCTGTGCCTGGCCGGTTTCGTGAACGCCGGCACCCCCAACTTCCGGCGGCCCGGCGGTGATGTGTTCGGCTTCGCCGGCACCGGCACCTTCACCGAGGAGGTCGTCGTCGACGCGGGCTGCGCGGTGCCGATCCCCGACGACGTGCCCTTCGACATCGCGGCCCTGATCGGCTGCGGGGTGACGACCGGACTGGGCGCCGCGCTCAACACGGCCGATGTGCGGGCCGGTTCGTCGGTCGCCGTCATCGGCTGCGGAGGCGTCGGCATCTCCGCGATCCAGGGAGCGCGGCTGAAGGGCGCCGCCGAGATCGTCGCCGTCGACCCGGTCGCCGCCCGCCGGGAGGCCGCGCTCAGGTTCGGTGCCACGACGGTGGTTTCGCCGGAGGAGCTGCCCGGCGCCAAGCAGGAGATCACGGCCGGCGAGGGCTTCGACTACGTCTTCGAGGTCGTCGGCAGGTCGGCCACCGCCAGGACGGCCTACGAGACGACCCGGCGCGGCGGCACACTCGTGATCGTGGGCGCGGGCGCCATGGACGACCTCCTCCAGCTCAACATGTTCGAGCTGTTCTTCGACGAGAAGCGGATCCTGCCGTCCATGTACGGCGGCGGGGACGTGTTGCGCTCCTACGAGCGGACCATCGCCCTGTGGCGGGCCGGCCGCATCGATCTCGCGGGACTGATCACCCACCGGGTGCCGCTGGCCGAGGTCAACGAGGCACTGGACCAGATGCGCACCGGCACGGCCCTGCGCACCTGCATCGAGATCTGAGGAACCCCTGCCATGTCACTGCCACTTGAGGGTCTGTCGGCGATCGTCACCGGTGCCGGACGCGGGCTCGGTCGCGCCGAGGCGCTGGAGCTGGCCCGGCTCGGCGCGGCCGTCGTCGTCAACGACTACGGGCAGCCGGGGCGGGACGGCTCCGGCGAGGCGTCCGACGGACCCGCCGAGCAGGTCGCCGCCGAGATCCGCGCCGCGGGCGGCAAGGCGTTCGCGCACACCGGCGACATCGCCGACTTCGACCGGGCCCGCGAACTGGTCGGGTCGGCGGTCGCGGAGTTCGGCAAGCTGGACATCCTGGTCAACAACGCGGGCATCCTGCGCGACCGGATGGTGTTCTCCATGTCCGAGGAGGAGTGGGACGCGGTGATCCGGGTCCACCTCAAGGGCCACTTCAACACCATCCGGTTCGCCGCCGCGCACTGGCGGGAGCGGTCCAAGGCAGCGGGAGGGCCGGTGTACGGGCGGATCGTGAACACCTCGTCGGAGGCGTTCCTGGCCGGCTCGGCGGGTCAGCCCAACTACGCGGCGGCGAAGGGCGGAATCGTCGGCCTCACCACGTCCACCGCTCTGGCGCTCGCCCGGTACGGCGTCACCGCCAACGCCATCTGCCCGCGCGCCCGCACCCGGATGACCGAGGACGTCTTCGCCGGGTTCGAGCGCCCCGCCGAGGGCCTCGACCCGCTCGCCCCCGAGCATGTCGCCCCGCTCGTCGGCTACTTGGCCTCCCCGGCGGCCGGGCGGATCAGCGGGCAGCTGCTCGTCGTGCACGGCGGCATGGTCGCCGTCGTGGAACGGCCGCGTGTGGGGGCGAAGTTCGACAGCGAGGGCGACACCTTCACGTACGACGAGCTGGACGCCGTCCTCACGCCCCACTACGCGGGCCGGCCGGCGGGGGAGACGTTCGCGGCGGCGGAGGTGCTGGGGCTGCGGCGCGGCTGAGGCGGCACGCACGGCGAAGGGGGTGGCCGACGGCCACCCCCTCCTCGTGTTCCCTACGTACCGTCAGGCGGCCGCCTCGGCGTCCTGCCGGGCGGGCTTGCGGTGCCGGCCGCGGGGGGCCACGTCGCTGTCGTGCTGCGACACCGGCCCCCGGTGCCTGCCGTGCCCGGAGATCTTGTGGACCTCCTGGTCCTCGGAAGGCAGCGGCTGCGTGATGCTTGCGTCGCTCATCGGAAGAATTCACCCCGTCAACATGATCTTTCTTACAGCCGGGCGAGTGTAACCGCCGCACCACGGGGCGAATCCAGGCGGCCACGCCAACCGGCACTACTTCGTTACAAGTCGCGCCAGAGGGGCTTGCTGGAGAGGGACGGGGCGGCAGGAGCCGTCGGGTTCGGGTGCGGGTTCGGGTGTGGTTCCGGTGGGGGGCGTCGCGTCGGGCGGGTGCTGTTCGGGCGCGGGGGGCTGCGGTGCCGGAGATGCCGGTACGGCCACCTCGGCCACGCCGCAGGGCCGGTCCTGCGTGGCGTACGGCAGTCGCAGCACCCCGTCCGCCGTCCACAGCCCGGACCCGGCCAACCACCCCTCGGGCGCGGCGAGTTGATGCAGCTGCCGCTCCGCCGGGCGCCACACCCCCACCCAGCTGTCGAACGGCCCCTCGATCCGCAGGGCGACCCCGCAGCTCTCGGGGAGCAGCATCTGACCCGGCTGGATCGCGAACGGCGTCAGGGTGCACCCCGTCAGCCGCAGGGACTCCGGGAAGCGGACCGGGAGCGTGCTGCCGAGGACGCCCCAGCCGAGGCGCGGCTCGCCGGGTGAGGGCGCGTCGGACCCGATGAGCAGCAGTCCGCTGTCGGGGTCGGCGAGCAGCAGACGGTCGTCGCTGCCGGCGGCGATCTGCAGCAGCGGCGAGACCTCCCCGGCACGCTCCAGATCCACCACGATCGCCTTGGTCAGCCCGTCGGCCTCACGGTCCAGGGCGAGCATCCGGCCCGTACGGTCCAGCCAGACGCCGCCCGAGCAGCGGCCCGGGATCTCGGCGAGCCACTCCGGCCCGAAGGCGCCGCCGGCCACCTGCCACAGGGCGGTCGAGCGGCGGCCCACGGCGAGCGCGAAGGCCCGCTCCCCGCCGGGGGCGGGCGGCAGCAGTCGCAGCCGGGTCGCCTCGTCCGGGCACTCCACGGCGCCGAGGGGGAGTTCGCCGGTGCCGGGGCCGGTGGGATAGAGGAGGGAGAAGAGGTGGCGCCCGGCGGTCCGGCGGTGGATCAGCACCCGGCCGTCCGCCAGCGGCTGCACCTCCGTGCCGGGCTCCTCCGGCTGGTTGCCGGGCAGCGGTACGGCGTATGGCTCGGGCCCGTCGAGGGTCCAGCGCTCCGGGAACCAGGAGTCGCCGTCCAGGGCGAGACGCGCGGCGTAGGCGCCGTCCGACGTGATCGCACAGGGCGCGGGCGGCGCATGGGCTTCTTCTCCCGCCGGGGGTTCGATCGCACAGGCCGTCATGGGTCGGTCACCTCCAGCGACGAAGTTACGTTTTCGCGCGCACGGCCGTGGGTCCGGCGAGGTTCCGCTTCCCTCGTAAGAGTGGTGCAGAAGCGATTCGCCTCCGGCGGAAGGGGCGGATGTGCCTTGTTTGCCCACCGGGCACAGTGCGGTGCGGCCCCGCAGAGCGGGCAGGTAGCCTTTTCCCCGTGCCCCGTCTGTCTGAAGTCATCGCCGCGCTGGAGAAGCTGTGGCCCGCCGAGCGGGCCGAGTCCTGGGATGCGGTGGGGACCGTCGTGGGGGACCCCGAGCAGGAGGTCACCCGGGTCCTGTTCGCCGTCGACCCGGTGCAGGAGATCGTCGAGGAGGCGGTGAAGCTCGGGGCGGATCTGCTGGTCACGCATCATCCGCTGTATCTGCGGGGGACCACGACCGTCGCCGCCTCCACCTTCAAGGGACGGGTCGTCCACACCCTCATCAAGCACGACATCGCGCTGCACGTCGCCCACACCAACGCCGACACCGCCGACCCGGGCGTCAGCGACGCCCTCGCCGGCGCGCTCGACCTGCGCGTCGTACGGCCCCTCGTGCCCGACACGACCGATCCCGAGGGCCGCCGCGGCCTCGGCCGGATCTGCGCACTCGACCCCCCGCTGAGCCTGCGCGACTTCGCCGAGCGCGCCGCCGCCCGGCTGCCCGCCACCGCGCAGGGCATCCGGGTGGCCGGCGACCCGGACGCCGTCGTACGGACAGTCGCCGTCAGCGGCGGATCCGGCGACAGTCTCTTCGAGCACGTCCGCGCCGCAGGCGTCGACGCCTTCCTCACCGCGGACCTGCGCCACCACCCGGCGTCGGAATTCATGGCGGCTCGCGCCCACAGTCCTCTCGCGCTGCTCGACGCGGCGCACTGGGCCACCGAGTGGCCCTGGTGCGAGCTGGCCGCGAGCCAGCTCGACGAGATCTCCGACCGGCACGGCTGGAACCTGCGGGTCCATGTCTCCGCCACGGTCACCGACCCCTGGACCGCCCACGCGGCGTCCACCACCACAGCCACTCCACCCACCGACACTCCTGGAGCCCCCAACTGAACGCCGCGCCCGCCGACCAGATCCGACTCCTCGACGTCCAGGCCCTCGACGTACGCCTGCAGCAGCTCGCGCACCGCCGCAAGTCCCTGCCCGAGCACGCCGAGATCGAGTCGCTGACGAAGGACCTCACGCAGCTGCGCGACCTCCTGGTGGCCGCGCAGACCGAGGAGAGCGACTGCGCCCGCGAGCAGACCAAGGCCGAGCAGGACGTCGACCAGGTGCGCCAGCGCGCCACCCGCGACCAGCAGCGCCTCGACTCCGGCGCCGTCACCTCCCCCAAGGACCTGGAGAACCTCCAGCGCGAGATCGTCTCCCTCGCCAAGCGGCAGGGCGACCTGGAGGACGTCGTCCTGGAGGTCATGGAGCGCCGCGAGGCCGCGCAGGAGCGGGTCGCCGAGCTGACCGAGCGGGTCGGCGCCGTGCAGGGGAGGATCGACGACGCCACCGCGCGCCGGGACGCCGCCTTCGAGGAGATCGACGGCGAGGCCGCCACGGTGCGCAAGGAGCGCGAGGTCGTCGCCGGGGCCGTCCCCGCCGATCTGCTCAAGCTCTACGACAAGCTGCGTGAGCAGCAGGGCGGTATCGGCGCCGCCAAGCTGTACGCCCGCACCTGCCAGGGCTGCCGCCAGGAACTCGCCATCACCGAGCTGAACGAGATCCGCAAGGCCGCCCCGGACACGGTCGTGCGGTGCGAGAACTGCCGGCGCATCCTCGTGCGCACCGCCGAGTCCGGTCTGTAGGGGGCCGCTGCGGTGCGGGAGTTCATCGTCGAGACCGACGGCGGGTCGCGGGGCAACCCGGGACCCGCGGGGTACGGCAGCGTCGTCATCGACGCGGCGACGGGGCAGCCCCTCGTCGAGTGCGCCGAGTACCTGGGGGTCGTCACCAACAACGTCGCCGAGTACCGGGGGCTCGTCGCCGGGCTGCGGGCGGCGTACGACCTCGATCCGTCGGCCCGGGTGCACGTCCGGATGGACTCCAAGCTGGTCGTCGAGCAGATGACGGGGCGCTGGAAGATCAAGCACCCCGACATGAAGCCGCTCGCGGCCGAGGCGGCCCGGGTGTTCCCGCCCGGGCAGGTGACGTACGAGTGGATCCCGCGCGAGCGCAACAAGCACGCCGATCGGCTGGCGAACGAGGCGATGGACGCGGGCGCGGCGGGGGAGACCGACTTCGCCGTGCGCAGGGAGGCTCTCGGGGAGGCCGAGGAGGCCGCCGCCGTCTCGCCCGAGCCCCTCGCCGCCGGTGCCGCCCTCGCCGACGCCGACGTACGGGCCGCGCGCAGTGTGGCCGTGCCCTCGGTCGGCTGGGCCGCGGCTCCCGACCTCGGCGCGCCGGCCACCTTCGTGCTGCTGCGGCACGGGGAGACCCCGCTCACCCCGCAGAAGCGGTTCTCCGGCAGCGGCGGCACGGACCCGTCCCTGTCCGACGTCGGCCGTGAGCAGGCCGAGCGGGTCGGCGCCGCCCTCGCCCGGCGCGGCACCATCCAGCACATCGTGGCGTCCCCGCTCACCCGCACCCGGGAGACCGCCGGCCTCGTCGCCGCCCGCCTCGGCCTGGAGGTGACCATCGACGAGGGGCTGCGCGAAACGGACTTCGGCGCCTGGGAGGGGCTCACCTTCGGCGAGGTCCGCGACCGCTACCCCGACGACCTGAACACCTGGCTCGCCGACCCGGAGGCCCACCCCACCGGCGGCGGCGAGAGCTTCGCCGAGACCGCCGTCCGCATCGCCGCCACCCGCGACAAGCTGGTCGCCGCCCACGCGGGCCGCACCGTCCTCCTCGTCACCCACGTCACCCCGATCAAGACCTTCGTCCGCCTCGCCCTCGGAGCCCCACCCGAGTCCCTGTTCCGCATGGAACTCTCGGCGGCCTCCCTCTCGGCGATCGCCTACTACACCGACGGCAACGCGTCCGTCCGCCTGGTCAACGACACGTCACACCTACGACCCTGACGGCGGCCACCGGGCCGCGCCCGGGTGGACACCCTGAGCGGGACCGGCAGCCCGCACGCCGTTTGCCGTGCCGGGCCGATCGCCGTGTCCGTGCTGCTCGGGCGGCGCCGGGCGGCACCGCGAAGGGTCGGCGACAGCCGGCTGCCACACCGGGCGGTGGTCGGCGTGGGTGTCCGGTCGCGTGCAGAAGTGGGCCCCACCGTGTTGCGCACCTGCACTCGGCTGACAGCCGTGTCCGCGCCGCCACCGCGCCGCTGACCCGCGGCGGCCCGATCACCCGTGCCCCCTCCGCCCACCGCCTCCGGCACCGCGGCGGCGACCGCTCGGTTCGGGGCGGATGCGCCCGGCGTGCGCAGCGTCGCCTCTATCACCGGCAGCCCGCCGCCGACGGGCACCTGGCCATGCCCCTTGCGTCACCTGCTGGGCGGCCTGGACGCCCCGGCGGCGCCGGACATGTCCGTCCGGCCTGGGCTCGCGACGAGGGACGCGTCCGTCTCGTTGACCCGCGAGGGGGCGACCATCGTGCCCGTGTGCCTACCGCTTCCGGGACCGCGGCGGCGACCGCTCGGTTCGGGGCGGATGCGCCCGGCGTGCGCAGCGTCGCCTCTATCACCGGCAGCCCGGCCGCGACCAGCGTCCGGCCATGCACCCCTGCGTCAGCGGGTCAGTGGACCTCCGCCACCAGCACGTCCAGCGACCACGGCCGCCCCGCCCTCTCCGGTGCCGCCGCCTCCACCTCGTACCCGAGGTCCCGCAGCGCCTCGACCAGCTCGGCCGGGCCGGCCGGCGCGACACCGGACGTCAGCAGGCTCCGTACGATGCGGCCCTTGGTCGCCTTGTTGAAGTGGCTGACCACCTTCCGGGTCGGCGCGTGCAGCACCCGCACGGTCGCCGTCCGCCCCGCCAGGTCACCCTTCGGCTTCCACGCCGCCGCGTACGCCGACGACCGCAGATCCAGCACCAGCCCGTCCCCGGCGGCCTCCGGCAGCACCGTCGCCATCGGCGCCCGCCAGTGCGCGCCCAGCGCGCCGAGACCCGGGAGCCTCACCCCCATCGAGCAGCGGTACGACGGGATGCGGTCCGTCACCCGGACGGCACCCCACAGGCCGGAGAAGACCAGCAGCCACTGCGTCGCGCGCCGCCGGGCCGCCGCGTCCAGCGAGGCCAGGTCCAGGGCGTCGTAGAGCACACCGGTGTAGATCTCCCCGGCGGGCCGCGCCCCGGCCGTCCGCAGCCCCGCGTTCTTCCCGACCTCGCCGCGCAGCCCCTCGCTCAGCCCGAGCACCTCCCGCGCCTTGTCCTCGTCACCGGCGCACAGCTCGACCAGCTCGTCCAGCACGGCCGTACGGGCCTCGGTGAGACCCGGCAGCGACAGCGACTCCAGCTTGAGCGGGGCACCCCGCCCGGAGGACGCCTTGCCTTCGGAGGGCGGCAGCAGGACAAGCACGGGACATCTCCTTCGGTTGAGCTGGGAGAAAGCGTACGGGGCGCCGGACCGACGGATTCTGCTTAGGCTCGTGCCATGCCCCGCCGCCACATCCGCGTGACCGGCGCCCCCGAAGCCCCTCTCCGGGCCGCCCTCACCGCGCTGCGCACCAAGCTCGCCGTGCCCGACGGCTTCCCGGCCGCGGTCCTGACGGACGCGGACCGCGCGGCCCGCGCACCCAGGCTTCCGGAGTACGACGCCACCGACATCCCCTTCCTCACCCTCGACCCACCCGGCGCGACCGACCTCGACCAGGCCCTGCACCTGTCCCGGCAGGGCACCGGCTACCGCGTCCGGTACGCCATCGCCGACGTCGCCGCCTTCGTCGTACCGTCCGGACCGCTCGACCGGGAGACCCACCGGCGGGTCGCCACCCTGTACTTCCCCGACGGCAAGGTCCCCCTGCACCCGGCCGTCCTCGGCGACGACGCCGCAAGCCTGCTCCCGGACCGGACCCGCCCGGCCGTCCTGTGGACCATCGACCTCGACGCCGACGGCCGCACCCTCGCCGTCGACGTCCGCCGCGCCCTGGTCCGCAGCCGCGCCCAGCTGGACTACGCCGCCGTACAGCGGCGCATCGACGACGGCACGGCGGAGGAACCGCTCGCCCTGCTGAAGACCGTCGGCCGACTGCGCGAGGGCCTGGAGGCCGACCGGGGCGGGATCTCCCTCAACGTGCCCGAGCAGGAGATCCTCGCCCACGACCACGCCTACGAGCTCACCTACCGCGCCCCGCTGCCCGTCGAGGGCTGGAACGCCCAGCTCTCCCTGCTCACCGGGATGGCCGCCGCCGACCTGATGCTCGCCTACGGCACCGGCGTCCTGCGCACGCTCCCCGCCGCCCCCGACGGCGCCGTGGGCCGGCTCCACCGGGTCGCCCGCGCCCTGCACATCGACTGGCCGCACCACCACGTCTCGTACGCCCAGCTCGTCCGCTCCCTCGACCCGCGCCTGCCGCGCCACGCGGCCTTCCTCCAGGAGTGCACCACCCTGCTGCGCGGCGCCGGCTACACCGCCTTCCGCGACGGCAAGCTCCCCGACATCACCACCCACGCCGCCGTGGCCGCCCCCTACACGCACTGCACGGCCCCCCTGCGCCGCCTCGCCGACCGCTACGCCACCGAACTCTGCCTGGCCGCCATGGCCGGCCAGTCCCCGCCCGACTGGGTGACGGCCGCCCTCGACGCCCTGCCGGACGAGATGGCCGCCGGAGGCCGGCGCGCGAACGGCGTCGAGCGGGCCTGCGTCGACCTGGTCGAGGCGGCGCTGCTCCAGGACCGGGTCGGCGACACCTTCGACGGCTGTGTGGTGGACCTCGACGACGACCGGCCCACCACCGGCACCGTCCACCTGGAGTCCCCGGCGGTCATCGGCCGCATCGACGCCGACCACCCCCTCCCCCTGGGCGAACCCCTACGGGTCCGACTCACCCGCGCCGACCCCGCCGTACCGACGGTCCGCTTCACCCCCGCCTGAGCGCCGCCACGAGCGCGTCGGCGTCGTCGGCGTGGAAGCGCACGGTGTCGACCTCCCGGCGGCGGCCGAGCAGGCTCACATGGGCGAGCGGCTCGGCGAGTTCGACGGCGACGGAGGTCTGCCCGCCGACCGTGACGTCCAGCGCGCCCTCGGCCGGAGGGTGCGAGTAGCGCGCCTCCCGCCGCACCGCCGCGATCCGGTCCAGCGGGATCCGCAGATCGAGGTGGCCGGCGTTGCGGACCCGCAGGGTGTCGCCGGAGAGCACGTGCGGGCGGACCACGGTCGCCGCGTACAGCCCCGCGATGATGAAGAGGGTGTGCAGGTCCAGGACGAGCACCCCCTGATGGGCGGCCGGCCAGTCACGCAGCAGGACAGACATCCCGACCGTCTCGACCACGCACACGAAGCCGAGGCCCAGCATCATCGCCCCCTGCCCCCGCGCGTACCCGAAGGCCCGCCCGCCGTCCACGCCGTGCCGCCGCCGGCCCACCCAAAGCAACAGGCTGGCCAGCAACCGCAGTTCATGACGCACCAGCGCGCTCGCCACTCTCATGCTCCCTCCCCGGTCAGCAGGTCCATGGTCCGGCGGAGCGCCGCCGCCTGGGCCGGGGAGAAGTCCGCGTAGAGGGCGCGCAGGAAGGCGCTGCGGTGATCGACGGACGCGTCCGGCACCAGATCACGTGGTGTGCAGGCGGCGAGCGCCCGGGCGGCCGCCTCCACGCGCGGGTCGTCCGGCTCCGCGTCCGCCAGCCGGTCCAGCAGCGCGTACGCCTCCCGCGCCCGGGCCTGCGCCTCGGGCGAGCCGAGGCCCGCCCGCAACGCGGTCACCAGCGCTTCCCGGGCCTCGGGAGGCGCCGCCGTGTCGAGCATCGCGAGGATCTCGCGGTCCTTGGCGGCCATGGGGGAGCCGGAGACCGGGCTCAGCCCGGCGAACAGCTCGGCCAGCTCGGGCGACACGGGCCCCTCGGCGGGCACCTCCGGCGCCTCCAGCAGCACCCGCAGCCGCGCCCGCCGCTCCCTGATCGCCGCCTCCTGTCGGGCCAGGTCCGCGTCCAGCTCGCCCAGCACCTCCACGAGGTCCTTCCCGGCGTCGTCGGCGAGGACGTCCCGCACCTCCGCGAGGCCCATCCCCAGCTCGGTCAGCCGCCGGATCCGGGCGAGGACGACGGCGTGCCGGAGCGTGTAGTGCCGGTAGCCGTTCCCGAGCCGTTCCGGCTCGGGCAGCAGGCCCAGGTGGTGGTAGTGCCGGACGGTCCGCGTGGTGACGCCGACGGCCTCGGCGAGTTCTCCGATCCGCATGGGACCAGTAGAGACGTTGACGTCGCGGCAGGGTCAAGGGCGGAGGGTGGCTTGACGGCTAACGCCGTTAGTCGTAGGGTCGCGCCATGCGGCCGGGCTAACGGCGTTAGCCGGGCAGGTAGGTGTCCCTCAGGAGGCAGCCATGAACAGCAGCACAAGCACCACCACCACCAACGTCGGTGCGACGCTCACCGCACGCCGGGCCGCCTGGCTGGCCTGCGCTCTCTTCTGGTCGGCCTTCGCGGTCCTGGAGGCGGTGAACCACGGCTGGCTCGCCGGCACCCTGGCCGTAGCCTTCTTCATCGCCCCGGACCTGACCTTCCTGGTCGCCGTGAGCGACGCGCCCCGCATGGCGAAGGGGCAGCTGCCGCCGCGCGCGGTGCCGTACTACAACACGGCACACCGGGCGGCGATCCCCCTGACCCTGATCGTGCTCTACACCTTCGTGTCGCCGCTCGCCTGGGCGCCCGCCTTCGCCGCCCTGTGCGCCTGGCTCGCCCACATCTCGTACGATCGCGCCTTCGGGTACGGGCTGCGGACGAAGGAGGGCTTCCAGCGTGGCTGAGCGAGCGACGGCGGGGGAGCGGCTCGCGTCAAGGGCGCGAGAGGACGTGGGGGAGCGGCTGACCCCCAGGGCGCGGGAGATCGCGGCGGTCGCCCGCGCCATCCTGGAGGAGTCCGGACCGTCCGCCCTCACCATGCGCACCCTCGCCGACCGCCTGGGCATCAAGGCGCCCTCCCTCTACAAGCACTTCCCGGACAAGCAGGCGGTCGAGGTCGAGCTGATCGCCCAGCTGCTCGCGGAGTCGGCGGCGGCGATGGAGGCGGCGGAGGCCCGCGCCCCGGGCTCGCTGCCGGTGCTGGCCGAGGCGTACCGGACGTACGCCCTGGCCCACCCCCACCTCTACTGCCTGGCCACCGAACGCCCCCTGCCCCGCGACCTGCTCCCGCCGGGCCTGGAGGACCGCGCCGCCCAGCCCCTGCTGCGGACCTGCGGCGGCGACCTGGACCTGGCCCGCGCGGTGTGGGCCTTCGCCCACGGCATGGTCATCCTGGAGGTCCACGGCCGTTTCCCGCCCGACGCCGACCTCACGGCGGCCTGGAAACGGGGCCTGGCCACCCTGCGCCCCTGAGCGCGGCGGAACGGCCCCGCCGAGCCCGGTACCATGGTCGTCACGGCAGACGAGCCGGGCGGACGGCCGCGTGAAGCCCCCAGGGGCTTCCCGAGGAACGTCCGGGCTCCACAGGGCAGGGTGGTGGCTAACGGCCACCCGGGGTGACCCGCGGGACAGTGCCACAGAAAGCAAACCGCCCGGCGCTCAGGCGCTGGGTAAGGGTGAAACGGTGGTGTAAGAGACCACCAGTGCCCAGGGTGACCTGGGCAGCTAGGTAAACCCCACCCGGAGCAAGGTCAAGAGGGGCCGCTTGGAGACAGGCGACCCTGCGCGGACGTCCGAGGGCTGCCCGCCCGAGTCCGCGGGTAGACCGCACGAGGCCGGTGGCAACACCGGCCCTAGATGGATGGCCGTCGCCCCGGTCTCCGCGAGGAACCCGGGGAACAGAACCCGGCGTATAGCCCGACTCGTCTGCCAGTCTGTATTTCCGCAGGTCAGAGGCCATGTTTCTCGCTGAACAAAGTGTCCGGGTCGAATCCGGGTCGAATTCGGGCACGCGTATTGTCGTCCCTGTCTCGCCATTCATGCGACGAATCCGGGCATTCCGGGTGTTAAAGGTGGTCCAACGCTGGTCTGCAGTGGGCATTCAGGCAGCGGACGAGTTCGGAAGTACATGTACGAGGTGTCTTCTTTCCGACCCCCTCTGGCCTGGTTGCGCCCGAGTACCGATGGTCGCCCGGCGCCGCGCCGCCCTGTTCCGGGTGGATCGGCGACAGGGCTCGTGCAGCAGGTCGAGGTGGCCCTTCGTCTTCAGCGGAATCTTGAAGTGATCACCGGCGAAAGCATCTCGCTGACTGCTCCTGCCGGGAACCACTGGTTCCTGGCGAAGGCGGTCATGTGCGGCATGGTGTTCGGCTCCCGCCTCTGGGATTGTGGCGACATCGTCGGGACAGGCCGCACGGGGGGCGCAACACGACTTCCGTGTTGGGCATCTCCGTTGTATGGCCGGGGTTTTACGTGCTGAGCAGCTGCTGTCGCTGCCAGGCGCAGAGATGGCGGATCAGGTCGTGGTCCTCGTGGGCCGCGTCCATGGCGACCACGGCCTCCGTGAGCGGCTGTAGGGGTTCCGGCATTGGAAGGCGAAGGTGGTGGGGAGCGCCCAGTGGGTGGCGGTGACCGGTCGGGCGCCGTTGTGGATCATCGCTGTCGCCAGACCGAAGGACTCGGCGAAGCGCAGATCGCCGCCGCTCCCGCAGGCGATCAGCGCGACGCGCGGCGGCGCGGGCCAGAGCTGAGCGCCAGGCATGCCGTCCGCGCGCAACGGGAGCGTGCCGAGGAGAAGGTCCTCCGGTCTGGGGCTGGAGTGCCCGATCGAGCACACGTGTCCGGCGGGCGCCCACGACATCATCGTGCTGCGCGTGCTCGCCGTGAGGGCCGACGAGGACGGCAGCCCGGTGGTCTGGCATCGCCACCCGCTCAAGTCGCTGACCGAGTGACCGGGCGGCTTTGCGCCGGCTGGGTCACCCGCACCGGTCGGCGCATGACGGCCCGTCGACACCAGGGCCGTTTGGTCCGGCACCGCTGACGAAGAAGAGCGCGTCGCCCAGCAGGGCAGAGTTTGCGGTCCGGCCGGTACTCCTGGCCGGACCGCAGAGGCCGCAGATGCGTCACGGCCCAAGTCGCCGTTCTTGACGGTGACCCCGACCGGCTCTGCTCAGAACGGGTACCGCTCGATCTTCGCCTGCGCGGTCACCCACTGCACCTCGGTGAAGGTGTCGAGGTTGGCTCCGCCGCCGAAGCGACCGCCGGCCGCGGACGCCTTGGCGCCGCCGAAGGGTGCCACGGCCTCGTCGTCCACGGTCTGGTCGTTGATGTGGACGGCGCCGGACTCGATGCGTTCGGCGAGTTCCAATGCGCCGAACACGTCGTCGGTGAGGATGGCGACCGACAGGCCGTACTCGGAGCGGTTGATCAGCTCGATGGCCTCCTCGACGGTTTCGTAGACGGAGACGGGGGCGACCGGGCCGAAGACCTCGTCGGTGTACGCGGGCGCGTCGTGAGGAACGTCGGCCAGGACCGTGGGCCGGTAGAACAGCCCGTCGTAGCTTCCACCCGCAGCCAGACGCGCCCCCTGGGACACGCTGCGGGTGACGATGTCGTGGACCCTGTCACGCTGGCGCTCGTCGATGATCGGGCCGAGCATGTTCTGAGGATCGGTCGGGTCGCCGACGGTGATGGCCCCGGCCTTCTCCGCGAGCTTGGCCACGTACTGCTCGGCGACGGAGGCGTGCACCAGGTGGCGCCCCGTGGTCATGCAGATCTGTCCCTGGTGCAGGAAGGATCCCCAGGCTCCAGCCGACGCGGCCGCGTCGAGGTCGGCGTCGGGGAGTACGAGGAGGGCGTTGTTCCCGCCGAGTTCCAGGTGCACCTTCTTCAGCAGAGGCCCGGCGGCGGCACCGATCGCGCGGCCTGCGGCCGTCGAGCCGGTGAAGGATATGCAGGGCACGCCGGGATGGGTCACCAGCGTCTCACCGACATCGGCGCCGCCTGGCAGTACGTGCAGGAGCCCTTCGGGTAGCCCTGCCTCGGCCAGGAGTTGGGCGAGAGCCAGTCCTCCCGAGACCGGGGTGCGCGGGTCGGGCTTGAGGATGACGGCGTTGCCCAGGGCGAGCGCGGGCGCCACCGAGCGGATGGAGAGGATGGCGGGAAAGTTGAAGGGCGATATGACCCCGACCACCCCGAGGGGGACCCGGCGGGCGAGCGACATCCGTGGCCGTGTACTGCGGAGCAGCTCGCCGTAGGGCTCCGCGGCGAGGGCGGCGGCCTGGAAGAGCTCGGAGACCACCAGACCTGTCTCGAAGGCGGCCTTGCCCGTTCCCGACCCGGCCTCGGGAACGATCCAGCGCACCAGACGGTCGGGGTCGCTCTCCAGGGCGAACGCCGCCCTGCGGAACACCTCCGCCCGCTGGTCGTAGGGCAACTGGGCCCAGTCCCGCTGGGCCTTCGCCGCGCGTTCGACGGCTCGGTCGACGTCGGCGGGTGAGGCGGCGCCGACCGTGGCGAGCAGCCCGCCGGTGGCCGGTGCCGTCACTTCGAGGGTCCCGCCGTGGCCCTGGATCCAGGTGCCGTCGAAGATCCTGCCGTCCCATGGCAGGCGGTCGGGGGCTGACGAGGTCTCAACTGTCGTGCTCAAGGTGGTCTCCGGGGTCGGTGGGCGGCTCAAGGGGGTGGGCTCAGTGCCTGTCGCTGAGGGCGGACACGCTCTTGTCGAGGACGGCCTGGTCGGCCCAGCTGCCGTGGAAGCCGAACGGCACCCGCACGGGCAGCCGGACCTGGGCCAGCGGCTCTGTGACGAGGTCGGAGGCGTCGTGGATCAGCAACTCGCTCAGACCCGTCTCGGGGTTCCACCACAGGGTCAGCAGATAGCCGTCGTTCTCACTGGCCGGGTTGTCACGGGGGACGAACACCGGCTCGCTGGGGCTGGTGAGCGGGTGCGGTCCCTCGACGACGGTCGTGGAGTCCTTGAGGTAGTCGTGTACGGCCAGGCCGTCGGTCATGGTCTGAGGCGCCAGGTCGCGGGTGGTGACGAAGTAGCCGTAGCGGTGCCGGCGGCCGACGTAAGCGTCGTTGATCTTCGGGAATTCGCCGGCGATGCCGGAGACGCGGCGGTCACTGACCTTTCCGGTCGTCGTGTCGATCCGCCACTGCCATGAGTAGCCAGGGGGGAACCACTCGTGGGAGCCGAGTGGGGTGAGCGCGTCGGCGGGGCTGCCGATGCGGGAGATCCGGTGCATGTCGATGACGACCTCGTCACCGATCTCATAGGCGTTGTAGAAGTGTGTGGGTGCGAACATGCCGCCGGCCTCGTACCACTTCACCTCGTGGGTACGACGGTCCATGAGCACGATCTGGGTGCCGTGCGGCAGCACCGACTCGTCCCAGACCACGCCGGGGCGGCCCTGAGCGATCAGGTCGAGACGGAACAGGTTGGGCGCGACGAAGAAGATCGCGTAGTTCTCGCTCACGACGAAGTCGTGCATGAGTGCCGGGATGCCGATGTCGATGGTGTGGGAGTCGATGACCTGCCCGGTCCGGACATCGGCGCGGTACCAGGTGATGACGGGGCCGGTGGCGGCGAAGAACAGCAGGTCGCCGGTGGCCGGGTCGGTCTTGTAGTGGGCGGTGCACAGGACGTCGATGCCCCCGTGGAAGTCGTAGGCGCCGTACGTCTCCAGCGTCTGCGGGTGCATCGCCGTCGGCAAACCACCCTCGAAGTAGACGAGCAGGTGGTCGTCGAAGATACCCACATTGGTGTTGGCCACGTTCTTCGCGGGCGGGGCGCCCTTGGGCAGTCGCCCGGGCGTGCCGCCGTTGACGAAGCCGCTGTAGACGGCCTCGCCCTGCTCGACCTCGAACTTCATCGAGTCCGTCGCCACCCAGCCGGTACGGAAGGCCGCTTTGCCGTCCCGCAGGTAGAGCCCGGCCACCATCCCGTCGCCCTCCCACCAGTGGTAGCGGTCCAGGTTGCGGGGCTGGAAACGGGGGTTGGAGGAGATGCGGAACAGCGCGCCCGCGAGATCCTCCGGGATGGTGCCCTTCACGGGCAGGTCGTAGCCGTGGCTCTCCTCCGCCCACGGGGAGAAGGGGCCGTTCAGCCACTTGTTCTCCGTCGGCCAGTTCTGGCTGGGTCCGGCAGGCTGAGCCTGCGGCGCAACGGACATCGGTGTGGTCGCGACCACGGGGACGGACGGGGTGCTCATGAAGTCCCTTTCATGAAGTCCCCCTCGGCGGGGAACAGCCTCTGCGCCGGGGCTCTTCGGCTCATGGGCCGCTCCGCTGCCCGGTGGACACCACTTCGTGCCCGGCCCGGTCATCTTCGGATGTCGTCCTGCGCATGTCCTCGGCGCCGTACGACAGATTCGCGCCCCGGCTTTGTCGTCGCGGAGCAGTCGGGGCCCGCGGTCAGGGGGTGATGACCCGGCTGATCTCAAGCGCCAGGAGCAACGGCAGATGGTCCTGCGGCAGGGGCCGGCCCATCAGCTCTTCGGCCCGCTTGACCCGGTAGGCGACGGTGGTGGGCGCCACGAAGAGGTCCTCGGCGGCCAGGCTGCGGCTCCGTCCGTGCGCCAGGTACAGACGCAGCGTCTCCCGGATCACGGCAACCTTCGGGTCGGGGACGGCCAGCGGTCCCAGGACATCGCGCATATAGCGCTCGGCGTGCTCCGCGTTGGCGGTCAGCAGGGACAGCACAGCGATGTCGGCGTAGGCGTACGTGCCCGGGTTGTCGAGTGCCTGTGCCACCCGCTGGGTCTCCCGGGCCGCCAGGTGGCTGGCCCGGAAACCCTGGCTGCCCCTGGCCGGCGGCCCCAGCGCCGTGTAGGCACCGCCGGCGCAGCGTGCTGTCGGCGCCGTACCTTCGCGGATCAAGGAGTTGAGATCCCCCGGCGGTTGCCCGGGCCAGCTCAGCCATACCCATACCTCGGACGTGCCGGTAGGCAGGACGAGGGAGCGTACGGCCTGTGACGCGCCGACGAGATCGGTGGCGAGGCGGTGCAGCGGCGCGGACGAGACCTGCGCCTCCTCCCCGTCGGCCGTCCACAGGATGGCGGCCATGTGGTGGTGGACGAGGTCGAGGCCCAGGGTGTTCTCCACGGCGGTGGGGTCGGCGGGTCGGCCGGCGAGCAGGTCCTCCACGAGCTTGCGGCGGGCCGCCGTGCGACTGCCCGCCCAGTGCTCCCGCTCCGCCGCGTACTGCGTGGTGAACGCCGTGGTCAGCTCTTCCACGTAGGCGAAGGACAGGCGTGCGACGCGCTCGCTCTCGTCGGGCCGGCGGTCGGCTTCGACGAGGAGCCGCAGAGCGGCGAGCAGACGTTCGTAGGTGTGCACGTGAGACGTCCACACGGCCCGCAGGATCCGGTCCAGCGATACGCCCCGGTGCACGAGATCACGGTTGCCGTCGACCGCCTCGGGCGGGACGGCGATGAGGCCTGGGGGAGTGTCGTGGAGCAGCCCCCGCAGGATCGCGATGCAGCACGCCTCCGCCGACCGGCGTGCCGTCCGCAGCCCCACCGGTCCGTCGGCGATCTCGGGAGACTGCCGGACGAACTTCTCAGCGGCCCCGGCGGCCGTCTCCACCGCCCAGGCCACGGGACCGGGGCCCAGATCGGCTTCGGCCTCGGCGACGGTCGCGGGGGAGGAGGCCGGTGCAGGGCCGACCGTGTCGCCGTCCGGCCGCAATCCCAGCAGCCACTCACCCGCGCTCGTCATGACGGCCCCCTCGCTCGCCTCGCTCATCCGCAGTCCATCATCCTCTGGCCACGGCACGCACCGACCCCTGGTCGCCGGCCACCGGCGCACTGCTGTAGCGCGGGATCCTCCCGGTTGTCACCCCGATCGACGTTGTCGACCGCGAGGGCCCGGTGGGACCGGTTGACGACCACTACACCCGCCTGTCCGGTATGTCGATGGCGGCACCCGTCGTCGTCGGCGCCGGGACGCCCCGGCAGGTGGCCCAGACCCTGGTCTCCAGCGCCGTTCCAACCGCCGGTGAGTCGGTGTACGACCAGGGCTCCGGCCTGGTCGACGCGGAGCGCGCCGTCGACCAGCCGGTGTCGGTCACCGCGACCGCCGCGGACTTCGGCCGCCTCACCTGGCCTCGCGACCCCGGCATCGCCCGCGAGGTGGCCTTCTCCAACGCCTCGGACACTCCCGTCACCTTCGACCTCGCCCTCGGGGTCGTCTCGACGCGCGGTGACGTGCCCTGCTCTGATGAACGCCTCGAACTGACGCTTCGGATCCCAGATGACACTGCCGCGGGGGCGTCGTATACGCACCGGGCCACGGCGATGGCGGGCTTCCCATGTGTCGTGGCCTTGGAAAGCGCACCGATCACCTGCTGCGTGTAGGCGTCACCGTCTTCGGTGGTACGGGGCCGCGGTGTGCGCCCTTGGTGGGGCAGGGGACGGCGCCTTGCGTGCTCACCGTGGATTCGAGGCGGCCGACGTGGCCGATATCGACCGTGATGCGGTCGCCCTCGGTGATGGTGCCGACACCGGCCGGTGTTCCGGTGGTGATGATGTCGCCCGTGCGGAGGGTCATGACCGAGGACGCGTAGGCGATCAGCCGGGGAACGCTCCAGATGAGGTCCTTGATGTCGGCGTCCTGCCGCAGTTCGTCGCCGACCCAGGTGCGCAGGGTCAGTGACTCCAACGGGCCGACCTCGTCCGGGGTGACCAGGTAGGGGCCGACCGGGGTGAAGGTGTCGAAGGACTTGCGGGTGGAGCGGTCCTCGCCACCGCGCATGGTGATGTCGAGCAGGCAGGTGTATCCGGCGACGTGCTTCAGGGCGTCGGTTACGGTGATGTCGCGGCCGGGTCGGCCGATGACGAGTGCGAGCTCGCCCTCCTGGTCGAAGCGCCGGTCGGTGTACGGCAGTCGGATTGTGCCCTGGTGGGCGAGGACCGACGACGGGGCCTTGAGGAAGATGCCGAGAGCGTCGATGTGGTAGGCCTCGTTCATCTCGGCTTGGTGGTCGCGGTAGTTGACCGGCGCAGCGATGATTTTCGACGGCTCGGGAACGACCGGCTGGAGAGTGACCTCTCCAAGGTGGAAAACGTCCGCACCACGCGGCGTTCCTTCCGGTATGGGATGGCCGAGCAGCGTCCGCAACGGCCTGCCGAGGTCCACGACGCGGTCGTCGTCGAGTCGTCCGGCGGTGGCGATGCCGTCCGGCCTGATGAAGCTGAGCAGTTTCATGCGGTGTCCTCAGAGGAAGCGGTGTAGAGCCAGTCGAGATCTGAGTAGTCGTCGGGCTGGCGCAACCGGAACACGCGGTTGCGCAGGGCGAGCAGTGTCGGGTCCTGGGTGTGCCAGAGGTTGCCCCACGGTCGGGCCACGGTCTGGCAGCGGGAGGCTCGGGCGATACGCCGTTCCTCGTACTGCTTCAGCGCCCGGTCCTGGGAGTGTTGATGGTCCGAGACGGCGTCGCCCAGCGCGACCGCGTCCTCCAGGGCCTGGCACGCGCCTTGCCCGAGGTACTGGAGCATGGCGTGTGCGGCGTCGCCGAGCAGCGCCGTGTGTGCCGTCGTCCAGGTCGGCAGCGGGTCCCGGTCGTACACGGGCCAGTCCCGGTGGGGATCGAGGAGCGCGACGGCTTCTCGGACACTTGGGTGCGCGATGGCGAAGGCGGCGCGGAACTCCTCCGCATAGCCACGCGGCTCCCGTGCACCTGCGGGGCGCTCGTAGACGGCGACCTGGTTGTACAGCTCGCCGCGTCGCACGGGGTACTGCATAAGGTGGATGCCTGGGCCGATCCAGAGTGTTACGTCGTCGGGCGCCAGGCCCCTGCCGAGTTCTGACCGGTCGCTCGCGCCCCGGTAGGCGACATGACCGCTGAACCGGGGTGGGCTCGTGTCGATGAGGCGGCGCACCTGGGACCGCAGGCCGTCCGCCCCGACCAGGAGCTGTGTGGTCAGCACCTCGCCGTCGGAGAAGGTGACGTCGGCGTGCTCGTCCCGTTCACGCACGCTGGCGGCGGTGCGGCCGGTCCGCAGCTCGATGCCGGGTTCGGCCCGGCAGGCGTCGAGCAGGACGGACAGCACGTCGTGGCGGTGCGCGACGACGTACGGGTAGCCGTACCGGGCACGGAACGGGTGCCCGAGGTCGAGCACGGTGAGTTCATCGCCCGTGACGGCGTCGCGGATCATGGCGCGGGCGGGCAGTACGGCGGTTTCGAGGACCGGCCCGAGCACGCCGAGCCGGTCGAAGGCCCGCATCGCGTTCGGCCCCAGCTGGAGTCCGGCACCGATCTCGGCGAACTGCGGGGCCTGTTCCGTCAGCAGCGTCCGACGGCCGGCGCGGGCCAGGGCCAGTGCCGCCGCGAGCCCCCCGATGCCGCCGCCGACGACCAGTGTGTCGTGCCCGCTCATGAGTCCACCTCCTCGGACCGGTGCAGGTGCAGGGCTTCCAGTACCGGGCTGTCGCTGGTGGTGAACAGGTCCAGACGGGTGCGCGCGTGCAGTTGGTGGGTGCACCAGGACGGCACGACGAACACGTCACCGGGAGACAGGTCGAACGACTCGCCGTCGAGCACGACCGTGCCGGACCCGTCGAGCACCGCAGTGACGCGGGTTCCGGTCTGGCGTTCCCGGCGCGTCGTCGTGCCCGGATTCACCCGCCGCATCTCACAGCGCATCGTTGGCATGACGTCGCGGTCGCGGGAGGGATCCTGGAACCGGACGGTGACGTCGTTCGTGTCCTCGACCTCCAGCAGGTCGTCCAACGCTGCATCGGTGTCCTGCCAGCGGTAGACCAACAGGGGGGAGTGCGGGGGCAGATCGGGTGTTCCGACGGGGGAGAGACCGGCTCCGGCACCCCAGCGGCGCTCGGCGGTCGAACGGGGGATGTCGGTCCGGTCCGCTTCGGAGTCGCCGCCCGGTTCGAAGAAGACCGCGTCGAGCGCCGCGACCACCGGAAGGTCGAGCACGTCCAGCCACATCATCGGCATGTCGCCGGGGTTGTGGTGTTCGTGGAAGGTCCATGACGGTGTCAGGACGAGATCTCCGCGGGCCATCGCGATCGGGTCGCCGTTCACGAGGGTGTACACGCCCTCCCCGTCGAGGACGAACCGTAGCGCGGCCGGTGTGTGCCGGTGCGCGGGTGCCGACTCGTGGGGCTGAAGGTACTGAACCGCCGCCCATAGCGTCGACGAGATGAACGGCGCGCCGCCCAAGCCTGGGTTGGCCATCGCCAGCACCCGCCGGTCGCCGCCCCGGTCGATCGGGACCAGATCACCGGCCCGGCGGCCGAGCTTGGCAAGGTCATCCGCACACCAACGATAGGGTATCGCCCGCACACGGGGCGTCGGAGTGAGCAGTCCGTGAAGTTCCCAGAGTGGCTGAAGTTGCTTGTCAGATAGCTCAAAGTAGAAGGAGTCGAGTGCCGGCTCGTCTGACCTGAACCGGGAAGTGGGCATCGTTCACCTCGCAAGTCTTCCGTACACGTAGTATTAGCTTGCTGCGAATGGTCGAGGTGTGTCAACGGGTCCGACAGACCGTCCAAATGTGGGGGGGCGAAGCCCTACACGTGCCGCCTGGCGAACGCCACTTGCTGGAGGTGGCTGATGAACACCGCTTGCTCGTCGGGTCCGAGCGGAGCCAGGACGTCGGACTGGACTGCTTTCACCGGCTCCGCGAGGGCGTGCAGCGCTGTCCTCGCCGGAGCGGTGAGCCGGACCTGGGTTCTTCGCCGGTCGTTCGCTGCGGTCTCCTTGGTAACCCATCCCTGGGCGCTGAGCCGGGCCACGATGTCGGCGGTGCTCGACGTGTCCAGCGAGGCGGCCTCGCCGATTCGGGACTGGTCGGCGGCGCCCAGCTGTGCGACCGCGGCGAGCAGGGCGTACTGCGGCCCGGTCACATCGGGGACGGCGGCGCTCCAGAGTGCGGTGTGCACCTGTTGGGCGCGGCGGATCAGGTATCCGGGGGTGGTGCGCATGAGCAGTACGCCGTCCTCGTACTGCTGTCCGGCGACGTCGGCCTCCTCGATGCGAGCGACCCGGCCCAGTCGTTCGACGAACTCCCGGCGGTCGGAGTGGGAAAGCGGGGCCAGGATGTCTTGTTGAACCGAGCGCGCAACCTCGGTGACCTCGGCCAGCCGATCCAATGATCCGCTGGTGAGGGTCAACAGACGGCGCCGACCGTCATCCGGATGGCGCACCCGCCGCACCCACCCTTTCCCGACAAGCCGGCTCACCACTGCGGCGACGGTCGACTTGTCCAGCGAGGCCAGCTGCCCGGCGCGTCGCTGGTCGACGTCGTCCCATCCGGCGATCGCCACCAGCGTCGCGTACTGCGGTCCCGTGAGGCTGTCGATTCGTGAGCCCCACAGCTCGGTGTGTACCTGCTGCGCCAGGCGCAGAAGGTGCCCTGGGGCGGTCGTAGGCGACACGACGGGTACCGGCGCGGGCGCTCGCCGGACGGCGCGTCCAGGGTCGCGGAACCTCACCGCTCCCGCTGAAACCGACTCGACCACGTCCTCAGCTCCGTCCTGGTGGAAAACGTACACGGAGTATGTCGGGTTGGGAGTCACATCCTTTCCATTGCGGATGCTGGCGCGCAGCTGGCACCTCGATACTCCGTAAACATACTAATGGCCAGGGGCCTGTTGGGCGGCGATGTGGGCCACTGGTGCGGGACCCGAAGGACTGCTGAACCTGCTGCCGGCCGGAGTCACCATTGACGTCGCCACCAGTTCACGTCCTCCACGAAGCCCTCCGGCGATCCGACCAGCGTCCCGCCCATGCTGGGTATCATGGCCCCGCTGCCTGACGACACCGCGTCCTCGTCACCTAACGCAACGTCGCCGCACCGGTTGCTCATGAGGCCGCGTCGAGCAGCTCGGCGCTCCCCTTGAGGGCGCACTCGTCCCAATCAGAGCCCTCGTCCTGGCAACAGGCCGTCGTACCGAGACTCGCCCGTCCGCCGTAGCCCCCTCGACAGCGAGGGCGAGGCCGTGGCCATCGAGAACGACAGCCCCTACGGCCTGGCCGGCGGCGTCTGGAGCGGCGCCCCGGACCGCGCCCTGGCGGTGGCCCGCCGCATCTGCACCGGGCAGGTCGACATCAACGGCGGTGCCTTCAACCCGGCCGCGGCCTTCGGCGGTTACAAGAAGTCCGGCCTGGGCGGGGAGTCCGGCACCCACGGCATCGACGACTTCACTGGAACCAAGGCGATCCAGCGATGAGCGGCACCACTCCCACCCCTCACCTGGCGACGATCAGCCGCTACTACGACGGCTGCAGTACCGGCGACGCCGACCTGATGTGCACCACTCTCGCCGACGACGTCGTGCACTTCCTTCGCGCCCCCAACCCCGGCTCCCCGCCCGTGCGCGGTGGGGAACACCTGGCTCACTACTGGCGCAAGGTGCGCCGTCTGGTCGACGCCGTATGGGTCGTCGACCACATCCTCGACGGCGACGGCGAGGCCGTCATCGAGTGGACCATGTTCTGGACCCCGCAAGGCGGGCGCCGGCCGGATCGACGAGATCCGCTCGTACTACCGCCAGCAAGACCACCAGGGTCCTCTGCACTCTGCCCTGGTCAGCGGAGTCATCCAGGGGCGCGGGGTCTCGGCCTGGCGCTCCTCCTGTCCCGCGGGTTGCGGAATCTGCGGGTGCGTAGATCATCACATCGATTGGGTCGCGCGCGGTTAGCATCGCCCGCGGCACGGCTTGGGCCTGGACGGGCGGTGTGGTCTCACTCGGTGCGAGGAGCAGCCGTGGCCGCACGGCGGGCGTCCAGTGCGTCACAGCACGCCCAAATTCGCAACCATCGCATAGAAGTAGTTGCGATGATGGAGATTGGTTGCGACACTGGTATCGGAGAGACGGACGGCGTGAGGGGAGGCGGCTATGCGAGGCGGACTGACAGGCATGGAAGCGCTGGGTTCGTTGCTTCCTGCAGAGTCCTTGACCCGGACCGCAAGCCCTGCCGACGTCGGTCGCCGAGTCGGACAGGCCCGTACCCGCCGTGGACTGACGGGTGATGCCCTCGGTGCGCTCGTCGGGCTGGGTAAGGATCAAATCTCAAAGATCGAAAACGGTCGGCGCAAGATCGGTGTCCGGGAGCTGCCGAAGTTCGCGGAAGCCTTGGGTGTCTCGGTAGCCCATCTGCTCGGGCAGCCTTCCCGGCCGACCTTGGCCATGGCTCACCGGCTGGCCGGCGACACCAGCCCAGACGAGGACAGCAAAGCCAAGCGCCGCGCCCTGCAGCTGCTTGAGGTCGAGGACGTTCTGACTCAGCGCGCGGCGCCGCCTCCCGCCGTGCCGACCGCAGCAGGGCAGCAGGTGTTCGACTACGCACGCAAGGAACTGTCCCAGCGTCCGCGCAACAGGGCCGAGGCTGAACGTCAGGGCAAACACCTGGCCGAGCAAATGCGACGCCAACTTGGCTTGGGATCGCACGAGTTGGGTGACCTGCCCGGACTGATCGAGCGGCACTTCGGGGTCGACGTAGCGTTGTCTCCGCTCGGAACTCAGACGGATGGACTATGCATCCACGGTGACGGCGTGGCGCTGATCGTCGCCAGCACTGACTTTTCCCAAGGCCATGTGCGGTTCACACTCGCTCACGAACTGGGCCATCACCTGCTCGGTGACCCGCGGGACGTCATCAACGAGGGCGAGCGGGACATGTTCGCCGACAATCTGCAAGAAAGGCGGGTCAACGCCTTTGCGGGCCACTTGCTGATGCCCGAGGAGGGCATTCGGGAGACCCTGAAATGGCTCAGTGCCGGACGTGTCACCGAGCGCAGCCTGGTGGCACTCATGGAGCAATTCGGCGTCTCCCTGGCCGCCCTGGTCTACCAGCTCTGCGTCATGGGCTTGATCACCTACGATCAGAGCAAACGCCTGCGCAGCCAGAGGGTGACAGATCTCGTCACACGCCACGCCTCGGTGGCTCCCACTGGTGCGGGGATCACGGTTCGGCAGACAGTCCGCGCGCCCGAGCGTCTCTTGAGCGCTGCGGTAGACGCAGCACGCAACCAGCACGTGGGCCTAGGCGTAGTGGCGACCTTGCTGCAACGCGAGGACGACGATGCTCTGTGGGATGCGGTGATGGAAGCTGATCCCGAGGTGCTCGTCTGACGCCGGCCAGCGCGGTGACGACTCCCGCGCCCGCAAAGCCTGCCCTGTGGTTCGTCGATACCTCCTCGCTGTTGTCCCTTGCCGCTGATGACAACTTGCGCCAGACGGTCCAGGGTGAACTGGTGTTGCAACGTCGCGTCTTGCTGGACGTCGTCGTCGACGAGCTGGATCGCCTTGCAAGCCAGGGCCCACCGGGCATCAAAGACCTGGCGGTTGCAGCGCTGGGGCAACTCGACTGGCTCGGCGAACCCGTCGACACCGACGAACTTGTCGCGGCGGAGCGGGTCGTGGAGATTCAGGACATCATGCGCAGCGGCAGGAGCCTGAGACATCCGGCGGAGCACTGGGCAGAGTCAGTGATCATGGCCATGGCCGAGCGGCTTCAGCAGATGGACCCGTACATGCTGTGCGAGGACTACAACGCACGCGTTGAATCACTCCACCACAACCTCACGCCCTTCAGCACCCACAAGCTGCTGGCACGCATGGTCCAGGGTGATCGCCTCGCCGCTGACGAAGCGGTTAGTTTCGCCGATGCTCTCCAGGCTGCTGAACGAGGGAAGGACTACACGGCCGCGGAGTTCATATCCGGCCGGTTGGGACGTGTGGGCCAGCCCTAGCCCGGGGAGCTGGACGGCCGCCGACCTCCAGTCCCGCCGAACGACGTTCGTGGTCAGATGCCAGAGGTGATGGGACGCTGCCCGCAGTGGCTGCCATCTCAGCCTCTCGACGACGGTTGAACGCTGGTTCTGGATCAGCCGCCGACATCTGGTCGAGCACGCCCACTCAGCGCCGTGGGCGGCTGGCGAATGTGAGATGGGGGTGTGGTGGCAGCCCAACTGGCTTACGGGGGTGTCGACGGTCAGCCAATTCCCCACCCCGAACGCCACGGAATGGGCCAAGGGGACGGTGACGCCGCGACCGTCGTGGACATGGGACGATGACCGGGCGTCGGGATCCCCCGGGCGCCAGAGGTTCCCGGGCCGCCCGATAGCCAGACCGTCGTTCAGGCTGGTCAGGGCTGTCCAGGGTGGCCGCAAGGCCAGCGCGGAGCGCCGCCGAAGGCGCCCTTGACCGACCGGACCAGCCGCACACTCAGCCGTCGGGCGGCCCGTCACGGCCTCAGCCCGGGTGGGGAATTACGTGAAGCTGATCATGGAGATCGTGGGGAATTGCATGACCGCTGACACGGGGGCGTATCGGGCTGGCGGACCAATGCGGCGGGCTGTCGTCTGCAGGCGGTGAGCGTGCCTCGACGTGGATGCGTCCTGCGTGGCCTGGATGAGGCGCACGAGCCGTGGTGAGCGGGCGGATCGGCTAGGGGACCAGGGCCGGCCTCTACGCTCGCGTGACCGTCCGCGTCCTGGGTCTGGCTGAGTCGAATCGGCCATGGCCGGCTTGCGCTCTTCCGGGCTGGTTCTTCGTTATGGACACTCTCGGTTCACGACGGTGCGGGGGGAGTGCCGAGATGGCTGTTCGACGTGGACGGGTTCCGGCTGGTCGTCGCTGGCGGAGGGCGGGGGCGAAGCCGATCGTGCTCGGTGGTGGCGGGTTGCTGATCGTGCTGATGGTGTTCTGGTCGCAGGTGTGGCTGTACGTCGTGGGGAGTGTGGTCCTCGGCGGGGTGGGAGCGGCGGGCTGGTGGCTGTGGCGTACCGACCGGAGGGTGCGCGCTCGGGACCGCCGTTGGCGCCAGGACGAGGCGGTGAAGGCGGGTCGGCGGACCCTGGCCGAGGTGGATGCGATGGCGGGCACCGAGTTCGAGGAGTTGGTTGCCGACTTGTGCCGTAGGGACGGGTGTGCGGAGGTCCGGCGGGTGGGTGGTTCGCACGACAACGGTGCCGATGTCGTCGGTCGTCTGCCGGATGGCCGGACGTTTGTGATCCAGTGCAAGCGGTACGCGCCCAGCAGCACCATCGCCAGCCGTGAGCTGCGTGATCTGCTGGGTGCCAAGGTCCACTTTCAGGCCGACGTGGCGGTGTTTGTGACGACCACCAGGTTCAGCCGTCCCTCTGAGAGGTTTGCCGTCCAACATGGCATTCTGGCTGTGCACCGTGATCACCTCGGCTTGTGGAACAACGGAGCGTCCCTTCTGGCGCTGAGCCGTGTGAACGGTCGCGGCCAGGGGGACTCCCGTCACCGGGTGCGCTGGAAGCAGGCCTACGGGAAGTGACCGGCGTCCAAGAGCCGTTCACCGGTCAGCGGGTGCTCGTGTCGTACAGTCGCCACGCCGGGTACCGCAGGGCGTGAGCGCTCTCTTCGCCGTTGTCCACGAGCCGACGGCGGTGCAGCATCAGGCGCAGGTGGCGTGCTGCGTCAGCGCTTTCGTCTGGTCCGCGGTCGAGCAGGACGGCCTGTGGACGGGCAGTGTCCTGGGTTCGTACCAGGACGTCGACGGGGTGGCCGTGGACGCTCTCGCCGAGCGCCGCTGTCGTTCCCGGCTGTGTGGACATGACCTGGTAGAGGCGTTGCAGCAGGTCGTCTCCCGCATGGTCTTCGATGCGAGGCCCGGTCGTGGTGGCGGCGTTCAGGAGCTCGGTGGCGACACCGCCCCATTTGCGCCACAGGTTCATGTCGCCGACCACGATGAGGTGGCTGCGGGCGCGGGTGATGGCGACGTTCCAGAGGTTGAGCTGGCGGTGGACCCAGCCGATCGCGCTGTCGTGCATGCCTTCACCGGCGACGAGGGAGAAGACCATGACGTCGCGCTCACCGCCTTGGAAGGTGTGCACGGTGCCGACGCGCACGCGTTGCCGGCCGTATTGCCTCAGTTGCGCGCGGAGTTCGTCGGCTTGGGGCGTGAAGGGGGTGACCACGCCGATCGTGGCTTCGTCGGGGAGTTCCTCCAGCAGGGCACGCACGAAACTGTCCACCTGCCGGATCTCGTCGTGGTTAACCCAGGAGCCGCCGTACGGGGGCCGGGTGGCCCGTCCGGGAACGTGGGACCAGAAGATCGGTTGCCTGGGCAGGGACGGGCGGTCCCGGGTGTCGGTGAGGACCGTCAGTCCCTGGTCGTAGAAGAGTTCGTTGGACACGGCGGCGATGTCCGGGTGGCAGCGGAAGTGCTCGTCGAGGAGGAGGGTGCCTCCTGCGGAGCGCTCGGCGGCGTGGAATGCGGAGTGGCGGCGGTGGGCGAGTCGGTGCTTCTCCAGCCAGCCGGAGCGCAGGCCGGTCTTGCGGCGGATCAGAGCCTCGCGTTCGGGACTGATCTTGGCGATGTGCGGGAGCTGCATGGCGTCCCCAATGACCAGGGCTCGCCGCGCCCGGAACAGCAGCGGAAGCACGTGCGGGATGGCGCACTGGCTGGCCTCGTCGATGACGACCAGGTCGAACAGGGCGGGACCGAGCGGGAAGCGCCGAGCGGAAAGGCTGGTGACCGCCCAGCCGGGTGCGGCAGGGAGCACCTCGCGCACGGCGGCCCAGTCGGTGCGGTTGCTGTCCCTGGCGCTCAGAAGATTGCGGATGCGCTGACGGCCGTTCCGCGCCTTGCTCCGTACGGTGGTCTCCAGCAGGATGCGCGAGGCGTTCTGCACGCCCGCTTCGGCAGCGCCGACCGTCGTAGCCAGCGCGGTGTCATCGACAAGGGCGACCTGCGCGTATCCGTTACGCCAGGCTACTTCCGCATCAGCGAAGCTGGCCAGAGCGAGGCAGCCTTCTGCCCGGTCCCCCTCGAAGGTCTTGAGACCGATCTTGCTCAGGAAGCGGCCGCGCCGCCAGGTGCCGAAGAACCGGGCGTCGGCCAGACGCCGTGCCCGGGCCTCCACCTGATCGAGGCTTCCTGCTTGTGAAAGGACCTCGGCCAGTTCGGTTACAGACTGGCCGAGTTGGGCGGCGTGCTCCTCACGCAGTTGGCCGGCTTGAAGCAGGTCCTTTTCGGTCATGGTGACCTGGGCCAGATCCTGCCGGACGCGGGCGAGTTGGCCGCGGGCGATGTCGACGTCCATGGCGGCCGTGGCCACGTTGGGGACGGGTTCCGGCGCGGTGCGCAGGGCGTCCAGGCCTTTGGCCTCGGTTTCGACGTAGTTCCCGGTCTTGGCCTTGGCCGAGCCGGTGCGTATGACACTGCCGGGTACGAGCGTGTCGCAGCGGCGCCAGACCTCGTCCACCGCCTCGTTGTTGTTGGAGGCCACGAGAACGGTCTGCCCGCTCGTCACCGCTGTAGCGACGAGGTTGGCCACGAGCTGGCTCTTTCCGGTGCCCGGCGGTCCCGTGGCCACGGTCAGCCGTCGGGTCATGGCCGAGTGCAGCACGGCGGCTTGGGCCTCGTTGCAGGGCAGTGGTGTGACCAGACGTGTCGGCTCTGGTTCCGACAGGACCAGTGCGCGGGTGCGTTCGGCCGCGTCGGGCGCAAGGGCGGCGAGCGCTGTCGCCTGGATGCGGCCCGTCTGCTCCGCGATACCGGCGAAGTCGTCCAGGAGCTTCTTCGTATAGGCGGTGTCGGGCAGAGCTGTGAAGAGCACGGCGGCGTTGCGCGCGCCGTCGCCGGGCGTGTGAATGTCGATGCGGTCGGCGAGCTGATCGGGAAGGAGTTCCTGGATGCAGGGGATCTCGAACTCCTCCCTCAGGAGCTTGCTCGCTTCCACTGCCATGCGGTCGTGTTGGCCGCGATGCCAGGTCGGCTGGAAGGTGTCGGCGAGCTGGGCGGCCTCTTCGTCCCCCAGCCAGTCCCTCGCCAGCTTAGGGTGCGGCTGGACGGGACCGTAGGGCTTGAGCCGTACCCGGCCGTCTTCGGAGACGACCTCCACGCGGCGGGTCAGCAGGGGCGCGAATTTCGGGTGCCGCCAGGGGCGGCCGCCGCGTGGCCCGGTCAGGACCACGGCCGGGTATCCGGCCCACAGTTCGGCCTCCTGCTCGACGGCGGACTCGATCAGCCCGCCTGCCTCTGTCGGGACGGGGATGCAGCCGTCGTCGTCGACGTCGCCGGAGAGAAGTCGCTCCGAGCCGGAGAGGCAGACGTATGAAGTGTCTTGGTCGCCGACCGACATCAGCGGTGTCTCGGTCTCGTCAGACAGCACGCACTCGCGGTAGTAGTCCAGGAGGTGGTGCCACGTGGGTTGAGACGAGGCGGATTTGCGAGTGGGGGCCTGGGCCTGCGGCGCGGAGGAGAGGGTGGGGCGACGGGTGAGTGGTGTGAGCAGCGGGGCCGCGCCGAACGGGCAGTCGGCGATGACGATACGGTCGTCGACGCCGTGCGCGAACTTGACCGGCACCTGGCGGGCACCCTGGGCGCGCATGCGTCGGTTGACGTAGTGGAAGAGGTCCTCCACCGACACGTCGCCCTTGCCGTCCTTGCTCACCTTGCCGGTGCGCAGGGCTTCGATGACCTCGGCGGTGAAGGCGGACGGCTGCACCTCGCCGGTGCTGTCCGTGTCGGCGTATGAGTCCTCACCGGCCCGTGACGACGACAGCACGTACACGCCGCGGCTGGTGAGCAGAGGCTGCTCCTGCTCGGCGGACTTCGCGACGGAGTCGGGCTGCCGGTCGGAGGTGCGCAGGCCCACGGCGAAGCCGCCGCTGCGGCAGCAGTCGATCATTACGACCTTCTGCGGGGCCCAGCACTGCTCCAGCTGCTCGTTGACGAAGCCCGCGCTCACGCCCGTTTCCGCGATCCGATCGAAGTCGGTGTCGGTGGCGATGAAGTGGAACTCCCCGCCGTCCCGCACGAGTCGCGCACCGTGTCCGGATACGTAGACCAGGGCCAGTTCATCCTGCTCACAGGCGTCCAGGAACTCACTGACGGCCTCCTGCATATCGGCGGCGGTCAAGTTCTCCCGGGACGTGATGGAGACGAACCCGCCGATGTTGCGGTGTCTGAGGACCTGCTCCATGCCCCAGATGTCGGCCCGCGTGGAGGGCAGCGGGGGGAAGCGGCTGTCGTCGTAGTGCTCATTGCCGATCAGCAGGGCGCGGCGCCTGACAAGCCGGGTCACTCGCCGTCACCTTCCGGTCCGTTGGACGGGGCGTCACCCACCTTGTCCAGGAATTCGCGGACCACGCGCTCTTGAGCGGCGTCCGGGCGGCCCGTGATGGCGACGGAATGCCCGTCGTAGGTGACCTCGACCTTGCGGTGACGGTCCCTGGCGCACCATTCCTTGATCGCGGTGATCAGGACCTGCGAAGCGGGCCGGGCGACCGCGGTTGCCGTGGCAGCCCACAGTGCCACCTCGCCGACGCCGACGCCCTTGCGGCCCGGCTGCAGGGCCGCGTCGTCTTCGGTGAAGCCGGCGACCACGCCTTCCGTTCCGTGCAGGGCCGCGCACAGATCGCGTGTGAGACGTTCCTGCCGCAGCGCGTCCCCGCCGGCCGCCACCACGAGCTGCCACCGGCGCCCCCCGTCCTGCATGCACCACTCCTTGCTATCGGATCATCACGTGGGATGACTTTGGCATGAAGATGCCCCTGGAAACAGCTCGACGAGGATCCGCAGGGGCACCATTCAGCCAGCCATGAGCTAGAGCATCTTGTCGGCTCGACTCAGAGCGCGCGCAGCCGGCGGCGTGTGCGGGGCAGCTCGGGCAGCAGCCGCATGGCCATGATGGACCCGTCCTCGCGCAGCGAAACGGGTCCGTCCCAGTCGTCCTGGCGGCGGACAGCCCTCCACCTCGATCGCAGAGCGTGTGCCTGGCGCCGGTACTCCTCCACCCGCCCGTCGCGCAGGTGATCGAAGAGGCTCGCCTCGAGACCGGAGAACGCCTCCACCCGCGTGCCGTTCAACCGGAAGACATGATCCGTCCCGACAAAGGACATCCCGCCGATCTCGTGATCGATGTCCTGCACGATTCCCGTACCGGCATGCGTGAAGCCCTTGAAGTGCCGCTTCCCCTGCCGCTCCGTCAGGTACTGCGCCGTCGGCCCACCGCCGCCGGTGAACCCCATCAGCCCGGCTGCCCCTGCCCGCGCGAGAGCCCTGCGGAACCACGGGTACTGGTCCGGCATCACCTGGAAGCCGCTCACGTGCTGCTCGCCCTCGCCGTCACCGCCCGGGACGCGTACGTCGGGGTAGATGTTCAGGTCCTGCAGCTCGCGATCCGCGTCCAGAGCGTCCGGTGGCATGGGCAGGGAGCCGTCACCGGGGGCATGCAGCACGTGCACGATGATGCCGCCCTGCCCGAGCAGCTCCGTCGACGTCACCAAGGTCGGCGTCTGATCCCAGGGGCCGATGTGCACCGCCTCGACCTGCGCTGAGGCAGCGGCCAGCTGGGTGTGCGCGTAAGCGCCCTTCGCATGGGTCCCCTTGCACGCGAGAGGGACGACCTTCGACGGCGCGCCGGGCTTCCACGCCTCCAGGAGGAAGTCGGGGCGCAACTTCACCCAATCCCGTCGCTTGACGTCCTTGCCCACCAACGCCCAGCCCGCCTGCAGGGCGATGTCCGCGTCCACGACCGAGATCAAGTGGTCCGGGTACCGCTTCTTGAGCGCTCGCTCGGCGACGGCGAGCGCGAATCCGATGCCCAACTCGCCGGACTGCACAGTCTTGTAGTGGCGCCTGGGGTTCAACCCTTCCTCCGACAGCGCCATATACCGACCAGGGCTGCCGTCCAGTGCCTGGCAGTACTTCAGACAACCCCAGTGCTCAGCCAGCCCACGCCCGGCTCCCTGCCGGGACAGCACAGCGGCACGCCCCAGCGCGTGCAGCACATCCCACGGAGTGAGCCTGAATGACGGGCCGACCTCGGTGGCAGGCAACGCCCTCAACCCCGGCTTCCGCCGAAGCGGTTCGCGCCCGTCCTCCCGTCGTTCCTTGTCGTCCTTCGCGGCGGCATCGGCAACGGCTCCCGCCAACGCGCTGGTCGAGTCGATCTGCACACTCCAGGCCTCCACCAGTTCCTTGAGCACCTGTGCTGCTTCTGCCACGGATTCTCCCCCTGCGTCGCATCGGTGGCGTCACGACAAGATCGAGACGCTAGGTCGGATACGACGGGCGCACACAAGGGGACATACCCGCGCACAGTCCGAAAACGGACGCCAGAGCTGCTGCCGTGCTGCTCGACGCGGCCAGGGCCCAGCCAGGAGCCGAACCTCGATCGAAGATTCGGACGGGGGCAACGGGGAATCGCTGCGAATTGGCTGGATCCCTGTGAGGGCTGCAGAGGGAGGGGTGGTCAATCTGCTGAGACGGCCATCGCAGCGAGGTCCGGCTCACACCGCTCCTGGACGCGGAGTTGGAGGCAGAGGGGGCAGGCGCTCAGGACGCGGACGACGCGCAAGCAACGAAGGTTGACCCGTTCCGTAACGACGTCGTCGGAGCGTCGATGTGTGAGAACGCGGTTCCGAACACGGTGACCATGACCTCCTCCACGGCGAGGGGCGGGTGGGCGTAGGTGTCCCAGGTCTCGGAGAATTTGGCGTGCCGGGAGAGTGCTTGCACGGTTTTCGGGTCGTGCTTGCCGGAGCCGCCGAGCGTGCTGGTGTAGAAGTGCTTGAGATCGTGGAAGCGGGTCCTTTCCGGAAGCCCGGCTTGCTTCACGGCCTTTCGCCATTTCTGGTGGAAGTCGCTGATCAGTACGGGTCGGCCGTGACGGTTCGTGACGATCAGGCCCTCGTCCGGCGGCTCGGCGTAGCCGCGTGCACGGCGGCGGCGCTCGGCGCCTGGTGAGACGGGCTCCGGCTCAGAGAACCGTGACACGTGGTGTAGCAGCCGCTCGATCAGGAAGTGATCCACTGGCAAGGTGGCGTAGCTGGCCTTGGTCTTGAGGCGTACGGCCTTACCGCGCTGCCGTTGTTCTTCGATGTGCAGCAGGTCGTGTTTCCAAGCCACCTGGCTTCGCTTCAGCCCGAAGGCCTCGCCCTGGCGCAGTCCGGCGCAGGCCCCGAGCCAGATCAGGACCTCATAGCGCGGCGCGACCGCCCGCATTGCCGCTGCGACAGCGGCGACCTGCCCAGGAGACAGTGCGACTTTCACGCGGGGTGCGACATCCGGGAGGTCGATCCGCGCCACGATGTTGGGAGAGAGCAGGACGTCCTCGTCCAGCATGTAGTGCACGAGGATGCGCCAGGTCTTGAAGATCTGGACGACGGTGCAGGCAGAGTCGATGCCTTCCTTGTCGAGGAGGTAGTCGACGAAGGCCATGGAATCGGGGCGGCGCAGGCTGCTTGCGGTGCGGTGGCCGGCGAAGGGCAAGATGTGGTTGCGGAGATGGCTTTCGTAGGTGTCGCAGGTATTGGTGTTCTTCTTCCGCTTGCGTCTCCTTTCCATCATCTCGGTTGCGAAGTATTCAACCGGCAGGCTGCCCGGATTGTTGTCTCGTGACGTCTGTCTTTCAGTCTCCGCGAGCACCTTGTCCAGGCAGTCGCGGGCTTGCTGCCAGGTGGCAAAGGCCGGCCGTTTCTCCTTTCCTGCGGAGTCGGTGTACCGGGCCTGCCAGCGATGGCCTCGGCCGTGGTCCGCGGACGGGTACAGAGGTTGCTGTGGCGTGCCGCACCGGCACGGGATGTCACCGCGCGGTGGTTTTGGATATCTCTTGTGCCAGCGGTCGAACGGCTCGATTGGCTTGCTCAATGTGCCCTGCCCACGAAACTGAGCTGCGTGCTGGACCTGTCGCCGCCCCTTTCGCACTGGCTCGGCGACGTGCGCGACGGCGTTGTTGCTGTCTCCCAGGGCGATGCTGTCCGCTACAACCAGTAGTTATGCACAGCTGTTCATGGTGCAGGCAAAGGTGTGACGGTCGAGTCACCGTGTGCCAGCACGTGAACCGTCACCGGACCCGCGACTCCTGTCCCTGGGTATGCAAATCCGTCGCCTCAGAGAGGAGCGGGGATACAGCCTGGAAGAACTCGCAGAGCGCAGCGGGCTGAGCTTCCGCGGCCTCATCTATATCGAGCACGGACAGCGCAGCCCCAGCGTTCTAACGCTCTTGGACATCGCTGCAGGGCTCGATGTGGAACCGGGGGAACTCGTCAATCGCATCGCCCAGGAAGAATCCGGTAAATCTGCCCCTGGTGGTTCTAGGTGACAATCCGAGGATCGTGATTTTGTCAGGCGTGCTGGGGCCGTGGCTTGTCCTCGCTGTCCGGCGGTTCGTCCTGAGGCCCGCGCGTGGGGTGTGCAGGAACCGGCCTGTGGTCTCAAAGCCCTGACCACGGAAGAACAAGCGATCTTCCTGGAACTGCTCACCACCGATGACGACGGCAACGTCGCCCCCTACGTCACCGTCAAGCGGAGTTGATGGACCCGCTGCGTCCGCACCGCGTCTCGGTGACCACGCGCACGTGAAGGCGGCCACGAGGTAGGGCGGCAGGTCCGAGACCGCTGGGCGAAACGTGCGTAACGCGGCATGCCGCGGCCTACCGCGTAGGTGCCTTATTCGCCACGACCGACGGCGCCCGGGACAAGCTTTACGGATGGACGGTGCCCGAAGCGAACCAGTCGCGAGCTGTTGCCTCCGCTCCGTCTGGGAGGTCGTTGATGAAGACCACGGCCAGGCCGTGGATGGCTCGTGAGCAGCAGACGTAGAAGAGGTTGCGTGAGCGCTCGGTGCGCTCAGGTTTGTCGGTGCCGGCAAGCATCTTGCCGATGTTGTACATGGTCCAGACAGAGTCGTCGATCACTACGACGACATTCTCGAACTCGTCACCTTTGACGCCGTGTTGGGTTGAGAAAGGTGTGAGTTCATCGATGAACTGGGTGACGCTGATGACTTCCCGGTAGGAGACACCACGGATGTTGTTGGAGAAGTCCGCTTGCCGCTTGTGTCGCTCGTCGAGGTCGACTGCGGTTCTGCGGCGCTCGCGGTCTTTCACTCTTCCGGGCATGGCCAAGAGGGGGCTGTCGGCCATGAGGTCCAGCACATCGCCGATGGTCCCGGTCGCGCGCACCGTGTCGAGCTCGCGAATTGCTTCGCTGATGATCCTCTTGTCGGTGTGCCGGGTGATGCGTCTCTTTCCCTGGCCCAGCAGGTCTGTCAGTTCCACGAAGTCCCTGGCCTGGTAGGCCGCGCACACGGCTTCGATCTGCGTCAGGTACTGAATGTAGGGCTCGTTGCGCGCCATGAGGTCATCGGGGCCGTGGCCGCCGAGCTGCCGGTACTGTTCCAGCAGGTTGGCGTATTCGAGGGTGCCCGCGATGCCACGATGCGTCAGCAAGAGGTACTTCGCGTTCTCAAGTGACCAGCCCCTGCTCGCGAGGATGGCTTGAGCGGTATCCAGCCGTCCCGGGCCGGGCGGCACGTCGGTGCTGAGGAAGAGGTGTACCTCGCCCTCCTGCTGCTTCCCGGAGGCCTGCTGGCGGAGTTCGGGCCGCATCTTGTTGAGAACGTCGACTACAGGGCGCGAACACCGGTAGTTCTCGATTTTGGTGATGGGCGTGAGCTTGTCGTGCCGGACTGCCCCGACGCCGGATCGGTAGATCTTCTGCATGGAGTCGCCGAAGAGGCCGATCACACAGGGTTCCTTGCCTACTCCTGCCAGGTGGTTCAGCAGCAGGTCGATCGTCTTCGGCGAGGTGTCCTGGTACTCGTCGACGAAGATGACCGGATATTTGCTGGTGATGATGCGTATGAGTTTGGGGTGGGTAGCGACGAGCCGCAGGGACAGAGCGATGACATCGTCGTGGGATATGCGACCCTCGCTCAGCTTCCGCCCGCGGTCGGAGTACTCGATCACTGAGGGAGCGGCCACCTCAGTGAGGTCTTCAGGCTTTGACAGGTTCTCGTTGTAGTCGAGGATCTGCTGCCAGAGCTCACGCGGGTAGGCCTGGATGACGCTCCAGAGGAACTCGTGGATGGTGCCGACGGCGACGAGCGGGTCCGCCGAGATGCGTTCGAGGATCTTCTTCTTGGCGACGTTCGTGTATGTGATGCAGGCGATCAGTCGGCCGTGCGCCTCAAGTTCCGTACGCCGGTGGCTGAGGAGGTACTGAAGTGCGCGGACGAGATCGGTCGTCTTGCCGGCGCCTGCTCCTGCTTCCACGAGGAAGCTGCGCCGGGCGTCCAGTTCTTCGACCACGGCTTCGAGGGTGCTCAGGCGAGCCACTGGAGTCCTTCGGCGATGTAGCGGGGGACGGCCCAGTCCTCCAGGAGCATGACGTCGAACGCGAAGTCGGTCTTGTGCTTGGAGAGCCGTTTGGCGATGGCGAACGCGTGGCCTTCGATGTCTTCAGGGGCAGGGTCGGCCCCGACTTCCTGAACGAAGGCTCTCTTCAGCTCCAGGTGCCGCAGGTCTCGGGCGAGGACTGCTGCGTTGGCGATGATGAAGGCGTCCTCGAAGCTGCGCGCACAGACGCCTGCCTGCTTCTCCGGAACCTGGTACGCCACGCGCACGTGACCGTGCTCCTTCTCGTCCGCGCCGACGTCGAGGAGCTTCGCGATGCTGGAATGACCCGGAAGCCAGTTCTTCAGCGTGGAGTTCGAGGTGACCGCCTGCGCGGCGCTCGGCGGGCAGGCCTTCTGATCTGTGGGGCTGACGGAGTCGATGTCGGTGATGACCAAGGTCTTCACGTTGAGGAAGTCGAGCAGTTCCCGGAATCGGACCGCGTAGGCGTCACCGACCTCGATGACCGACACGTACTGGTGCAGGAGGCCTTCGGCGCACCGACGGACCATCTCCGGCAGCAGCAGTCGCTCCGCGGTGCCCTCGATGAGGATCACCTTGTCGGCGAAGAACATGTCGCAACGGTGCAGGACCATGTACTGGCGCAGGAACCGCAGCGTCTCGTCACCGTCAGGAGTGGCTTTGACCTTCGCCTGGAAGGTGGAGAGGTCCTTGACCTTGCCGTCCGGCTCGGAGCGGTCGAAGTACCGCACTGAGTGAAACCCGCCGCTGGCGACGATGTGCGAAGAGTGCGTGGTGATGACCACCTGCACCTTCCACGGGGCCTTGCGCTTGATGAAGTCCTGAATGTTCTTGATGAAGACCTCCTGCATCTGGGGATGCAGGTGGGCCTCGGGCTCCTCGATGAACAACACCTGGAGCGCCGGCTTCGGGGCAGCACGCTCGTACGCCTGGTGAAAGCTGATGACCTGCAGAATCGTGAAGATCAGCTTGCTGTAGCCGAGCCCATTGTGGCCCTCAGGAAGGTGGTAGTCGCCGTCTCCAGACGGATACTGGAGCCGAGTGCTGCCCCTGAGGATGCCTGAGCCCTCCATGAGAGACACGATGCGGGGCTTCTCGACGGGTGTGATCGTCCCAACCCCGAAGCTACGGAGGTCTTCGAAGACCGGGTCGAACAGCGATTTGTAGCTGGTGTCGAGCTCCAGCGACGCTGCGGCCAGGGCATCCTCGATCTGCTCGATGCTCTGATGACGCCCCTCAGGCCCGCTCTTCACCTTGTAGTAGGTCTCGAACGTCTTGGACAGCGTGCGGGCTTTGTCTCCTGGGGTGTCGTCGACCTTGGTCTGCGCGTAGACGAACTTGACTGAGACGATCGCCTGCGCGGCACTGCGCTTGATCTCCTTTGTCACCTTCTCGTCGAGCGGGCTCACTGCTCGGAAGACGGGGGCGAAGTAGTCCGTGAAGTTCTTGCGCAGCCACTTGATGGGCTCGAACTTCGGCCTCTGACTCGCCGTCCAGAAGTCCTTGAGCAGGTCGTGCGGCCTTGCTGCCTCCAGCGCCGCTTCGATCTTGACCGTGAAACAGGAGTCGTCGAGGTCCAGGATCACGTCCGTGAGCGGAGCGAGGTCGTCGTCCTCGGCGTACTCGATCGTGAGTCCCAGCCGGATGGACGGCACGAGCTCGTACGCCTTGGCCAGCAGGCCCTCCCGCGTCTCCTGATCGCCTTCGGCCGCATGCCGCTGTGCTTCGCCGAAGATCTGCAGTGCCTGCTCGATGTCGGGGATCCGGCAGGTGGAGAAGTCCTCCAGCACGAAGCGTGTGTCGTCGTCACCGAAGAACTTCTCGAAGAGGTTGACGAACGATGTCTTGCCGCTGTTGTTGCGTCCCACGATGAGCGTGGTTTGGTGATCGATGCGCACGTCCGCCTTGTCCAGGGCGCGGAAATTGATCACGTTGGCATGGGTCAGCTGCATCGCACTCCCGACATCGTTCCAACCCCGCTCACGCGGAGACGCACCCCTGCGGCCGCCGTGAGTCAAAGCAGTATCCGATACTGAAGGGACAGAGGTGTTTCCTTGGCTCAAAGTGGTCGATGGTGCCTCAGATCGTGTCTGTTTCGATCTGTTTCCGACGTCTTGGTGGGGCAACTGGTGCACGTGCAGCAGCCCGAGGGGGATCCGCGCACACACCTGAGTCGCGCTCCTGGCGAGGTCGGGTGGCGGTTCAGCCCCGGTGGTAACTTGCCGGGGGACATCGGCTCCCCGGCCTTCCGGACGAAGTGAGTTTCTTCAGCAAGTAGTTGGCCGGGTTGCTCGGTCATGGTGCTTCCGCCTCGGACTGGGGGAAACTGGGCGGGTAGCCCTTGGCGCGGAGCCAGGTGTCCACAGCCATAGCCACGATGTCCCCGTGTGGTAGGCCAGTGTCGGCGTGGAAACGGCGGATCCGGCGCTGGAATTCCAGTGCCTCGGGGACTGCGTAGTTGAGTTGTCCGCGTTTGGTGTGCCGGTTGCTGATGACCTCCAGAGTGTCCGGGTGCGGCGTAAGAGCGTCGACGGTTGGCTGGGGCTCAGCGTCGAGCGCGTCGGCGATTTCCCGCAGCCGGTGGGCGTAGAGGGAGTGATCAGGCACGAGAGCTGCTCCGGTCGGTCCGGCTAGGCGGATAGCTAGCCGCCTAACGGGCTATTGGAATAGTCGGCAGGAGGGGCGGCCGGACCCCGATGTGGGGGCGGCCGCCCCGTGCATTTCGGACGGGTTCAGAAGCCGCGGGCGGTGAGCCACTCGTCCAGTGCGACGGAGACGATGTCGCCGATGGGCAGGTGATCGAGTTCGTTGTCCAGCGCGAAGCGCTTGATCCGCTTCTTCAGCTTCAACGCAGCGGGAACCGAAGAGTCGAGACTCTCCCGCGCGATGATCCGCTGGTTGAGAACGACGGCGACCTCGGGAACGTCCTTGGGACGGCCGGGACCGTGCGCGTACGGTGTCCCCTCGCTTGGCGCCTCCTGCGATCGAGTGTCCTGTTCCTGGTGAGCCCCCGGACCATCGGTCCTCACGGGGAACGCGGTGCCGCCTGCCACCGGGGGAACGGCCGGGCGAATGGCGACCTCGGCGGCCGGAGCCGCACCAGCAGCCGCGGACGTGACAGGAGGCGGACCATGCTGCGCAACAGGTTCGGCCGGCTGCGTGGCCTGGACCGCAGGTGGGGCAGGCTCGGGAGCCGGGACCACAGGCGGCATGTGCCGCTCCACCGGCATCCCAGCGGACTCTGTCCCCGCCTCGGGCACGTCGACGGCCGGGTGAGTCGGCTGACTGGCAGCCGGCTCCGGCACCGGGCCGCTCGGCGCCTCGGCAGTCGGCTGGGCTGAGGTCTGCGCCACTTCGGGCACCGCCTCGGTCCGGCCGTGCGCCGATGCCTCGGCGGGAACGGCGGAAGGAGCGGGCTGAACCTGCGCCTCGCCCGCAGTGGGACGGCCTTCGGCCTGTTCGGCGGCGTACTGCTCGGGGGTGAGCTCGGCGGCCGGGGGAGGGGGCGGCGGGGTCGCCTTCTTGGCCCCGCCCAGGGTGCGGCCGGTGCGGCGGGTGGGGGGCTTCATACGCTCGCTCATGCCGTGAGCTCCTTCATCAGCTCGGCGTACTCGCTCAGCTCGGTGGGGATCTCGCCGAAGGCCTCCATGTAGTGCACCCAGGAGTGGATGACGGTCTCGGCGAGCGGGAACGGCTCGTCGCGGTCCGGGCCGATGCCCTCGCCCTGGGCGGGCTCCAGCAGCTTGTCCTTCGCGTTGCGGGGCAGGCTGGTGCGGTCGTCGGCCTTCACGAGGACCACGTGGGCGGTGACGTCGCGCTCGTTGCGGGCGGCGGCGCGCTCGGCCTCGTCGAAGGTGGCCACGAGCTTGCGACGCTCGATCTTGGTGGGGGCAACCGGCACGATCAGCCGGTTCGCCTCGGTGACAGCCTCGTGGAAGATCCGTGCGCTGCCGCCACCGGCGTCGACCACGATCGCGCCGAACTCGGACCGCTTCTCACGGATGTACTCGGCGATGTCGTCGAACGGGTACCGCTCGACCACCAGGTTGGCCGGGATCTCGAAGCCCTCGGCCTGGGCGACCTTGAACCAGTCGTAGGCGGACTGGCTGGTGGCGTCGGCGTCCAGGAGCAGCGTCGGCAGGTCGAGGACGACGGCGTAGTAGAGGGCGATGAACCAGGCCGAGGTGGTCTTGCCGGTGCCGCCCTTGAGCATGCCGACGACGATGACGAAGGCGTCCCAGGCGTGGGCTGTGGCCGCCGCCAGGGTCTTGATACGGGTGTTCTCGTTCACGTGTGCTTGATCTCCTGAAACTGGAAAGTGCGTTGACTTGGCGGGAGTCGACGACGTCGACGCAGGCTTCGGGCGTGGCGGCGTGCGGGGGAGCCCTTGCTGGGCAACTGCGGCCGGGATGGTGGATGGGCGAGTCGTTGGGCCGAGCGGCACGTCGGGGGATACATGCAAGGACGGAGGCGCTCATGGCCGCTTCCTCATGTCGCGCGCCGAGCCGTGACTGTGCTGGGGCCGCATGCGGGCGCCCGCTTGGTGTAGGAGCCGGTAAACCGTGGCCACGGAGTAGTTGCACTCCTGGGCGAGTTCCGGCACGGTGGCGCCGGCCTCGTACCGTGCCCGCAGGGACAGTGCGAGCTTCTGCCGCTCGGCGGCCCGGGCTGCTGCGCGCATCCGCAGCGTCTGCTGCGGGGTGCGCACAGCGCCGCCGGCCTCGATCAGCAGGCGCTGGGCAACACGCCTCGTCCCAGCCCCCGCCGCGGCGAGCTCGGTGAGGGTCGCGCCGTGCTGCTCGTACAGGGTGCGCAGGTGGGCCGCGAGACGCTGGCGCGCGTGCGGATCCTGGCGCATCCGACGGGTCTGCCACGACGTACGCATCTCGGTCCCGGCCTCGTGCAGCCGGTTGAGGACCGTGCCGTACGACAGCCCACTCGTGGCCACGAGTTCGTCGACCGTGGCACCGGACTCGTACTGCTTGCGCAGGGCCTCGGGTGTTATCGCCTCGCTCGTATCGGATGTGACTGGGGGTTCTGGGTTCATGCGGCGGACTCCCATTCGCTGAGGGCTTCGGCATGGGCGGCGGCCAGCTCGTCGTAACTGCGCTGGTCGGCAGGGGTGATGAGGATCAGGCGGCCGTCGGTGGCGACCCGCCAGTCGGCGGCCGGACGACCGGTGACCGGGTCGAGGACGCGCCCATCCGGGGCGTGCCACGTCGGCGGGATCTCGTCGGGACGTGGTGTGGGGACCAGGACCTGGCGGCCGTCGCGGACGATCACCTCAGCCTTGCTCCGGTGCTCCGCAAGCCGGTCCAACGCCTCCCGGTACGCCGACCGCTCGGCAGCGTGCAGCGCCTTGCGCCGGGCCGCGACGCCCGCGGTGCCGTACTGCCGGGCGACCGCGTCCCAGCCCTGTGCCGGGTGCGCGGTCGGGCCGGGAACCGCATCCGGCAGGCTGGTACCGAAGCCCTCCAGCGCGCGAGGCGCGAGGCTCCAGGTCTCTCCGCTGTGATGCACGAGGCCGTGGTCGGCCAGGCGACGCAAGGTCCGGTAGGCGGTGGCCCGGGACACCGATGCCGAGCCGACGAGCTCGCCAATGGTCTGGGCGGGTCGGGCGTGCAGCGCGCCGATGAGCATGAGGGCGGAGCTGCCGAGGCCGTGGTGGGCGAAGGCGTCGTGGCCCATCAGGCGGCTGATGACGGTGGAATCGATGTCGGCCGCCGTCCCTGTCTCAGGGGTGGGCCACTCCTCAAGTGTCGGGTCGGGGGGGTACTGAGTGGTCCGGAAACGAGACAGCGAAGCGGGGGCGTTGCCGTCAGCGAGGTACCAGGTGGAGCCCTCCCGGCCATGGCCGACCCGCAGGCGGCGCAGCCAACCCTGTGGCTTGAGGACCCTCTCATAGACGACCCGAAGGGTCGTCCGGGAGACACCTGCCTCCTCGGCGGTCTGCCGCTCACTGGCGTGGTGCAGGGGCCCGCCGGCGATCTCGGCGAAGGTCAGATGCGCCCGCAACACGCGCAGCGCGGTCCGCCCCCGCTCCCCGCGCCAGGGCGTCGTCTCGATCCGATCCCGCAGCGCGGCGAGAACCTCGTGCGCCTGCTGACGCGACTCCACAGCCCCCGTGCTGGCGACCGCGGCCGAGGCGCTGGCCCACACCCGGCGGATGTAGTCCAGGGCGCGCGCCTGCCCGGAGCGCAGCGCGATGTGCTGGACGTGCCGACCACCCTCGTGGTCGGGGTGCCGCAGCAGCCGGGTCAGCTCGTCGATGGTGCCGCCGGCGCGGGCGACGTGGCAGGCAATGGCCGCGGTGATCCGGTGGCCGTGCTCGGCCGCGCCCTGACGGTCTGGGCGCGGGACCACGGTTCGGCCGTCGGAGCCGAGCCTGCTGTAGCTTCCCGCCGAGTAGCGGCCGGTGAGGTCTCCGAGCAGGACAAGGTCAGCCGCGGCTCGGGGCAGCCGGTGAAGCCCCAGTCGCTCGCTCGGGTGAAATGTCCGTCGGGATGGGTCTGCCCGGTGGGTGTGGTGTGGCACTGTGGGGTCGTCTCGCAAGGACGTGGACGCCACCCCGGCCCGCTAAAACCACGGGTGGTGTCCGGAACCGACCTCCAATCGGTGCCAGGCGAAGCCTCCAGGATGGCCGTCCTGGAGGCCTTCGTATGCCTGGCTCCTCAGCGGAGGCAGGCGTCCCCATCGCGGCTCGACCGAGATCGACTCGGAGTGCGGCCTGAGGAACCCTGACTCGTCCAACACCGCCCCGACCTCGGCCGATCGGGGCCAGACAGAGGGCGACTGCCTCTGACTGGTTCCGAGCAGCTCGGGTCGAATCGGGGTCGAATCAGAGCGGTTTCCTCTGACTGCCTCCGATCGCCTCTGCAACCCGTCCTAGCAGGTCACAGCCGGTCCGATCCCGGAAAACCGCAGGTCAGAAAGGTGCCCCAGAAATACCCGGCGTACAGCCCGACTCGTCTGCCGCTCTGTATTTTCGCGGGTCAGGGCCTCGACAAGCTGTTCGCGGGGCTGCCCTGTGCGCCCACGTGCTCTGCAGGGAACGGCACTGCCCGCGGGTGGGAGAACTGCAGCATCGGTATCCGCTGCCCCCGTCGTGAACGAGCGGTGAGAGAAACACGGATCCGGGCTGTCAGTAGGTCGCGGTAAGGTCAACCACGGGTTTCTCCCCAAGGCAGGAGCAGACAGCGGAGGTCGGACGGTGACGGCAGGAAGTTCGCGTCCGGTGCCCAAGCCGGGACCGCCGCGTCCGGTGCAGCAGTGGTTCCAGGAGCGGCCTTCGCCGTTCCCCTGGGAGCAGGACGCCCTCGACCATGTACGCCGACTGATGCCCTCCGTCGAGCCCTACCGGGCCTGGGCGACCTTTTCCTTCACCGCTCAGTCGGGCCGCATCAACGAGTGCGACCTGTTGATCGCTGTGCCCGCAGGTCTCTACCTGATCGAGATCAAGAGTCATCCGGGACGACTGGAGAACATCGGATCCACCTGGAACTTCCACGGTTCCGACCGCACCAGGACGATCAGCAACCCACTGCACTTCAACGACGCCAAGTCCAAGGACCTCAAGAGCCAGCTGCTGTGGGCGGCCCGCAAGTTGGGCATCCCCGAGCGGTCAGTGCCCCGCGTGGAACCGGCCATTTTCCTCTCCTCGCCGGACCTCGAGAGCCACCTCGACGACGTCCAGAGGGTCAAGGTGTACGGCCGTGACGACCTGCACACCGGCCTGAAGCGCATCTGGCAGGACTTCCTCGGCCTGCCGCCCGACCGTCCCGAGCGTCGCATCACGCCGGACTTCTCCCGGAATACATTGCCGCGGCTGCTGAAGGCCATCGGTATCGCTCAGTCCACAGCGCATCTGCGGTTCGGCGACGCGTGGAAGATGCAGCCCCACCCGCTGGACGCGGGGCCCTCCTGGGAAGACCGCCTTGCCACGCGTGACGACGGTCTGGTCCAGGAAGAGGGCCGTGTGCGCGTCTACTTGGTCAGTCAGGGAGCGACCGAGGCGGCGAAGAAGTCCATCGACCGCGCTGCCCGTCGCGAGTACCAGGTCCTGCAGGGCATCACCCACCGCGGAATCGTCGAGGCCGTCGAGATCCGCGAACACCAGGGCGGGCCCGCGATCCTCTTCCGCCACCGCCACACCGATCTACGTCTCGACCAGTACCTGGCGACCTACGGCGGCAAGCTCACCCCCGAGATCCGCCTGGACCTGGTACGCCAACTCGCCGAAGCCGTCCGCTACGCGCACAACCGCTCCCTCTACCACCGTGCGCTGGCAGCCAGGTCCATCTACGTCTCGTTCAAGGCCGATGGGCTGCGACCCGAGCTGCGCATCACCGACTGGCAGACCGCGGCCCGCGACTTCGACAGCAACGCCACCTTCTTCCGGTCCATCGGGGGCTCCGCGCTCGACGCCGCCCTGATCGAGGACACCGCACGTGTCTACCTCGCCCCGGAGACGGACCAGCCGTACGCCGATCCCGCGGACCTGGACGTCTTCGGCCTCGGCGCCATCTCGTACCTGATCCTCACGGGTCAGCCCCCCGCACCCCAGCGAAGCGGTCTCAGCGAGCGGCTTCGCACGGACGGAGGCTTGCGCCTCTTCGCCGTCGCAGACGGCTTCTCCGACGCGCTCGACGACCTCGTCTTCCAGGCGACCCGCGCCGACGTCAACGAACGTCTCGGCTCCGCCGAGGAGTTCCTCGACCTGCTCGACAACGCCGAGCGGGCCAGTGTGCTTCCGGAGACGCCCGCATCCGTCGGCGTCGACCCGCTGGACGCGCTGCCCGGCCAGTCCCTGGATGCCGAATGGTCCGTCGGCCGGGTCCTGGGCACCGGGGCCACCGCCCGCGCCCTGCTCGTAGAGCGCCTGGTCGAGGACGAGGACGGCCGTGTGGACGTCGACGAACGCGTCTTCAAGGTCGCCCTCGACGAACAGAAGGCCGAGCGACTGCGCGTTGAGGCCCGCGTCCTGAAGGAGGTCGGGGGCGGCGCGGTGGTGCAGCTGCGCGGCGAGGGTCTGTGCGAGGTCCACGGACGGACCGTACTTCAGCTGGAGTACGCGGGTGAGCAGTCCCTGGGCGCCCGGCTGCGCAGCAAGGGGCGGTTGACCTACCACGAGCTGGAGCGCTTCGGCGACGACCTGTTCAAGGCCCTCGACCAGCTCGCCGCCAACGGCGTACGGCACCGTGACCTGAAGCCCGACAACTTCGGCATCCACCACAGCAAGGACCGCATCTGGCGGCTGAAGCTCTTCGACTTCTCTCTCGCCGACGCTTCGGAGCGGGACGTCAAGGCCGGCACGCGCGGCTACCTCGATCCATTCCTCGGCTCACTCCGGCGGCCGTACTACGACGACCACGCCGAACGCTACGCGGCGGCCGTCACGCTGCACGAGATGGCGAGCGGGGAGCGTCCCATGTGGGGCGACGGCCAGATGGACCCGCTCACCAACGAGTCCGCCGAACTGTATGTCGCGACGGAGCTGTTCGAGTCCGCGCTGAGTGACGGCCTCACCGCGTTCTTCCGGCGTGCGCTGCACCGGGACATCGAGCAGCGCTTCGACACGCTGCGACAGATGAACGACGCGTGGCGCGAGATCTTCCGGGTGGCGGACTCGACGCGGCCCGCCACCACGCCGGCCACCGTCGGCCAGCTTGCCGAGGACACCGAGGAGGCGCGTGATGCCGCGGCTGCGGCCGCCGACGCGTCGACGCTCCTCGAAGCCGCCGGCCTCTCGCCTCGGGCCGTCTCGGTGGCCAACGCCCTGGGCGCGACCACGGTGGGAGAGCTGCTCGAGATCCCGCCGTACGCGATCTCGAAGGCGCGCGGCGCCGGAGCGCTCGTCCGCAAGGAGCTCAACCGCCGCCGCAAGCAGTGGGCGAGTGCGGTCCGCGCGGCGACCGTCCCGGAATCCCGCCGCCCGGTGGCGTCCGCCGAGTCCATGGAGGACGAGACGGGTGCGGCTCTCTCCTCGATCCTGTCGATAGACGACATGGCGGCCCGGCTCACGCCTGCCCCCCGTCGCAAGGGATCCCACCGCGCGGACGTGGTGCGGCTCACGCTCGGCCTTCCTCCAGAGGAGGGCGGACTCTCGCCGCTCGGCCCTTGGCCGGTCCAGGCCCGGATCGCCGACCACCTCGGGATCAAGCAGCCGCCCGTCTCCCGTCACCACCGCCTCGAGATCAAGCAGTGGGCCGAGCTGGAGTGGCTCGACCACGTGCGCAAGGAACTCGTAGAGGTCGTCGAGGCCGCGGGCCGCGTGATGACGGCGCACGAGGCCGCCGTCGAGCTGCGCGTCAGGCACGGCGCCGGCAACGACACCCCCGAGCGCACCCTGGCGAAGTCGCTGGCCGTCGTACGGGCCGCTGTCGAAGCGGAGATGTGGGAAGGCGAGGGTGCCGAACAGCACGAACCGCTCCTAGCCGTCCACCGGCGCGGAGAAACCGTACTGATCGCGGCGGAGTCCCTGCCCGGGACCGACGACCCGAGCCCGCGCGAACTCGCCGACTACGCGACTGAATTGGGGACTGCAGCCGAACGCCTGGCACGCCAGGAACCGCTTCCCGGCCGGGCCGCCGTGGTGCGGGAACTGAGGGCCGTCGCGGCGCCGGACGGGTTCGTCCCGCTCGCGGACACCCGCCTGGTGGCCTTGGCCGCCGCGGTGGCCCCGATGATCGAGGTCACACCGCGCCTTGAGCTGTATCCGCGTGACCTGACCCTGGAACGCGCACTGCGGATCTCCCAGGCGGGCGCCGGCGTGCGCAGGGACCGAGGCATCACGGTCGCCGAACTTGTGACCAGGCTGCGGGCCCGTTTCCCGGACCTCGACGTGCTGTCCGGAGATCGGGAACCAACGTATGTGGAAATGGAGTCGGCGCTCGCCGAGGCACGCTTCGACCTGACCTACGACGCCAAGTCGTCGGCGTTCTTCCCACCCGCGCTGGAGTCGGTGGTCTCGTGGACGTCGACCGGCACCCACACGAGCTACCTGTCCTATGCCGCCCGCGTTCCTGTGCTGGGCGACGCGCCGATGGACCCGCACGAGGTGATCCGAGCCAAGCTCACGGCTTGCGTCGAACGCGGAGGCTTCCTGGCACTGACGGTGCGGGCATCCCGGCTTCCGGGCGCCGCCCAGGCGGTGGCCGCGTCCTACCAGGTCGAGAGTGCCGACCTGGGACGTGAGTTTCTGGCCGAGTTCCGGGCACTCGCCGCGGAGAAGGGTCAGGACTGGGAGAAGGTTCTGCGCGCCGACGCGGGTTCTGCCCCGGGCCAGATCAAGCGAGGGCTCGCGTCCTTCGTCCGTGTCGTCTGGCCGCGTGTGGAAGCCCGCCTGCTGGCCCGAGCGGCCGCACCACGCACGGTGCTGTTCCTGCACAACGCGGGCCTGCTCGCCCGCTACTGGGACGAAGGCGGCCACGACAGCCTCGTCCGCCTGCAGGCAGCGGCCCGTCGACCGGCTGACGATCCGCACGGGCTGTGGCTGCTGTGCCCGATGGAGGTCCGCTCGCGGATGCCGCAGCTCGACGGGAAGACGGTCGAGGTGATCGGCGGCGACGGGGAACGGGCTCACCTGGACAGCAGGTTCCTCGATTCGCTCGCGGGCGAGCAGGAGGCGGAAGAGGCGTCCTGAGGGCGGTGGCGCACCGCCAGGCAGGCAGGTCTGCTCGGCAGTGCGCCTGGCCCTGGCTCCCGAATCAGCCGACTCAGTCGGTCGGCCAAGTCTTGTTGACAGCGGGGTTTTTGATGGCGTAGATGGCAGGGCCGCCGCGTATCACGGCCCGGTAGATCTGTGCCTGGGCCTGGTGGATGCGCTGAACCATCTCGTCGATCCTGAGGCTCTGATTCTCCAGATAGAAAAGGACCCCGCCGAGGCGTTCGATCGGCTCACGTTCGCGGTCTCGCCCCTTGATACGGCCGTCCTTGCAGAGTGGGACCCAGCCACGCAGGAGGCCGTGTTCGACCCATTCCTCGTCCGGTGTCCGCTGCCCGTCATCCGGAAACTCGTCTGCGACAAGGTGTAGTTGCCATCCCAGGCCCCTGAGCCGCGAGGGCACCGTCTTGCCCAGGTTGCGGTCCACGAGAAACTCAGGCGGCGTGGTCTCGCGTCGCGACTTGGCAGATCGCTTCGACCTGGTCACGAGACAGCTCGTACTCTGCCGCCACCGTTTCCAGTGACTCGCCGGCTTTCCACATGCCGACAATGGCGTCGACCTGGATGTTCGGTCCGTCCACGACCGGAGCGCCCCATCCGAAGCGCGGGTCGATGATCACTGGCGCGACATCCGGGTACTGGCGTAGCCGGAGCCGGTAGGGATACTGCTCGCCGGGCTCCCAGCTGATGTAGTGGAGATAGTCCGTGATGACCTCGCGGATCGGCCGCTGACCGTCGCGCGCCCGAGCCAGCTCGCCATCCGCGTACTCCACGAAGATGTCCACGCCGTCCGTCGCGATGCGGCGTGTGGCCAGCCCGTACTCGTCGTCGAACGTGTTGCGCACAGCCTCTGTGGCGTCCCGGATGCGGGTCATACTCAGGTATCCGCGCAGCGAGCGCAGGACATAGGCTTCCACGATCGCCACGAACGGAAGCGAGGGCCAGCCGCGTTTCACCGGCTCGACGCTGTGGACCAGTGGCGCTCCTGCCGCATTCTCGTGACGCAGCCAACGCTGCAGTGTGCGGTCGGGCAGCTGGAGGTGCCTGGCCGTCTCTTGGATGCTCAGCAGCGGGTCGCCGAACCTGTCCACCATTGTCGACACCTCCGTCCTCTGTGTAGCTGCATTCGGGCACAGCGCTGTTCCTCCCCCCACGGTAGGCCGAGGCCCGCACGGTAGCGAGACAACCCTCACTTGGGGAGGACAACGCCAGGCTGATTCACCGAAATGAGTCTTCGCTGCTCCTCACACGACCCCGGCGCGGGTGCGCTGCGCCGGACCGGCTGTTACTTGGCGGTCCGCCGGGGCCGGGAGACTCCGCCCTTGCGGCCGATGTCGAAGGCCAGACGGTAGACGTCGGGGAGATCCACGGCGCCGCTTGCGCGTTCGGTCATGACGCCGAGGGCCGTCAGTTCCTTGATCAGACCGAAGTAGTCGCCGACGTCGGCTGGGCCGCTGCCGTCCTCGCTGTCCTCCAGCAGCTTGCGCAGTTCGGCGGCGAGGGACTCCGTGGACCAGATGTGGATGACCACGGACGGCTCCATGGGAACCTGCGTGCCGCGCAGTTTCTCCACGGCCGCGGCGGCCCAGCGGATGTCCTCCTTGATCTCCGCCACGCGGATCTGGGACGCATCCTGGACGGCCTGCCGTATCGCGTCGTGGTGGAGGGCGAAGTCATGACCGGGATGCCGGTCCCGCGTCACCTCGGCGGCCTTCGACACCGCGCGGAGCATGGTGCGAGGGCTGATCTCCCCGTTGCCGTCCTGGAGGTGGTTGGGCAGCCAGGTGTACGTGTAGCCCTTGCGGTGATCGGAGCCCATGTACAGGCCCGCCATCTCGCCGAAGACCTGTTCCTGCCGCTCGGGATCGGCGATGACGTCGACGGGAGCGGTGTACCTTCCATCGCCCTGCGGGTGCCACGGGCCGGTCAGAGCCCGGAACTTCTCGGCCTCCGGGGCGGGCTGGTTGCCGAGCCGGTGGAAGAGCATGCCGTAGAGGTTTTCGGGGGTCCAAGTGAGTTCGGCGCGGTTTGCGTCGAGTTTCGAGGCGTCGGCGAAGTCCTTGGGGGCGCTGGCGTACATGTCCGGGCGGACGAAGATCTTGGCCCGGATGTTGCGGAAGCTCAGTCGCATGTCCAGGGCCACTGCGAAGAGGGCTGAGACGAGTTTGTCGACCACGGAGCGGTCCTGGTGCAAATGCTCCAGAGCATCGAAGATCAGCAGATGGGGACTGCCGTCTTGTTGGGCTTCCTTGTCCTTGTCCCATAGGGCGCTCTCGCATGCCTCGACATGCTCAGCCACCCAGTCAATCCGAGCTTGCCAGTCGGGGAGGTGCAGAATAGCTGGTACTTCCAGGGCGACGAGAATGACAGCGAACCAGAAATTCTCGCAGAATACGTCGAAATCCTCCCCATCTGGCGCTTGTTGAACCAGCTTGCGGACGATCTTTCGTGTTGGGTAAGCAGCTCCGCTGCCCCCGCCTCGGCCGTGACCGGTCGTCACGGTCAGCCCGTTCAGGCGCGGGATCATGTAGGAGGCCGCGGCGATCTTCCGTAGCTCCTCGGTCTCGAGCACCTTGGTCCAGTACGTCTTGCCCGTGCCGCGTGCCCCCAGAACGACGGTGACGTCGGGGTCGAGGGCACGCCGGTGGCTGGACGGCGTGAACATTTTCAGCAGGTCCGGCTGTTCGGTGTCCGCGTCGAACGCACTGCCGGGTGCCTGGAGCAGCAGAGTCCGGTACTCGTCGGGGGTCAGGTTGTGAGTCATGACGCCTCCGTACGGGGGTTGGGGACCAGCCGGTCGAGCGCGGCGAGGAACCGTGCGTAGGCGGCCTCGATGAAGGGCAGTTCGAGCCAGTCGCGGCTGCGGTACGGGTCGAGGCCCACCAGGTCGTTGCCGAAGAGGATGGGGATGGGCGCGTGAGGCGCGTCGCTGTCCAGCGGGGCGGGATGGAAGACCGCCGGAACGTCCGCGTCGGGGGCGTACTCATCCACGGCATCTGCTTCCACGTCGTCGTACAGAAGCTCCGAGAACGTTTCGTACGCCTGGTCGCGCAGCGCGCCGAGCCGCTTGGCGTCGCCCGCGGAGTGGAACATCGCGGCGACGATACGCAGTCGGCTGCGCAGCTCGCTCGCCCGGTCCGGGCGCTGGGCCCACTGCCCGAACATCATCCGGTAGCCCTCCCAGGTGGAGGGGTTGTTGACCGCGAAGAGCAGAGCAAGCCCGCTGAGCTGCGTCAGGGTGACTGCCGCGATGTCGTGGATGCCGGCGCGGCTGTCGAGGAGCACGATGTCCGGTCGCCGGGAGCGTTCGGCCACCAGGTCCTCGCATGCCTTGATGGCGTTTTCGAGGCGCAGGCAGAAGGGGCGCGGCTCACTGCCGGGCTCGGCGGCGGGCAGGTCGCTGTAGATGCGGTTCAGCTTGGCGAGATAGTCGTACGGCTCTCCCTCGCGCGGCTTCCCGCTTGCGGGTGCGAGCCACACCTCGCCGTTGCCCTCGATGCCGGGCAGGACGCTGCTGCGGGTGACGAGGTCCAAGTCGGCCTCGTTGCCGACGGCGGACTCGACGAGGTGGTCGACGATGCCGTGGGCGGGCAGGCCGGCAGGGTTCTCCAGGAGGGACGACACGCCGGGGGACTCGAGGTCCAGGTCGACAACGAGGACGCAGTAGCCGCGGCTCGCCAGGTGGCGCGCGAGTATCGCCGTCGCCGTGGAGCGGCCGACGCCGCCCTTGAAGCCGTACAGGGCGACGCGCCTCTCGCGTCGTTCGGAGGAGGGCGAGGTATCGGAATCGGTGTCGCGGGACCAGTCGGCGCCGACGACGGTGCGTTCGAGGATGCCGACCTGGCCGGCTCCTCCTGGTTCGCGTTCGCTGCGCACGACGAGTTCGGCGGAGTCGAGGAACATCTCCGGGGCGAACATCGACGAGGCGGTCTGAACCGGCTCACCTCCGCTGAAGGGCCGGGTGGCCTCGATGAACTCCTCGCGCAATGCGGTCAGTTCAGCGGAATCGGCGGTCAGTGGCTTCTCACGGTCGTCGACGAGGAGCGAGATACGGCCGAGGAGGTCTCGTACGAGGACGACGTCCTGGCCGGAGGCGGCTGTCTGGTCGGCCAGGCGCAGAGCGGCGTCCCAGGCGGTGTCGAATCGAGTGGGCTTCATTCGGCTGCTGCTTCTCCCGGCCTGCGGCTCTACTGCTGCTCTGCTTTCACTGCGCGAGGTAATACGCAGCTATGAGGGTACGGGCCGCTTCCAAGTGACGTGCGACGCGCTCCTTGGATATCTGCTGGCCGTCGACGTAGCGGTGGTCCACGCTCCATTCGTCGGTGGCCTCGGCGAACGGGTTGTCCTGGGGAAGGTGACTGAGGATGAGGGCTCCGCGTCGTCCGTCCGCGAGCTTCATGAGGTCGTTCCAGACATCGGGCATGTGCCAGTGCAGCGACTCCTTCTCGGCCTTCTTCTGCTGCGTCTTGCTGGGCACCGGCCGGTTCCTGATCTTGGGGCTGTACGGGATTCCGAGCGGCGTGTCCTGTACGGAACCGAAGTAGTCGAGGAGCATCGCCTTGACCGCGCACTCGGCGGCGAGCCCTGCGAGGTGGTCGGCGGGGCCGACATGCTTCGGCTCCTTCGCGAGCTGCGCCGCCGCGCCGTAGTGGCCGCGGCCCGCCTCGAGGAAGGTGTGCCGAGGTGCTGGAGCTGGTGTCTGAGGTCCCCCCGTCATGATGTGCACTCTATCTGCGTGATCTTGGCTGGTGGGGGCGGTTTCCGCGTTCTGCCTGTAGTGCCGTGAAGACGGGGTCGCGGGGGCGGTCGGCGCGAGGGCGGGGCTGGCAGGATGGGGGAGAGGCTTTCGGTCGTGGCTCCTCGTGACAGGGTTCGGCCACACGGAAGCCGACGAATACGGCGCAGTGCGGTCAGAAGGATGCGAAGAGTGACGGTCACGGATGCGGTTGCGGGGTCGGGTTCGGAGTCCGGTTCCGGGGTGGACAGGGTTGCGCTGCTGAAGGACCTGAAGCGGCAGGTGGCCGCCCTGGAGGATGATCTGCGCGAGCGCAGTGAGTCCGTCGAGGAGTTTCGTGTCCGGCTGCGCGCGGAGTACGACCAGGCACTGGAGGCGTCGCGTACGGCCGCGACGTACGGGGCGTGGCGGGACGAGCGGGTCACGCAGGCTGCGGCGGCGTGGGTGCTGGCCTGTGTCTTCGTACGGTTCTGCGAGGACAACGGGCTGATCGAGGAGCCGTTCATTGCCGGCCCTGGTGAGCGGCTGGTGGAGGCGGAGGAGCGGCACGAGGCGTACTTCCGGGAGTTCCCGCACCTCAACAACCGGGACTGGCTGATCGCGGCGTTCGATCATGTGGCGTCGACCAATGAGACGGCGGCCGGGCTGTTCAGCCGTGCGCACAATCCGCTGTGGGGGCTGACGCCGAGCTATGAGGCGGCGACCGAGCTGCTGGGCTTCTGGCGGAGGTGGGGGGCGGACGGTGAGATCCGGTACGACTTCACAGACCCTGAGTGGGATACGCGGTTCCTCGGTGACCTGTACCAGGACCTGAGTGAGCATGCGCGCAAGACGTATGCGCTGCTGCAGACGCCGGAGTTCGTCGAGGAGTTCATCCTCGACCTGACGCTGGAACCTGCCGTGAGCGAGGAGGAGTTCGGGCTGGATCCGGTGTGGGTCGGGCCTGAGGGGGAGGAACGGCGGGGGCTGCGGACGATTGACCCGGCTTGTGGGTCCGGGCACTTCCTGCTGGGGATCTTCCGGCGGCTGGTGGAGAAGTGGCGGGTGGCTACGCCTGCTGCGGATGACTGGACGGTGGTGCGGCGGGCGTTGGAGTCCGTGCACGGGTGCGACAAGAATCCGTTTGCCGTGAGTGTTGCGCGGTTCCGGTTGCTGGTTGCGGCTATGAAGGAGGCGGGGGCGCGGAGGTTGGCTGAGGCGCCGGTGTTTCCTATTAATGTGGCTGTGGGGGATTCGTTGCTGCATGGGCGGGGGGCGGCGGGGATTCAGCAGGAGCTGGATCTGTTTGCCGTGGTGGAGGAGGGGGGCGGTGCCGCGGAGACGTTTACCTATGGTACCGAGGATGTTTGGGAGTTTGCTCGGCGAGTGGATTTGTTGGGGCGGGGAACTTATCACGTTGTCGTAGGGAATCCGCCGTACATTACAGTCAAGGACAAGCAGGAGAACGAGAATTATCGCGCCGCTTATGATGCTTGTTCCGGGACCTATGCCTTGTCGGTGCCATTTGCTCAGCGGTTCTTTGAGCTTGCCATGAAGGGGGCTGGTGGCTCGACTGGCGGCGGCGGTTTTGTTGGGCAGATCACCGCGAATTCCTTTATGAAGCGGGAGTTCGGGAAGAAGCTCATCGAGGTGGTCTTCCGGAACAGGGTTGAGCTGTCCCATGTGATTGACACGTCAGGCGCCTTCATTCCGGGGCATGGGACGCCGACGGTGATTCTTGTGGGGCGGAACCGGGTGCCGAACAGCGGGCGGACGGTTCGGGCGGTGCTTGGGGTCCGGGGCGAGCCATCGCAACCGGAGGACGCAGCTGAGGGGTTGGTTTGGCGAGCGATTGTTGAGCAGGTGGGAAGGCCCGGAACCGAGTCGGAATGGGTGTCGGTTGAGGATGCGGGTGCGGCCGTTTTCTTGGGGCATCCATGGTCGGTCAGTGGGGGTGGTGCCGGCCAACTACTGGAGCGCATTTCAGTTGAACGACCGGTCCTACGCCAGAGGATCGCTCCCCCTATCGGCCGCGCTATCCGCGCCGGTGCCGATGAAGCTTTCATGAGACCGACGCGTGCGACATATCAGACGCGAGTGGACAGAGAGGGCCTCCGGCCGTTCCTAATCGGTGAAATTGTTCGAGACTGGAGCGGAATCCCCAACGCGGCGATCTGGGATCCCTACTCGTCCGCTGTGGCAGGCGGAGCGCTTGCTGAAGAACTGTGGCCATGGCGAACTCTGCTTGCTGCTCGCCGCACGTTTCAAGGTGAAATGCAAGATGCAGGATTGGAGTGGTGGGAGTATATGCAGCATACTGCCTCTGCGTATATGACTCCACTGTCCATCCCCTTCGCGTTTGTGGCCACGCATAATCACTTTGTGCTTGATCGCGGGGGGAAGGTATTCAACAAGTCCGCACCGGTGATCAAGTTGCCAGATGAGGCAGATGAAAATCAGCACCTGGAGTTGCTGGGAATTCTCAATTCATCGACTGCCTGTTTCTGGCTGAAACAGGTAAGTCAAGCCAAGGGTGGTACGGATAATTCAAGTGGGGGTGGTAATCGCTGGGCGCCGGAAGCGTGGATTGAGCGCTACGAGTTTACCGGGACTAAGCTTCAGGAGTTCCCGCTGCCGGAGCGGCTGCCGCTTAAATTGGGGTGCCTCCTGGACTCGCTGGCCCAAGACCTTGCGCAGTCCGATCCTTCTGCCGTCTGCGATGCTGCCACGCCTGCGCGCCAGACTCTCGAGGACGCTCGTGTTGAGTTCACTCGCACGCATCAGAGAATGATTGCCCTGCAAGAAGAACTGGATTGGCAGGTATACGGCTTGTACGGGTTGTTGTCCGACGCCGACGTGGCGCGGACCACGGACTCGTCGTCCGCACTCGACAGAATCCCCGAAGTGCAGCTTGGCGAACGAGCGTTTGAGATTGTGTTGGCTCGGAAGATGGCCCGAGGTGAGACCGAGACGGCATGGTTCGAGCGGCATAGGTCGACGCCCGTCACCCAGGTTCCCACCCGTTGGCCTGACTGGTACCGGGACATCGTCCAGGCTCGTATTGACATTATCGAGAGCCGTAAGGACATCGGGATCATCGAGCGGCCTGAGTGCAAGCGACGGTGGGCTACCGAACCGTGGGAGAAGAGGGAGAAGGCAGCTCTCCGCACTTGGTTGTTGGACCGGTGTGAGGAACGCTCCCTCTGGTTCATCCTCCGTGACGGAATCGAGCAGCCCCGGGTTCTTACTGTCAACCAGCTTGCCGACGCGCTCAGTTCAGACGTCGAGGTCACTTCTGTCGCCTCGCTCTACGCCGCTGACCACCTCGGTAAGCCGGACCTTCCCCTCGCTCAGGTTCTCGTCGACATCGTCGCCGACGAACACGTGCCCTACCTTGCCGCCATGCGCTACAAGGACTCCGGTCAACGTAAGCGTGAGCAGTGGGAAGAAGTCTGGAAGCTGCAGCGGGAAGAGGACGCGGTCGGCGAGCGGTTCGACGTTCCTGTACCGCCTAAGTACACGTCGGCCGACTTTCTCAGGTTCTCCTACTGGTCAAACCGCGGCAAGCTCGACGTCCCCAAGGAGCGGTTCATCTCCTACCTGGAAGCTAGCCCTGATGCCGACTCGACCGTGTTGCTCGGGTGGGCAGGCTGGGATCACAAAGACCAGGCCCAGGCTCTGATCAACCTCATTGAGGACCGTACGAAGCAAGGCGGTTGGGGTACCGAGCGGGTTACGCCGCTCATTGCCGGGCTGCGGGAACTCATGCCCTGGGTGCGGCAGTGGCACGGTGAGTACGACGCCGAGTGGGAGAGTGTGCCGGCCGAGGACTGCGATGCCTATCTGGAGGAGCAGATGGCCAAGCACCGGCTCAGCGCGGCGGACCTGAAGGCGTGGCGGCCCGTGAAGAAGGCGCGGGGGCGGAAGGCCGCCGCCAAGAGGACCGAGACCGCTTCCGATCAGTCCGCGCTTGTCATCGAGTAGTCCCTAGAGTTGGGGCGGCCAAGGCGCGAAGTCTTTGGCTGTCCCAGGGCTGCCGTATTGCTTCAGACCTGGGCTTCGGTCGCGTACGTGACGAACTTCGACCAAGCGGTGGGGGAGAGGGCAAGCTGACCACTCTCCCGCTGCTTCGAGTCGCGGACATGGATGGTTTCCGTCATGGCGACCTCGACACAGTTGTCCCCCTGCGTGCCGCTGTAGCTGCTCTTGAACCACGCCAGCTCGGTGGTGCTCATAGCGCTCCTCGCATCTGCTTCAGCAGGCTCACGGTTGCCTCCTGGCTGAGGGCCTGCGAGCGCATCTTGCCATAGCGCTGAAGCAGAGCGCTGGTGTCTTTTGGGTCGCTGATCAGGGCGCTTCCCTGTTGGCCCTCGAAGTAGCCGAACCAGTGGTGCTCCGGTGTCTCGGCCAGGTACATGGGGCCATCAAGTCCTGCGTGATCGGGCTGATGCAGTGGCATGAGCTGGAGCTGGACGTTGCGCAGTTCGGATCGCTCCAGCAGGTGGTCGATCAGGATTCGAGTGACCTCATCTCCGCCGGTTCGACGCTCGATGACGGCCTGCTCGATGATGAAGCTGAAGGCGACGTTCTGCCTCTCTGTCAGCAACCGCTGCCGCTCCAGTCGTGCCTGAACCTGCTGCTCCAGCAGATCATCAGTCAGCGGAGGCAAGCTACTCAGGAACACCGCCCGTACGTACGCCTCCGGCTGCAGCAACCCAGGAACAGCCCGGCACTCATACGCATAGAGCGAGATTGCCTCCTCCTCGATCCCAGCCCACTGCTGGAACCACGACGCCAGACCCTGCCGCCGCGTCAGATTCAGTGCCGCCGCCCGCAGCACTTTCGGCGCCTCCAGCACATCCCCCGCCCGCGCGATGAACTTCGGTTGCGGGAAGCGCCTGCCCTGCTCAAGCTTGGCGATGGCGTGTACTGAGTAGCCGACGATCTCGGCGTACTGCTCCTGCGTCAGCCCGACCGTCTCACGCAGCGCCTTGTGCACCGCGCCGAAGGTCTTGAGGCTGTCCGACGCCTCTGGTTCACTGCCACCGACTTCGGTTCCCGCGTCCCCGACGTTCACCACGCCCGGCCACCTCCCGCACTTGCCCGCCGCCCCGCTGGAACATCAACTCACCCATGGTTACGGAACGCTACTGACACTGTCCACTGCGTGAACCAGTACAGCGCGGTTGTACCAGTGTCGTGCCTGTTGAACCGCCTGCCCCACCGGAACGCTGGGCGCCATGACCGCACCACACCCTCAAGTCCCCGTCACCGTACGTATGTTCAGTCAGCGGCTCAGCGCCACCCGCCGCGGTGCCCGACTCGCTCGCCGCTTCACCGCCCAACAACTCCACGCCTGGGGAATCCCGTACGGCTCCGATCTCTCCGAAACCGCCGAGCTGATCGTCGCCGAACTGGCTGCCAACGCCGTACTCCACGGACGCGTACCCGGCCGGGACATCGCCCTGCGCCTCACCTCCGGCGCGGGCACGGTCCGCGTAGAGATCGCCGACGCCCGAGGCGAGCGCCTTCCGGTTCTCTCATCCGCCCCTCCCCGCGGTGACGCCGACACCGGCCGTGGCCTCCTCCTGGTCGACGCCCTCGCCACGCGCTGGGGCGTCGACACCGAGCCGGGACCGGGCAAGGTGATCTGGGCCGAGGTCGATCTCTGAATCCGCCTCAGCCGCCTGACCGAGGACTACGGGCGGTTGATGGAGGCGGCCGGTCGCGCCGACTGTCTGGTCATGGTCGAGCGCGCTCGGACGAGGTGCGGCCTGGGGTGGTTCGTGGCGCGTGCAGGTGAATTGTGATGGCGCCGAGACTGCGACCTTGTCGGAAGTCGGAAGTCGGAAGTCGGAAGACGGGGGGCGCAGGCGAGGGCGTGGACACGTGCGATTTTCGGATCAGGGGACGCTTCCGGGTTCGACGACCCACTGGGAGGGGTGTCCGGCGATTTTCGCGATCATGTCGAAGTCGCCGTCGTAGTGCAGGACGGTGACTTGGTGCCGCTCCGCGCAGGCGGCGATCACCAGGTCCGGGATGGACAGTGCGCGGTGGAAGCCCCGGTCCAGGGCGGCCCGGTGCAGTTGCTTTGCGCGGTCCCAGACTTCGTCTGGGCAGGTGAGGTAGTCGAACCCGGAGAGCATCTTCTGGAGTTCGTCGGCTTCCTTCCGGTCCCGGGCGCTGTGCAGGATCTCCATCTCGATGACGGCGGTCACGGCGAGGAGCCCCCGTTGGTCCAGCTCGTCCAGGACGTGCGCGACGGCGGGAATGTGCCATCGGGCGAAGGCCGACTTGTCCAGGAGGAAATGCGCGGCGGTCATGCCGCGTCGTTCTCGCCGCTGTCCTTGGGGCCGCTGCTGTTTATGATCTCGGAGAAGTCGAATCGGCCGGCCTTGATGGCGTCGATGCCGCGTCGGCGGCGGCCGCGCTTGGCGACGTCGAGGAGAGCTTCGCGGATGGTGGCCACCTTGGTGGTGGTGCCGAGGAGTTCGCGGACTTCTTCGAGGATGGCGTCGTCGATTTCGACCAGGGTCTTGGACATGGTGATCGGGTCCCTTCGGTGCGCACTGACGCCACTATATCATTTTAGTGGGTGAATCTATATATCGAGTCGGACCCGGCTGTCTGGCAGTACCCGCCCGGAAGCCCAAGTCCGAGCGCCGGAGCGGTTCGGGGCCGCATAGTAGTCCGCTCGGTGAACCTGGGCGGGCATTTCACAAGGCGGATGTGCCGAGCGCGTACGGGGCTGATAGACAACAGAAGTCGAACCGGCCCCGACCGACAAGGACACGAGGACATGCTGCTTGCCGAGCAGGCGCTCGTCCGGCTGAGGCTGCGAGGCCAGGAGGTGCAGGCCGCCGTCACCGTGTTCGCGGACGAGGTCCGCCGCCGCTCCGACGCCGGCCTCGGAGCCGTCGACAGCCGGGCTCTCCTCACCGCCCTGTACGACCTACCCGTGGGCCTCCCCGTACCGCTTGGGTCGCTGGACGCCTACGCCCTGCGGGTGCTCCACGCGGCGCCCCCAGGCGTCGTAGACATGGACATGGACGCCGCCACAGCCGTTCGGCGCTTGGTCCCCGCCGCCCGAGTCGAGCTGGTCCTCGTCCACGGCCCCGACGGCATCCCGCCCCGAGAGTGGGACCCAGCCGTCGGAAACGCCTCACAGTTCGCACCGTTCTGCGCCCGCGGAGTCGTCGTATCAAGTACGGCGGAACCCGAACATGAGCTCGACCTGCTCCTCCTCAAGGCCCGCTATTACGGCGTCGGCGTCGCCACCCAAAGCCCCAAAGGGATGAGCTGGCTCCTGGAACCCGACCCCTACCGCCCTCAGCGGCACTCACCCGCCCAGTGGCTGTTCCACGAGCATGCCTGGCGTCAGCTCGGGCCGGACTGTTCCTGACCCCGGGGTTCCTCCGTCGTGGGCAGCGGCAGAGGGCTCGGTCGGCGCCAGGACTGAAGCACCTTCGGGACCGAGACCTCCGTGTCCGTCTGTGCCGCCAGCAGCCGGTGGTGCTCCCAGGAGTCCGCGAGTTGCTGCCGCCACCAGTCCTCGCGTTCGTGCCCCGGCAGCGTCGAGTCCAACTCATCGTGCAGTGCGTAGAGTTCGCAGACTGTGTGCTGCAGGGCCGCAAGCACATCGGCGTCGCTGTCCGTGAAGCGGGTGAGAGCCGCGCCCTTGCACACAGCGCAATCGCACGTCCACGGATCGACACGGGCGAACCAGTCCTGCAGCGTCGCCACGCGCAGGTAGCGCAGCAGCCGTCGTACCAGCACCACCGTGTACGGCTTGTGCCCGCCGCCCCCGGTGTCGGGCCGCGGAGCCACGCCGAAGCGGAGGACGGCCGATGCCCCGACCGCCGCTCCCAGTGCGCCGTGGGCCATCGCGTCGAAGGCTGCGAGATCGGTCCGCCACAGCAGCAGGCGCGGGCACGAGCGGCACAGCTGCCGTAAGCCTTCAGGTACGCGGGATCGTTTGAGGGGATCCTCATCCGCCTGCATGATCAAAGCCACCGGGTGCCGGCAGCCCCGTATCTGCTCCACGAGATGCAGCAGCGAAACACCCTGCAGCCACCGATAACTGCACGGCAGCAGCACCACGGTGTCCTCGCGGCGAAGCCGGTTCGCGCCCCTGATCACCGCCCTGAGCACCGCCGCGTCACCCGTCTCGTCCGCCGGAATGAAACACGTGGGTGTCACCGCGAACGACGCCTTGTTCTCGCGCTGACCGTCCAGAACCTCGTTCAAGTCCGTCAGGCCCAGCGAACGCCAGCCATAGCTGGTCCTGAGGCCGAAGGGCGCGTCGGCCGTGGCGACCTCCCGTGTGTGGCTCTCCAGGTCCATGGCCACGACCATGCCGGGGAACGCGTTGCGGATCTCCCTGCACCTGACCGGTGCGTCGGCGCCGGTCAGGACCAGCCCTCCTGCCCGGGAGCGGACGTGTGGCAGTACGTCGATCGCCGACCGGTCCCTCACCATGATCAGCAAACGGTCCCGCAACAGTTCGTCGATCCCCTCGATCCCGTCCCCCATGAGATCGTCCCCCTCACGGTCATCAAGGCCGCCCCGCCGCTCCTCACTGTCAGAGCCGCCAGACGAGGCCCGCAAGACCGCCTGCCTGCAGCGGAGCCGTTCCAAGCCACGCCATCCGTGCCACCGTCACGACTCCTTACGCGGCCTGTGCTCGCCGCATACGCCCCTTTCGTCACGCACAGCGACAGCAGTCCGCCCGGTCATTGCCGAACGTGACCGGGGCGTCACCGAACTTGCTCCCGGCCTGGGCGCCAGGCATGCCAAGACTGGCAAGATTGGAGGTCGCGCCCGTGTCAGCGTGGTCCGAGTGCCGTCGAGGCCGTCGAGTGAGTAGAGGGAACGAGAGCCGGATGCCCACCAGTGAGCTCTTCCTGCGGGATGTCATCGAGATCAAGGAAGACGTCCATGCCGGCGACTTCAAGATCGAGCTCTCCAGTGGGTTCACCGAAACCGATGCCCGGATCGCGGAGTACGTGGTCACCGACCAGCTTCAGGACGCCTTCCGCACCGCCCTCGGTCTGGTCAGGACGGCCGTCAGGTCGGGCAACTCGCACGCCGCGTATCTCCACGGCTCCTTCGGCGCCGGTAAGAGCCACTTCCTGACCGTGCTGCACGCCGTACTGAACAATCACCCGGCGGCTCGCGCCAAGCCCCGTCTCCAGGAAGTCATCGCCGACCACGACGACTGGCTGCGCGACCGGCGCTTCTTGATGGTGCCCTACCACCTCGTGGGGGCGACCGACCTGGACTCGGCGCTGCTCGGCGGGTATGTGCAGGCGGTACGTGATCAGGAGGAGGGCAAGCCCACGCCTCCCGTCTACCGGGCCGACGCCATGCTGGCGGACGCCCGGCGGCAGCGGGAGTTCCTCGCCGACGACGCGAAGTTCGTGCAGTGGCTGGGGGAGGGCGCCCTCGCGGTGGCTCCGGGGGGCGCCGTCGCCGCCGCGGAGGAGGACGAGGACGACCTGGAGGTCCTCGACGCGGGTGACGCGCCGGCCAGGAGCAGCTGGACCCCGGCCGACCTCGACCGTGCCTTCGAGGCCCCGGCCGGAGACGCGGACCGCGACGCGCTCGTCTCCGCCCTGCTGTCCGGCCCCATGGCGTCGTATGCCCAGGGTGCGCGTGGCGACAAGGAAGCCTTCCTGCCCTTGGAGAACGGGCTGTCGGTCATCTCCCGGCACGCCAAGTCCCTCGGCTACGACGGCGTCGTACTGTTCCTGGACGAGCTGATCCTGTGGCTGCAGGCGCACATGGGTGAGCAGGACTTCGTCCGTGAGCAGGTGCAGAAGCTGGTCAAGCTGATCGAGTCCGGCGACAGCGACCGGCCGGTGCCGATCGTGTCGTTCATCTCCCGGCAGCGTGACCTGTCGCAGCTGATCGGCTCGGACGTGGCAGGCGCCGACGTCCAGAACCTGGAACAGCAGATCACCTACCTGGCGGGCCGCATCGAGGTCGTCGACCTCGAGGACAGCAACCTGGTGGAGATCATCAAGCATCGTGTGCTCGCACCCAAGCCGGGGATGGAGCAGGTACGCGACGACGCCTTCAAGATCGTGGAGTCGTCGAAGGACGAGGTGCGGCAGGTCCTCCTGGACGCGCACGGGCGCACCGACGCCGACTGGGACGATTTCCGCACGGTGTATCCGCTCTCGCCCGCGCTGCTCAACGTACTCGTCGACCTGTCCGGTGCTCTCCAGCGGGAGCGGACCGGTCTGAAGCTGGTGCAGGAGCTGCTGAAGCGGCGCCGCGACGACCTCAAGATGGGCGAGCTGATTCCCATAGGTGACCTGTGGGACGTCATTGCTCAGCGCAAGGGCGAGGCATTCACCGCCAAGCTGCGCAAGGAATCGGAGATCGCCGACCGGTTCCACGCACGCGTGCAGGCACATCTGCTGCAGAAGTACGGCTCCGCCGACCATCCGCACTACCGGCGTGACGACCGGCTCATCAAGACGCTGCTCCTCGCCGCGCTCGCGCCCAACGTGCCCGCACTGGCGAGGCTGACCGGCGGACGCCTTGCCGCCCTCAACCACGGCACCATCAAGACCCGTGTCGGATCGGCCGGTTCGGTCGCGGCGAAGGCACTGAAGGAGCTGCAGGCCGCGGAGTTCGGTGAGCTGCGGAGCGAGGGCGACAGTACGGGTGACCCCGTCTTCCACCTGCACCTGTCGGACGTCGATGTCGAGCCGCTGCTCGAAGAGGTGCAGGGCAGCGCCGACCAACCCGGTCTCAGGCGGCAGTGGATCAAGGATCAGCTGTGGGCGGCGCTCGGCATCCGGGACACCCAGGCGTTCGTGTGCGAGCGGGACATCGTGTGGCGCGGGACCAAGCGGACCGCCGAGTTCATCTTCGGCAACGTACGGGATCCGCATCTTCCGGACGAACAGTTCCAGCCGCAGACGGACGGCAACATCCGCTTCGTACTGGACTACCCCTTCGACGACGGTCAGCACTCGCCCATGGACGACGTGCAGCGTATCGAGACGCTGCGGCGGGCGGGCAAGGACGAGGCCACCGTCGTATGGCTGCCGGACTTCTTCTCCGAGCAGAAGCTGACCCAGCTCGGACGCCTGCTGAAGATCAACTACCTGCTGGAGCGCGACCGGCTGGACGAGGCCACCGCCACCCGCTCCGCCGACGAGCGCATCCAGATCCGCCACCAGCTCAAGGCACAGAGTGAGAACCTCACCTCTCAGCTCACCGCCGTACTGCAACAGTTGTACGGCATCGCCAAGGCGGATGCGGCCAACATCGGCGCGGAGGTGCCCGAGCGTCAGCACCTGTGGTCCCTCAAGTCCGGCTACACCAGGACGCGGCCCGAGGCGGGGGCCGGCTTCGAACAGAACCTGTTCATCATCGCGGACGAGCTGTACGCCGTGCTCTACCCGAAGCACCCCGACTTCGACCCGGGTGCGACTCCGGGACCCGCACGCCGCGCCGTCACCCCGCGGGAGCTGAAGACCGCCCTCGAATGGATCGGGCGCGCCATGGAGGACGGATCCCGCCGGGTCGTCGTGGACGGGCACCAACTGGCCACCGTCCGGAAGATCGTGCACGCCCTCGGACTTGGTGAAGTCCACGACGGGCCGCTCAACCTGACCTTCGACTGGCGGCTGCGCATCAACCAGAAGGCCGCCGACGCCCAGGCAGGACCGGACTTGTCCGTGGAGGACATCCGCACCTGGATCCGCGAACTCGGCTACACCGGCCTCGACAAGAACGTCGTCAACCTGATCATCGCTACGTACGCGCTGCTCGACGACCGGACCTGGGTCTACCAGACCTCGCCGCTGCCACAGGCCCCCGAACTCGAACGCATCGGCCCCGGCTACGGGCTGCGGGCTGTCGAACTGCCCAGCGAGGAGGAGTTCGCCATGGCCCGGGAGCGGGCCGGGAGGATCTTCGGCGTCCCCGTGCCCCCGGTGCGGTTCGCGCGGAACGTGGCCAAGCTGGCCAGCGGAGTGCTCAAGGAGGCCGCCGAGTACCGCGAGCACGTGGACGGCATGCGGACCTCGCTGCGCAAGCACGCGGAAGCTCTCGGCCTGAGCGGGCCGCACGGAGCGGACGCCCCGCGCATGAAGTCCACCGACGCGGCCGCCGACCTCATCGCCCGGCTGGTACGTCTCGGCGACTCCACCGCGGTCGTCCGCGAACTCGCCGCTGCCGCCTACGACGCGACGGACCAGGAGATCGGGACCGCACTCAAGCAGGCTCCCGAAGTGCTGCGCGCCCTGGACAGCACCAACTGGCGGCTGCTGGCGAGCGTGCGTGCCTTCGCGGAGCGCGACGACAGCGTGGGGGACCGGGCGGCACGGCTGATCGAGGTCCTGCAGGACACGGCGAACGACCATGAGCAGGTGCGGTCCCTCGTGCCCGTGCTCGACCGGCTCCAGGAGCAGGCCCTGGGCCTCGTCAACGAGGTGGCGCGGCTGGCCCAGGTCACCCAGCCCGTAGCGCCGCAGCCCCGGCCGACCGCGGACGATGTCAGCTTCACCGAGCATGGGAAGCCGGCGGTCTCCTCCGACCCGGTCGTGGAGTCCGACGGGCCGCGGCAGTCGGTCACGCGCAACGAGTCTCAGGGCGGTGGCGGCGCGCGTACGTCCCGTCCTCGCACCCCGCATGTGGTGGAGCCGACGCGACTCGAAGCGAACCTCGCAGCCACGCTCGCCGACGTCCAGGACGAGATCAGGCAGTACGTCGAGGCGCATCCCGGCAGCCGGATTCAGGTCTCCTGGCAGCCGGTGCCCGCCGAAACCGAGGAGACCGGGCGCTGATGGCCGCAACCCTGCCGCCGGTCGGCCGCCGTACGGTCGAGGCGCTCCTGGCTGCTTACGCCAAGGGCTTGAAGGACCGCAGGCTCGTCCTGGTGCACGGACGGTACGCGGACAACGCGCCGCCCGAGTTCAGCGTCAAGCTGGGGGAGGACACCCGGCGGGTCCGGGTGAGCCACCAGTCGTCGGTGCTCGGCATCCTCGGCGAATGGGCTGAGCACCAGCAGAAGTCGGCCGACGCCGACCTACTCGTCGTCACCACCGGGGTCGACGACGACCAGCTCGGGTGGGACCTGCGCGGTCATGCGGTGAAACGGCAGACCCTCACCGTGGACAACGCCGAGATCGTCATGCAGCGGTTCGGCGCCACGAGCCTCGACCCGCGCATGTACGCGCGCGAGGAGGCATGGCTGCTCGAAGCCTTGCTCGAGGCCGAGCCCGGCCAGGGCTGGCAACGCGGCCGTGCCGTCCTGACCCGCGACGCTGCCGTGCGCGCCCTCGTCGTGGCCAGACTCGGGCTCGGCGACGACGGGAACACCGGTACGGCGGGGCAGGACGTCGCCGTCGACGCGGACACCCTGCTCGCCTGGTCCCGCACGCCCGCGGGGCCGCTGCGCTTCGCCGAGCTGGAGCAGACCGAGCGCACCGAGATCAAGAAGTGGCTCGGCGAGACCGCCGGCCAGGCGGTGCCCGTCCTCATGTCTCTGGTGGAGGCCGGGCGTGGGCACGACGCGATGGCGCTCGGGCTGCTCGGCGCCGCCCTGCGCGACCCCGCTGCGAGCCCGGACACCGTGCTGGCCCTCGGCGGGCTGTTCGGTCAGGTGATGCCACGCCGCGGTGAGCTTCAGGCATTCACAGAGGCGGTCGAGGGGACGCTGATCCGCTGGATCGGCGAGGCACGTGGCCATTCCGCGGCCCGTCAGCGGGTCTTCGCCGTGCTCGACCGCGCCGACCAGCTGGCCGCGGACGCGGGGCTGACGTCGGGGCTTGCCTCCAGCCGCTTCCTGCCGTCGAGTTTCACGGCACAGCTGCGCCACGTGGCCGCCGCGGCACGGCAGTCACCGGCAGCGGCTCAGGCCGCACTCGACGAGCTGAACGCACACGCGCTCGTGAAGCTGTACGCGGACCGCCACCGGGCAGCCGCCATGGCCGTGCGGATCGCACGCTGGCTCGCTCTCCCCAAGCCCCAAGTCCTTTCTGTCGGGGCAGGAGTCCAGACCCATCTCGCGGACTGGGGTTGGGTCGACCGGGCGCTGGCCGTGCTGTGGGCCGGCGATCCGGGCGGAGATCATGGCGTGGCACAGGACTTCCGCGTCCTGTACGACCTGGCGCAGGCCCAAAGGGAGCGCCTGGACGAGGAGTTCGCCGGGAAGCTGGCCAGTTGGACGGAGAACGCCACCGCTCAGTTCCCCGGCGGCTGCCTGGTCGTCGAGAACGTGCTGTCCGATGTGGTCAAGCCGGTCGCCGCCACGGGCGCGGCACCTCTGGTCCTCGTCCTGGACGGCATGAGCAGCGCGGTTGCCGTCCAGCTCGGTGAGGAGGCCGAGCGCGAAGGCTGGACCGAGGCCGTTCCCAGGCCCTCCGAGGGGCATGCCCTCCGGCGCCTGGCCGCCGTGTCGATGCTGCCCTCGGTCACCGATGTCAGCCGCGCCTCGCTGCTCACGGCTTCAGCCACCAAGGGCGGTCAGGCCACGGAGAGTTCGGGGTTCGCCGCGTTCTGGAAGGCGCAGCGCAGGGAAGCGGTCCTCTTCCACAAGGCCGGCATAGGAGGAGACGCCGGGCGCTATCTGTCCGAGGACGTCGTGGCCGCACTCGCCACCGAAGCGGTCGTCGGCGTCGTACTGAACACCATCGACGACGCGCTCGACAAGGGCCAGCAGGGGCAGCGGACTCGCTGGAGCCTCGACGACATCACCTATCTGCGCGAGTTGCTGGCCGCGGCCAAGGGATACGGCCGCCCCGTCGTGCTGGTCGCCGACCACGGCCATGTGCTGGAGCGTGGCACGAGCGACGGTCCGGCGAACAACGGGGGAGGTGCGGCAGCGGCCAGGTGGCGTACGGGGACGGCCCGTGACGGCGAGGTTCAGCTGACCGGTCCTCGCGTGTGGGAAGGCGGCGGCACCATCGCCGCCCCCTGGCGGGAGGACATCCGGTACACCGGCCGCAGGGCGGGGTATCACGGCGGGGCGTCCCTGGCAGAAGTGACCGTACCGGTACTCGTTCTCCTTCCGGACAAGACACTGATGCCCAAGGCATGGGAGGTGCTGCCGCGCGAGCAGGCGACGCCGGCGTGGTGGCAGTCGTCGGTGCCCGAGCCGGTGGTCGAGCAGATGGCGACGGCGGTCGAGGAGAGGCCGAAAGTGTCGGTCAGGTCCAAGTCCGGCACCAGGCGGGCGCAGCCCGAGGGCGAAGGTCTCTTCGACGAGACCGACCTCGACGTGTCGTCCGGCGAAAAAGCCGCCGCGCGTGAAACCCCCGCCACCCTCGGTGCACGCGTCGTGGCCAGCGAAGTCTACGAAGCACAGAAGGAATACGTGCGGAAGGCGCCCGAGGCCAACGTGGTGGCTGCCGTCATCGACGCACTGGCCGAGGCCGGCGAGACCATGTCGCCGGCCGCGCTCGCCTCCGCCGTCTCCGCGACCGGCCGGGTACGGCGCAATATCGACGGTTTCATCGCGACCCTGCAGCGACTGCTGAACGTCGAGGGATACCCCGTGCTGGGGTTCATCGACGCCGGGCACACCGTCCGACTCGACGTGAAGCTGCTGCGGGACCAGTTCTTCCCGAAGGAGAGAAAGTGAGCTCCGCCCCTGAGGTCAGTGCCGTCCGGCGACGGGAAGTCGTCGACGCGCTGCGTCGCGGCACCGTGCCGCACTCCGGCCTCGATCTCTTCGCCGTCGGTCTCGACCGGTTCACCGGCGCCCTCGACGAGGACGTGGCCACCGTGGCGCGGGGCGGGGCCGCCTTCCATGCCATTCGCGGCGAGTACGGCTCCGGCAAGACCTTCTTCGCACGCTGGCTCGCCGAGCGGGCCAAACGCGCCGGGCTCGCCACGGCCGAGGTGCAGATCTCCGAGACGGAGACGCCGCTGCACCGGCTGGAGACGGTGTACAGGAGGCTCACGGAACGGCTGTCCACGGCGACGCATCAGCCCAACGCCCTGCGCGCGATCGTCGACTCCTGGTTCTACACACTGGAGGAAGAGGTCCTCGACAACGGGGACGTCGACGAGGAGGACGAGACGGCGCTGGGTGAGGCCGTCGACGTGCTGATGGAGCGCAGGCTCACCGAAGTCGCACGCACGACACCCGCGTTCGCCGCAGCCCTACGAGGTTATCGGCGCGCGGTCACCGTCGGGGACGCGGTGACGGCGGAAGCCCTCATCGCCTGGCTCGGCGGCCAGAAGTCCGTCGCCGCCTCGGCTCGCAGAGCTGCAGGCGTACGCGGCGACCTCGACCACTTCGCAGCGCTCGGCTTCCTGCAGGGACTGCTCACCGTGCTGCGGGACTGCGGTCATCCCGGCCTGCTGGTCGTCCTCGACGAGATCGAGACCCTGCAGCGGGTGCGCGGCGACGTACGGGAGAAGGGGCTCAACGCGCTGCGGCAGCTTCTCGACGAAATCGACGCGGGGCGGTTTCCCGGGCTGTTCCTCGTCATCACCGGGACTCCGGCCTTCTTCGACGGTCACCAGGGCGTGCAGCGGCTTCCGCCACTCGCTCAGCGGCTGGCGACCGACTTCACCACGGACCCGCGTTTCGACTCCCCGCGCGCAGTCCAACTGCGGCTCGCCGGCTTCGACCTGGAGCGGCTCGGCGAGCTGGGCAGGCGTGTGCGTGATCTGTACGCGGGGGCAGCCCGCAACCCGGAGCGGATCGGGCAGCGGGTCGACGACGCGTATCTCATGGAGCTCGCGACGGCCGTCACCGGCGGACTCGGCGGCAAGGTCGGCGTCGCCCCTCGTGTCTTCCTGCGCAAGCTCGTCGCCGATGTGCTGGACCGGGTCGACGAGTTCGATGATTTTGATCCACGCAAGCACTACGCGCTCACCATCTCCGACGGTGAGCTGACCGAGGTGGAGCGCAACGCGGCGGTGGGCGCGCGAGCCGACGACATCGACCTGGAGATGCCGTGAGCGGCATCGACGACCTGGAACCCGCGCTCGTCCACCACATCGTCAACACGCTCGGCTGGCCCCGACTGCGCCCCTTGCAGGAGGAGGCCATCGGGCCGCTGCTGGCGGGCGACGACGCGATCCTGCTCGCGCCCACCGCGGGCGGTAAGACCGAGGCCGCGTCGTTCCCGCTGCTGTCGAAGATGGTGTCGCACAGGTGGTCGGGGACCTCGGTCCTGTACGTGTGTCCGCTGAAGGCGCTGCTGAACAACCTGCTGCCCCGGTTGGAGACGTACACCTCGTGGCTCGGGCGCACCGCCGCCCTGTGGCACGGTGACGTCACGTCGATGGCACGGAAGCGGATTCTCGCCGCGCGGCCCGACGTACTGCTCACCACGCCGGAGTCGTTGGAGGCGATGCTGGTGAGCGCCAACGTCGACCACTCCTCCTTCTTCTCCGGATTGCACACCGTGGTCGTCGACGAGGTACACGCCTTCGCCGGGGACGACCGGGGCTGGCATCTGCTCGCGGTGCTGGAGCGGTTGCAGCGCGTCGTCGGGCGTCCCGTCCAGCGCGTCGGCCTGTCCGCCACAGTCGGGAACCCGGAGGAACTGCTGGAGTGGCTCCAGGGATCAGGGGTGGGAAAGCGGCCGTCCACAGTGGTGGCACCGCACCTGGCTGAGCCGAAGCCGGGGACATCGGAAGCGGCGGCACCACCCACGGCGGACATCCAGCTCGACTACGTGGGTTCTGTCGACAATGCCGCCACCATGATCGCGGCCCTGCACCGAGGCGAGAAACGGCTCGTCTTCTGCGAGTCACGCAGGCTCGTCGAGGAACTGGGCGAGAAACTGCGGGCCAAGGGCGTGACCACCTTCCTCTCTCACGCCTCCCTCTCCGTCGACGAACGCCGGCGTGCGGAACATGCCTTCGCCGAGGCCCGCGACTGCGTCATCGTCTCCACGAGCACCCTAGAACTCGGCATCGACGTCGGCGACCTGGACCGGGTCATCCAGATCGATGCCCCGCTCACCGTCGCCTCCTTCCTGCAACGGCTCGGCCGCACAGGACGCAGGCCCGGAACGTCACGCAACTGCCTGTTCCTCGCACTGGACCATGACGGACTCCTCGGCGCGGCCGCCCTTCTCCTGCAGTGGTCGCGCGGCTGGGTGGAGCCCGTCGTCGCCCCGCCGGAGCCGCGGCACATCGTGGCTCAGCAGCTTCTCGCGCTGTGCCTTCAGGAATCGCAGGTCGGTGACCGTCTCTGGCAGGAGTGGTGGAACGGCCTCGGCCCGTTCGGCCAGTCCGCCGAGCCGATCGTCCGGCACTTGGTCGACAACGGCTACCTGGACCAGGACGGAGGGCTCCTGTTCATCGGGCCCGAGGCCGAACGGCGCTTCGGGCACCGGCACTTCATGAACCTCACGGCGGTGTTCACCGCACCTCCGCAGTTCACCGTGGTGCAAGGCCGTCGGGAGATCGGCAGGACGGACCCCAGTCTGCTCACCGAACGGATCGATGGACCACGGCGGTTGCTCCTGGCCGGGCGGAGCTGGCAGGTCACGTACATTGACTGGAAGCGCAAGCGGTGCTTCGTCGAACCCGTCGACGGCGGCGGGAGAGCGAAGTGGAGCGGTGCCGGGCTCGACTTCGGTATTTCCTTCGAGCTGACGCGCGCGGTACGGGAAGTGCTCCTCGGGACGAATCCGTCGGTGGACCTCACGGCGCGTGCGGAGAAGTACCTGGCCGAAGCACGGGAGCACTTCATGGAAGAGGTGCATCCCGGAGGCACGGTGATCACCCGCGGCTCCGGCGGGTATATGAAGTGGTGGACATGGGCCGGCCGTCGGGCGAATGCCACGCTGGCAGCGACGCTTGCCGAGGTCGCCGTGCCTGCCCAGCAGATCAACGACTGCTGGATCCGTCTGCGTGAGGACCTCGGTCCCGAAGCTTGGAAGCAAGCCTCGGCCGCCGCTCCAGACCACCTGTGTCTGCCGGAGGTCGACGAGCGGGCGGTCAAAGGACTGAAGTTCGCGGATGCACTGCCGCCCAGGCTCGCCGAATCAACGCTGGCGAGGCGGCTGGCGGATCTGGAGTCGGCAGCGCAAGTGCTCTCGGAACCTGTGCGCTTCGTTATGCGTCCATGATGAGTACCTGGTCCCCGTCAGCAGTCGTGTCAGGTCGTCAGGCTTCGGGCACGGCCACTCCGTCACCGAACCGGCGCCGCCACCGCGTAGCTGCGAAGGCGGGTACCAGGATGCGACTGCCGCCTCGCCTCACCCTGGACACCCACTCGGGCATGCTCTGCATCAAGATCACTGACTCTCAGACTAAGGAACTGCTTTCCCGGGACACGAGTCAGCAGACTCGTGCCCGGCACGGAGCCCGGTCGAGTGATGCTGTCTTCCGCCTACTTCCCGAGGTCGTGCTGCCGCTGCCCCAGGCACCGCAGCCACAGCGCATAAGCTGCTTGTGCCTCCCGCAGCGAATCCTGTGCAAATCGCTCGTCCGCGAAGCCGGTCTTTGCGGCGCGCTGCACGACGGTGACCAGATGTTCGGCGACGGCTGAGATGCGTTCCTTGTGCGTCTCTTCCAGATGAGGTGTGAGCTCCGCCCCACGGTCGGCCATCGCCAGAAGGTCGTCGTACTCCGCATCGTCGCCGTAGGTGGATGGAACCTCGCGCAGATCGACCTCGCGCAGCTGGGACACGTCGGCAGGCGCCGCGTCGTCCTCGACGGCTGCCTCCCGGCCCAGAATCCGATTCAGGAGACGCAGCGTCGCCACCGACTGCCGTACCTCTTCGGCGAGCACGTCGAGAGCCTTCAGTTCCGCTGCGACCTCTTCCCGGGCCTCCCGCGTGAGCAGTTGCCGCAGACGGTCCGCGGCATCCTCGCCGCGGGCACCCGCCTCGTCGATCACGCTGTCGCATGCGTTCAGCTCAGCGAACGCCCGCTCCGCCGTGGCGATGGAGGCTCTCAGCATTCCCGCCGTGTCCTCGTCGAAGTGGCCCACCGCACCCCGTAGTTCGGCCACCGTGATGGACACCGCCTTCAGCAAGTCCTCGACCCGAGGTCTGCCGACGAGCAGCCTGTCGTCCATGTTCTGTCCCCCTCGCTCTGCGGCCGCCCATGAGAACCGGCCGGAAATGTGCGAAGCGTGAACATCGTGTGCCACGCACACCTCAGAATATGCGTGTGATCACACAGGACACCGGCTTCGTCTACGTGATGCAGAATCCTGCGATGCCCGACATGGTGAAGATCGGTCTTACTGCGCTGCTGCCGGAGGAACGTGCGGCGAAGATCTCCAGCCACGAGGGCGTACCACTGCCGTTCGAGGTCGCCTTCCGGGCGCTGACCATGCGCTGGCCCGAGGTGGAGAAGCTCGTCCATCAACGCCTGGGTGAACAGAGGGTCAACCCGCGCCGGGAGTACTTCTCCGTGTCTGTCGACGTCGCCGTGGAGACCGTCCGCGAATGTGTGTTGGAGGTGAACGGGAACGACGCCTGGGAGGTCGGGGAGATCCATCCCATCGGCGGGGAGGATCGCATCGCGCTCTCTTTGGAGGCAGGCGAGGTCTTTGTCCTGCTGGCCCAGCCGTCGTTGTTCGGCGGAGGCGGGTGGGAGCCGCTCGACCTCTGGCAGGCACACGCCGACGGCGACCAGCTGGAGATCTACGCTGCGGACGGGCCGAACGAGGTCGCTGGGTTCAGTGACAGTGACGTCGGTGGTGATGACGACCCTGTGCCTTATCTCGACGCTGCGGGAAAGGTCGCCAACGGAGTACTCATCGGCCGTGAGCGCCTCGCGCCGGGTGACCGCATCCTGTGGATGAGGGAAGAGCAGCAGCCGGGAGCGTGCAGAGGCGTGCTCTTCGAGGCTCGGGAGTACTGCCAGATCGCGTGCCGCACTTGGAACCCACAGGTGACCTCGGACGGGATGCCTCTCATCCTCAACTACCTCGAGCGCGACCCTTCGCCCGCCATGGTCGCTGTCTCCCAACTCGCCCTCCGCCTCCCCGGCCCACGCACCTGGGCGCCGCGCCCGACGACCCGCGAAGAGTCGGCCCTCGCGCTGCCCGGACCCGAACGCTGGCTCCCTCAGCTCAGGCCGAAGAAGGACCGCCCTCCTCGCGGGGGCAAGCGTTCAGCGTGAACAGCGTGGCTGTCACCGCCCTGCATAGGCTGCTGCGCGACATGAGCCCCAGGACATACGAGGAGACCGATGACCGACGCATATCCCGAGCTCTATCTGCGACTGCCGAGAGGCGGGCCGGAGGCCCGGGGCCGACTGCTGGGGGAGAAGGGTGCCAGCGGGAGCCAGAGGTTCGTCATCGCGGCGGGATCTCCGGCCCAGACCAAGGTGGTTCCCTCCTTCGCGGCGCGCAAGCCGACCTCGTACCGCACACGGCAGCACCTCATCTCGCAGGGATTGCTGCGGCAGTCGGAAAGGTGGCCGGGATACCTGGAGGCGGCCTGGGACATCGAGTGCACCTCGCCCTCGGCTGCTGCGGAGATCCTGCGAGGCTGCAGTGTCAATGGCTGGGGCGCGTGGAAGTCGGCCGATGGGCAACCACTTGCCCACCTCGATCACATGTCGACTGCGCCCAACCGCGCCTGGTTCATCCGCGGCTCCAACGTAACCGGTGTCGATCTTGTCCAGCGGCTGTGGCTTGCGGAGGGACTCGTCAGTGTCGCCGCCGCCCGACTGCGGCAGGGTGTCGAAGCGAACCCGGACCGCAACCTGCTGAGCGCCTTGGTGGAGGAGGACTACGAGTCGGCGGCCACGTACAACCAGAAGCAGGAACTCGTGGAGGCGCTGTATGTCTTCCTCACCCGGATGAAGCCGGACGACACGGTGTGCACGCGCTCCGACGGACGGCTCCACGTCGGCAAGGTCACCGGAGCGGCGGAGCAGATCGCCTCTGAGGACGGGCGCTCCAACCTGCGGCGGCCCGTCGACTGGCAGGACACAAGCTACAAGTGGGAAGAACTGCCAGAGGAGCTCCGGCAGAAGCTGTCGGTCCAGCACGATGTCGTCGACCTGACCGCCGTACAAGCCCTCATAGACGGGCTGGGGTTGACCGATGAGCAATTGGCCGACGAGGCCGAGGCCACCGTGAGCGACCCGAGCGCAGAACTGCCGGCCCTCACCGCCCGTCGCAAGCTGGAGCTTCCCGAACCGGACCAGGCGCTCACGGACCGCCTCAACGTGCACAGTGTTTCGTGGCTGCGCGAGGTGCGTGACCTGCTGTGGGACGAGAAGCAGCTTGTGTTCTACGGGCCGCCTGGAACGGGCAAGACACATCTCGCGCTGGAACTGGCCGAGTTCCTCGGCGGCGGTCCCGAACAGGTCAAACTGGTGCAGTTCCATCCTTCCTATTCCTACGAGGACTTCTTCGAGGGCTACCGCCCCAAGGAGGATCCGAAGACCAAAGAGGTCGCCTTCCGCCTCACAGCCGGGCCGCTGCGAGAACTCGCGGACCGCGCCGACAAGGAGGGGAACCGGCACATTCCCCACTTCCTGATCATCGACGAGATCAACCGGGCCAACCTGGCGAAGGTCTTCGGGGAGCTGTACTTCTTGCTGGAGTACCGGCGCCAGACCCTGCGGCTCACCTACTCCGGTGACGACTTCTCCCTGCCGGACAACCTCTTCATCATCGGCACCATGAACACGGCCGACCGTTCTATCGCCCTCGTGGATGCGGCCATGCGGCGCCGCTTCGCCTTCGTCGAACTGTCCCCGCGCACCGAGCCGACGAGTGGCCTGTTGCGCCGCTGGTTGGCGGGGAAGGAGAAGGACGCAGAGCGGGCCGATCTGCTGGACGAGCTCAACTCCCGCATCGACGATGTCGACTTCCAGATCGGGCCGGCGTACCTGATGAAGCCCGGTGTGGACAGAGAGGGCGGTCTGGAACGCACCTGGCGCACCAAGATCCTTCCTCTGCTGGAGGAACACCACTACGGAGAGGGCGTGAAAGTCGAGAAGCGGTACGGGCTCGCGTCCCTGCGCGCGGCGCTGGCGGCCCGCAGAGACGAGCCTGTCGGGTGAGTGCCGTCGCTGGGCCCATCGAACTCGTCGAGCATGCGCGGGCGACGAACTGTCCTCTTCCCGATGCGGTGGGCCGGGCCCTCGCGGCCTCGCGCATCGTCGAGGCAGCGCCCGACCCATACGTGGCCGGTAACTGGGTCCTGAAGGCCGGTAGCAAGGTGGGCGCCGTGTCCGTGGTCGTGCCCGGCGTAGAGCCGGTCACGGTACGGATCACCCCGAAGATGCCGATGGCCCGGCTGTTTTTTCTGCTGGGCTACAGCCTCGATCCCCGCGGCTGGCGGGACGGTCAGGTGGACGTGGCCGAACACCGGGAGGTGCTGCCCGCGCTGGCGCATGCATTTGAACGCCAGGTGGAACGCGCGATTCGAGCAGGGTTGCTCCAGGGGTACCGGACGACCGAGGACACCGCTCTCGTTGTCCGGGGCCGTATCCGCGAGGCCGAGCAGATCCGCAGACAGTTCGGCGCCGCGCTGCCCGTCGAGATCGCGTACGACGAGTTCACTACCGACATCCCCGAGAACCGGCTGCTGCGCGCCGCCACTGAACGGTTGCTGCGCCTGCCCGGCGTTCCGCGTCCCGTAAGGGCCCGGCTGTTGCGCCAGCGGACGCGGCTCGCCGACGTCACCCCGCTCGTACGCGGGCAGAGACTGCCCGAGTGGCGTCCGTCCCGGCTCAACGCGCGCTATCAGCACCCGCTTCACTTGGCGGGGGCGATCCTCGACGGGGCTTCGGCCGAGCACCGTCCAGGCGGTCTGCGGATCGACGGGTTCCTCTTCGACATGAACAAGGTCTTCGAAGACTTTGTCTGCGTCGCCCTGCGCGAGGCGCTGCGTCCGTATGGCGGGCGCTGCGTGCTCCAGGCCAAGGGCGTGCACCTGGACGAGGACGAACGCGTCCGGATGCGACCGGACTTCGTGTGGTACGGCGACGGGAACCAGGGCCGTCCTCTCGCCGTCGTCGACGCCAAGTACAAGGCGGAGAAGAAGGACGGTTATCCGGACGCCGACCTGTACCAGATGCTGGCGTACTGCACCGCGTTGGGGCTCCCCGCAGGTCATCTCGTGTACGCGAAGGGCAACGCCCCGCTCGCCGGCCATCGCGTTCGTCAGGCGGGAATCGTCCTGCATCAGCACGCCTTCGACCTTGACCAGTCGCCGGACAGCCTCCTGACCGAAGTGAGCGAGTTGGCCGGGAAGATGGCCGCGAGCGTAAACGAATGATCGCCGCCGATGACCACCGTTGCCGACCGGCGTGATGAATTCACCTTTCACAACTCGCCTTCACACCCACATCCCGAGAGAGCTACGACATCCTGGACAAGCCGGTCAAGGCCGGTGTGCGCAAGGTGATGGCCGGGCCCAGGCAGCTGGCCGCGGTCGAACTGCATGCACACCCTGACTGCCCAGCGGCCCGGGTCGAATCGGGGTCGAATCAGAGCGGTTTCCTCTGACTGCCTCCGATCGCCTCTGCAACCCGTCCTTGCAGGTCACAGCTGGCCCGATCTGGAAATCCGCAGGTCAGAAAGGTGCTCCAGGAATACCCGGCGTACAGCCCCACTCGTCTGCCGCTCTGCGTTTCCAGATCAGAGGCCATGTTTCCGGATGAACAAACGCCCGGCCCGAATCCACCGCTGACAGTTGACGACGGGCCTCTGGATGTTGGCGGGGGAGACCGGGCACGCCGTCCACTGCCGCCACGGTGGCCACCGGTACGGCTGTCCGTACCGCCAGGTACCCTCAAGGACATCGTCAACGCGGCCCGACGGGCTTCCGCTCCACCCCGGTGGAGTCTCGTAGGACATGCCCCCACCCGCACGAGTCTCTTCGTGCTGCCTGGGGGAAGTCCTTGCTGTTCCGCGCGTCCGCGAAAACGGTCGCCGTCATGGCACTCGACGGTTCGCTGTTCCTGCACCTCACCGACAAGTTCGTCCACATGCACGGCTATCGGCCCGGCGCCTCCGAGGTGCGTTCCTGGGAGCGCAGCATTCCCTTCCTGGCCGCCGCACTCAACGACGCCGGACTGGGCGACGTGGAGGTCATGCTGGAGTACGCCCTCCCGCTGAACAGCAAGCGCGCCGACGTCGTCCTCGCCGGAGTGCACCCGGTCACGGCAGAGCCGTCCTACGTCGTGGTGGAGCTGAAGCAGTGGAGCCAGGCACTGCCCCACGAGGACGACCCCGCTCTGTGTCATGTCGACGCCTATGCCCATCCGGTCCTCAACCCCATCGAGCAGGTCCGCCGCTACTGCGAATACCTCGTCAATTTCAACGGGGCGGTGGCCGAACACGGGCACCGGGTGACCGGAGTGGCGTATCTGCACAACGCCACCGAGTTCGGCGTGACCGGGCTGCGGGAGATCGAGCGTGACGGCCACGGACTGCTCTTCACCGCGGAACGCCGTGGCGCCTTCCTCGACTACCTTCGTACGAGGCTGAGCGACAAGCACCCCGGGGCCCGGGCGGCGGACGAACTCCACGCAGGCGCCACGGTGCCGTCGAAGCAGCTCATGTCCGTGGCTGCTGAGGAGGTACGCGAACGCACGCAGTTCGTCCTCCTCGACGAGCAGCAGGTCGCCTACCGCATGGTGCTCAACGCGGTGGAGAAGGCGAAGCACGCCGATCGCAAGGAGGTCGTCATCGTCACGGGCGGCCCCGGCACCGGCAAGAGCGTGATCGCCCTCCAACTGCTCGGCGAGCTCTACCGGCGCGGGGTTCCGGCACTGCACGCCACCGGCTCGCAGTCCTTCACGAAGACGATGAGGAAGGTAGCCGGAGCCCGTAAGCGGGAAGTCCAGGACCTGTTCAAGTACTTCAACAGCTTCATGACGGCCGAGAAGAACAGCCTGGGTGCCCTGATCTGCGACGAGGCACACCGCATCCGGGAGACCTCGGCCAACCGCTACACCCGCGCCGAGCACCGTACCGGCAGGGCACAGATCGACGAACTCATCGACGTCGCCTACGTGCCCGTCTTCTTCCTCGACGAGCACCAGGTCGTCCGCCCCGGTGAGATGGGGACCGTTGCCGACATCAAGGCGGCAGCGGCCAAGCGGGGCATCCCCTGCAGTGTCGTCCCGCTGGACAGTCAGTTCCGCTGCGGCGGCAGTGACGCCTACCTGCGCTGGGTGGTCCGCCTTCTCGGCCTGGAACCGGGCGGGCCGGTCGCGTGGGAACCCGACGACCGCATGCAGCTGCTGGTCGCCGACAGCCCGCGGGAGATGGAAGCCTTCCTCCAAGCCCGTCGGAGCCAGGGCTACGGGGCCCGTATGTCCGCGGGCTACTGCTGGCGCTGGTCCCCGGAGCCCAAGCCCGGCGAGCCGCTCCCGCCCGACGTCGTCATCGGTGACTGGGCCCGTCCCTGGAACCTGCGCGGTGACCGCTCGGTCTCCGGCGCGCCCCCGGCTGCCCTGTGGGCCACCGACCCGGCGGGCTTCGGACAGGTCGGCTGCGTCTACACCGCCCAGGGCTTCGAGTACGACTGGTCCGGCGTGATCATCGGCCCCGACCTGGTCTGGCGGGGTGACCGGTGGATCACCGACCGCACTGCTTCGAAGGACCCGGTGTTCAAGAAGTCCACGCCGGACACAGATGTGGACCGTCTCATTCGGAATACGTACAAGGTGCTGCTGACGCGCGGGATGGTCGGCACGATCGTGTACTCGACCGATCCGGAGACCCGGGAGAAGCTGCGGGAACTGGTGTCCAGCCGACCGGAGCCACGGCCTGCGCCGATCGGGGAGCCCCTTCTGCGGCGGTGAGCGCGCGATATCCGGCCATGATGTCCGCGCTTCAAGCCGACCGACGTGTCCTGTGCGTCCGGAAGGCGATCACTTACCTAGGATCCCAGGCGTCATTGCGGCCCGACGGGCTTCCCCACGTGGACATGCCCCCATCCGCACGAGTCACTCGTGCCCTGGGGGATCCACCTCGTGTCCATGCTCCTGCTGAAACTGGCAGCGCGGGATCTGCTGAACCTGAACTCGAGACGCCGTATGGTGCCCCACCTCGCCGCGAGGTGGAAGCACTTCCTCAGCACCGACGCCTCGTTGACAGAACGTTCCGCCTGGGCAGAGAGCCTGGTGCATCTTGCCGAAGACCTGGTCGCCGCCGACCGCGGGAGCGTCGAGATGGTCGTCGAATGCGCGGCCACGCTCGACGAGATCGACCGCGGTGGGGACCCCCGGCTCATCGACGTCGTCCTCGTGGGCCATCATCCCGAAGAGAACGGGCTGTCCGTCCAACTCGTCGAGTTGAAGCGATGGTCGACGGTGACCCGGGTGGAGCGAGCCACCGCGGAGCTGGTGCACGTCCCCGGTATGGGGGAGAAGAAGCATCCGGCGCTGCAACTGCGCGAGTACTACGAGGCGTTCACGAGTGACAGAGGACCGCTGCACGGACTGGACTACGAGTGCGGCGGCTTCGCCTATCTGCACAATGCCACCGACGCCGCAGTGCTTCCGCTGGTCGGCGTGGACGCGCCGACAGGTTCCTACGCCCGTGTCTACACCAGCGATCGCCGGCCCCAACTGCTGTCCGACCTGCGGAGCAGCTTCGCTGCCGACGGTGCCGACTCGGCTGCCGAGATCCTCTTGCGGAGCATGGGCCTGCGCAACACCCCGCTCCTCGACGCCATGATCCGCTCCAGCGGCGAGGACACGGTCTTCACCCTGCGCGGCCGTCAGAAGAAGGTCGCGGACCAGATACTCGAGACCGCCGCCAAGGTGCTTCCTGACCCCCACCGGCCCACGCTCGTCCCCGACGAGCGACGGGTGGTGTTCCTCGTCACGGGTGGTGCCGGCACGGGCAAGAGCGCCATCGGCCTTCAGCTCAAGGCCGAACTGGAAGCAGACGGCCGCACGGTCAAGTACGCGAGCGGCAGCAGGGCCTTCAACGGCGCACTGCAGGAGCATGTCGGCTTCGGTGACCGGGAGTTCAAGGAGACCTTCACCTACTTCAGCAACTTCGTCACCCCGCCCGACCCGCCGCTGGACGTGCTGATATGCGACGAGGCCCACCGTCTGCGCGACCGCTCCACCAACCGTTTCTGGAAACCCGAGGACTGGGGCACCAAGCCTCAGGTGGACGAGCTCCTCGACGCCTCCCGGTTGACGGTGTTCTTCCTCGACGAGGGTCAGTCCGTGCGCCCGCATGACGTCGGCACCGTCGCTCTCGTGGAGGACGCGGCACGGCGCTACGACGCCCACCTGGTCCGTTGCCGCCTGCGGGAACAGTTCCGGTGCGGCGGCAGCGACGCCTACATCCGCTGGGTGCGCGGCGCGCTGGGGGTGTCCGGCGCGGAGCCGGAGCTGTGGACCCCGGACGGACTGATGCACGTCGAGGTCGTCGACAGCCCGGAGGAACTCGAGCGGATCATTCGTTCCGAGGCCGCGGCGGGAGCGTCCGCGCGCATGGTCGCCGGATACTGCTGGCCCTGGACGAAGCCTCTGGGCAAGGAGAAGCGACTTGAGCCCGACGTCCGGATAGGTGACTGGCACCGGCCGTGGAACGCGGACAGCGAATCCTTCTGCGAGAACAAGACCGTCCCGCCTTCCAAGATCTGGTCCGTGCACGAGAACGGCCTCGGCCAGATCGGCTGTGTGTATACCGCGCAGGGCCTGGAGTGGGACTGGTGCGGCGTGATCATGGGCGAGGACATGGTGCGCCGGGGCGATCGCTGGGTGTTCCGCCGGGGCAAGGAGAGGGCGGACAAGGAGGCGGGCGTCAAGCGGGTGGCCGTTCCCGGGTCGTTCGATCCCAAGGTGAAGCCGAAGAGCGTGGACGACGACGAGTTCGCCCGCCTCGTCCGGCACGCGTACCACGTGCTGATGACCCGGGCGAGCCGGGCGACCGTGCTCTACTCCACGGACGGGGAGACCCGCGACTACCTGAAGGAGCTGGTCGGCGACGTCCAGATCCACGGTCTGCGCCCCACCTGGGAGAACCTGCCGGAGCAGGCGCGACAGCCACATCTGCCCCGTCCCGCCCGAGGGCGGCGCCGCCGCAGGAAGCGTCAGAAGAAGGACAGTCCGCCTGGAGAGCTGCGTCTTTTCTGAAACGGTGAGCTGTACGTGCAGTGGCGGGCTCCCGGGCCCGCCACTTGCCGGTCAGAAGACCAGGCGCGCCACCACGGTCAGGGCCGTCACCAACAGGTTGGTGATGACGCCCACCATGACGTCGATAAGGATCTGACGAATCCGGTCACGACGTGCAAGCTTGTACTCAACGGGGTTCATGGGTCTCCACTCCTGAGCGTGAGCTGGGAATGGCAGGGATCGCCCTACCGGGCATCCGCAGTCACACCGCGTGTGGCACGCGGTGGAGACCACTCGTCGCTCATCGCCGAGGACCGGCACCTCGAACACCGCCGACGTACCCTCCGGGAAGGTGCGCAGCGGGTAACGATATTAGTGCAAGCGCCAGTTGACAGTGATCGATTTCGGGCCCGGTGCGTGCGCGGGTGGCCCTGTTGCTGCACGCGCAGTTCCGCCCACACGGTTTTGCCCGGGCGAGGTAAAGGTGGAAGTCCCGGCCGGGGACATGGCCGTGGCGTACGGCGTTGGCGGAGAGTTCCGCCGTGATGAGAGTGAGTGTTTCGTTGATGTGGGTGGTGTAGGGGTGGCCCCAGTCGTCCAGGCGGTGTGAGACGAGTCGGCGGGCGAGGCGGGCACCGCGTGGGGTTGAGGTGAAGCGCATGGCGAACTCGCGTTCGGCTGTGAGGTGCTGTGGCATATGCCCGTTCGGGGGAGTTGCTGACTTCATGGGGTAAAAGTTCGCGGACTCTGCGTAGCTTTGACCAGGAGCGATGTGCTGACGAGTACGGGCTGTGCACGCGGGCGGTGCGCTTGTGCGTGGTGTTGGGCGTGACCGCTTCCCGGGCCCTGAGTTGGCCGGCCGGGCGGTGGTTCGAGAGGAGCTGCGGCGTGGACGACGAGGTTCAGCAGCCGGAGTACGAGGTCGGAACGGGCATGCTGTGCGTGTTCGGGCGGCAGCTGAAGCTGTTCCGGGAGCGGGCGGGGATGGACCGCGCGAAGTTCGGTTCTCTGACTGGGGACTCGTCCTCGACGATCGCGTCGTTCGAGCAGGCGAGACGTACCACCGCCGAAGTTCATCGACAAGGCGGATGAAGTGCTGGCGGCGGGCGGTGTGTTGAGTGCGAGCAAGGAGGAGGTGGCTCGGGCTCAATACCCGGCGTTCTTTCGGGATGCAGCCAAGTTGGAGGCCGAGGCGGTCGAGCTTTACGTGTACGAGACTCACGTGGTCAACGGCCTGTTGCAGACAGAGGAGTACACGCGGGCTCTGGCCCGCTCCGTTGCTGAGCTTCGTCATGGAGGAGCCGGTTGTGCGGCGGCCGCTTGGCGGTGAGCAGGTATGGCGCGGACAGCTTGAGCAGCTCCTCTTGCTCGGCCAGAAGCGGAACGTCGAGCTTCAGGTGATGCCGCTTGACCGTGAGGACCATGCTGGTGTGGATGGTGCGTTCACCTTGCTGCTGCCGAGGCAGGGACAACAGGTCGGTTACATGGAGGCTCAAGGCCGGAGCACGCTGGTCACCGAGCGAGATGCGGTCCATGCGCTGTCCGCACGCTAGGGGATTATCCGAGCGCAGGCCCTCACCCCGAGTGAGTCCCTGGCCTTCATCGAGAAGCGCTGAAACGAAGCGCGGTCCCGCGCCTGCGCTTGTCTGGGTCAAGAGCAGCTACAGCGGCGCTGAGGGCGGTCAGTGTGTCGAAGTGGCCGCCACCCTCGCCAGGGTCCACGTCCGCGACTCGAAGGACACAACCCGCACCGCCCTGGCCGTAGAACCCACGGCGTGGACCGCGTTCGTAGAGTTCGTGACCCTCTGACAAGGGCAGGACCGGACCCCTGGGAGGCGGGGCCTGCTCAGGTCCCTATGGCCCACAACGTCGTCAACGCACATTCAGGGCTCGGCGGGCCGAGTTGATGACGTGGTGGGCGTTGGCCCCGTACACCGCAGACTCGCTGAGGGTCTTCCAGACCTTCTTGTACAAGGCGACGTTGTCGGCGTCGTCCAGCCACAGTTCCGCGTGCCAGTCCTCGGCGACGACCAGCCGGTCGTCGAGCACCCAGAAGCCGTTGGCAGGCACGATCTTGACGGACGCCGTGAAGGGGATGACACCCAGCTCGACCGTGTCCATACCGATCATGCCGTTGAGGCGGTCGAGTTGGCTCGCCAGCACCGAGGGCGGACAGATCAGCGACCGCAACGCCGCTTCCCACATCAGCACGTGCAGCTTGCGGCCGGACCGGTACAGCCATTCCTGGCGCTGCACCCGGGAGCGGACGGCTGCCTCGATGTCGCCGGGTCCGTCCAGCAGCTCCGCATACCGCTGGATGACGTGCCGGGCGTACTCCGGGGTCTGCAGCAGTCCGGCGATCACCGACTCCTCCCAGACCCACATGTCCGAGGTGCGGTCGATCTCGGCGCTCAGCCCCTCGTGAAGAGGCTTGAAGCCGTTGGCCAGCGCTCGACGCCATGACCTGATGTGCGACTCGAACCCGGCCAGTCGGGCTGCGAGTTCGGGGTACACCCCCGGCTGCCCGGTCGCGTCGGCCCATGCCCTCAGGTCCTCGGGGGTGGCCGTCTGCCTGCCGTTCTCCAGCTTGCTGACCTTGGAGCCCGGCCAGCTGAGTCGCTGCGCGAGCTGTTGGCCGGTGAGCCGACCACCGGGGCAGGTGAAACGGAGTTCGCGCAGCCGCGCCCCCAACGCCGCCCGTGCCTGCTGGTAGTCAGTGCTCACCGGTCACGTGCTATTCGGTCGTGGCCACCTGCGCGGCGAACTGCTCGCGCGGGATCGCGTGGTGCATCGCCGCGCCGCCGCGCGATGGCGTACCGCACGACCTCAGCCGGTTCGGTGATCAGCTCGATGTCGAGCAGGTTGTCCTCGTCATCGAAGTGCAGCAGCGTTACCAGCCGTGAATCGAAGATCCAGAAGTCCTCGCCGGGCAGGCCGGCCCGCGCGGCGTCCTCGCGCCACAGGTACCGGATGTCCTCGCCGGAGGTGGCGTTGTGCCGGGAGTAGTCGAGCAGGAACAGCTGTTCCGTGGTGGGCGGGTTGTCGGCGACGCGGACACGGCCGACCGTCTTACCGGCGCCCGTCTGGGCCTTGATGTTGACGAACCAGGGTTCGTCAGGGTCGCAGGGTGACGAGCCGGTGGCCAGGAAAGCCTGAAAGTCGGGGTCTTGTCGGTCCGACGCGTAACCGCGCCGCGTCTCCAGCCGCCAGGCGGTGTGCTCGAAGGTCTCGAACAGGCGGCGGAAGGTGGCCCGGTCCACGAGTTCCGGCACTCGCTCCATCTCCTTCGGCCCCCAGTTCACAAGCAGTTCGCGCGGCACGGCCACCGCTGCCTCGTCGACTCCGAAGTGCTTGAGCTGTGCGAGGTCTTCGGGGGCGGTGACGGGCGTGCCCTGAACGATGATCTCGCCGGTGTTCTCGTCCGTGTGGAGGGCGGGGCAACCGTCGACCTTGCTGTCCGTGCCGGTGAAGCGCAACCGACGAACCATGGACGCTCTCCCTTCCGCGGGGTGTTGATCCCATCAGCATGGTCGGGGGGCCGGCCCGGCACTACTGGGCCAGACAGGGTTCAGGAGAAAACACTGGCAATCTCGGCCGCGTGGCGAGCAAATTCGAGAAAACAGCGTACCGCCAGTCAACGCCCCCCTTCTAGCGTCCTGCTCATGGCTACGAAGGAACGGAACAACGTCGACCCGCACACGGCGACGGAGACCCTGCGAGCGGCGATGTCCGACGTCGGGCTCGTCCTGCCCTCGCTGAGGCTCGGCCCTGCCTCCCCCACGCTGCGGCTCATTGAGCTGGGGCGGGGGCGCTCCGACGTGGCCGCCCGCCTGGCCGGAGCGATCCGACGGGGGGTGACGCGTGATGCCTGAGGAACCGCAGCCGGAGGGCGCCCTGGTCGTCGACATCGAGCGCGACAGGCTCGGCTACGCCATGGGTCGCCTCGGACGGGTCGTGCGGCTTCGGCCGGTGACGGGCGGACGCGAGTGGGACGTCGACCCTGCTCGTGTCCGCCGCGCAACGGACGAGGAGCGACAGCAGGCCATGCGGGAGCGAACCCGTGCTCTGAACTCGGCAAGCAGCGGCGGGGTCTTCTCATGACCACTCCGGCCACCTCGACCATGTCTGCTGAATGGGCAACCGCCAGGGCTCCACCCAAGCCGCCCGCTCCAGCCAGGTCACCCAGTAGCCCTCGCTGGAACGGGACCCGCAAGGCGCCCGCGCCGCGCTTTCAGCCGGGACGGGCTGACAGGCGGGGCGGGCTCGAACCGGTACGACACGACCTGTCTCCGAAGGAGTAGTCCATGACCGCCACACTCGACCGGCCCGTGAGCACCCGCACACGGGACCCGAAGGGACTCCTCAACGCAGTCCAGCCCAGTATCAAGCACCTGACCATCAACGTGCTGGACGGCGACATGACCATCTGGGACCGCGAAGTGGCCCTGCTGCTGCGCGACCACACGATGGTCCGCGACATGGCCGAGCGGATCCTCGGCAACGCCGTCATGTACACCATCGGCTGCATGGAGCACCCGGAGGTCCACCTCGGAGTCGGCAAGCTCGTCGACATCGGCGTTCACCAGCTCATCCTCGACACGCCCGTGTGGTGGGCCCTCTGCGAGGCGTACAACGAGGGCCGCTACAAGCACCATGCCCCGTTCATCGAGCGCCGCCGTGACGGTCTGTGTCTGCGCACAGCGGACTTCCTGAAGTCCATCGGCTTCGACATCGACGAGGAGCTGTGGGCGATCGACGGCACGGACTGCTCGCCGTGCGACAACAAGGTCCCCGACAGCCACTGAACGGCCCTACCCTGGCCCCTGCCCTCGGCCCCCGGAGGACAGGGGCCAGCCCCTGCGAAGAGGAATCGACTTGCCCGCACAACACGACATCGCCGCCGAGACGGAGCTGTGGGACACCTTCGCCGCTTCCGCCTTCAAGGACGACGCGGAGCCGAGTTTCTGCTGGACCCAGTACGCCGGTCATGGACCCGGCCCGGAGTTGCTGGGCGACCCGCGCCGCGTGCTGGAGATCGGCTGCGGCACGGGCCGCGCTCTCGCCCACCTCGCTCAGCACGGCATCGCCGCTCGGGGTGTCGACCTGTCTCCCGTCATGGTCGAGAAGACCACCGCGAAGTGGGCGGGTACCGGTGCGGAGTTCGTGTGCTCCGAGGTGCTGGAGTACCTGAGCGAGCACGAGGAGGTGTACGACGCGGTCTACTCGATCTTCGGAGCCGCCTGGTTCACTGACCCGGGCCGTCTCTTCCCCCTTGTCCGCCGACGGCTCGGGCCCGGTGGCGTGTTCGTGTTCTCGCAGCCGCCGGCCATCCCCGGTGCGTACGGGCCGCAGGGCATGTACAAGGGAGGCTTCGCGGGCAGGGCGATGTTCACCTACCGCTACAGCTACCGCCCGGCCGTCTGGGAGCGCCTGCTCACCCGGGCCGGGTTCGCCACGGCCGACGCGCGGGTCCTTGACGCTCCTCAGTCGGGGCATATCGGGACGCTTCTCGTGCGCGCGGTCGCTCCGTGACGGACCCCGGTCAAGAGCGTCTTTGTGATTCGATCTGTGACGACTGGTCCAGGGCCGCACGAGGAGGAGGCTGCGGCTCGGGGCGCGTCGGTGCGTGGGCCGGTGCCATCCTCGTGTTCAGGCCGGACGAGTGGACCGGCTTCGTCCGTGGCGTCGTTGACGGGCGGTTCCGCGGGTAGCCACGTCACGCACCGGCGCCCCGCTCCAGCCTCGGAGCGGGGCGCCGGTATGCGCTGCGAGCTCGTCAGCCCTCGCCGCCCGGGTCCGTGGCGGGGGCCAGGTAGTGCTTGCTGTACGCGGAGGATCAGCACGACATCGTTCACGATAGTGACGGCGCCACCGCCGAGTGGGGACAGGCCGCTCGCGACACCGCGAGCGGCCTGCTGTTCACCCGCGAGCTACTGACTGCTCGTCAGCTCTGTTCGCTGGTGCGGCGCTTGCGTGCGAAGTAGATCGCGGCGGCGCCGACCGCGGCGACGGCGAGTCCGGCACCCGCGAGGACGGGGGTGCTGCTTGAGGAGCCGGTTTCGGCGAGGTCTCCGTTCGTGGTCGGGTCGTTCGACCCCGTGTCCGTGTCCGTGTCCGTGTCCGTGCCGGTGCCGGTGCCGGTGCTGGGCTCGGGTGTGGTCGGCTCGGTGGGGGTCGGGGACTCGCCCGCGCTGGGCGGGTTGGTCTCGGTGAGCACGGAGGCGAAGGTGCCGGCGATCGCCTTGTGGCCGTCGGTGTTGGGGTGGGGGTCCTTCTTCGTGCACGCCCAGGTGAGCTGGCAGATCTTGGCCACGTTCGCGGGTACTTCGCCCGCGCCGGGCATGTTCACCTGGGTGGTGAAGTCGTCGGAGGAGAAGGCGCCGGCCACGTCCGCCACCGTGAAGCCCGTGGACTTGTACACCTGGGTGATCCCCGTGTTGGCGGCCGCGACCAGGGGTGCCGACTCCTTGGCGGCCTGCTGTCCCTGGGCGCCCAGCAGCCAGGTCGCCAGGAACGGGTTGTGGTACGTCGAGCCAACGAACTGGGTGTTGTCCGCACCCGCCTGGCGGAGCGCGCCCGCGATCTGGGCGAGGTTCTTGCCCATGGTCTGGCTCTTGCTGTTCAGGCAGTTCGAGTCGAGGGTGCCGAGCGGGCTGACGCAGTTGAGGAGGATGTCGTTCGCGCCCACGCTGAGGGTCACATAGGCGACCTTGCCCTGGTGCTGGGCCAGGGTCTTGAGAGCGGCGTCCAGTTGGGACTTGGCGTTCGGGTAGTCGCACTTACCGCCGTTGATGAAAGAGTCGGTGGTCTCGGCGGTGCAGCCGAGGCGTATGTGCTTCAGCCCGGGGGTGCGCTGCTTGAGCTGTGCGTAGAGCTGGTCGGTGTAGGCGGCGTCGGTGTCCTTGTCGACGTCCGGCTGGTAGCCGCTGGCCAGGGAGTCGCCGAGCGAGACGTAGTACGTGGTGTCCTTGGCGTCGGTCGCCTCGTCGGCGGTGGCCAGTGCGGGCGTGCCCAGCACGATCGTCATGGCGGAGATGGCCAGCCCGGGGCCGAAACGCTGAAGGGATCTCATCACTTGCTTGCGCTTTCCAGTGTGTTGGGGGGGTTGGATGCCGAAAGGCATGGCATGAAGCGGGCACCCAAAGAAAGCCTTGGTCAAGGCATAGGGGGAATCTGCCTTCGCGAGCTGCGGGAGTTGCCCGACTGCGTGGCGGAGGAGCGGGTGTCAATCTAGCAAGGGTGACACCGGCTTGGGTATGGCAAACGATAAAGGGACGATCACAACGGCACGCTTAATCGTCAGAAAGGCTTTGGAGCCCGGGAATTGGTGACCGGACCCGTCGGTAGCCATTCGCTGAGTGATCGTCCGGGGATTTGAAATCGTCGTGTTCGACGGGTCGAATGGAACTGATTATTTGACGGCCGGTCGAACACGGTCGGCCGAACTCGGAAAAGGCCGACGCCGCCTTCTGGGGTCGTCGATGGTTCATGGGGTGTGAGGGGTGAGCACGAGGCGGATCGGGTTGCCGGTCTTCTTCTCCGGCCGGGTGACGGCGTCGGCCGCCTCGGCCAGTGGAATGTGATCGGTGATGGAGGGCGCCAGGTCGAGTCTGCCGACGGCGGCCAGGCGGATGAGCTGGGTCACGTGTTCGGGTCCGGAGCCGTAGTGGCCGCGGATCTGGTTGCCGCGGTAGCAGAAGGACGTGCCGTCGGTGACGGTGAGTGGTTCCGGGGTGAGCCCGGCCAGGACGAGGACACCGCCTGCGCCCAGGACCGAGGCAGCCTGCTCGCGGACCGCGGGAAATCCCGCGAAGTCGAAGGCGACGTCGAGGCCGTGGCCTTCGGTGGCCGGGCCGACGGCTTCGGCGAATCCCGGGTCGGCGGGGTCGAGCGCGAGGTCGGCGCCGAAGGCGAGGGCCCGTTCACGGGCCTCGGGCAGTGGGTCGACGGCGATGACGGGCGTGGCGCCGGCCAGGCGGGCGAGCCGGATGCCGTGGGCGCCCAGACCGCCGGCGCCCCAGACTCCGACGCACTGGGCCGGCCGGACCGCCCCGGTCTCGATGATCGCGGCATACGGGGTGGAGACCGCGTCGGGGATGATGGCGGCCTGGTCGAAGGGCAGGTGGTCGGGGAGGGGAGCGAGGGTGTCCTCGCGGGCGACGGCGTACTGGGCCAGCCGCCGTCGTAGTCGACGCCGCGTGTGAGCGGCCGCCGACACGGGGCGCGGCGCGTGCAGTCGGCGCATGCTCCGCGCGGCTGGCCGGCCTGCAGGGCGACCCGCATGCCGGGGGCCCAGTCCCCCGACAGGCCGGGGCCCAGGGCGTGGACGACGCCCGCGACCTCGTGGCCGAGGGTGACCGCGCCCGAACGGGTGACCGCCTCGACAGGAAAGGCAGGGGTGAGGCTGCCGTCGATCAGGTGGACGTCGGACAGGCACACTCCGGCGGCCCTGACCTCGATGAGCATCTCTCCGGGACCTGGGACGGGAACGGCGACCTCTTCGACCGCGAAGGTGCGGGTGTCCAGGTGGAGGCGTCCGGCCAGCATGGTGGTGGACATGAGGCGAACCTCGGTTCTGCGGATAAGGGATGGATCTCCGGGAAGGGGCGGGCCGGAGTCGCCGAGGACCCCGGGCCAGGCCCCCTGCGCGCGGCGGCGGATCCGCCGCCGCGCGCAGCCGGTTCAGGAGACTCGCGCGGGCTCCTTGTGCTCCACCTCCGGGGCCTTCTGGAGGCGTGTGCCCTCGACGTCGAGGTCGGGCAGGACGCGGTCCAGCCAGGCGGGCAGCCACCAGGCGTGCCGTCCGGCGAGGGCCAGGACCGCCGGGACGAGCGTCAGGCGGACGGCGAAGGCGTCGATGGCCACGCCGACGGCCAGCGCGAAGGCGATGGGCTTGATCAGGGCGTCGTCGAGGGGGAAGAACCCGGCGAAGACGGTGAACATGATCAGGGCGGCCGCGGTGACGACCCGGACGCTGTGCCGCGCGCCGTCGATCACCGACCCGCGGGCCACGCCGGTGTGGACCCACTCCTCCCGCATCCCGGAGACCAGGAACACCTCGTAGTCCATGGCGAGTCCGAAGAGCACGCCGATCAGGATGATCGGCAGGAAGCTGACGACGGGACCGGTGTGGGCGAGGCCGAGGGCGTCCGCCAGCCAGCCCCACTGGAACAGCGCGACGACCATGCCCAGCGAGGCCGCCACCGACAGCAGGAATCCCACGGCGGCCTTGAGCGGGATGACCAGCGAGCGGAACACCATGGTCAGCAGGATCAGGCTCAGGCCGACGACGATCGCCATGAACGGCAGCAGGGAGTCGCTGAGCCGGTCGGAGACATCGATGTTGACGGCGGTGGTGCCGGTGACCGCGACGGAGGCTCCGGTGGTGTCACGGATGCCCGGGGCGGCGGCACGGATGTCGCGGACGAGTTGGGCCGTGCGGGCGCTGTCGGGACCGGTCTCGGGAATGACCTGGATGACGGTCTGCGCGGGGTCGCGCGTGGGCACGGGCGGCAGGACGGCCTCGACCCCCTTGAGGTCCCGCAGCTTCTGCGCGGCCTGAGCCCCCGCCTGCGCCCCGGGCCGGTCGTCGGCCTCGGTCAGCACCAGGAGCGGGCCGTTGAAGCCGGGGCCGAACTTGTCGTCGACCGTGTCGTACGCCTTGCGTTCGGTGGAGGTGACCGGGGCCGAGCCGTTGTCCGGCAGCGCCAGGCGCAGGTCCGCCGCGGGGAGTGCGAGTGCGACGAGGATGCCGGCGACGGCCAGGACGGTGAGCAGGGGCTTGGCGACGACGGCGCGCACCCAGCGGGCGCCCAGGGTCGCCCTGCCGGCGGGTCCGTCGGGATCGGTGGCCCGCTGGGCCTCCTTGCTGCCGGACTTCGGGGTCAGCCGGGTGCCGGCGAATCCGGCGAGGGCCGGGAGCAGGGTGATCGCGGCCAGGACCGCGACGAGGACGGCTCCGGCGGCACCGAGACCCATCACGGTCAGGAACGGGATGCCGATGACGCTGAGTGCGGCCAGGGCGATGATCACGGTGCTGCCGGCGAAGACGACCGCGCTGCCGGCGGTGCCGTTGGCCAGTGCGATGGACTCCTGCGGGTCGGTACCGCGGGCGAGCTGCTGGCGGTGGCGGGACAGGATGAACAGGATGTAGTCGATACCCACGGCCAGCCCCAGCATCAGCGCGAGCGTGACGGCGGTGGAGGAGATGCTGACCGCCGGAGTGAGGGCGAACAGCCCGGCGAGTCCCACGGCCACACCGAGCAGGGCGGGCAGCAGCGACATGCCCGCGGCGAGCAGGGAGCCGAAGGTGACGACCAGGACGAGCAGGGCGACGGCGACACCGATGATCTCGGACGGGCCTATGTGCACGCCGTTGCTGCCGTAGGCACTGCCGCCGACCGAGGCCCTGAGCCCGCTCTTCTCGGCCGCCTCGGCCACCCGTTCGATCTCTTCCAGGGACGAAGGGCGTACCTCGGCCCGCTGCACCGAGTACTGCACCTGCACGATCGCCGTGCTCCGGTCGGCCGAGACGGCCCCGGAGAGACTCGGGCCGATGACGGCTTTGACCTGGGGCGCCTTCGCGACCGCCGCCTCGGCTCCGGCGATGGCCGCGGTGTACGGGGCCTCGGTGACGTGGTGGCCCTCGGGTGCGGTGAAGACGATCTGGGCGTCCGCTCCGGAGGCTTCGGGCAGCGTCTTGCCGAGCGTGTCCAGGGCGCGCTGCGACTCGGTCCCCGGCACGGTGAAACGGTCGTCGAGCTTCCCGCCGAAGACACCGGCGCACGTGATGAGCGCGGCGAGGACCACGAGCCAGATACCGAGCACCAGCGTGCGATGGCGGTAGGCGCTGCCGCCCAGCCGATGGAGCAGGACTGCCATGGCGAACTCCCAAGGTCGGTAAGGGATTGGGGCAGGAGGCATGCCGGTGCCTGTGCGGCGTCCGAGCTGCTTCCGGGACCGACTTTATCACTTGCTCAAGTCGTGCGATCAAATCATTCAACTGAGACCACTGACCTTGTCGCTCGACAATGTCATCTGTATGGTGATGGCCACCGGAGCACACCGCCGCCGGGAATCGCCAGGTCATGGGCCTGCGCCGCGTTCCCCGCGGAGCGCTTCCGCAGCGCCGGGACCACCCCCACGACAAGGAGTGATCATGAGCAGCACGCAGAACAGGGACATCGCCGCGTCACACCAGGCCCGCAAGGCGGATGTGGTGGTGATCGGTGCGGGGCTGGCCGGCCTGACGGCGGCACGGGAACTCGTCGCGGCGGGCAAGTCGGTGGCCGTCCTGGAGGCCCGTGACCGGGTCGGCGGCCGGCTGCTCAACCACCACCTCGGCGACGGCCAGGTCACCGAGATCGGCGGGCAGTTCGTCGGCCCGACCCAGGACCACATCCTGGCGCTGGCCAAGGAGGTCGGCGTGGACACGTACCAGGCCGCCGTCCCCGGCGAGACCGTCTACGTCAACGACGGCAGGGCCAAGCGCTTCACCGGGCACACCCCGCCGGACCTGTTCGCGCTGCCGGACATGGGCATCGCCCTGGCCCGCATCGGCCAGGCCGCGGCCAAGGTGGACCCGGCGGCCCCGTGGCAGGCCCCCGACGCCCGTGAACTGGACGGCATGACCTACGAGACCTGGCTGCGCAAGGCCGAGATCACCGGCGACGCCGTCGACATGATCAACCTCTTCCTCAACTCCGCCTACGGCGGCGAGGCCCGCGACGCCTCCGCCCTGTTCAGCCTCTGGTACGTCTCCACCTTCGGCAACGAGACCCACCCCGGCACCATGGAACGCGGCACCGGCACCACCGGCGGCGCCCAGGACAGCCGGTTCGTCGGCGGCTCGCAGCTGGTCGCCGAGCGGCTGGCCGAGGAACTCGACGGCCGGGTCCACCTGTCGGCGCCGGTGCGCCGCATCAGCCAGGACTCCAGCGGCGTCACCGTGGTCTCCGACGCCGGCGACTGGCGCGCCGAGCGGGTGATCGTCGCCGTACCGCCGCTGGTGGCCTCACGGATCGTGTGGGACCCGCTGCTGCCGGCGCAGCAGGACCAGCTCTTCCAGCGGCTGCCGTTCGGCACCCTCATGAAGTGCGTGGCCGTCTACGACAAGCCGTTCTGGCGGGAGGACGGGCTGTCCGGCATGGGTCTGCTGCGCGGCGGCTCCCCCATCCGCGAGATGTTCGACAACACCCCGCCCGACGGCGGACCCGGCGTCCTCATGGGCTTCCTGGGCGGCAGGGAGTGGCGCAAGTGGGCCCACCGCCCGGCCCGCGAGCGCCGCGGCGCGGTGCTGCGCTGCTTCGCCCAGGTCGTCGGCGACCGTGCCTTCGACACCGTCGACTACGTCGAGCAGGACTGGACCGCCGAGCAGTGGACCCAGGGCGGCCCCACCTCCGTCGCCGCCCCCGGCGTGCTCACCGACTTCGGCCCGTGGATGGGCCGCCCGCACGGCCGCGTGCACTGGGCGGGCGCGGAGTTCTCCCCCTACTGGAACGGCTACATGGACGGCGCGGTCCGCTCCGGGCAGCACACCGCCACCGAGCTCCTCCACCAGATCTGAGCGCAAGAACCACTGACAAGCAAGGGAACCCTGCCATGAACCGTTTCGTCGTCGCCGAGACCGCCGTCATCGACGCCCCGCTCGGGCGGGTGTGGGACGTCATCTCCCGCACCGACCGGTACGCCGAGTGGGTCGCCGGAGCCATCGAGGTCACCGACCACCACGGCGTCGCCACCGTCGGCAAGACCTACGCCGAGCGCAACCGCACCCTCGGCCCGCTCAGGACCGACTCCGTCTGGACCGTCAGGGAGATCGAGCCGCTCAAGCGCCGCGTCGACACCGGCACCGGCTTCGCCCCGCTCCAGGACGTCACCAACACCTTCGAGTTCCGCCCGGTCCAGAGCGCCGACGGCCGGGAGGTGACGGAGATGCTCTACCAGGTCGAGTACACCATCGGCCTCGGCCCCCTGGGACTGCTCCTCGACTCCATACAGCAGCCCGCGATGCGCGCCGGCATGCGCACCTCCATGGCCAACCTCAGCACCCTGCTCCGTTCCGAGGCGTCGAGGACCGCCCTCTGACAGGCGGCGAGTGCCCCCGCGCCGGGCGGCCGGTCCACCCGCCGCCCGGCCGCCGGCCCAGAAGCGGCCGTCATCCTGCACCCGATGATTTGTCGAGCGACCTGTTCGACAGACTGAGTCGGATAGGATCGTGTCATGGCTCATGTATCCGCGGCGGAGCGCCGCCCCCAACTGATCAAGGCGGCCATCGGCCTCATGGCCAGGGAGGGCGTCGCCGCCGGCAGCACCCGCGCCATCGCCGCCGAGCTCGGCGTGGCACAGGCGACCGTGCACTACACCTTCGGCACGAAGGAGGAGCTGTACCGGGCCGTCATGGAGCAGGTCACGCACGACCTGACCGCCCAGGTGACACGGTCCGCGCCCACGGACGCGAGCTTCGAGGAAACCATCGTCACGCTCGCCGAGGCACTCTGGCGTACCGTGCTCGAACAGCCCGCCTCGCACCAACTGCTCACCGAGCTGAGCATGTTCGCCATGCGTACGCCACACCTGCAGGAGGCTCTTCGGAGCCACTACAGCGAGGTCCTGGCGGTGACGGCGAAGCTGGTCGAGGAGACCGCCGAACGCACCGGTCACCGGCTCGGCCAGCCCGCCGAGACGATCGCGAGGTTCTTCCTGGCCGGCTTCGAGGGACTGACGATGCAGCACCTCTCCCTGCCGGACGAGGAAGCCGAGCGCGTCTGCCTGCGGGCCCTGGTCTCGTCCGTCCTGGCCATGGCCTGAGGCCGCACCCGACACGATGCCGCACCGCGGCCTCCGTCCCCGGCGGTTCAGTCTCCTCGCCGCGCCGGTGGTGGTCGCGCGGCGCGCCGTGGCGTTCGTCGCGGCGACGGTGAGGATGGGGGTTCCGGACGCCCTGCGGGCGTGCTGGTGCTGATCGGCGGGGCGCTCGCCTGGTGATGCCGAAGATCACGCGTGATCACCGAGCGGTCTCGGTGGCGGGTCGGGGAGATCTCCAACGCGCTGGAGCGGGTCTTCGGGGCGCTTCGGGCGGTGCGAGGCTGGGCCACCCCGCTCCTACGCCCGCCTACGGACCCGTCGCCGTGCTGAGGGGGATGCGCAGCCGGATCCGGTAGCCGCCCTCGTCGGTGGGGCCCGCCTCCAGGGTGCCGTGCAGGATGTCGGCCCGTTCCCGCAGACCGACCAGGCCCTGCTGCGAGCCGGGCAGGGGCAGGGAGGGACGCGTGGGCGCGGTGTTGGTCACGGTCACTCCGACGTCGTCGCCGTCCTGCCACAGTTCCACGCGCGCCGTGGCGCCGGGGGCGTGCTTGCGGACGTTGGTCAGCGCCTCCTGGACCGTGCGGTAGACGGCCCGTTGGGCCGGGGTGCCCACGGCGGGCGGAAGCTCACCCTTCAGATGTGCGTGCGTCCCGCTGGACTCCACGAGCTTGTGCAGGTCGGCCAGGGTGGGCTGAGGCGTCAGCTCGGTGGCGTGGCCGCCGGAGGCGCGCAGCAGGGTGACCATGGTGCGCAGTTCGTCGAGGGTGGTGACGCTCAGCGAACGGATCGTGCGGGCGGCTTGTCTGGCGTCCTGGTCCTTGGTGGCGACCTGCATGGCTCCGGCCTGTACGGCGATCAGGCTGACCTGGTGGGAGACCACGTCGTGCATCTCGCGGGCCAGCTGGGCGCGTTCCCGGGCGAGCACGGCCTGGGCGTGCAGGGTCCGCTCGTGTTCCCTGGCCTCCTCGATCTCGACCAGCCGCCGTTCCAGGTCCCGTTGGGCCTGGAGAAGCTGGCCGAAGAGGACCGGGGCCGCGGCGGTCGCCAGGCCGTACACGAAGAAGACCAGTGTCATGGTCCGGTCGACCTCGGCCAGGGGCCACGGAGTGCTGCTCGCGACGGCGGACAGGGCGACGCACACCGCGAGGAGACGGCGGTTGCGGGAGCGTTCGGCCAGGGTGAACAGCGCCACGAGCACCGCGACGGCGACGTCCTGCATCAGCGCGATGGGCAGGGTGAGCAGGAACACGCCGAGCGGGAACCTGCGCCGGAACGCCAACGCGGCGCAGCCGACCGCGGCCAGCGCGACCTCGAGACGCGTGTGCTCCCAGATGTTCACCACCCGTACGTCCACGGCCGCGACCGCGACCAGGGCGAGGTCGGTGACCGGTGCGGGAACCCGCTGCCACACGGCGCGTGCACGGCTCATCGTCCGGCCTCCGACCGAGGGCGCTCGTCGAGCAGTCCGGCCCGCTGCGCCAGCAGCGCGGCCTGCACCCGGCTCGTCACCCGCAGCTTGGTGAGGATGGCGCTGACGTGGTCCTTGACCGTGCCGGCACCCAGGTGGACGCGGGCCCCGATCTCGGCGTTCGACAGGCCCTCCGCCACCAGGACGAGGACGTCGCGCTCGCGGGCGGTGAGCAGGCGGACCCGGGCCGCCTCCTCGTCGACGGCCGCCCCGGTGCCGGGGTGGCTGTGCAGCAGGGTCCGGGACGCCTTGGGGGAGAGCACCACACCGCCGGCGGCCAGGGTGCGCACCAGGTGGGCGAGTTGCTCCGGCTCGGTGTCCTTGAGCAGGAAACCGGCAGCGCCGGAGTGCAGCGCGGTCAGGATGTACTCGTCGGCGTCGAACGTGGTCAGCATCGCCACCACCGGGGCGTCCGGCAGCGTCCGCAACTCGCGCAGGACGGTGAGCCCGTCGACGTCCGGCATCCGGATGTCCAGCAGCACCACGTCGGGCCGCTCGCGGCGGACGGTCTCGACGGCTTCGCCACCACTCGCGGTCGCGACGACCTCGATGTCCTCGGACGCGCCCAGGATGAGCCCGAACCCCGACCGGACCAGGGCCTCGTCGTCCACCACCACTACCCGGATCACGTGTGCTCCGCCTCACCTTCGTCCCGACCGTCCGGCTCTCGCCGCCTCGACCATAAAGCCCCGATGAGTCCCCGGAACCCCCCGGACGGCAGCTCCAGCCGCCCGGCGGGGTATCACCCTCCGGTCGGCGGGTGCACCGCAGCCGTCCGCCGGACACCGCGTGGCCCGCCCGCTTTCCAGGGCGAGAGCCATGGCACAGCGCGCGGCCCGTCGGAGTGGCCCATGGCGAGGGCGACCGGCATCGCGCGCCGCGTCCGGTGAGCGGATGCGCGGCGCCTTGCGCCGCGGCTGAGTGCGGTGCAGTACACCCGCGGACCGGTTTCCGATGTGTTTCACGAGGTGTGCGCGCGGTATTGACACCCGCACGGTCGGCTCCTACCTTTCCTAACGCGAACCGGTTCGACGCCGGATTCGAAGATCGCTCCAGCCTCCCACCTGACCGGTCTCCTTCTCCTCCGGAGAATGTCGAACCGGTTCGACGAAGGAGTCCCGTGAACATCGGTGAGATTGCCCGGCGGGCCGGTGTCTCGCGGAGCACCGTCTCGTATGCGCTGAGCGGCAAGCGCCCCGTCTCGGAGGAGACCCGGGAGAAGATCCAGCGGGTCATCGACGACCTGGGCTACCGGCCCAACGCGAGCGCACGTGCCCTGGCCAACGGCCGGACCAGCACCATCGCGCTGGTCTTCCCGCCGGCCGGCGAGCACTACACCGGCATGCAGCTCGATTTCATCGGCAGCGTGGTGGAGGCCGCAGCTGTCCATGACTACGACGTGCTGCTCTCCCCGAGCGGCGTGGACAGCGACCGCTCGTTCCAGCGGCTGCTGGGCGAGCGGCGGGTCGACGGCGCGATCCTCATGGAGATCAGGCTCCAGGACGACCGGGTCGACCACCTCGTCGCCGAGGGATTCCCCGCCGTCTGCATCGGCCGCACCGCCCGGCCGGAGGGCGACTGGTGGGTCGGCCTGGACCACACCGCGCTGGCGGCGGCCTGTGTCCACCACCTCGCGGACCTCGGCCACGACAGGGTCGCCTTCGTCAACCGGCCCGAGCGGCTGCTGCGCGCCGGGTACGAGTCCGGGCACCGGGGGCTGGACGGCTTCACCAAGGCCGCCGCGGAGCGTGGGCTCACCGTCCGGACGTACAACTGCGAGGACGACGCCCCCTCGGGTCAGGCGTGCCTGGAGCGGATCCTCCACGACGACCCCGCCACCACGGCCCTCGTCACGCTGAACGAGGCCGCGCTCGGCGGCATCTACCGGGGCCTCGCCCACGCGGGCCGCCATGTGCCGCGCGACTTCTCCGTCACCGGTGTCGTGGCCGCCCGGTGGGCGGAGACGGTGACCCCGCAGCTCACCGCGGCCGACGTACCGGCCGAGGAGATGGGCCGGCGTGCCGTCGACCTGCTCATCGAGCGGCTCGCCCACCCGGACGCACCCCCGCGCCACCAACTGCTCGCCCCGCCGATCTCGCTCCGTGCCAGCACCGGGCCCGTCGGCCCCCGCTCCGCGGGCACAAGAGGGATCCCGGACGACTCGACCGCCTGACAGGCCGCCCGTCACCGTTCAACCGGCCGCTTCGCGACTGTGCGACTCGGCGCGCCGTTCAGCCTGCCTTGCCCTGCCATCCATCCGTGCATTGGCATGCCCATGCCTGACATACGCAAGGAACGCCCGATGAACAGATCCACCAGACGCCGTCTCACCGCCACCGCCATGACTGTCGTCGCCCTCACCACCGTCAGCACCGCATGCTCCTCCGGCACCGGCGCGACGTCCGCGAACGCGGCGGACAGCGGCACCTACACCATCTGGGACCCGTACCCGCAGTTCGACAAGAGCTCGGCCTGGGCGAAGCTGCTGGACGCCTGTGGCACCGACGCCGGTGTGAAGATCAAGCGGACCGCGTTCGACACCAGCGACCTGTCGAACAAGGCGCTGCTGGCGGCGCAGCAGGACAACTCCCCGGACGTCCTCATCCTCGACAACCCCGTGGTGTCGACCCTCGCCGAGGCCGGCGTGCTCACCACGACCGACGAGAACAAGCTCGACACCTCGAAGGCGGACCCCAACCTGCTCGCCGCCGGCCAGTCGGGCGGCAAGACCTACGGCACACCGATCGGCGCCAACACCCTCGCCCTCTACTACAACAAGGACGTCCTGAAGAAGGCCGGTGTGGACATCGCCTCGGTCAAGGACTGGGCGTCGCTGACGGCGGCGCTGGCGAAGGTGAAGGACGCGGGCAAGAAGGGCATCACGTTCTCCGCGATCGGCACGGAGGAGGGCAGCTTCCAGTTCCTGCCGTGGTTCTGGGGCGCCGGGGCCCAGCTGACCGACCTCGACTCGGAGCAGGCCGTCTCCGCGCTCTCCCTCTGGAAGGGCTGGCTGGACAAGGGGTACGCCCCCAACTCGGTCATCAACAACACCCAGACGACCAGCTGGCAGGAGTTCGCGACCGGCGACTACGCGTTCGCGGAGAACGGCACCTGGCAGCTCGCCAACGCCCGGAAGGCGGGCTTCGACTACGGCGTCCTGCCCATCCCCGCCGTCGCGGGCGGCAACGCGGCGGCCCCGACCGGCGGCGAGTTCGTCACCCTCCCCGTGCAGGGCGACACCGGCCGCTACGCCACCACCCGGAAGCTGGTGTCCTGCCTGACCAGCACCGAGAACCTGTACGACACCACCACCACCCTCTCCTACGTCGCCCCCACCAGCGAGGTGCAGGACAAGCAGGTGGCGCAGAACGCCGAGCTGAAGCCCTGGGTCGACGCGGTCAAGGCAGCCAAGGGGCGCACCAGTGACGACCTCGGCACCAAGTACCCGAAGATCTCCGAGCAGATGTGGAAGGCCGTCCAGTCCGCCCTCAGCGGCTCCAAGTCGCCCAAGGACGCGCTCACCGCGGCACAGGACGCCGTCAAGTAAACCGTCAGGCAACCGCGACCCAGGGCTTTTGATGAAGCGCACGACACAACTGCCGGACCGCCGGCCGGTGCGTGACCGGAACGGGGCGGCGGCCATCGCCGCCCCGCCCCCGGCCAGCACCGCTCCCCGGCGCCGTCGCCCCAGCTCCCCACAGTGGGCCGCCTGGGCCTTTCTCGCCCCGGTCACCCTCTACTTGGTCCTCTTCTACGCCTATCCGCTCTTCCGGAACGTCGACCTGAGTCTGCGCGACTACACCGTCCGCTCCTTCGTCCAGGGCAACGCGCCGTTCACCGGACTGGACAACTACCGGAAGGTCTTCGACGACCCGACCTTCGGCCCGGCACTCACCCACACCGTGGTGTTCACCGTGGTGTGCCTGTTCTTCCAGTACGCCATCGGCCTGGCCCTCGCGGTCTTCTTCAACCAGCACTTCAAGCTCTCCGCGACCCTGCGGGCGCTGTTCCTGGTGCCGTGGCTGCTGCCGCTGATCGTGTCGGCCTCCACCTGGTCGTGGATGCTCAACAGCGACTCCGGTGTGGTCAACGCGGCTCTGCACGCGGTCGGCATCGATCCGGTGAACTGGCTGACGTCACCTGAGTGGTCGCTGACGTCGGTGATCATCGCGAACATCTGGATCGGCGTCCCGTTCAACCTGGTCGTGCTCTACAGCGGCCTCCAGGCCATCCCCCACAGCCTCTACGAAGCGGCCGCCCTCGACGGCGCGAGCGCCTGGCGACGCTTCTGGAGCATCACCTTCCCGCTGCTGCGCCCGGTGTCCGCGATCACCCTGCTGCTGGGCCTGGTCTACACGCTCAAGGTCTTCGACATCATCTGGATCATGACCAAGGGCGGCCCGGCGGACTCGTCCACCACCTTCGCCACCTGGTCCTACCAGCTCGGCTTCGGCAACCTGCTGCCCGCCTTCGGCCCCGGCGCGGCCGTCGGCAACCTGCTGGTGGTCGCCGCCCTGGTCTTCGGCCTGGTGTACCTGAGGGTCCAGAGAAAGCAGGCACCGGCGTGAACAACCTGCTGCACCGGTTCCGCGGCACCGGGTGGAAGACCGCTCTCGGCCTGGCACTCACCGCCGTGATGCTCTTCCCGGTCTACTGGATGCTCAATGTGTCCTTCACCCGCGACCAGGACATGCGCAAGTCCCCGCCGGACCTGTTCCCCGTCCACGGCACGCTGGCCGGCTACCGCGCGGTGTTCGACCAGCAGTTGCCCTACCTGGGCACCAGCCTCGTCGTCGGCCTCGGCACGGTAGCGCTGACCGTGGCGCTGGCAGCGCCCGCCGGATACGCGCTGGCGAAGCTCCGCCCCCGCGGCGGGGGAGTCCTCAGTTTCCTCTTCCTGGTGGCCCAGATGATTCCCGGCATCATCATGGCGATGGGCTTCTACGCCATCTACCTCCAGCTCGGCCTGCTCCAGTCCGTGCCGGGTCTGATCATCGCCGACTCCACCCTCGCCGTCCCCTTCGCCGTCCTCATCTTCACCGCGTTCATGTCCGGCATCCCCGGCGAACTGCTCCAGGCCGCACAGATGGACGGAGCCGGGCCCTGGCGCACCTTCCGGTCCGTGGTGCTGCCGATGAGCCGCAACGCGGTCGTCACCGTGGCGCTGTTCGCCTTCCTGTGGTCGTGGTCCGACTTCGTCTTCGCCAGCACCCTCGCCAGCGGCGGCGCCCACGAGCCGATCACCCTCGGCATCTACCACTACATCGGCAACAACAACCAGGAGTGGAACGCCATCATGGCCACCGCCGTCGTGGCCTCGCTGCCGGCCACGGTGATCCTCGTCCTCGCCCAGCGCTACGTCGCCGCCGGCGTGACGACCGGAGCCGTCAAGGACTGACCACCACACGACACCCGCCGGTCACCCCTGCTGAAGAAACGAGTCACACCACATGACCGCCGCCCGATCCGGCCCGGCCTTCTCCATCCATGACATCCCGTTCAGCACGCACGGCTCCTGGTTCGGCATCTCTCCCGTGCTCGCGGAGAAGACCCGGGCCGAGGACCTCCACCTCGTCTCGCACCAGAACGGCATGCACGCGGTCCTGCGCCTCACGCCCCTCGACGCGACGACGGGCGACCGCGCGGGAACCCGCGTCGAGGCGACTGCGGGCCTGCTCAGCTGGACCGGTGAGCAAGGGAGCGTAGCCCTCGCCTACGCCTCACCGGACACCGTCCGTCTGCGCGGCGAAGGACTCGGCCTGCGCATCGACGCGGCGGCGGACGCCCTGACCCCCTTCACGGGCACCTACTTCTACCGCGACCCGGTGGACGGGGCGTACGTGTTCACCTCGTACGAGACCGGGCGCCGGTACCGGGTCACCGTGCTGTCGGGTTCCGTCGCCGAGGTGGCCGGCAGCCAGGCTCTCGGTAGCGGTGAACGAGGCGTCACCGTCACCGCGGACCCCGGCGGCGTCTGGGAAGCGGCGATCGAGGAACTGGACAGCGCACGCCTGCCCTACACGTCCTCGGAGACGTTCGACGCCGTCGTGGCGGCCGCCGAGCAGGCATTCGCCGCCTTCGCCGACGCGGTGGCACCCTGGCGCTCGTCGGGCACGCCGGCCGCCGAACTCGCCGCGTACGTCCTGTGGTCGGCGACCGTACGCCCGGCGTCCCTCGTCACCAGGCCCGCGGTGCTGATGTCCAAGCACTGGATGGACAAGGTCTGGAGCTGGGACCACTGCTTCAACGCCCTCGCCCTGGCGCCCGGCGCCCCCGCCCTGGCCCGGGACCAGTTCTCCCTGCCGTTCGACCACCAGGACGAGACGGGCGCCCTGCCCGACTCCGTCACCCACTCCGAGGTCCTCTACAACTTCGTCAAACCGCCCATCCACGGCTGGACCCTTTCCCACCTGCGCAGACGGCTCCCCGAGCCCCTCAGTCGTACGGAACTCGCGGAGATCTACGGCAGGTTGGCACGGTGGACGGACTTCTGGCTGACCGCCCGCCGCGCCCCGGGCGCCGCCCTGCCCCACTACCAGCACGGCAACGACAGCGGCTGGGACAACGCCACCACCTTCGACCCCGAGCGCGTGGTCGTCACCGCCGACCTGGCCGCCTTCCTCGTCCTCCAGCTCCACCAGCTCGCCGACCTGGCCACCGAACTGGGCCTTGCCGACGAGGCCCGCCGCTGGACCCGTACCGCAGAGGCGACCCAGGCCGCGATGCTCGACGAGCTGTGGACGGGGGAGCGGTTCGTGGCGCGTGGCGTCGACACTTCGCAGACCTGGCACAGCTCCAGCCTGCTGGACCTGATGCCGATGGCCCTCGGCGAGCACCTGCCCGAGAGCATCGGCAAGACCCTGGCCGCCCGGATCGAGACCCACCTGACGCCGTACGGACTGGCCACCGAACTGCCCGCCTCACCCCACTACCTGTCCGACGGCTACTGGCGCGGCCCGATCTGGGCGCCGGCCACCGTCCTCATCGAGGACGGCCTGCGCCGCGCCGGTCACCGGCGCCTCGCGGACGAGATCAGCGCCCGTTTCCGGGCCCTGTGCGAGACCCACGGCTTCGCCGAGAACTTCGACGCCCTCACCGGCACCGGTCTGCGCGACCGCGCCTACACCTGGACCGCCGCCGCCTACCTCCTCCTCGCCGAAGCCCACGCACACCGGGACAGCCGCTGACCGGCCGTCTCCGCACAGCCCCCGGGGACGTCCCGACCCCGGCCATCCTCCCCGCTCACGAAGGAGCCGCAGCATGAAGTCTCGCTGGACACTTCCCAGCCCCGCAGCCCGCACCGGACGCCGAGCGACCTCGTCCGTGGCCGTCCTCCTGGCCGCCCTGGCGGCGACCCTGGTGCCCGCCGGCCCGTCGCAGGCCGTGGACACCGGCGTCACCGTCGATTTCGCGACCACCAAAGGCGCCCCCACCTACCGCGCCTCGGGCATGATCTACGGGCTGACCGCCGACGGGTCGCTGCCGCCGGACCACTTCTTCAAAGACATCAAGTGGCAGTTCATGCGGGCCGGCGGTGCGCAGCTCAACGGCGGCGGCTACGCCACCAGCCTCGCCGACTACCAGACCCGCTGGAGGGCCACCCTCGCCCAGTACCAGCGCACCGTCGCCCTCGGCGGCACGTTCGTCATCCTGCCGCACGACCTGTGGGGCGCCGACGGCACCACCAGCCAGCCCTTCCCCGGAGACAACGGCAACTGGACGCAGTTCGACAACTTCGTCCGGCAGCTCATCTCCGACGTCAAGGCCAACAACATGACGGTGCAGTGGGACCTGTGGAACGAGCCGGACCTCGGCGGCTTCTGGGACCGGTCCCAGAGCCAGTACCTGCAGATGTGGTCGCGGTTCCACGCCGCCGTGCGGGCCGAACTCCCCGGGCAGCTCATCGTCGGCCCCAGCACGGCGAACACGCCCAACTCCTCCAACACCTGGTGGAGCACCTACCTGAACCACGTCAGGGCCAACAACGTCGCCCCCGACATCTACAGCTGGCACGCCATCCCACACGACCCCGTCCAGGCCGTCAGCGACGCCAACTCGTCCCTCGCCGCCGCGGGCCTGACCAACACCCGCCCGTACCAGATCAACGAGTACGCCGGGCGCGAGCAGCAGCACCCCGGTGGCGGCGGCTGGTTCATCAGCCGCCTGGAGCGGGCCGGCGCCGACGGCATGCGCGCCAACTGGGGATGGGGCCCCAACCTGCACGACTACGCGGCCAACCTGCTCACCAAGAACAGCTCCGGCCAGTACCTGCCGCTCGGCGAGTGGTTCACGTACCGCTACTACGGCTCCCAGACCGGCAACATCGTGAACCTCACGCCCGGTACGAACACCGACGGGGTGGCGACCAAGGACAACTCCGCGCGCAACGCGAAGATCCTGCTGGGCAGCAACGGCAACACCGGGAACGTCGCCGTCAACCTCAACCGTCTCGACACCACCTCGGTGGTGGAGAACAGCCGGGTGCGCGCGATAGTCCAGCGCATACCGCACAACGGCGGCGGCGCCGTGACGGGGCCGGTGACGGTGTCCGACCAGACCCTGACCGTCAGCGGCAACTCGGCTTCGGTGAGCGTGCCGTGGACGGACGCCGCGGACGGCTACACCATCACGCTGCTGCCACCGTCGAACACCACCGTCTCCACGGTCGCGGTGGTACAGCACAGCGGTCAGTGCCTGGACGACACCGATCTCAGCACCGCCGACGGCACGCAGTACCAGCAGTACAACTGCGAGGGCGGCTACCAGCAGATGCTCGACTTCAAGCCGGTCGCCGGCCGGGCGAACACCTACACCATCGTGAATGAGCACAGCGGTAAGTGCCTGGACGTCTCGGGCGCTTCCACGGCCGACGGTGCCGCCGTCATCCAGTGGAGCTGCAGCGGCACCACGAACCAGATGTTCACCCTCAACCCCGTCTCGGCGCTGGGCAACAGCAAGGACTACCAGCTGGTCGCGGTGCACAGCGGCAAGTGCGTGGACGTCAGCGGGATCTCGACCGAACCCCGCGCGAGGATCCACCAGTGGACCTGTGACACGGCGACCGACATGACCTGGAAGAGGAACCAGATCTGGCACCTCCAGGGCATGAGGTGAATTCCCGTGCCCTCCTCATCCGTCGTTCTCGGGAGAACCCGTCGGAAACATTGACGGAGACACGGCTCAAACCTATCTTCTGCTCGAAGTGTCGCACATCGTTCGGCATTTCGAACGATCACATCCCTCGCCATGGCGATCGGCCAAGCGGACTGGCCGGGGCCCCTGGAGGAAGAGTTGAACAGAACCGCAAGAACGCTGCTCGCCCTGCTGGGCCCGCTGATGCTGCTCCTGCTGGGGGTCCCCGCCCTTCAGGGCACCGCATCCGCCGCCGCCCCACCGGCCGGGCAGGCCACGCGGTACACGATGACCGCGTTCACCAACAGCAGTGAGTCGAACATGTATGTGTACGACTCGCCGGACGCCACCGGATTCACCCTGCAGAGGGGCCCCGCCTACACCCCGCCGTCCGGTCTGATCCGGGACCCCAGCATCTTCAAGCACACCGACGGCTTCTACTACCTCACCTACACCACCAACTGGACCGGGAACACGATCGGTTTCGCCCGCAGCGCCGACCGGCTGAACTGGACGTTCCTGTACAACCACACGATCCCGATCAGCGGGCTGACCCGCACCTGGGCGCCCGAGTGGTTCATCGACACCGACGGCAGCGTCAACGTCATCGTGTCCCTGACGTCGGCGAGCACCGCCACCCACTTCACCGCCTTCAAGATCACGGCGACCGACTCCGCGCTGACCACCTGGTCCGCGCCCACCCAACTGTCCGGCATCGGCCCGAACAACATCGACACCTTTGTCGTCAAGGTCGGCTCCACGTACCACGCGTTCACCAAGAACGAGACGACGAAGTACATCGAGTACGCCACCGCCCCCAGCTTCACCGGCCCCTACACCAAGCAGAAGACGGGCGACTGGGCCGGATTCGGCGACTGGGTCGAGGGCCCGGCCCTGGTCCAGCTCGACAACGGCGGCTGGCGCATCTACTACGACGGCTACCGCGCCGGGAAGTACTGGTACAGCGACAGCTACGACAACTTCGCCACCTGGTCCACGCCCACCGAGGTGCCCGGGCTGACCGGCTTCATACGCCATGCCACCGTGCTGAAGGAGACGGTGCCCGGCGGCGTCACCCTGCCCGCCAACACCACCAGGTCGCTGCAGTCGGTCAACTTCCCCGGCCGGTACGCCGTGGTGCGCTCCGACAACCTCGGCTACATCGACCCGGTGAGCACCTCCAGCAGCAGCGCTGTCAAGCAGAGCGCCACCTTCACCGTCGTGCCCGGCCTCGCGGACGCCAACTGCTACTCCTTCCGCGACTCCTCCGGCCGCTATCTGCGCCACTGGGACTTCCGGGTCCGCTTCGACAGCAGCAACGGCACCGACACCTTCCACAAGGACGCCACCTACTGCGCCCGCCCCGGCACCACCGCCGGTTCCGTCCGCCTGGAGTCGTACAACTACCCGGGCCGCTACCTGCGCCACTACAGCTACGCGCTACGCGTGGACCTCTACCAGAACACCGACACGTTCCGCGCCGACAGCTCCTTCACGGTCGTCAGCCCCTGGGCCTGACCTGTCCGACCCACCCCCGGCCGTGCCGTCGCGGACCCCCACCCGCGGCGGCACGGCCGCGTTCGAGCCTGCTGCACGCCAAGCGGGTCAGGGCTGGGGGATGCGGCCCATCTCCATCGGGAAGAGCGCCGGGTCGCTGTCGAAGCCGTGGATCAGCTCGCGCATCAGCCACTGCCCCGACTCGTCCCGGACGAACTCCGCCACCGTCGCCGCCGTGGCCGAGGCGAGGGCGCCGAAGTCGTCCGTGAGGAGCTGCCGGTGGCCCTCGGTGACGAGGACGCCCGGGCGCGAGACGTCACCGAAGGTCAGCGGGCCGTGGTCCTGGTGGATGACCACGCCCACGACGACCCGGGCGTAGGCGGTGGAGAGCCGGTCGAACTCGAGGGTCATCGCCTCGACATAGCCGAAGCCCTGGCCGGTCCGGCTGTGCCGGGTCATGTTGATGGTGCCGTCCGGTGAGCGGCTGTCGTAGTGGACGACGTACGCCGGACGTCCGTGCGGCGCGGCCGCCGGGTAGGTGGCGGCGACGATGTCGAGGTGATGCGGCGACCTGCCCAAGGGGCTGGGATCCCAGCGCAGTTTGACCTCGACCTTCCCCAGACCCGCACCGCTGTCGCTCATAGGGCGAGTGTGTCCCCCTGACGGCCTGTTGATGCCATCCTCCGCCGAGGCTTGATCAGCTCTATACCCGGGAGGTGTCCGTCTCGATTCCCGAGCGCTCCGCGACCCGGGCCAGATGGCGGGCGAGCACCTCCCGTGGCTCCGGGCTCAGCGTCCGCAGGGCCACCAGGGCCGTGATGACCACGTCGCACAGTTCCCCGCGGACGTCGTCCCAGGTGTGGCTGGTGCCCTTGCGGGGGTTCTGGCCGGTCGCGCCGATGACCGCCTGGGCCGCCTCCCCGACCTCCTCGGAGAGCTTCAGCATGCGCAGCAGCAGGCTCTCACGGCCGGCGATCGGCTCATCGGCCTCCAGCCAGGCCCACAGGGCGTCGACGGTGCCCCAGAGGTCGATCGGAGATTCGGTGGGAGTGCCGTCGGTGCGGGTGTCGTGGTCTGCCATGGGGGCAGCCTGCCACGGGGCTGTGACACCGCCGTCCGGAGTCGCCCTAGGCGTCCGGCCCGCCCTGCATCGCGTCCCGTTCGTCGAACAGCGTCTCCTGCTCGCCCTCCTTCTCCCTCCGCAGCCGCTTGGTGCGCAGCCCGATCACCACCGCCGTGGCGGCCGCCGTCACCCCCAGGGCGGCCGGGACCATCCAGCCGCGGTTGACCGCGTGGCCGAGAGCGGCGTCGAGGGAGAGGCGGCCGGGGCCGGTGACGGCCAGGCCCGCCGCGGTGAGGCCGAGGGTGGCCGCGTACTCGTAGCCGCCGCTCTGGTTGAAGAAGCCGTTGGGCGTGTGCACGGTCGCCGCGCCGGCCATCGCACCGGCCGCCGCCGCGCCCGCCGCCGGGGTCGCGAGGCCCAGCGCCAGCAGGGTGCCGCCGCCCGCCTCCGCCAGCCCCGCCATGGTCGCGCTCGTCCTGCCGGGCCGGTAGCCGACGGACTCCATGAACTGTCCGGTGCCCTCCAGGCCGTGCCCGCCGAACCAGCCGAAGAGCTTCTGCGTGCCGTGCGCGGCCAGCACCCCGCCGGTGCCCAGCCGGAGCAGCAGCAGGCCCAGATCACGTCGGTCGTAAGAGGTCACGGTGACTCCCTGTCCAGACAGCGGCCCCCACACCGCTCCACTGTCGCACCGTCGCCACCCGCCCGGCCCGCCCGGGGCGCCGTTCGGGTGGCTCTCGGGGTGCGGGGCGCCGGGCGCGGTGTGAGGCTGGCGGGCATGACGATTCAGCCAGCCAAGCTCAGCGATCCGGCCGTCCGGGCCTTCGTCACCGCCGTCAACTCCCATGACCGCGAGGCGTTCCTCGCCTGCCTCACCCCCGACGCGACCATGTCGGACGACGGATCCGAGCGGGACCTCGCCCAGTGGATCGACCAGGAGATCTTCTCCTCCAACGGTCACATGGAGGTCGACAACGAGTCCCGCGGCGGCCGCGACCTCCTCGCCCACTACCGCAACGACGCGTGGGGCGAGATGCGCACCCGGTGGCACTTCGAGGTCGACGGGGACGGCAAGATCACCCACTTCGCCACGGGACATGCCTAGACGGGGTATGGCAGCCGCCCCCGGCGCCGGAGCGCACCTCGCGGTCCCATGCGAGGTCCACCCCCACCCGGAGCCGTGGGGCGGCTGCCTCCTCCCCCCTCGGAGTGGCTTGCGGAACAATCGTGCTTCAACTGTGAAGTTCACGTGAAGGAGAGTCGAGCATAAGACTCCTACCGGGTGCAATAGCGCGGATGGCTAAATTCCGCTTGTGCAGGTTGAGGAGTTGACGGTCCGTGGGCCGGTCAACCGCGCCCGACGTACGGCATCGTCGTCGCCAGCACCGTCGCGAACTGCACGTTCGCCTCCAGCGGCAGCTCCGCCATGTGCCGCACCGTGCGCGCCACATCGGCGACGTCCATCACCGGTTCCGGCGCGATCTCGCCGTTCGCCTGCAAGGCACCCGTCCGCATCCGCGCCGTCATGTCCGTCGCCGCGTTCCCGATGTCGATCTGCCCGACCGCGATCCGGTACGGCCGCCCGTCCAGCGACAGCGACTTCGTCAGCCCGGTCAGCGCGTGCTTGGTCGCCGTGTAGGCGACGGAGTGCGGACGCGGCGTGTGCGCGGAGACGGACCCGTTGTTGATGATCCGCCCGCCCTGCGGCCGCTGCTCCTTCATCTGCCGGTAGGCCGCCTGCGCGCACAGGAACACCCCGTTGAGGTTGGTGTCCACCACGTGCCGCCACGCCTCGTACGACAACTCCTCGACCGGCACCCCGCCCGGCCCGAACGTCCCCGCGTTGTTGAACAGCAGATCCAGCCGCCCGTACCGCTCCCGCACGGCGGCGAACAGCGCGGCCACGTCGTCGGGCCGCGCCACATCCGTCCGTACGACGAGGAAGTCCGCGTCGGGCACCAGCGCGGCCGTCTCCTGAAGGGGTTCGGGGCGCCGGCCGGCCAGCGCCACCGACCAGCCCGCGCGCAGCAGTTCCACGGCCACCGCGCGGCCGATGCCGGAACCGGCGCCGGTGACGACGGCGACCTGCGTCTTCTCTTCCGTTCGCATGGCATTCATGGGGGCGCAGCGTAGGCGAGGTGCGCCGGCCGGGGCGTCAAGCCGGTGTGACGTCGGCGGGCGGCGGCCAGGGATCGCCCCACTCCGCGTCCCGGGCCGCCTTGTACAGATCCCCGTGGCGCCTGGTCACCGTGGTCCGGCGCAACTGCTCCTCGGCCTCGCACAGGTCGAGGAGCACCTGCCCCTTGCGGATCTGCGGACGCCGTACGACCCGTGCGGGCGCCGGGGTGACGGGGAGGCGGGTGGCGGCGACGTAGCTGAACTTCTCGTCCTCGTACGCCAGTGAGCCGCCCTTGACCTGCCGGTGCAGCGAGGAGCGGCTGACCCGCGCCGAGAAGTGGCACCAGTCGGTGCCGGGGGCGATCGGGCAGGCGGCGCTGTGCGGGCAGGGGGCGGCGATGTGGAAGCCGGCGGTGATCAGCCGGTCGCGGGCCTCGATGATCCGGCCGTATCCGTCCGGCGTGCCCGGCTCCACGATCACGACGGCGGCCCGCGCGGCTGCGGCCACCGCCTCGACGAGGGCCGTGCGGTCGGAGGTGCTCAGCTCGTTCAGCACGTACGACACGGTGACGAGGTCGGTCTCCGGGAGCGCCGGCGAGCCTCCGATACGGGCGCGCTGCCAGCGCACGTCCCTGAGCGCGGGCTGTCCTGCGGCGAGCTCCCGGCCCAGCGCCAGCGCGGGCTCGGCCCAGTCCAGCACGGTCACCGGTCGCTCCGCGTCCCAGGTGGCGGCCACGGCCCAGGTCGCGGCGCCGGTGCCGCCGCCGACGTCCAGATGGCTGTCGGGCGCCCAGCCGGGGGCGGCCTGCGCGAGCGCCTCCAGCGCCGACCGTACCGCCTCGAACGTCGCGGGCATCCGGTACGCGGCGTAGGCGGCGACGTCGGCGCGGTCGCGGAGGATCGGGGCGTCGGTGGGGGTGGTGCCCCGGTAGTTGGCGATGAGCCGCTCCACGGCCTGTGCGGCCTGCCTGGGCGGGAGGCCGTCGAGGAGCTGGTCGAGGGCGGCGCGAAGAGTTTCGGCCGGGGACACGGGGACGTTCACCCGCCGATTCTATTTCGCCCCCGCCGCCCCTACCCGTCCCATCCTGAAGGGGCTCTGCCCCTTCGACCCCGGCCAGGGGGCTGCCGCCCCCTGGACCCCCGCCTCGGCCCTGAACGGGCCTCGTCCTCAATCGCCGGACGGGCTGAGATACAGCTGGGTTACGTCGGTCTCACCGCTCGGGCCAGTCGCGTTGCCGCCGCTGCCCTGGGGGCGCTGTTCGGGGCGCGGCGGCGGGGGTGGACCGTGTTGGCCAGGAGGATCAGGAAGGTGTCGGTGGCCGGGTCGAGGACGAGGGACGTTCCCGTGAAGCCCGTGTGGCCGGCGGCTCCCCGCCCCGCGAGCTCTCCCATGAACCACGGCTGGTCCACCGCGAAACCCAGCCCGGGCGCCGCCAGCAGGAGCTCCACGAAGTCGGGGCCGAGGATGCGCGCGGGACCGTAGGAGCCGCCCGAGAGCAGGGTGCGGCAGAAGACCGCGAGGTCACACCCCGTGGAGAAGAGCCCCGCGTGTCCGGCCACCCCGCCCAGCGCCCACGCGTTCTCGTCGTGGACCACACCTCGCAGCATCCCCCGGTCCGCCTTGGCCCACGGCCGCCGCTGGTCCTCCGTCGCCGCCGCCCCGGCACACGGCCCGAAACCGGTCGACAGCATCCCCAGCGGCCGGGTGATCCCGGTGTGCAGCAACACGTCCAGCGTGCGGCCCGTCAGCCGCTCCAGCAGGTGCTGCAACAGCAGCATGTTCAGGTCCGAGTAGACGTACCGCACCCCCGGTTCCCCCACCGGCGTCTCCGCCCGCAGCCGCGCCAGCCGCTCCGCGTCGCCCGCGCAGTCGTACAGCGGCAGCTCGGGCCGCAGCCCGGAGGTGTGGGTGAGCAGTTGCCGTACCGTCACCCCGCTGTCGGCGACGCCACGGAAGTCCGGCAGATACGCCCCCACCCGCGCGTCGATGCCGAGCGTCCCCCGCTCGATCTGCTGCACCACAGCCACCGACGTGAACAGCTTGGTCAGCGAGGCCAGGTCGAACGGCGTGTCCACGGTCGTCGCAACCCGCTCGGCGGGCGGCAGCTCGACACCCCGGTCCGTCTCCGGGTCGTACGCCGCGTAGCGCACCGCCCACCCGGCCGCCTCCCGCACCGCGATCACCGGGCCGCGCCCGGCGACCACCACCGCGCCCGCCGCCCACGGACGGTCACCGGCCGTCAGGTCGCGCACCTCGCGGGTGAGCAGACGCATCTGTTCGGGGTCGAGCCCGGCCTTCTCCGGGGTGTCGACGCGCAGTCTCGGTGCGCTCAGCTCTCTGCCCCTTCCGCGCCCGCAGCGGTCCTCCACGGACGGCACAGTGCCACGAAGCAGCCCACCGCGACCAGGGACGCCACCAGCTGGACCACCGCCATGGGCACGGCCGTGCGCTCCCCGGCGACCCCGACGAGCGGCGAGGCGATCGCCCCGATGAGGTAGGACGACGTACCGAGCAGCGCGGACGCCGACCCGGCGGAGTGCCTGGTGCGCAGCAGTGCGAGCGTCTGCGCGTTCGGCAGGACCAGACCCATCGCCGACATCAGCACGAACAGCGCGGCGGCCACCGGGGCCAGCCCCGCCTCGCCGAACGCCCCCGCCGCCATCAGCAGCAGCGCCGTCGCGGCCACCACGACCACCGCCAGTCCGCACGTCAGCACCTTGTCCAGGCTGACCCGCCCCACCAGCACTTTGCCGTTGATCTGCCCGGCCGCCACCAGCCCGATCGAGTTCAGCCCGAACAGCAGGCTGAACGTCTGCGGGGAGGCACCGTAGATCTCCTGGATCACGAACGGCGACGCGGAGATGTACGCGAACAGCGCGGCGAAGGCGAAGCCGCCGCTCAGCATGTACCCGGTGAACGGCGCGTCGGCCAGCAGCCGCCGCATCGAGCGCAGCGCCTCGCCGACCCCGCCGGAGTGCCGCCCGTCGGGCCCCAGCGTCTCCGGCAGCCGGGCCCACACCAGGCCGGCCAGCAGCATCCCGACCACCGTCAGCACGGCGAACACGCCCCGCCAGTCCGTCACCCGCAGGACCTGCCCGCCGATCAGCGGGGCCACGATCGGCGCGACCCCCGAGACCAGCATCAGCGTGGAGAAGAAGCGGGCCATCGCCACACCGTCGTACAGATCACGGACCACCGCCCGCGCGATGACGATGCCCGCCGCACCCGCCAGGCCCTGCGCCAGCCGGAAGGCGACCAGCAGCTCCACGGTCGGGGCGAGCACGCACAGCGCGGTCGCCAGCACGTACACCGCGAGCCCGGCGAGCAGCGGACGCCGCCGGCCCCACCGGTCGCTCATCGGCCCGACCACCAGCTGCCCCAGCGCCATCCCGGCCAGACAGGCGGTCAGCGTGAGCTGGACGGTCGCGGCGGGCGCGTGCAGAGCGCGGGTGACCTCGGGCAGGGCCGGGAGGTACATGTCCATCGCCAGCGGGGGAGTGGCGGTCAGCCCGCCCAGCACGAGCGTCACCAGCAGTCCGGTGCGCCGCCCCGCACGCGCGCGTGGCGCGTCCTCACGCGCCGCGTCCGCTGTGGATTCCGGTGTCGATGGCCCGCCTTCGGCCATGTGCCCCTCCCCTTTCGATGCGTGCGGCACCTATGCTCTCAGCTCGTACGACGTTCGTACGACGTCGTACAGACCGCTGGGACGGACGCGAGGGGCGGGGCGAGGCATGACGACGGACACGGTGCGGTGGGGGGTTCTGGCGACCGGCGGGATCGCCGCCGCCTTCACGGCAGACCTCATCGATCTGCCGGACGCGGAGGTCGTGGCGGTCGCGTCACGCACCGAGGCCGGCGCGCAGGCGTTCGCCGAGCGGTTCGGCATCCCGCGCGCGTACGGCGACTGGGAGGCGCTCGCCAAGGACCCGGACATCGATGTCGTCTACGTCGCCACCCCGCACGCGGCCCACCGGGCGGCGGCCGGCCTCTGCCTGGAGTCGGGGCGGAACGTGCTCTGCGAGAAGCCGTTCACCCTGAACGTCCGCGAGGCCGAGGAACTCGTCGCGCTGGCCCGGCGTGAGGGGCGCTTCCTGATGGAGGCCATGTGGATGTACTGCAACCCGGTCATACGGCGCCTGAGGGACCTCGTCGCCGACGGGGCGATCGGTGACGTACGGACCGTGCAGGCCGACTTCGGGCTGGAGGGGCCCTTCCCGCCCTCGCACCGGCTGCGCGACCCCGAGCAGGGCGGTGGCGCCCTGCTCGACCTCGGCGTGTACCCCGTCTCCTTCGCCCAGCTCCTGCTCGGCGAACCGAGCCGTGTCGTCGCGCAGGCGGTGCTCTCCGAGGAGGGGGTCGATCTGCAGACCGGGATGGTGCTGTCCTGGGCGTCGGGGGAGCTGGCGACGCTGCACTGCTCGATCGACGGCGGCACGGGGACGACCGCGTCCGTCACCGGGACGCGGGGGCGGATCGACATTCCGTCCGGGTTCTTCCATCCCGAGCGGTTCGTTCTGCATCGGGCGGGGCGGGATCCGGAGGAGTTCGTGGCGGATCCCGCGGACGGTCCGCGTACGACGTTCCGGCACGAGGCACGAGAGGTCATGCGGGCGATTGCCTCCGGCGAGACCGAGTCGCCGTTGGTGCCGCTGGAGGGCACGTTGGCGGTGATGCGGACGTTGGACGCGGTGCGGGGGTGGATCGGGGTGCGGTATCCGGGGGAGGGCGTCTAGGGCGTGTTGCCGGGTGCTGGTTGTCTGTGGCCGTCGCGCCCGCGCGGCGGAGCCGCACATTGATGCAGCCCCGCGCCCCTCGGGGCGCTGCCCCCGGCGGTGACGAGACGAACCGTCTCTTCTGCTTGCTACCGTCGAGCCATGGTCACAAAGTCCGCCAAGCCCGCCCCCGACTCCTCCCGCCGCAGCGAGAAGTCCCGCCGTGCCATCTACGCCGCCGCCCTCGCCCTCGTCGGTGAGGTCGGGTATCAGAAGACGACCGTCGAGGGGATCGCCGCCCGGGCCGGGGTCGGCAAGCAGACGATCTACCGGTGGTGGTCGTCGAAGGCGGATGTGCTGCTGGAGGCGTTCCTGGATCTGAGCGCGCAGGCCGCCGAGGCCGCCGGGCAGGAGACGTACGCCGTCCCGGACACCGGCGACCTGGCCGCCGACCTGAAGACGGTGCTGCGGGCCACCGTCGACGAGCTGCTGGACCCCCGCTTCGAGGTCCCCACCCGCGCGCTGGCCGCCGAGGGCGTGGTCAACGAGCAGCTCGGCCGGGAGTTCGTGGCCAAGCTGCTGGAGCCTTCGCTGCAGCTGTACGTCGACCGGCTGCGTGCCGCCGAGGAGGTCGGGCAGGTGCGGGCCGGTCTGGACCTCCGTATCGCCCTGGAGCTGTTCGTCTCCCCGCTCGCCCAGCGCTGGCTGCAGCACACCGGTGAGATCTCCCACGCCTACACGGACACACTGGTCGACTACGCGCTGTACGGGCTGGCGCCCCGCTGAGGTGTCCGAATTGGGGGGACCGGCCCCCCGATGCGCACGATGGTGGGACCATAGGGCATGCTGTCCGCACAACAGCGAGGCGAGGGGACAGATGAGCGCGGAGTTCGGGGGCCTGACCAGCCTGCGGGGCAAACTCTCCCAGTGGCTGCGCGGAGGCGGCCCGAAGGAGGCCGCCGACGACGGCGGCCGTGAGGCCCTGCTGCTCGCCGCCGCCGAGGCCGGACTGCCCCTGGCCCCCGCCGCCCACCCCGCCCCCGGCTACGGCTGTTCCTGCGACCGGGTGGGCTGTCCCACCCCCGCCCGGCACCCGGTGTCCTTCGCCTGGCAGACGCAGTCCACCACCGACCGCGCCCAGATCGAACGCTGGGCCCGTCACCAGCCGCAGGCCAACTTCATCACCGCGACCGGCATGACCCACGACGTCCTCGACGTCCCCGTTCAGGCCGGCCAGGAGGCCCTGGACCGCCTCCTCGCCGCCGGTGTCGAGGTGGGCCCGGTCGCGGCGAGCGACGACGGCCGTATGTTCTTCTTCACCCTCACCCGCGGCACCCCCGAGGACGAGGACGAGTGGTGGCCCTGCGAGCTGGACTGCCACCCCGAGACCATGGACGAACACCCGGGTCTGCGCTGGCACTGCCGGGGCTCGTACGTCCTGGTCCCCCCGGCCGCCCTCCCCGGCGACGACGGCCGGTCGGTGCACTGGGTGAAGGGCCCGGAACACCCGCTGCCGGACCCGTTGACCCTTCTGGAAGCCCTGACGGACGCCTGCGCCCGCCATGCGAACGACCACGCGGGCACGGCCTGGCCGCTGCGCCACTAGGGCAGCCTCACTCCCCCTTGGCCGCGGTCAGTCCCTCGACCCGTCCGAGTACCGACACCTTGCCCGGTCCCGCGGGGTCCACGGCCACGGAGTTCGCCACGAACTCCATCGTCAACGACTGCTTGACCTCTCCCGTGGTCAGCGCCCGCACATTCGCGTTGGGCGTCGGCACGGCCGCCCCCTGCGCGGCCGTCTGCTTCACGAAATGGCGTGAGCTGAAGAACACCACGGCCCCGCCGTCGGCGGTCCGCAGCGCCACCGGCGCGTAGTCGCCCTCGATCAGCGGCTGGTCGATGTACTGCGTGACAAGCCCGGGCTTCTCCGCGTTCTTCTCCCGCCGGGTCCGCAGCTCACTGGTGTACGTCCCCTCGGCGAACACGGCGCCGCCCTGCTGGAGATACGTCGTGTACCCCTTGCTCAGCTCCTGAGGAGCCACCGCCAGCCCGGCCGTGTCCGCCGGTACGGCCTCGCCCCACCCGTCCTTGTCCTTGGCGAACTCGGGCAGCGCGCCGGGCGCCACCAGCGTCAGATAGGCCGCCTGCCAGGGCTCGGAGATGTCGTTGCGCAGGAACACCAGCAGCCAGCGTGACGTGCCGCCCTTGTTGGCCTTCGCGTCCGCGACGAACCAGCGTGGCCAGCCGGCCTTCTTCGGGATGGTGTAGTCCACGTCCGACAGCACCAGATCCGTGTGCTTCGGATTGCCGTCCGGGTTGTTGACCCGCCCGGCCTTCAGCCGGGCCGAGTCGATCACACCGAGCGGCCCGGTGGTGTACTCGGCGTCCAGCGAACCGTCGTACGCCGCGTCGGCTTTGTTGTACGCGGTCGTGAACTCCGCGACCGCCTTCTCGGCCTCGGCGGGCGTGGTGGTGGGGATCACCTCGCGTTCCCCGTGGACCACCACACAGCCGCTCGCCGTCGTCAGCGTGACGAAGGCGGCGAGCGAGGCCGTCAGCAAGGAACTCCGGTCACGCCTGCGTCGACTGGTCATCCGGTGTCTTCACCTTCCCCTTCCCGGAGGCGAACCCTACCGGGGCGAGGAGTGGGGCAGCACCCCGACCGGTCGGTCGCAGACCTCCGACAGCGGCCGCTCGGTGAACACCTCGACCCACGACCACCGCGTCCCGCGCCCGCGCCCGCGCCCGGCACAGCCTCAGCGCCAACTCCTGGTGTTTCAGATCCAGTGCGGCCGTCGGCTCGTCCAGCAGGAGCATCGGGGCGCGCTGCGCCAGGACCCGGGCGAGCGCGACACGGGCCCGCTCGCCGCCGCTGAGCGCGGCCGGGAGATCGGCGGCCGGCGCCGGCCAACGGGGTCGACCTACCGGCCCCGTCGGGCCCCACCAGCGCGACCACCTCACCGGCGCGGACACCAAGGTCCGCACCACACCGGTACCGCAATCCACGCCCACCGGTGCTTCAATGCCCGACGTGACTGATTACGACGTGCTCCGCGTCTTCTGCGCGGCGAACGGTGGCTACGGCAATGAACTCGGTGTGGTCCGGGACGGCTCGACGGTGCCCGGGCGCGCCGACCGGCAGGAGCTCGCGGCCAAACTCGGCTTCAGCGAGACCGTGTTCGTGGACGACCCCGAGCGCGGCGTCATCGACATCTACACGCCCACCCTGCGTCTGCCCTTCGCCGGTCACCCCTGCGTCGGCACGGCCTGGCTGCTCGACGTGCCCGAACTGGTCACCCCGGCCAGCGTGGTGGGCGCCCGGCTGGACGGCGAGTTCAGCTGGATCGAGGCCCGCGCCGAGTGGGCGCCGCCGCGCACCCTGCGCCAGTACGCGACGGCCGCCGAGGTCGAGGAGCTGCCGGTGCCGCCAAGGGGGGACTGGATCTACGCCTGGGCGTGGGAGGACGAGCCCGCGGGCCGGATCCGGGCCCGCGCCTTCCCCGGCCGGGACGACGGCATCGACGAGGACGAGGCGACGGGCGCGGCGGCCCTGCTCCTCACGGACCGCCTGGGCCGCGCCCTGAACATCACCCAGGGCTCCGGCTCACAGATCCTCACGGCACCGCAGCCCGGCGGCTGGGTGGAGATCGGCGGCCGGGTGTATCTGGAGCGGTGACGCGCCGGGCGCCGACGACGGCCGGTGCCCTGCGACGACTACTCCGGCGGCGTCCGCACCGACTCCGGCTCAGGCCGACAGCCGGAACTCCTCGCCCAGCGCCCTGAACACCGCCGTGTTCAGGGCGAACGCCTTCCTGCACTCCGCCACGACCCGCTGCTTCTCCAGTTCGTCGGCGCGGACCGCGTCCAGCCGCTCCCGGTACTCCCGCTTGAAGGCGGCCGGGTTGCCGATGCCCTCGAAGACGTAGAAGCGGACGCCGTCGCCCTTCTTCTCGAAGCCCCAGGTCCGCTCCGCCCTGTCGCGGATGATCTGCCCGCCGGAGAGGTCGCCGAGGTAGCGGGTGTAGTGGTGGGCGATGTATCCGGCGGGCCACCGCTCGGCGCACTCGCGCACCCGGTCGGCGTACACGCGCGTGGCGGGCAGTGCGGTCAGGGTGGAGCGCCACCCCGGCCCGCGCAGATGCGCCAGGTCCCGCTCCAGCGCCGCCAGCCGGAACAGCTCCGGCCGGACGAAGGGCCCGGCCACCGGGTCCGAGGCCAGCCGCTCGGCCCCGCTCTCCAGTGCCTCGTACACGAACCACAGCTGCTCGGTGTAGCGCGCGTAGGCATCCACGCCGAGCCTGCCGCCGAGCAGGTCACCCATGAAGGGGGAGGTCTCGGCCTCCGCGTGCTGCTCCTGCGTCGCGGTGCGGATGACTGTCGAGAAGGAGTCCATGCGGCACATCCTCTGAGGTAAGGCTTACCTAAGTCAATAGGTTTGCCGACAGCCTGTCGGTAAAAGCGTATAGGACAAAGCCCGTCCTCCGCAGAGGACGGGCTTCATGAACCGGCTCTACGCCACGGTCACGGCAGCGTCAGGATCTCCGCCCCGGTCTCCGTCACCACCAGCGTGTGCTCGAACTGGGCCGTCCGCTTGCGGTCCTTGGTCACGACGGTCCACCCGTCGTCCCACATGTCGTACTCGTGCGTGCCCAGCGTCAGCATCGGCTCGATCGTGAAGGTCATTCCGGGCACGATCACGGTCGTCGCGTGCGGGCTGTCGTAGTGCGGGATGATCAGCCCCGAGTGGAACGACGAGTTGATGCCGTGGCCCGTGAAGTCCCGCACGACGCCGTAGCCGAAGCGCTTGGCGTACGACTCGATGACCCGGCCGATGACATTGATCTGCCGGCCCGGCCTGACCGCCTTGATCGCGCGGTTGAGGGACTCCCGGGTCCGCTCCACCAGCAGCCGCGACTCCTCGTCGACGTCACCGACCAGATAGGTGGCGTTGTTGTCGCCGTGCACCCCGCCGATGTACGCGGTGACGTCCAGATTGACGATGTCCCCGTCGCGCAGCACGGTCGAGTCGGGGATGCCGTGGCAGATCACCTCGTTGACCGAGGTGCACAACGACTTGGGGAAACCGCGGTAGCCGAGGGTGGAGGGGTAGGCGCCGTGGTCGCACATGTACTCGTGCGCGACCTTGTCCAGCTCGTCGGTGGTGACGCCCGGCGCGATGATCTTCGCGGCCTCCGCCATCGCCCGCGCGGCGATCCGCCCGGCGATCCGCATCGCCTCGACGGTCTCGGGCGTCTGCACCTCCGGTCCGGTGTACGGCGTCGGCGCGGGCCTGCCGACGTACTCGGGGCGGCGGATGTTTCCGGGCACGGAACGGGTGGGGGACAGCTCCCCTGGGACGAGCAGCGACTGGCCAGACATGCCAGCGAGTCTAAGACAGCGGCGATGGGGGACCATGTCCGTGCGACGAGAGGAGTGCGTCATGGCCCTGTTCAAGAAGCGCACGGCCGGCAAACCGGGCGAGTGGTACTACTGCCTGGAGCACAAGAAGGTCGAGGAGGGGCCGGAGTGCCCCGGCAAGGACCGCTTCGGACCGTACGCCAGTCGGCAGGAGGCCCAGCACGCGATGGAGACCGCCCGCGAGCGCAACCTCCAGTGGGAGAACGACCCGCGCTGGCACGACGCACCGGCCGGCGGGGCGGCGGACGAGGACTGAGGGACGAGGAGCGACGAAGACGGGACCCGGCGCGCGCTCACGCGCCGCCGGACTCCGCGCCGACCGTGCCCCGCCGCTCACGCATGCGCACCGCGTGCTCGTTCGTCCGTACGTCGTACGCCATCAGCCCCGGCAGACACAGCGCCAGCAGCCCCACCGCGCCCACGCACAGCACCCCGCCCGACCACACCGAGGCCCGCACCCCCCACCACGCGGCGAACCCACCGCCGCGCACCTGGCCGAGGGTCGGCCCCACCGAGTACGACAGCAGCTCGATCCCGGCGAGCCGGCCGCGCAGCTCGTCCGGGATCGTCTGGTCCCAGATCGCCCCGCGGAAGACACCGCTGACCATGTCGCAGGCCCCGGCGAAGGTCAGACAGAGCAGCACCAGCCAGACGTTGTGCACCAGCCCGGCGGCGGCGACGGCGAGCCCCCACAGCGCGGCGGCGAGCACCACCATCCGGCCGTGCCGGTGGACCCGGGAGACCCAGCCGCTGGTCAGGCCGACCAGCAGAGCCCCGGCCGGCACACTCGCGTACTCCCCCACTGCCTTAAGGGTGTGGGGGGACCCCCATGCCCCAGCGACCACTGCGCGTCCAACTCGTCGGCCAGGAACGGAAGTACGGCCAGCGGCATCGCCAGGAACATCGCGGCCAGGTCGACGGCGTAGGTGCCCAGGAGTTCCTTGCGGCCCCAGGCATAGCGGGCGCCCTCGGCGATGGCGGCGAGGGACGGCTTCACGGCCTCGTGCGCGGCGGGGGAGGGGGCGATACCGACGATCAGGGCCACCGACACGACGAAGGTGAGCAGATCGGCGCCGTACGCCCAGCCCAGACCGGCGTACGCCACGACGACCCCGGCGAGCGCGGGCGCCGCGACGCCGCCGACCGTCCAGCGCAGGGAGTTCAGGGCGGTCGCGGCCGGCATGTGCTCGTGGGCGACGATCCGCGGCCACAACGAGTCCAGGGCGGGCCGCTGCACGGAGACCAGCGCGGAGGACAGGGCGGCGACCAGGTAGAGCGGCCAGACGGAGGGCTGCGGCAGCAGCGCGTTGACGAGCAGCCCGGCGGACAGGGCCCCCTGCCCCACCTCCGTCCACACGATCAGCTTCCGCTTGTCGAGCGCGTCGGCGAGCGCGCCCCCGTACAGCCCGAACACCACCAGGGGCACCAGCTCCACGGCCCCGATCGCCCCCACGGCGGCCGCCGACCCGGTGAGTTCCTTGATCTGCACCGGCAGCGCCACGAACGTCAGAAAGCTCCCGAAGTTCGACACCAGCCCGGACACCCAGAGCCGCCGGAAGTCCCGGGAAGCTTTCCAGGGGGCGAGATCGGGGAGGAGGGCGGTCACGAGGGGCCATGCTCGGGGGAGCGTGAGGGAGGGGGCAACTGCTTTTCTACGGTGGGGAGTTCGCCTGCGTCACCAGGGCGCCGGCGGCGGTGCCGTCAAGGACTCCGCCGGCCTCGCCAGCCGGTCCCGGAAGCGGCGGCGCCCCCTGCCCGACGGCACCGCCTCCTCGCCCGCGGCCGCGCTCTTCACCCCGGCCCGCCGCGCCCCGTGCACCCGCTCCAGCACCGCGGCATCCCCCTCCGGCGCCACCACCAGCAGCGTCTCACCCCGCCGCGCTGCCCCGGCCCGACCGCCGGACGCGCCGGGTCCGAGGGCCGCGCGTCATGCCGTACGAGCGTCGGCGCCAGCTCCGGCGTACCCGATCACGCCGCCTCGTCGACCAGATGCGCCGCCAGATGCCACGGCTCGTACGCCGCCGTCCCCACCAGCAGCAACCCGCCCCCGTGCGACACCACCGACCCCCCGCAGGGCCCCGCGAAGCGGCGCGTGGCCCCCGGCCACTCGGTCCCGGCAAGCACCTCGCGCAGCAGCGCGACCCGTACGGCGTCCATGCGGCCGCATCCTGCCGCAGCCGGCCGGCCCCGGTCCGCGGTTCGCGCGTGATTCCCACGACATGACGAAAGGCGCCCCGCCACCCCCGCGTAAGGTCGGCCCATGACCTCTACCGACAGTGCACAGTCCGCCCCCGCTGCCCAAAAGGCCCCCGCCAAGGACCCCTGGGACCTGCCTGACGTCTCCGGTCTCGTCGTCGGCGTGCTGGGCGGCACCGGCCCGCAGGGCAAGGGCCTCGCCCACCGCCTCGCCAAGGCAGGCCAGAAGGTGATCATCGGCTCGCGCGCCGCCGACCGGGCCCGGGACGCGGCCGAGGAACTCGGCCACGGTGTCGAGGGCGCCGACAACGCCGAGTGCGCGCGCCGCAGCGACATCGTGATCGTCGCCGTACCGTGGGAGGGCCACGGCAAGACCCTTGAGTCCCTGCGCGCGGAACTGTCGGGCAAGCTGGTCGTCGACTGCGTCAACCCGCTCGGCTTCGACAAGCAGGGTGCCTACGCGCTCAAGCCCGAGGAGGGCAGCGCGGCCCAGCAGGCCGCCGCCCTGCTGCCGGACTCCCGGGTCACCGCCGCCTTCCACCACCTGTCCGCCGTCCTCCTCCAGGACCCGGAGATCGACGAGATCGACACCGATGTGATGGTGCTGGGCGAGGCGCGCGCGGACGTGGAGATCGTGCAGGCGCTGGCCGGCCGCATCCCCGGGATGCGCGGCATCTTCGCCGGCCGGCTGCGCAACGCCCACCAGGTGGAGTCCCTGGTCGCGAACCTGATCTCCGTCAACCGCCGCTACAAGGCACACGCGGGGCTCCGCGTCACGGACGTATGACCCCATGGGGGACACTGGACGACGACCGCACGCACGAACGCAGCAGTGTCCCCCGTCTCACAGGAGCCGACCCCATGCCCCGCCTCGCCCTCTACGCCCTCGTGGTCTGCGTCCTCTCCGTGGCCGCCGCCGTGGTCTCCTTCACCCAGGGCAGCTGGCTGGGCGTCGTCTGGGTGCTGCTGGCGGGGCTGTCGTCCAACATGACCTGGTACTACGTGCGACAGGGCCGGGCCGGCGCCTACCAGAAGCGGTAGAGCTCCCGGCCGTAGTACGTCTCGGACTCGCTCACCCCGAGGCCCTTGAGGACCGCGTCGACCGCGTCGAAGAACGCGCCGTTGACCGACGGCACCCATAGCAGCGCGAACACGAACAGCAGCCCGAACGGCGCGAACGGCTCCACCTGCCGCTTCACCTTGTACGACAGCCAGGGCTCGATGACGCCGTAGCCGTCCAGGCCGGGCACCGGCAGGAAGTTCAGGATCGCGGCCGTCACCTGCAGCAGGGCGAGGAAGGCGAGCGCGAACCGGAAGTCCGCCGGGACGCCGTCCAGGGCGTCCAGCCAGAACGGCGCGGTGCACACCGCGGCGAACAGCACGTTCGTCAGCGGGCCCGCCGCCGAGACCAGACTGTGCCGCCAGCGCCCCCGGATCCGCCCCCGCTCGATGAAGACGGCACCGCCGGGCAGTCCGATACCACCCATGATCAGGAACACCACCGGCAGCACGATGCTCAGCAGCGCGTGCGTGTACTTCAGCGGATTCAGCGTCAGATAGCCCTTCGCGCCGACCGTGATGTCCCCGCCGTGCAGGGCGGTGCGCGCGTGCGCGTACTCGTGCAGGCACAGCGACACGATCCAGGCGGAGGTCACGAACAGGAACACGGCCACACCGGGCTGCTCCGCGAACCCGGTCCAGACGGCCCAGCCGGTCACCGCCGTCACGGCCAGGATCCCGACGAAGACCGAACTGACCCGCCGGTCGCTGTACCGGCGCGCGGTGGTGGTGGTCATGGGGCTCCCTGGCTGTCTCGGACGTCCGGCACGGGCTGCGGACCGCCCGACCGTACCGGGCGCACGGGGAAAACGTCTCGCGGCCGGTCGGTGGTTCCATGGAAGGTGGGGGCATGGGTCTTCGGCAGGTGTTCTACGCGGACTGGCAGATGGAGTGCTGCGGTACACCCTTCTCGGTCGGGGACGAGGTGAGCTGGCCGCTGCGGGTCGCCGCCGCCGACGACGTCCTCGGTGGCGGCTGGCCCGACCCCGGCCTGCTGATGGTCGAACGCCACGGTGACAAGTGGCCCGAGACGACCGGCCGGGTGCGGGCGATCCACCTCGTGGTCCAGGGGTACGCCGAGACGGCTCCCGGTTCCCGGACCTGGGAGCCGGTGCCCGGGATGCGGTCGCTGCGGCCGGTCGAGACGTGCCCGAAGTGGTTCAAAGGCGATGAGCCGGGCAAGGGCGGCATACGCCACGGCCAGGTGGGCGTCCTGGTGACACTGGAGGCGGACCTGCCGGCGGGCACGACCGCGGCACGCTGAGCCCGCCCCGCCCCCCACTTGGACCGACAGAGACAATGGACCCCGTGCGCTACCGCATCCTCGGCCCCGTTCAGGCGTTCCGTCCCGACGGCAGTCCCCTCGCCGTCGGCGGGGCGCGGCTGCGTGCCCTGCTGACGGTGCTGGCGCTGCGGGCCGGCCGGACGGTGCCCGCGGGGCTGCTGGTGGAGGAGGTCTGGGCGGGGGACCCGCCGGCCGACGCCATCGGCGCGCTCCAGGCGCTGGTCGGCCGGCTGCGCCGGGCGCTCGGCGCGGACGCGATCGCCTCGGCCGACGGCGGCTACCGGCTCACCGCCGACCCCGACGACGTCGACCTGCACCGCTTCGAGCGGCTCACCGCCGACGGCACCCGTGCGCTGGCCGACGGCGACGCCACCAGGGCGGCCGCCACCCTCGGCGACGCGCTCGCCCTGTGGCAGGGCCCGGCCCTGACCGACCTGCCCGACCGCACCGCCGAAGCGCCCCGCTGGGAGGCCCGCCGACTGGACGCGCTGCGCGCCCGCCACACCGCCGCGCTCGCCCTCGGCCACGCCGAGCGGTCCCTGCCCGAACTGACGGCCCTGTGCGACACCCACCCCCTGGACGAACCCCTGCAATGCCTCCGCCTGCGCGCCCTCCGCGACGCGGGCCGCACCGCCGAGGCGCTGGCCGCCTACGAGGACGTACGACACCTCCTGGCGAACCGGCTCGGCTCGGACCCGGGGCCGGAACTACGGGCGCTGCACGGGGAGTTGCTACGCCCGGAGCAGGGTGCGCACAGCGGCGGGACAGCTCCGCGCCCGGGGCGGGGGTGGGGCGAGGCCGGTGGGCCGAAGGGTGCCGGGCGGGCCGGGGGCGCGGGCCGTACGGGCAACCTGCGGGCCCGGCTCACCTCCTTCGTCGGGCGGGAGGACGAGATCGAGGCTCTGCGCGGGGACCTTGCCGCCGCTCGGCTGGTGACCCTGATCGGACCCGGCGGGGCGGGCAAGACGCGGCTGTCGCAGGAGGCCGCCGAGCAGGTGCGGGACGCCGCGCCGGACGGGGTGTGGCTGGCGGAGCTGGCGCCGGTCGACGACCCCGAGGCCGTACCGCAGGCCGTGCTGACCGCCGTAGGGGCTCGGGAGACCGTGCTGCACGGGGCCGGCGCGGAGGAGATGCGGGCCGTCGCCGAGCGGCACGACGACCCCGTGGAGCGGCTCGTGGAGCACTGCGGCCGGCGCCGCATGCTGATCATCCTCGACAACTGCGAGCACGTCGTCGGGGCCGCCGCCCGCCTCGCGGAGGAACTCCTCGCCCGCTGCCCCCGGTTGACGATCCTCGCCACCAGCCGCGAACCCCTCGGCGTCCCCGGCGAGTCACTGCGCCCCGTGGAGCCGCTGCCGCAGCCCGTCGCCCTGCGGCTGCTCGCCGAGCGCGGCGCGGCCGCCCGCCCGGGGTTCCGTACCGACGAGGACCCTCAGGCGTGCGCGGAGATCTGCCGCCGCCTCGACGGCCTGCCCCTCGCCATCGAGCTCGCCGCCGCCCGCCTCCGCATGATGACCCCCCGTCAGCTCGCCGCCCGCCTCGACGACCGCTTCCGCCTGCTCACCTCCGGCAGCCGCACGGTCCTGCCCCGCCAGCAGACCCTGCGCGCCGTCGTCGACTGGTCCTGGGACCTGCTCGACGACGACGAACGCGATGTCCTCACCCGGCTGTCGGTCTTCGCCGGCGGCTGCGACCTCGCCGCCGCCGAGGCCGTGTGCGGCCCGGCCGCCCTGGAGGCGGTGGGCTCCCTCGTCGACAAGTCCCTGGTGGTCGCCGCCCCCTCGGGCGACGGCGAGATGCGCTACCGGCTCCTGGAGACCGTCGCCGAGTACGCCGCCGAACGCCTGGACGAGGCCGGCCGGCGCGCCGACGCCGAGCGCGCGCATCTGACGTACTACCGCGAACTCGCCCGCATCACCGACCCGTTGCTGCGCGGCCCGCGTCAGCGCGCGGCCATCGCCCGGTTCGAGACCGAGTACGAGAACCTGCGCACCGCCCTGCGCCACGCCGTCGCCGCGGGCGACGAACAGGAGGGGCTGTATCTCGTCCACTCCCTGGTCTGGTACTGGCAGACACGCGACCTGCGCATCGAGTCCCGCACCTGGTGCCGCGCGGTCATGGCCCTGGGCCCCGACCCGTTCGCCGAGCCGCTCCGCCCGGCCGCCCCGGTGTCGCGGCGGTGCATCGACGTCCCGCCCCCACTGACCGGCGAGGACCTGGCCGAGGCCCGGCGCGGGGTGCACCTCACCGAGCTCGCCACCATGGACACCGACCTGGACCTCTGGCAGACCCCGCGGGGCCAGGCCAAGCTGCACGCCATCGCCGCCACCTACACCCCCGGCCTGCCGCAGACCTGCCGCGCCCCCGGCATCGTCTGGTTCTACGCCGTGATGCTGACCGGCGACGTGGAGCAGCTGCGCCGCATCATGGACGCCAACGTCGACACCTGCCGGGAGCTGCCCGGCTTCGACTGGGAGCTGGCCTTCTGTCTGCAGCTGCGCGGCAACCTCCTCGCCAACCGCAGCGACTGGACCGGCGACGCCGCCCGTGACGCCGACGAGGCGCTGGAGATCTTCCGGCGCCTCGGTGACACCTGGGGCGCGGCCGAGGCGCTGGCCGCCTGCGCGGAGGCCCATGAGCGGCGCGGCGCCTACCGGGAGGCCGCCGCCGACTACGAGGACGCCATGGCCCACGCCGAGCGGATCGGCGCCCGCGCCCAGCTGTCGGTCCTCGGCGCCCGGCTGGGCAGTGTGCTGCTGGAGGCCGGAGACGAGGAGCGGGGCGAGCGCGTCCTGCGCGAGGTGATCGCCCGCACGGACCCCGCGGGCGAGGCGATGCCCGCGGCCCGGCTGTTCCTGTCCGGCTGGCTCGGCCTGTCCGGCCGCAGCGACGAGGCCCGCGAGCAACTGCGGCTGCTGAGGGAGGAGTTCAACCTCGCCCACTTCGTCGTCTTCGACGCCTTCCTGGTCGGCAACGAGGCGTGGCTGGACGCCTTCGACGGCCACCACCAGCGGGCGCTGGTCACCGTACGGCGGGCCCTGGAGCAGGCCGGGGACACCCTGTCCGTGGCCATCGCCCCGTGGCTGCGCCCCCTCTACCTCACCGTCGCCGCCGTCGCCCTCGGCGGCGTCGACGGCGGCTCCCGCGCCGCCGACGCCGCCCGCTGCCTGGGCGCCGCCCAGGCCCTGCTCCCGCCCCGCCACTTCCGCTCCCGGCTGGAACGCGCCTCGCTGGAGCTGGCCGAACGCCGGGTGCGCTCCGCGCTCGACGAGGAGACGTACGAGCGTGCGTACGCCGAGGGCGGCGGCCTCTCCTACGCGGAAGCCGCCGCCCTGGTCTGATCAGCTCTTCGTACGGAACTTGTGGATGGCGACCGGCGCCATCACGGCGGTGATGGCCGCGGACCAGCCCAGCGTCATCCACAGGTCGTGGGCGACGGGCCCGCCCACCGTCAGTCCGCGGGCCGCGTCCGCGAGCGTGGACATCGGGTTGTAGTCGGTGAAGGTCCGCAGCCAGCCCGGCATGGAGTCCGTCGGCGCGAAGATCGACGAGCCGAACTGCAGCGGGAACAGCACCAGGAAGCCCATCGCCTGCACGGACTGCGCGTTCTTCAGCACGACCCCCAGGGTGAGGAACACCCACATGACCGACGAGGCGAACACCGCCGACAGCGCCAGGGCCGCCAGCAGCCCCGGCCAGCTGTCGATCTCGAAGCCGACCAGGACGGCGACCACCACCAGCACGGCCGCGGCGAACAGCATCCGCCCCAGCTCGACCGCGATCTTCGCGAAGAGCACGGACCCCCGCCCGATGGGCAGCGACCGGAAGCGGTCCATGACCCCGCTGTTGAAGTCCTGGCTGAAGCCGGTACCGACCCCTTGGGACATGCTCATGCTCATCATCGCCAGCATGCCCGGGATGACGTACTGCACGTACTGGTCCTGACCGCCGCCCAGCGCCTGCCCGATCGAGCCGCCGAAGACGTACACGAACAGCAGGGTGAACACGATCGGCATCAGCAGCGCGTCGAACATCGACTCGGGGTCCTGGCGGATCCACAGCAGGTTGCGGCGGACGAGCGCCCCGGTGTGCCGCAGATGGGCCCGCAGGGAGATCGGCGCGTCGGCGGCGGAGCCGCGCACAGGGGCGGTGGCGCTCATACGGCGACCTCCTGGCGGGCGTCGGCGGGCGCGGCGTCCCGCGGGGCACCGGCACGGTGGCCGGTGAGGGACAGGAACACCTCGTCCAGGCTGGGCAGTTCGGTGGTGACGGAGGCGAGGGTGAGACCGCGCGCGGTGACCGCGCCGAGCACGGCCGTCAGCTGCTCGTCGCTGAGGACCGGCACGAGCAGGGTGCCGGTGGCGGGGTCCACGGTCGTCGTGGCGAGCCCGGTGATGCCCAGCTCGTCGAGGAACCCGGCGAGCGGGCGCAGCTGCAGCGGATCGACCGGCCGCACCCGCAGTGTCCGTCCCCCGACCCTGGCCTTCAGCTCCTCGATGCCGCCGCCCGCGACGACCTTCCCCCGGTCGACGACGGTCAGCTCGGCGGCCAGCTGCTCGGCCTCCTCCATGTACTGCGTGGTCAGCAGCACGGTGACCCCGTCCCCGACCATCGCCTTGACCTCGTCCCACACCTCGTTGCGGGTGCGCGGGTCGAGCCCGGTCGTCGGCTCGTCGAGGAACAGCACCGCGGGCCGCCCGATCATCGACGCGGCCAGATCCAGCCGCCGCCGCATGCCCCCGGAGTACGTCCTGGCCGGCCGTCGCGCCGCCTCGGCCAGCGAGAACCGCTCCAGCAGCTCGTCGGCCCGGGCCCGCGCGTTCCTCCGGGACAGATCGAGCAACCGCCCGATCATGTACAGGTTCTCCCACCCCGGCAGCTTCTCGTCCACCGACGCGTACTGCCCGGTCAGCCCGATCACCCGCCGCAACTGCCGGGGCTGCCGTACGACGTCGTAGCCGGCGACGGTAGCCCGCCCCCCGTCGGGCGTCAGCAGTGTGGACAGGATCCGCACCAGCGTGGTCTTCCCGGCCCCGTTCGGCCCGAGCACCCCCATCACGGTGCCCTCCCGCACGTCCAGGTCCACCCCGTCGAGCGCCTTGGTCTCCCCGTAGTGCTTCACCAACCCCCGCACGGCCACGGCACTCCCGGCACCGACGAGGTCCTTGTCGATTCGCGTCATGCCGAGAACGCTGCCAGCCCCCACCGACAAACCACCGACAGCCCGCCTACAGCGGCGAAAACCAAAGGCAAGGAGACTTCCTCTCCTTGCCGTGCTCAACGTATAGCGCGCCGGGGGGCTTTGCGGCAAGGCCCCCGTCAGGCCGCAGAATCGGCGACCGATGCCAGTACCTGCGGAAACGGGAGTCACATGGTGCGTGTGTTGTTGTCGACGTATGGGTCGCGCGGGGATGTCGAACCGCTGGTGGCGCTCGCGGTGCGGTTACGGGAACTCGGCGCGCGGGTGAGGGTCTGTGCGCCGCCGGACGAGGTCTTCGCCCGGCTGCTGGCCAGGGCGGAGGTGGAACTGGTGCCGGTCGGCAGGCCGATGGGCACCATGACGGCGCCGTCGACGGAGTCGGCGGCCGCCCGGCGTGCGGCCGAGCTGTCCGCGCAGTTCGGCACCGTCGTCGCCGCCGCCGAGGGATGCGACGTCCTGCTGGCGACCGGGCTCGCACACTTCTCCTCGCGGTCGGCGGCCGAGAAGCTCGGTATCCCCTACGTGTACGCGACCTTCTGCCCGTTCCTGCTGCGGTCGCCGCACCAGGCGCCCCCCGCGCTGCTGCCGGGCCAGTCGTTCCCGCCGGAGGTGACCGACAACCGGGAGCTGTGGGACCTGACCGCCCGGACCTTCAACGAGCTGCACGGCGGGGCGCTCAACGCCCACCGGGCCTCGGTCGGCCTGCCGCCGGTGGACGACGTCCACGGTTTCATCTTCACCGACCGGCCGTGGCTGGCGTCGGACCCGGTCCTGGGGCCGTGGCGGGAGACCCCGGAGCTCGACGTCGTGCACACCGGGGCGTGGATCCTGCCGGACGAACGCCCGCTGGCGGACGACCTGCTGGCGTTCCTGGACGCGGGCACACCCCCGGTGTTCGTCGGCTACGGCAGTATGCGCGGCGTCCCGGCGGACATCGCCCGGGTGTCCGTCGAGGCGATCCGCGCGCACGGTCGCCGTGCGCTAGTCGGCCGGGGCTGGGCCGAGCTGGGTCTGATCGACGACCGGGACGACTGTTTCGCCGTCGGCGAGGTCAATCAGCAGGCACTGTTCCGCAGGGTGGCCGCCGTCGTGCACCACGGCGGCGCGGGCACCACGACGACAGCCGCGCAGGCCGGAGCGCCGCAGGTGGTGGTACCCCAGGCGGCGGACCAGCCCTACTGGGCCGCCCGGGTGGCCGCCCTGGGCATCGGCGCGGCACACGACGGCCCGACCCCGACCACCGAGTCCCTCTCAGCCGCCCTCGGTACGGCCCTGCGCCCCGAAACCCTCGCCCGTGCGAGGACGGTGGCCGACGGCATCCGCACCGACGGAGCGGCAGCGGCCGCGAAACTACTGCTCGACAGGTGACCGGCACCGGAAAGGGACAGCCCGCCGATGGGGGAAGTCGGCGGGCTGTCCGTGGTGCGGGTGGTGGATCAGTGGACGGAGTGTTCCTCCTGGGGGAACGTTCCGCCGACGACGTCCTCCGCGAAGGCGCGGGCGGCGCCGGTCATGACCTCGCGCAGGTTCGCGTACTGCTTGACGAACTTCGGGACCCGGCCCGAGGTCAGTCCCAGCATGTCCGTCCAGACGAGGACCTGCGCGTCGGTGTCCGGGCCGGCGCCGATGCCGACCGTCGGGATGTGCAGGACCCGGGTGACCTCGGCCGCCAGCTCCGCCGGGACCAGCTCCAGGACCACCGCGAAGGCGCCGGCGTCCTGCACGGCCTTCGCGTCGCGCAGCAGCTGTGCGGCCGCCTCGTCGCCGCGCCCCTGGACGCGGTAGCCCATGGCGTTGACGGACTGCGGGGTCAGCCCGATGTGGGCCATCACCGGGATGCCGGCCTCCACCAGCAGCCGGATCTGCTCGTACGAGCGCTCGCCGCCCTCCAGCTTGACGGCACCGACCCCGGCGTCCTTCACCAGGCGGGTCGCCGAGCGCAGCGCCTGGACGGGGCCCTCCTGGTACGACCCGAAGGGCAGGTCGCCGACGATCAGGGAGCGCCGGGTGCCTCGGACGACGGCCGCCGACAGCATGGTCATCTGGTCGAGGGTGACGGGGACGGTGGTGTCGTAGCCGAGGTGGCAGTTGCCCGCCGAGTCACCGACGAGGATCACCGGGATGCCGGCCTCGTCGAAGACGGACGCGGTCATCGCGTCGTACGCGGTGAGCATGGGCCACTTCTCGCCGCGCTCCTTGGCGGCGGCGATGTCGCGAACGGTGATGCGGCGGGTGCCCTTCCCCCCGTACAGCGCCCTGCTGCCGTCGGAGGTCTTCTGCGATGCAGTCTGGGCAGCCGAAAGCTGCGTCATTGCAACGGCTCCTTACGTCATCTCGAGGCGCCCTCACGGCGTCCCCGGACCACCCCCCATGGTGGCACTTCGTGCCGGGCAGGGCCAGAGCACGCCCTGTGGGCAAGGCCACCCCCTTCGACCACCCCCGTCGGTTCAACGGACAACCAATTGCAATGTGCACGTTTCGTCACAGACGCCCCGTCAGGAACCGTTGGTGGAACTCCTGACGACGCCCCGCTCGTCCTCGTGCCCGTACGGCCGTCCCCGACGGCAGGAACGAAACCGATCATCCCCTAGGGTCGTACCCCGGGGGACGGACGGTGTGCACGGCAGGCAGTGAGGCGACGGTATGGCGCAGCAGGCGTACATGACGGAGACGGACAACGGCGGCTCGGGTCCCGAGCCTCGGGGAAGCCGGCTTCGGCGCCTGATGGGACGTATCACCGGCCGTCTCGCCGCCGGGTGGCGCGGCGATCCACGGATCTGGCGCCGGGGCATCGCCCTCGCCGCGATCGCGCTGCTGCTGTCCCTGGTGATGCTGCTGCACGCGCGCATCCCCAACCGCTACGGCAACCTCGGCAGCCTCATCGAGACGTTCCTGCCCTGGCTGGGCCTGTTCGTCCCGCTGCTCCTGCTGTGCGCGCTGCTGCGCCGGTCCGCGACCGCGCTGATCGCGACGGTGCTGCCGCTGGCGGTCTGGCTGAACTCCTTCGGCGGGTTGCTCACCGACAAGACCGGCGGCGGCGGCGAACTCACGGTCGCCACCCACAACGTGAACGCCGACAACCCCGACCCGTCCGGCACCGCCCGTGACGTGGCCGCCGCCGGCGCGGACGTGCTCGCCCTGGAGGAGCTGAAGGCGAGCGCCGTACCGACGTACGAGGAGGCGCTGGCGCCGACGTACCGGTACCACGAGGTCGTGGGCACCGTCGGGCTGTGGAGCAAGTACCCGATCAGCGCTGTCCAGGCCGTCGACATCAAGCTGGGCTGGAAGCGCGCGATGCGGGCGACGGTGGCCACCCCCGAGGGCCCGGTCGCGGTGTTCGTCGCGCATCTGCCGTCGGTACGGGTGAAGGCGGAGGCCGGGTTCACCGCCCAGCAGCGCGACAAGAGCGCCGACGCGCTGGGCGAGGCGATCGCCGCCGAGGCGCTGCCGCGCAAGATCCTGCTCGGCGACCTCAACGGCACCATGAACGACCGCGCCCTGAACGCCGTCACCTCGCAGATGCGCTCCACTCAGGGCGCGGCGGGCAGCGGGTTCGGCTTCAGCTGGCCGGTGTCGTTCCCGATGGCCCGGATCGACCAGATCATGGTCAGCGGTGTGGAGCCGGTCACGTCGTGGACCCTGCCGGCGACGGGCAGCGACCATCTGCCCGTCGCGGCGCGGGTGAAGGTCACCGGGTCGTGACCGCCCGGACCGGCGGACCGTCCTACGACACCGACACCGACACCGACACCGACACCGACACCGACACCGACGCCGACGCCGACGCCCGCTCCGTGGATGCCTCCACCGCGCACATGGCTACGCCGTCTCACGCCAGCCGTTGGTGATCGGCAGCCGCCGGTCCTTGCCGAAGCCCTTCGCGGAGATCTTGGTGCCCGGCGGGTACTGGCGCCGCTTGTACTCCGCGGTGTCCACCATCCGCAGCGTCTTCGTCACCAGGTCCCGGTCGAAGCCGGCGGCGACGATCGCGTCGGCGCCCTGGTCCCGGTCGACGTACATTTCGAGGATCGCGTCGAGGACGGGATAGTCCGGCAGGGAGTCCGTGTCGACCTGGCCCGGCCGCAGCTCGGCGCTCGGCGGCTTGGTGATCGAGTTCTCGGGGATCGGCGGGGTCTCGCCGCGCTCCTCGGCCGCCCGGTTGCGCCACTGGGCGAGGCGGAAGATCGACGTCTTGTACACGTCCTTGATGGGGCCGTACGCGCCCACCGAGTCGCCGTACAGCGTCGAGTAGCCCACCGCCAGCTCCGACTTGTTGCCGGGGGCCAGCACGATGTGGCCCTCCTGGTTGGAGATCGCCATCAGCAAAGTGCCCCGCAGCCGGGACTGGAGGTTCTCCTCGGCCAGCCCGGTCAGCTCCGTCGACGCCATGTACGCGTCGAACATCGGCGCGATCGGAACGGTCCGGAAGTTCAGCCCCGTGCGGCGGGCCAGCTCCGCCGCGTCGCCCCTGGAGTGCTCCGAGGAGTACTTCGACGGCATCGACACGCCGTACACGTGCTCCGCGCCCACCGCGTCGCAGGCGATCGCCGCGACCAGCGCGGAGTCGATGCCGCCGGACAGGCCGATGAGGACCGACCGGAAGCCGTTCTTCCGCACGTACGCCCGCAGGCCGACGACCAGCGCCGAGTAGACCTCCTCGTCGTCGTCGAGCCGTTCCGCGTAGCCGCCGGTGTGCTCCGGCTCGTACGCCGGCACCGGGTCCTCGGACAGCACCACCCGGTCGATGCGCAGACCGTCGTCGACCACACCCATGGGCGCGTCCTGCTCCGCCGCCGGCAGGTCCAGGTCCAGGACCACACAGCCCTCGGAGAACTGCGGCGCCCGCGCCACGACCTCGCCGCCGGAGTCGACCACGATCGAGTCGCCGTCGAAGACCAGCTCGTCCTGGCCGCCGATCATCGCCAGGTAGGCGGTGGTGCACCCGGCCTCCTGGGCACGCTTGCGCACCAGCTCCAGCCGGGTGTCGTCCTTGTTGCGCTCGTACGGGGAGGCGTTGATGGAGATCAGCAGGCCGGCCCGCGCCGACCGTGCCGCCGGGACGCGGCCGCCGTCCTGCCAGAGGTCCTCGCAGATCGCCAGGGCCACGTCGACGCCGCGCACCCGCAGCACCGGCATGGTGTCGCCGGGCACGAAGTAGCGGAACTCGTCGAAGACGCCGTAGTTGGGGAGGTGGTGCTTGGCGTACGTCAGGACCACCTCGCCGCCGTGCAGCACCGCGCCCGCGTTCTGCGGGGCGCCGGCCGGCTGGCCGTACTTCGGCTGGGCGGTCTCGGACCGGTCGAGGTAGCCGACGATCACCGGCAGCTCGCCGAGACCCTCGTCGGCGAGGCGCGCGGCGAGGGAGCGCAGGGCCGCGCGGGACGCCTCGACGAAGGACGGGCGCAGGGCCAGGTCCTCGACGGGGTAGCCGGTCAGCGCCATCTCCGGGAACGCCACGAGATGCGCTCCCTGCTCGGCGGAGTGCCGGGTCCAGCGGAGGATCGTCTCGGTGTTGCCGGCGAGGTCGCCGACGCGCGAGTCGATCTGGTTCAGGGCGAGGCGAAGTTGAGGCACCCGTTCAGTGTAATCGTCAGAGCGACGCAATGGGGGTGCCGTGGGGTGTGGTCCACCCCACGCCGTCCCAGCCGCCGGTCCTACGACCGCGCCTGCGCGCCCCGCTTCTCCAGCATGCCCTTCATCAGCGCGATCTCCGACTCCTGCCCGTTGACCATGCCCTGGGCGAGCCGCTTCTCCACGCCGACCGTGCACTTGGCGACACAGCCCTCGGCCATGTGAATGCCGCCCTTGTGATGGTCGGTCATCAACTGGAGGAAGAAGACCTCGGCCGCCTTGCCGCTGAGCCCCTCCAGCTTCTTCATCTCGGTGTTCGTGGCCATGCCCGGCATCAGCGCGCCGTCCTCGCCGGAGGCCGCGCCTCCCATGCCCATCCAGGCCATCGGCGGCTCGGAGGACACCTTGGGCAGTCCCCACAGGTCGAGCCAGCCCAGCATCATGCCGCGCTGGTTGGCCTGGGTCTGTGCGATGTCGTAGGCGAGGCGCCGCACCTCCACGTCGTCGGTGCGGTCGCGCACGAGGTACGCCATCTCGACGGCCTGCTGGTGGTGCACGGCCATGTCCCGGGCGAACCCGGCGTCCGCCGAGCCCGCCGACGGCACGGTGGCCGAGCCGCCGTCCTCGGCGACCGCGTAGGTGATCGCACCGCCCGCGACCAGAACCGCCGCGGCGGCGCCCGCGACCCAGCCGATGTGCTTCCTCACTTCATCGTCCCGCCCGTGCACGAGGCACCCGGCTCGGGGGTCTGCTCACCCTGGACGTACTTCTCGAAGAACTTGTCGACGTTCGGGTCGCTCGCACCCGTCACCGTGCGCTGCGCGCCCCACGCCGTCATCATGATCGGGTCGGTCTGCTTGTCGTCCGGGCTCATGAACGTGTACGGCGTGCTCTTCACCTTGGCCGCGAGCGCCTCCACGTCGGCCTTGGGCGCCGCGCTGGTGTACGTCACCCACACCGCGCCGTGCTCCAGCGAGTGCACCGCGTTCTCGTTCTTCACGGGCTCGGTGTAGACGTCGCCGTTGCAGTTGAGCCAGACCGGGTGGTGGTCGCCGCCGACCGGGGGCTCGACCGGGTAGTCCACCGACTTGGTGACATGGGTCTGGGACAGTTTGCCCTTCCACGTCCGCACGCCGTCCGTGCCGGTGGTGAAGTTCTCCGCCACCGACTTGGCGTCCGCCACCGTCTTCGACCCGTCGTCGTCCGACTGCGAGCGCACCAGGAAGACACCGCCGACGACGAGCCCCGCGACCACCACCACGCTCGCCGCGACGGTGAGGATCCGGTTGCGCCGGTCGCGCGCCTTCTCGGCACGGCGCATCTCCTCTATGCGCGCCTTGCGCGCGGGGTTGCTGCTGTTGTTGGCGGAACCCATGGTCAGTCCTTCTGGGGAAAAGGGGCTGGGACGGCGGGACGTGCGTGACGTTCGGGTCCGCTGATCGTAGTGGGACGGCGGAAGATCCCCTAGGGCGCGGTGGCTGAAACGATTTTTTGAAGCGGAGATGCGCATTATTTACGCTGCTTCTCATGCGGCTGCTGCGCTCCACCGACCTGGCCCTGCGGATCCTCATGCGGCTCGCCGCCGTCGAGGCCGGGGCCACCCCTGCCACGCGCGAGGTCGCCGAGGACATGGGCGTGCCGTACACACACGCGGCGAAGGTCGTCGCCGAACTCCAGCACATGGGCCTGGTCGACGCCCGCCGGGGCCGGGGCGGCGGCCTCTCGCTCAGCGAGCGGGGGCGCACCGCCTCCGTGGGGGCCGTGGTGCGCGCCTTCGAGGGCGATACGGAGGTCGTCGAGTGCGAGGGCGAGACCCCGTGCCCGCTCAGCCCCGGCTGCCGGCTGCGCGGCGCGCTGCGGCGGGCCCAGGAGGCGTTCTACGCCTCCCTGGACCCGCTCACGATCGCCGACGTGACGGCCGACCCCACGGGGCCGCTGCTGCTGCAGATCAGGCGCGTTCCCTAGGCGGGTTCCCCGGGCGCTTTCACTGGCCCAGCCACAGGTCCGGCCCGAACACCTCGTAGTGGATGTCGGCCGGGGCCACGCCCTTGGCGATCAGCTGGCCGCGCACCGCCCGCATGAACGGCAGCGGACCGCACAGGTACGCGCGCGTGCCGGGCACGACCGCCACCTCGGCCAGGTCGACCAGGCCGCCGTGGGCGCTCAGGGGCGCGTCCTCCTCGTACCAGAGGTGGACGTCGGCCTGCGGGAGCTTCGCCGCGTACGCCAGGTGCTCGGCGCGCAGGGCGTGCGCGGCGGGGGAGCGGTCGCCGTGGACGACGGTGACCGGGGCGTGGTGTCCGCCGTCGGCGAGCTGGGCCAGCATCGCCACCATGGGCGTCACCCCGATGCCCGCCGAGGCCAGCAGCAGGGGCGTGTCGGCGGCGTCGTCGAGGACCAGGTCGCCGTACGGGTCCGACAGCTGGACCGTGTCGCCCTCGTGCACGCGCGCGTGCAGGTGGTGGGAGACCTCGCCCTCCGGTGTCGTGCCGCCGTGGACGCGCTTGACGCTGATCTGCCGTACGGAGGAGCCGGGGGCGCCGGTGAGGCTGTACTGCCGGATCTGCCGGGCGCCGTCCGGGAGGCGGACGCCGACGGACACGTACTGGCCGGCGCGGAAGTCGCGCACCGGGCCGCCGTCCACCGGGCGCAGCCGGAAGGTGACCACGTCGTCGGTCTCGGCGACCCGCTCGACGACCTCCCAGTCCCGCCACTCGAAGCCGCCGCGCTCGTCGTACAGCCGCTTCTCCAGGGCGATCAGGGCGTTCGCCATCAGCCAGTACACCTCGTCCCAGGCGGCGGCGACCTCCGGGGTGACGGCCTCGCCGAGGACGTCGACGATCGCGGCGAAGAGGTGCTCGTGGACGATCGGGTACTGCTCGGCGGTGACGCCGAGGGAGGCGTGCTTGTGCGCGATACGGCCGAGCATCGCGTCCGGGCGCTCGTCCGGGTGCTCCACGAGGTACGTGGCGAAGGCGGCGATGGACCCCGCCAGGGCCTGCTTCTGGGTGCCGGCCGCCTGGTTGCCGCGGTTGAACAGGTCGCGCAGCAGCTCGGGGCGGGCGGCGAACATGCGCGGATAGAAGCGCTCGGTGATCTCGCCTATCGCCGCCCCGACGACGGGGAGGGTGGCACGGACGGTGGCAGCGGACTGCTCGGACAGCATCAGGGCTCCTCGGGACTCGACTGACTGTCGGCATCCATTAAAACTTGCATCTGGGATACCAATTAACGCGGGGTGGGTCCGATGGGGGTCCGGCGTGCTTTTGAGGCAGGGCCGGGCATTACGGATGTCGGTCCGAGCAGGCAAGATGGGCGGCAGAGCGGTACACCTGCCGTACGCGGGGCGTTCACACCGGGGTCGGTCGGCCGATCATGGTCCGCAACGCGCATGAAATGCTGTTGTGGTGGGATGCTCAGGTGCCCGACCGCCTCCCGACGGTTGCGGAGACAGGCGGCCTGACCAGCAAGGATGGGGAAGCGGAAGATGGACAAGCAGCAGGAGTTCGTGCTCCGGACGTTGGAGGAGCGCGACATCCGGTTCGTACGCCTGTGGTTCACGGACGTGCTGGGCTTCCTCAAGTCCGTCGCCGTGGCCCCGGCCGAGCTCGAGCAGGCGTTCGACGAGGGCATCGGCTTCGACGGCTCGGCGATCGAGGGCTTCGCCCGGGTCTACGAGTCCGACATGATCGCCAAGCCCGACCCGTCCACCTTCCAGATCCTGCCCTGGCGCGCCGAGGCCCCCGGCACCGCCCGCATGTTCTGCGACATCCTCATGCCGGACGGGTCGCCCTCGTTCGCCGACCCCCGATACGTACTGAAGCGCGCCCTGGCCCGCGCCTCCGACCTGGGCTTCACCTTCTACACCCACCCCGAGATCGAGTTCTTCCTGCTGAAGGACCGCCCGCTGGACGGCTCCCGGCCGACCCCCGCCGACAACTCCGGCTACTTCGACCACACCCCGCAGAACATCGGCATGGACTTCCGCCGCCAGGCGATCACCATGCTGGAGTCGATGGGCATCTCGGTCGAGTTCTCCCACCACGAGGGCGCGCCGGGCCAGCAGGAGATCGACCTCCGCTACGCCGACGCGCTGTCCACCGCGGACAACGTGATGACGTTCCGCCTGGTCATGAAGCAGGTCGCGCTGGAGCAGGGGGTCCAGGCGACCTTCATGCCGAAGCCGTTCAGCGAGCACCCCGGCAGCGGTATGCACACCCACCTGTCCCTCTTCGAGGGCGACCGCAACGCGTTCTACGAGTCCGGCGCCGAGTACCAGCTCTCCAAGGTCGGCCGGTCCTTCATCGCCGGCCTGCTGCGGCACGCGGCGGAGATCTCCGCGGTCACCAACCAGTGGGTCAACTCGTACAAGCGCATCTGGGGCGGCACCGAGCGCACGGCAGGCGCCGGTGGCGAGGCCCCCTCCTACATCTGCTGGGGCCACAACAACCGCTCCGCGCTCGTCCGCGTCCCGATGTACAAGCCCGGCAAGACCGGCTCGGCGCGCGTCGAGGTCCGCTCCCTCGACTCCGGCGCGAACCCCTATCTGGCCTACGCGGTGCTGCTGGCCGCCGGCCTCAAGGGCATCGAGGAGGGCTACGAGCTCCCTCCGGGTGCCGAGGACGACGTCTGGGCCCTCTCCGACGCGGAGCGCCGCGCGATGGGCATCGAGCCGCTGCCCCAGAACCTCGGCGAGGCCCTCACCCTGATGGAACGCAGCGACCTGGTCGCCGAGACCCTCGGCGAGCACGTCTTCGACTTCTTCCTCCGCAACAAGCGCCAGGAGTGGGAGGAGTACCGCTCCGAGGTGACGGCGTTCGAGCTGCGCAAGAACCTGCCGGTGCTGTAGGCGCAGGTCTGAGCGGGTTTCCCGCTGGTCAGGCGGAGGGGGCCGACGGTCGCGGACCGTCGGCCCCGCGGACCGTGCCGCCGGCGCCCGAACAGCCCTAGCCGGCCCAGCACTTGATGCCGGCTTCATGTCGTGCTTCTGTGCTCGCCGGCCGTCTTGACATGCCGTGGAGGCGAGAGTAAGGCTGGACATACAGGTGTTTGTCCACCCAATACCCCGCAGAGCGGGCGGGCCCTCCCCGTACAGGGAGTCAAAGGCCGATGCCGCTCGTGGCATCTGCGTTCCGTCATTCTCGGTGAGCGGTGCACGCATTTCCGATTTTCAAAGGTGCTGACGCGCAACGTCGTGGTCGCTCTCTGGTGATGCCCGACCAGGTCATGTTCTTGGTTCTGTGTTCCGTCCGTTCTTCTGGGGTTGCTGCCTTGGGGTCTTGAGCGGTGAACCCCACGGCAAGAGGAAGACGGAAGAGGGGGAAATCAAGGAGCGCATCCATGGATCTCCACAAGATCGTCCGGGCCTGGGAGGACCGGGAGTACCGCAGCGGCCTGAGCGCCGCGGAGTTGGCCGACCTGCCGGACAACCCGGCGGGCGTCATAGAGCTGACCGACGCCGAACTGGGTCACGTCATGGGCGGCGCCCAGAGCGGCAACAGTGTCGGCTGTAACACGAAGACCTGCACGCGCGGCAACTCGGGGAACCCCTGCCGCGACTGCCAGACCTAGCCGTCCGCGAGGCGAGGGCTGCCAGACGCCGTCCAGCAGCCCTCGTCGGCGTGCCGAGCCGAGCAGCGGGGGTGGACGTCGAGGGAGCCGCTGGGTCATGAGATCGGACGAGGTGTGGCAGGCAGCTGACTGGTACCGGGCGTTTCCCCTCTCCGAACGCGATGGCACACGCAGTGCCCGCGGGACGGGGCCGCCGCTCGTCTCGGACCTCGCCCTTGAGGGAGCGCGGGGTCGTCTGCGTGCTTGGAAGAGCCAGAAGCCCTTCGAGCAGGAGCAGCTGTTCGCCCGGCGGCTGGGGCTCGACTCGCTCTCCGAAAATGATCTGCTGGCTCTGCTGGCGGAGCCCGCGGCGAGTCTGAAAGCCCGTATCCCGAGCGACCCTGACTGGCTGATCGTTCTCCGGCAGGCGTTTACGCACCCGGACGGCGCCGAGAAGCTGGCGCCGCTGCTCGAGAAAGCCGAGGCCGATCACCCTCTTGCCGGTTGCCTGCCCGCGATCAGCCCTCTTCTCGGGCACTTTCTTGGCCGTCTGCAGGAAAGGGTGAGCAGGCTACGGAGGGCAGTCGAGCCCTTTCCCCTCGAAATGGGAACGCTCCCAGGCATTTTCCTGAGAAATCTCACATCCCTCGTCCTCTTCCAGATCAGCAAACCGCTCCTGGTCGAGCTGCATATCGCACGCCTGGAAGGACGTTTGAGGGGCGAAACACCGGAGGAACGCTTCGAGGACTTCATCCGGCGGCTCGGTCACGAAGGCTGGATCGTGGGGCTCCTCGCCAAGTACCCGGTGCTCGCACGCCAACTGGTGCTCACCACACAACAGTGGGCCGATTACCTCTACGAGTTCCTGACGCATCTGTGCGCGGACTGGCAGTCCATCCGTACGACTTTCGCCCCGGTCGGCGATCCAGGACCGCTGGTCGACGTGGAGGCCGAGAAGGGTGACCGGCATCGCCGCGGCCGCAGCGTGCTCCTGCTGCGGTTCGGCTCGGGGACGAAGTTGCTGTACAAGCCGAGGTCGCTGGGTGTGGACGTGCACTTCCAGGAGTTGCTGGCCTGGTTGAACGACCGAGGAGCCGAGCCCCGCCTGCGGCCCATGAAGCTGATCGACTGCGGCGACCACGGCTGGTCGGAATTCGTCGAGGCGGCCTCCTGCACGTGCGAGGAGGAGGTCGTGCGTTTCTACGAGCGTCAGGGAAGCTACCTGGCGCTCCTGTACGTCCTGGACGCCACCGACCTGCACAACGAGAACCTGGTTGCCGCAGGTGAGCATCCGATGCTCGTGGACCTGGAGGCGCTGTTCCACCCCCGTGTCCATCCCGAGGGACCGGCCGCGGCGAACCTTGCGGTGAGAGCACTGGATCATTCCGTGTGGGGGGTCGGGCTGTTGCCGCGGCGCGTGTGGGCCGACGAGCATTCCATCGGCGTGGACATGAGCGGCCTGGGCGGGCAGGCGGGGCAGATGAACCCGCATCGGCTTGTCAGTTGGGAAAGAGCGGGGACGGACGAGATGCGGGTGGGCCGGCGGCGTGCCGAGCTGCCCGTGAGCGACAACCAGCCCCGTCTGGGCGACCGGGAAGTCGAGGTCTCGGAGTACAAGGACGCCGTGCTCACAGGCTTCACCAGGATGTACCGTCTGCTCCTGGAGAACAGGGCGGCTCTGTTGTCGCAACAGCTCCCGCGCTTCGCGCATGACGAGACACGCGCCGTCATCCGCTCGACCAACGTCTACGGCCTTCTCTGGTACGAGAGCTTCCATCCGGATCTGCTGCGTGACGCACTCGAACGTGACCGCTTCTTCGATCACCTGTGGACCGAAGCAGCGCAGCGTCCCGGTCTCGTCCCGCTCATCCCGGCGGAGCAGCAGGATCTGTCGCACGGTGACATCCCGCTGTTCCGCACCTGCCCAGGCGGCCAGGCGATCCTCACAACGGAGGGGGAGCGCCTCGAGGACTTCTTCGACGGCGCCAGCCTCGAACTGGTCCGGAAGCGGGTGGAGCAGCTCGGCGAGGACGACCTGGCCAAGCAGAGCTGGATCATCAAGGCGTCGCTCGCCACGCTGCTCATGGACCCCGAGGACAGGAACAACCGGCCGGCACAGGCTCCGTCGGCGAACCGTCCTTCACCGGTGACCCGGCGGGTGCAGCGACAACAGCTGCTGGCACTGGCGAGCGCCGTCGGGAGGCGTCTCGACGAGCTCTCCCTCCAGAACGAAGACGGCGCCTACTGGCTCGGCGTGGGCCCTCTGGACGAATCGACCTGGGGCCTCCTCCCCGCGGGCAGCGATCTCTACTCCGGGACCAGCGGAATCGCGCTCTTCCTGGGCTACCTGGGGGCGATCACCGGCGAGCCCTCCGCCACGCTGCTCGCACGCCGGGCCCTGACCGCGGCACGATTCCAAGGAAGAGAGTGGCTCCGGGAGCAGATGGACGCGGATGAATCCCCGACCACGGTCGGCGCGTTCGACGGCCTGGCCTCGGTCGGCCACGCCCTGACGAACCTGGGCGTCCTGTGGGCCGAGCGGGACCTCCTCGACGAGGCGGCCGAACTGGTCGAGAAGCTGCCCTCGCTCATCTCCAGGGACCGTTCGCTGGATGTGATCCACGGTTCGGCCGGGTGCCTCCTCTCGCTGCTCAGCCTGCACACGGTCCGTCCCTCGCCGCGCACCTTGGACGTGGCGATCCGCTGCGGCGAACGGCTCCTGGCCACGGCTCGGCCCGTGCATCGAGGGATCGCCTGGACGACGCTCGAGGATCAGCCGCCGCTGGGCGGGTTCTCGCACGGCACCGCCGGCATCGCGCTGAGCCTGCTGCAGCTCGCTGACCGCAGCGGCGAGGACCGCTTCCGGCAAGCTGCCCTCAGCGCTCTCGGCTACGACCGCAGCCTCTTCGTTCCCGACCTGAACAACTGGGCCGACCTGCGTGTCTTCCCGCCCCGGACCATCGAGGCCGACCCGTTCGACCCGGCCGCCGGACCACCTGCGAAGAGCATGGTGGCCTGGTGCCACGGCGCCCCGGGGATCGGCCTGGCGCGCCTCGCCGCCCTGGACCAGCTGGCCGACACGACGACACGGGACGAGATCGACATCGCCCTGAGCGCCACGAAGCAGTACGGCTTCGCCATGGGCCACTCGCTCTGCCACGGCGCGCTCGGGAACCTCGAGCTTCTCCTGGCGGCGGCGCGGATGCTGGACAGACCTGAGGACCATGACGCCCTCGAACGAGCGACGGCGTCGGTCGTGGCGAGCATCGAGACCAACGGCTTCCTCACGGGAGTGCCCCTCGGGGTGGAGACGCCCGGACTCATGACCGGACTCGCGGGGATCGGGTACCAGCTGCTCCGGCTGGCCGAGCCCGACAAAGTGCCGTCCGTTCTCCTCCTGGCACCTCCACGGTGGCAAGCGCGGGGTGAGAGAAGGGATCTCTGGTCGTGGCCCAGCGGGTGATCTTCCGGGAGAACGCCATCCAGTCCTACCGGCGAGGCACGGCGAAGGACATCGTGCCTCGCCTCACCATGCGGCCGGTCATCGTCTGCCTGTGGCTGTTGCTGGCGGTGCTGATCGCCGCCGCGGCACTGTCCTGGTCGATACGGGTGCCGGCCTACGTCAGTGCCCAGGGCACGATCCTCCGGGACGGTGCCGGGGCGGGACCGAGCGGCGGAACGACCGCGGCCCTGTTCCTGCCGGCGGATCAGTCGGTGGACGTGCGCGTCGGCCAGCCGGTCCAAGGTCTGATCGGCTCTTCGGGTCCGTCCGCCTCGGGCACGGTCGTCAGGGTCGAGCCGGGCGTGACGAGCCCGGACTCGGCGCGGGCGACCTACGGATTCGAGCCCACGGCCGATACCGTTCGGCAGCCCTGGAAAGTCGTGATCGTGCGGCTCGAACAGTCGCTGCCACCGGCCACCTATGACGGGAGCTCCCTGACCGCTCGGCTCCAGACCGGGTCGCAGCGGCTCCTGTCGTTCTTCCCCGGACTGGGCGACGCCGCCGGCGGTGCCTCATGACGAACCTGTTTGCCCTGTTCCGCACCGGAACCGGCAGGACCCGCACAGCACACCGCAGGAGAGTTCCCGAAGTCAGACAGATGAGTGAGGTGGAATGCGGCCTCGCCTGCCTGACGATGGTGCTCAACTACTACGGCTGCGGGATCGCCCTGTCGGAGATGCGGGCACGCTACGGTGTCGGCCGCGACGGCCTCTCCGCGCTGGAGATCGTCAGGGCCGCACGCGACCACGGAATGCGGGTGAGGACCGTCTCGCTGCCGCGGAACGACCTCCGTTTCGTGGCACTCCCCGCGATCGTCCACTGGGAGTTCACCCACTTCCTCGTCGCCGAACGGTGGACGGGCAAGTACGTCGATGCGGTGGACCCCGCCCGAGGGCGCTGCCGGCTGACGAGGGACGAGTTCGACGCCGGGTTCACGGGGGTCGTCATCCTCCTCGAACCGGGCGTGGCCTTCGACCGTCGTCCGGCCGTTCCCCACCGCGCGACCTTCCGTGCACTCGCCCTGCGGTACCTGCGTCAGGCGCCCGGGACATCTCTGCAGCTGCTCGGGATCTCCCTGCTGCTGATCCTGTTCGGGCTGGTCGTGCCGATCCTGACCAAGGTGGTGCTGGACCAGATCCTCCCCTTCCGGATGAGCGACGTCATGCCGGTCCTGGCGATCGGCATCGCGGCGATCTTCGTCGCCCAGACCGTCGCGACACTGCTGCGGGAATGGCTGTTGGTGCACCTACGGGCGCGTATCGACGTCAGCATGATGCTCGGCTTCGTCGAGCACCTTCTCGAACTGCCCTACAAATACTTCCAGCAGCGGTCGACCGGTGATCTGCTGTCCCGGGTGGCCAGCAACGCCATGCTGCGCGAACTGCTGAGCAACCAGCTCCTGTCCAGCGTCATGGACAGCGGGCTGGTGATGTTCTACCTGCTCCTCCTGTTCTGGCAGTCCCCGCCGTTCGGCGCGCTCACGCTCGGCGTCGGCCTGCTGGGGGCGGTGGTCCTCATGATCAGCAACGGCCCCGTCAGCAGGTTGGCGGGCCGAGAGCTGACCGCCTTCGGAAAGTCCCAGGGATATCTGGGCGAAGCGATGGTCGGCATGGGCACGCTGAAGGCGGCCGGCGCCGAAGAACAGGCATTCGGCCGCTGGTCGAACCTGTTCTTCGACCACCTCAACATCTCGCTGCGCCAGAACTATGTTTCCGGCGCCGTGGCCTCGATCCTCGGGTCCCTGCCCCTGTTCGGTCAGCTCGGGTTGCTGTGGGTGGGTGCCACCCAGGTCCTCAACGGATCGATCAGTGTCGGCACGATGGTGGCGCTCCTTGCCCTGGCCGCAGCTTTCTTCGCTCCGCTCACCGCGCTCGTGGACAGCGCCCAGCAGTTCCAGCTCGTCAGCGCCAACCTCGACCGCATACGTGACGTGACCGAGGCCGAGCCGGAGCAGCAGCGGCAGGCGGCACGACCGGCCCCCCGGCTGTCGGGGCACCTGAGGGTGGACAACGTCGGTTTCCGCTACGCGGAGACGGGCCCCCAGGTGCTGCGGGACGTCACCCTGACCGCACGGCCCGGAGAGAGGATCGCGCTCGTCGGGCTCTCCGGTTCGGGCAAGAGCACGCTGGGGAAACTGCTGCTCGGACTCTACGTCCCCACCGAGGGAGACATCCTCTACGACGGCGTCTCACTGCGGGATGTCAACCTTCAGGAGCTGAGACGCCAGCTCGGCGTCGTCCTTCAGGAGAGCGCCCTGTTCAGCGGGTCGATATGGTCCAACATCGCCCTCAGCAACCCACTGATCAAGCGCGAGCGAGTGGAAGCGGCCGCCCAGCTGGCCGCGATACACGACGACATCATGGCCATGCCGATGCAGTACGACACCTTCGTCTCCGAGGGCGGGAGCGCCCTGTCCGGCGGTCAGCGACAGCGCCTGGCCATAGCACGAGCGATCGCTCACAAACCGGCGATCATCATGCTCGACGAGGCCACGAGCCATCTGGACGTCGAGACCGAGCGGAAGGTCGCGGAGAACCTGCGCGGCCTGGCCTGTACCCAGATCATCATCGCGCACCGCTTGAGCACGATCCGCGACGCCGACACCATCCTGGTGCTCGACCAGGGAACCATCGTGGAGCGGGGGAGCCATCAGGACCTGCTCCGGCGCGCCGGTCACTACGCGAGACTCGTGGGCCAGCAGCTGGAGTCCCGGGAAGAGGCACGGCCGCGCCCCGGTGCCGCTGACGGGACGACGAGGCCGGGGCCGGCCGCGGCAGGCTGACGGCAGAGCTCGCCGCGTTCGCGGCGCTGCTCGCCCACGAAGCTGCGCAGGGCGCCCACCGAAAGGCGCTCACCGCAGCCACTCCGGTTAGGCTCGACGCCGTACCACCTTGATCGATGGGAGGCCGGGGATGGCGGGGCCGGGGCGCAGGAGCAGTACCTTCAGCCGGCTGCTGCGGCACGGTTTCACCGACCCGTCCGCCGCCGAGCGGCTCCTGGACAGCGCCGAGCTGGCCCCCGTCCGCAGCGATCCCGTGCTGCTCGACGCGCTGGGCGCGACCGCCGACCCGGATCTGGCGCTGCACGGCCTGGTACGGCTGCTGGAGGCGCAGCCCGGCCCCACCGCCCGCCGTGAGCTGCTGGACACGCTGACGGCGGCCAAGCCGCTGCGTGACCGGCTGCTCGGCGTGCTGGGCGCCTCCGCCGCCCTCGCCGACCACCTCGCCCGGCATCCGCGGGACTGGTACGCCCTCGTCCAGTACGAGCCGCGCGACCTGCACCCGGGCGTGGAGGAGTTCGAACGCGGACTCGCCGAGGCCACCGACCCGGTCACCCTGCGTGTCGCCTATCGGCGCTGTCTGCTGTCCATCGCCGCCCGCGACGTGTGCGGTACGACGAATGTCGCCGAGTCCGCCGCCGAGCTGGCCGACCTCGCCACCGCCACCCTGCGCGCCGCCCTCGCCCTGGCCCGGGCCGCCGCGCCCGACGACGCCGCGCTGTGCCGGCTCGCGGTCATCGCGATGGGCAAGTGCGGAGGCCACGAGCTGAACTACGTCTCCGACGTCGACGTCATCTTCGTCGGCGAGGCGGCCGAGGGCGCCGACGAGGGCAAGGCGCTGCGCGCCGCCACCAAGCTCGCCTCGCACATGATGCGGATCTGCTCCGAGACGACCGTCGAGGGGTCCATCTGGCCCGTCGACGCCAACCTGCGGCCGGAGGGCCGCAACGGTCCGCTGGTGCGCACCCTCAGCAGCCACCTCGCCTACTACCAGCGCTGGGCCAAGACCTGGGAGTTCCAGGCGCTCCTCAAGGCCCGGCCCGTCGCCGGCGACCTGGAACTCGGCGAGGAGTACATCGCCGCCCTCGAACCCCTGGTCTGGAAGGCAGCCGAACGCGAGAACTTCGTCGCGGACGTGCAGAAGATGCGCCGCCGGGTGGTCGAGAACATCCCCGCCGCCGAGATCGACCGCGAGCTGAAACTCGGCCCCGGCGGCCTGCGGGACGTCGAGTTCGCCGTCCAGCTGCTGCAGTTGGTGCACGGGCGGGCGGACGCGTCGCTGCGCAGCGGCACCACCCTGGACGCGCTGAGAGCCCTCGCCGCCGGCGGCTACGTCGGTCGCGACGACGCCGCCCGCCTCGACGAGGCGTACCGCTTCCTGCGCTCGATGGAGCACCGCATCCAGCTCTACCGGCTGCGCCGCACCCACCTCGTGCCCGAGAGCGACACCGACCAGCGCCGCCTCGGCCGCTCCCTCGGCCTGCGCACCGACCCGGTCGCCGACCTCAACCGCGAATGGAAGCGGCACGCCTCCGTCGTACGCCGGCTGCACGAGAAGCTGTTCTACCGGCCGCTGCTCGACGCCGTCGCCCAACTCGCCCCCGGCGAGGCCCGGTTGCGGCCCGAGGCGGCCCGTGAACGCTTTGTCGCCCTCGGCTACGCCGACCCCGCCGCCGCCCTGCGCCACCTGGAGGCGCTGGCCTCCGGCGTCACCCGCAAGGCCGCCATCCAGCGCACCCTGCTGCCCGTCCTGCTGGGTTGGTTCGCCGACTCCGCCGACCCGGACGCCGGACTGCTCAACTTCCGCAAGGTGTCGGACGCGTTGGGCAAGACGCCGTGGTATCTGCGGCTGCTGCGGGACGAGGGTGCGGCGGCCGAGAACCTCGCCCGGGTGCTCTCCGCCGGACGCCTCGCCCCCGACCTGCTGATGCGCGCCCCGGAGGCGGTGGCCCTGCTCGGCGACGGCGACGGCGGCGAGGGCGGCGGACTCCAGCCGCGCGGGCGCGCCCCGCTGGAGCAGGAGATCCTCGCGACGGTCGGCCGCGCCGGGAACGGCGAGCAGGCCGTCACCGCCGCCCGCGGCGTCCGCCGCCGCGAGCTGTTCCGTACGGCCGCCGGGGACATCGTCAGCTCCTACGGCACCGAGGCCACCCCCGCCGAACCCGACCAGGGTGCCCTGGTGGACCGGGTGGGTGCCGCCGTGTCCGACCTGACGGCGGCCACCCTCGCGGGCACGCTGCGGGCCGTCGTCCGCGACGGCTGGGGCCACACCCTGCCCACCCGGTTCGCGGTCATCGGCATGGGCCGCTTCGGCGGCCACGAACTGGGCTACGGCTCCGACGCGGACGTCCTCTTCGTCCACGAGCCCCGCGACGGCGTCGACGAACGCGAGGCCGCCGACGCCGCGAACCGCGTCGTCTCCGAGATGCGCCGCCTGCTCCAGATCCCCAGCGCCGACCCACCCCTGCTCATCGACGCCGACCTGCGCCCCGAGGGCAAGTCCGGGCCGCTCGTCCGTACGCTCAAGTCCTACGAGGCGTACTACCGCCGCTGGTCCCTGGTCTGGGAGTCGCAGGCACTGCTGCGGGCCGAACCGGTCGCCGGGGACGAGGAGCTGGGCCGCCGCTTCATCGAGCTGATCGACCCCCTGCGCTATCCCGAGCGAGGGCTCGGGGACGAGGCCGTCCGTGAGATCCGGCGCCTGAAGGCCCGGATGGAGTCCGAGCGCATGCCCCGCGGCGCCGACCCCAAGCTGCACACCAAGCTGGGGCCCGGCGGGCTCTCCGACGTCGAGTGGACGGTCCAGCTGCTGCAACTCCGCCACGGCTGGTCCGAACCGGGCCTGCGCACCACCCGCACCCGCGAGGCGCTGGCGGCGGCCCGCGCGGCCGGGCTGATCGAGGCGGAACACGCGGAGATCCTCGACGAGGCGTGGGTGCTGGCGACCCGGGTGCGCAACGCGGTGATGTTGGTGCGGGGGCGGGCGGGGGACACGTTTCCCTCCGGGGGGCGCGAGCTCGCCGCCGTGGGCCGGTATCTGGGATACGGGCCGGGGCATGTGGGCGAGTTGCTGGACGCGTACCGGAGGACGGCGCGTCGGGCCCGCACGGTGGTGGACGAGCTGTTCTACGGGGCGTAGAGGACCCGGCGCGGCACCCGCCGGGACTACGCCTTCGTCGGGAGCATCGGTCCGCCCGCCCCCCGAGGCGGGACCAGTTGCGGAAGGGCGTACGGCAGGGCCCCGTACCAGAGCCTCACGACCGCGAAGCCGAGGGCGAGGCAGAGGACGCCGCCGACCGCGTCGAGCCAGAAGTGGTTGGCGGTGGCGACGATGACGACCAGGGTCAGGGCGGGGTAGACCAGGCCCAGCACCCGCACCCACGGCACCCGGCACAGCGCGAAGATCGTCAGGCCGCACCACACGGACCAGCCGATGTGCATGGAGGGCATCGCGGCGTACTGGTTGGACATGTTCTTCAGGTCGCCGGAGGCCATCGAGCCCCAGGTCTGGTGGACCAGCACCGTGTCGATGAAGCGCCCGTCGGTCATCAGACGGGGCGGCGCGAGTGGATACAGGTAGTAACCGACCAGGGCCGCCGCGGTCGTGGCGAAGAGGACGAGGCGGGTCGCCGCGTACCGCCCCGGATGACTGCGGTAGAGCCAGATCAGGACACCCAGCGTGACCACGAAGTGCAGTGTCGCGTAGTAGTAGTTCATGCCGATGATCAGCCAGGTCACCGAGTTGACGGCGTGGTTGACCGACTGCTCGACGGCCATGCCGAGCTGGTGCTCCAGCTTCCAGATCCAGTCCGCGTTGCGCAGCGCCGCACCCCGCTGCTCCGGCACGGCGTTACGGACGAGCGAGTACGTCCAGTAACTCACCGCGATCAGCAGGATCTCCAGCCACAGCCGGGGCCGCCCGGGGGTGCGCATCCGTTTCAGGAGCGTATGCCCGCTCTCGGGTGCGACAGGGGTCGGGGCCGGGACCGGGGCCGTAACAGGGTGCGGAACGGCCTCATCGCGACCTTCCAGTGACGACACGGTCGAATCACCCATGGACACAGAGTCTGCCAGAAAAGCCTTCTCTCTCCGATCATCCCCCGGTCGGGTGACGCGCGCACGTTCTACCGCGGTCGTACGGCGCCCGCGTACTGCGCGGGCAGGGCACGAACCCCCTGCTTCTCCGCCCTACGGACGATTCCGCTCCCCAGGTGCCGAAGCCGTCGAACCGCGCACCACCAGCTCCGGCATGAACACGAACTCACTGTGGGGTGCAGGAGTCCCGCCGATCTCCTCCAGCAGCGTGCGGACCGCGGCCTGTCCCATGGCCGGCACCGGCTTGCGGACGGTGGTCAGCGGCGGGTCGGTGAAGGCGATCAGCGGGGAGTCGTCGAATCCGACCACGGAGACGTCCCGCGGGACGGCGAGACCCCGCTGCCGGGCCGCCCGTATCGCACCGAGGGCCATCATGTCGCTGGCGCACACCACCGCCGTGCAGTCACGCTCGATGAGCGCGCTCGCGGCCGCCTGACCGCCCTCCAGCGTGTACAGGGAGTGCTGGATCAGTTCCGACTCGATCGTCTCGGGGGTCAGGCGCAGCTGGTCCTGCATGGCGCGGACGAAGCCCTCGATCTTGCGCTGCACCGGCACGAAGCGCTTCGGACCCAGTGCCAGCCCGATCCGGGTGTGGCCCAGTGAGACCAGGTGCGTGACCGCCAGCTGCATCGCCGCGCGGTCGTCGGGGGAGATGAACGGCGCCTGCACCTTCTCGGAGAAGCCGTCGACGAGGACGAACGGCACTCCCTGCGCGCGCAGCTGCTCGTAGCGCCGGGTGTCGGCGGTGGTGTCCGCGTGCAGCCCGGAGACGTAGATGATGCCCGCGACACCCCGGTCGACCAGCATCTCGGTCAGCTCGTCCTCGGTGGAGCCGCCCGGCGTCTGGGTGGCGAGCACCGGGGTGTAGCCCTGGCGGGTCAGCGCCTGGCCGATGACCTGCGCCAGGGCCGGGAATATGGGGTTCTCCAGTTCGGGGGTTATCAGCCCGACCAGGCCCGCGCTGCGCTGCCTGAGCCGCACCGGACGCTCGTAGCCGAGCACGTCGAGCGCGGCGAGCACGGACTCGCGGGTGGTGGCGGCGACGCCCGGCTTCCCGTTGAGGACGCGGCTGACGGTCGCTTCGCTCACCCCCGCCTGCGCAGCGATATCGGCAAGCCGTGTGGTCACAGGGGTGGACTGTACCGGCCGACTGTCGCCTTGCACACCGAACGGACGCCTGGTGCGGGCGGTGGGGCGGCCCGGTCCGGGCTGCTGCGTCATCGCGCTCCCTCGTGAGTGATGCGTGGGGGTGGGGTGGTGCGTGGGTGATGTCGGGCGTGGGGCCGGCCGCTCCTGCAAGGGGCCGCTGCCGTGATGGTCCCCCTGCCGCAAGCCGATGGCAAGAGCTTGCAGAGTCTTGCACAACCCGCGCCCTGAGGTGGGGCGCCGTATGAAACAAGGGGTCAACGGGCCCTGCAAAGAGGGTCGAGGCGGTCTCCGGTCGGTCTACAACAGGTCACGCCCGAATAACTTCCGCGATGTCTTGCACTTTTTTTCTGCAAGGTCTTTCGCAAGCCTTGCACGGCTGTTACGTTCCCACTCGCCCGGCGGCCGCAACGGCGCAGTCGGCGAAGTCGGCAGGGAGACGGACGGGACCGCTCCCTGCGCTACACGGGCTTTCACCCTCAAGGAGAACTCATGCGGCGTGGCATAGCGGCCACCGCGCTGGTGGCGTCCCTCGCTCTCGCGGCGACGGCCTGCGGCGGGGACGACAGCGGCAGCGACTCGAAGAGCGGGCCGGTCACCATCACCTGGTGGGACACCTCGAACGCCACCAACGAGGCACCGACGTACCAGGCCCTGATCAAGGAGTTCGAGGCCGCCAACAAGGACATCAAGGTCAAGTACGTCAACGTCCCCTTCGACCAGGCGCAGAACAAGTTCGACACGGCCGCCGGTGCCTCCGGCGCCCCGGACGTGCTGCGCTCCGAGGTCGGCTGGACCCCCGCCTTCGCGAAGAAGGGCTTCTTCCTGCCGCTGGACGGCACCGAGGCCCTCGCGGACCAGGACAAGTTCAAGTCCAACCTGCTGGAGCAGGCGAAGTACGACGGCAAGACCTACGGCGTGCCGATCGTCACCGACACCCTCGCCCTGGTCTACAACAAGGAGCTCTTCGCCAAGGCCGGCATCACCGAGGCCCCGAAGACCTGGGACGAGCTGAAGACCGCCGCCGCCACCATCAAGGACAAGACCGGCGTCGACGGCTACTGGGGCGCCGCCACCTCCGCCTACTACGTCCAGCCCTTCCTCTACGGCGAGGGCACCGACACCGTCGACGCCGACGCCAAGAAGATCACGGTGAACTCCGACGCCGCGAAGAAGGCGTACGGCACCTGGCAGAGCCTCTTCGACGGCAAGGGCCTGCACAAGGCCGACACCACCGCCGACGCCTACGCCCACATCCAGGACGCGTTCGTCAACGGCAAGGTCGCCGCGATCATCCAGGGCCCCTGGGAGATCACCAACTTCTACAAGGGCTCGGCGTTCCAGGACAAGAACAACCTCGGCATCGCCACCGTCCCGGCCGGCTCCACCGGCAAGGCGGGCGCCCCGACCGGCGGCCACAACCTCTCGGTCTACGCCGGCTCCGACAAGGCCCACCAGCAGGCCGCGCTGAAGTTCGTCAACTTCATGACCTCCGCGAAGTCCCAGGAGACCATCGCGCTGAAGAACTCCACGCTGCCCACCCGCGACGACGCCTACACCGACCAGGTCAAGGCCGACCCGGGCATCGCCGGCTACCAGACGGTCCTCGCCGCCGCCCAGCCGCGCCCGGCGCTGCCGGAGTACAGCTCCCTGTGGGGCCCGCTGGACACCGAACTGCCCCAGATCGCGGGCGGTAAGAAGCCCCTCGACAAGGGGCTGAGCGACGCCGAGCTGGCCATCGCCAAGCTGGTGCCGGACTTCAGCAAGTGAGCCCCGCGTGGCCGTCGGATCCTCCTGGACCAAGGGGGGAAGGATCCGGCGGCCACCGGCCTGTGCGCCGTACTCCCTGATCGTCTCCGAAGGTGCCGAGAACCATGACACTGGCCCAACGCCTCAAGCGCAGTTACCAGAAGAACTGGTACGCCTACGCGATGATCGCCCCCGTGGTGGTCGTCCTCGGCGTCCTCGTGATCTATCCCCTGGTGTACGGCTTCTACCTCACGCTCACCGACGCCAACAGCCTCAACACCGCGCGCACCATCGGCGCCAACCACATCGAGGCCACCTACGAGTTCATCGGCTTCGACAACTACGCCGACATCCTGTGGGGCCCCACCGCGTACGAGCGCTTCTGGTCGCACTTCATCTGGACGATCTTCTGGACGGCGGCCTGTGTCACCCTGCACTACGGCATCGGCCTCGGCCTCGCGCTGCTGCTCAACCAGAAGCTGCGCGGCCGCACCTTCTACCGGCTGATCCTCATCCTGCCGTGGGCCGTGCCCACCTTCGTCACCGTCTTCGGCTGGCGCTTCATGCTCGCCGAAGGCGGCATCGTCAACATCGGGCTCGACGCGCTCCACCTGCCGACACCGGCCTGGCTGGAGGACACCTTCTGGCAGCGGTTCGCCGCGATCATGGTCAACACCTGGTGCGGGGTGCCGTTCATGATGATCTCCCTGCTGGGCGGTCTGCAGTCCATCGACTCCTCCCTGTACGAGGCCGCCGAGATGGACGGCGCCAGCGCCTGGCAGCGGTTCCGCTACGTCACCCTGCCGGGTCTGCGGTCGGTCAGCTCCACCGTCGTCCTGCTCGGCATCATCTGGACCTTCAACCAGTTCGCCGTGATCTTCCTGCTGTTCGGCAACACCGCCCCGGACGCGCAGATCCTCGTCACCTGGGCGTACTACCTCGGCTTCGGACAGCAGCCACGTGCCTTCGCCGAGTCGGCCGCCTACGGCATGCTGCTGCTGGCCGTCCTCGTCGTCTTCACGTCGTTCTACCGCCGCTGGCTGAACCGCAACGAGCAGCAGCTCGCGATCTGAGGCAGGAGTTCCCATGAGCACCACCACAGTCGAGACCTCCGCCCCGGTGACCCAGCACGCGGAGGCACCCCGCAAGGTCCGCGGCCGCGGCGAGCGCAGCCCGCTGGCCTCCGTCGCCTCCCACGGCGTGCTGATCGTCGCGAGCCTCATCGCGCTCTTCCCGGTCGCCTGGCTGGTCTTCCTCTCCCTGGGCCCCGACAAGGACGACTATCTGCACCCGGGCGGCATCTGGGAGAAGATGACGTTCGACAACTACTCGTTCGTCCTGCAGCACACGAACTTCTTCGACTGGATGAAGAGTTCGCTGATCGTCTCGCTCGGCACCACGGTCGTCGGCGTCTTCGTCGCCGCCACCACCGGCTACGCGGTCTCCCGCATGCGCTTCCCCGGCTACAAGAAGCTGATGTGGGTGCTGCTGGTCACCCAGATGTTCCCGATCGCCGTGCTGATCGTGCCGATGTACCAGATCCTGTCGGAGTTCCAGCTCATCGACAGCTACCTCGGTCTGATCCTGGTCTACTGCTCGACCGCCGTGCCCTACAGCGCCTGGCTGCTCAAGGGCTACTTCGACACCATCCCGTTCGAGATCGACGAGGCCGGCCGGGTCGACGGACTGTCGCCGTTCGGGACGTTCGTCCGGCTGATCCTGCCGCTCGCCCGGCCCGGTCTGGCGGTCGCCGCCTTCTACAACTTCATCACCGCCTTCGGCGAGGTCGCCTTCGCCTCGACGTTCATGCTCGACGACACCAAGTACACCTTCGCCGTCGGCCTGCAGAGCTTCGTCAGCGAACACGACGCCCAGCGCAACCTGATGGCCGCCACCGCGGTGCTGATCGCGATACCCGTCTCCGCGTTCTTCTACCTTGTGCAGAAGAACCTGGTGACCGGCCTCACCGCGGGCGGCACGAAGGGCTGACGCCCACCCGCAGGTGAAAAAGGCTCCCGCGCGCCTGACCGCGCGGGTAGGCGGCCGCGGTGCCCATCCGACCCCGCTGACACCGCGGCCGCCTCGTCACCCTCACCAGCCGCCGACCCAGACCCGAACCGATGACTCCGTTATTCCTCAAGGACACCATGAGCCAGCAGCACACCGCCGCCACCGACCCGGCACCGAACTCCGCCGTCGCCACCGTCGCCAAGCGCCGCGACTGGTGGCGGGACGCGGTGATCTACCAGGTGTATCCGCGCAGCTTCGCCGACAGCAACGGCGACGGCATGGGCGACCTGGAAGGCGTCCGCTCCCGCCTCCCCTACCTGCGTGACCTCGGCGTGGACGCCGTGTGGCTCAGCCCCTTCTACGCCTCCCCGCAGGCCGACGCCGGCTACGACGTCGCCGACTACCGCGCGGTCGACCCCATGTTCGGCACCCTGCTCGACGCCGACGCGCTGATCCGCGACGCCCACGAGCTGGGCCTGCGCGTCATCGTCGACCTCGTCCCCAACCACTCCTCCGACCAGCACGAGTGGTTCAAGCGCGCGGTGGCGGAGGGCCCCGGCTCCCCGCTGCGCGACCGCTACCACTTCCGCCCCGGCAAGGGCAAGAACGGCGAACTCCCGCCCAACGACTGGGAGTCCATCTTCGGCGGCCCCGCCTGGACCCGGGTGACGGAACCCGACGGTACCCCCGGCGAGTGGTACCTGCACCTCTTCGCACCGGAGCAGCCCGACTTCAACTGGGAACACCCCGCCGTCGGCGACGAGTTCCGCTCGATCCTCCGCTTCTGGCTGGACATCGGCGTCGACGGCTTCCGCATCGACGTCGCCCACGGCCTGGTCAAGGCGGAGGGGCTGCCCGACCTCGGCGCCCACGACCAACTCAAGCTGCTGGGCAACGATGTCATGCCGTTCTTCGACCAGGACGGCGTGCACGAGATCTACCGCGAGTGGCGGCTCGTCCTCGACGAGTACGCGGATAAAAAGGGGCCCGAAGGGCCTTCGTCAGAAGGGCGGTGGTGGGAGACGGGCGGGCGCATCTTCGTCGCCGAGGCATGGACGCCGACCGTCGAGCGCACCGCGAACTACGTCCGCCCCGACGAACTCCACCAGGCGTTCAACTTCCAGTACCTGTCCACGGACTGGGACGCCCAGGAACTGCGCGTCGTCATCGACCGCACCCTGGACGCCATGCGCCCGGTGGGCGCCCCGGCGACCTGGGTCCTCTCCAACCACGACGTCACCCGCCACGCCACCCGCTTCGCCAACCCGCCCGGCCTCGGCACCCAGATCCGCACCGCCGGAGACCGCGAACTGGGCCTGCGCCGGGCCAGGGCGGCGACGCTGCTGATGCTGGCGCTGCCCGGCTCGGCGTACATCTACCAGGGCGAGGAACTCGGCCTCCCCGATGTCGTCGACCTCCCCGACGAGGTGCGTCAGGACCCCGCGTACTTCCGGGGCGCCGGCCAGGACGGCTTCCGCGACGGCTGCCGGGTGCCGATCCCGTGGACCCGTACGGGATCGTCGTACGGCTTCGGCGCGGGCGGCAGCTGGCTGCCCCAGCCGGCGGAATGGGCCGAGCTGAGCGTCGAGGCGCAGACCGGCCGGGCCGGGTCCACCCTGGAGCTGTACCGCGCGGCGCTCTCCGCCCGCCGCGCCCAGCCCGACCTGGGCACCGGCGACCGTGTCGAGTGGCTGAAGGCCCCCGAGGGCGTCCTCGCCTTCCGCCGCGGCGAGTTCGTCTGCGTCGCCAACACCACCGACGAATCGGTCCGCGTCCCGGCCTACGGCCGTCTCCTCCTCGCCAGCGGCGAGGTCGCGGAGACGGACGGCGAGGCCAAGCTGCCGGCGGACACCACGGCGTGGTGGACGACCGCCTGACGGCCCGTCTGTAACTTCTTTCAACAACTTCACGCCGGCCCGCTGCCTTTCGAGGCGGCGGGCCTTTAACATCTCCGCCACCGCAAGTTTGCGGAAAGTTTTCAGCAAGAACCTTCAACGGAGAAGGAGCCCCACATGGCAAGCAGCAGAACCCTCGCGGGCGCGCTCGCACTCGCCGCGGCCGCGGCGGTCGCGGCGCCCACCTCCGCCCAGGCGTCCCCGCCCGGCACGAGGGACGTCACCGCGGTGATGTTCGAGTGGAGCTACGCCTCGGTGGCGAAGGAGTGCACCAGCACCCTCGGCCCCGCCGGTTACGGATATGTCCAGGTGTCGCCGCCCGCCGAGCACATACAGGGGGCGCAGTGGTGGACGTCGTACCAGCCGGTCAGCTACCGGATCGCGGGGCGGCTCGGTGACCGTACGGCGTTCCGGTCGATGGTGGACACCTGCCACGCGGCGGGGGTGAAGGTCGTCGTCGACACCGTCATCAACCACATGGCGGCGGGCAACGGCACGGGGACGGGCGGCTCCTCGTACACGAAGTACGACTACCCGGGCCTGTACTCCTCGTACGACTTCGACGACTGCCGGAGCGAGATCACCAACTACGCGGACCGCTGGAACGTCCAGCACTGCGAACTGGTGGGCCTCGCCGACCTCGACACGGGCGAGGACTACGTCCGGGGCGCGATCGCGGCGTACATGAACGACCTGCTCTCCCTCGGCGTGGACGGCTTCCGCATCGACGCGGCGAAGCACATGCCCGCGGCGGACCTGGCGAACATCAAGAGCCGCCTGACGAACCCGTCGGCGTACTGGAAGCAGGAGGTCATCCACGGCGCGGGAGAGGCCGTCCAGCCCACCGAGTACACCGGCAACGGCGACGTCCAGGAGTTCCGCTACGCCTACGACCTCAAGCGCGTCTTCCACCACGAGAACCTCGCCTACCTCAAGAACTACGGCGAGGGCTGGGGCTACATGAACAGCGGTGTCGCCGGCGTCTTCGTCGACAACCACGACACCGAACGCAACGGCTCCACCCTCAACTACAAGGACGGCGCCGACTACACCCTGGCCAATGTCTTCATGCTCGCCTGGCCCTACGGCGCCCCCGACATCAACTCCGCCTACGAGTGGTCGGACATCGACGCGGGCCCGCCGAACGGCGGCACCGTCGACGCCTGCTGGCAGAACGGCTGGAAGTGCCAGCACAAGTGGCCCGAGATCATCCGCATGGTCGCCTTCCGCAACGCGACGCGGGGCGAGGCCGTCACCCACTGGTGGGACAACGGCAACGACGCCATCGCCTTCGGCCGGGGTGCCAAGGGCTACGTGGCCATCAACCACGAGTCCTGGTCCCTGACCCGTACGTACCAGACGTCCCTGCCCGCGGGCACCTACTGCGACATCCAGAGCAACACCACCGTGACGGTGAACAACTCGGGGCAGTTCACGGCGACGCTGGGATCCAACACGGCGCTGGCCATCCACACCGGGAAGAGGGCCTGCTGACGCCTCCGGGCAACCCGCCTCCCCAGAAGTCCCGTTGAACCCCCGTCGCGCCAGTATGCGACCGGAGCATGCGCCCGTATAGTTTCAAGCATGGCTGCTGGCGGGGGAGTCCAGGCCGCCTCGTTGACGGAGACGCCGAGCTGGGCGGTGCGTATCCGCGGAGCGAACGGGGCCATCGTGGGGGCGGGCATTCTGCTGGCACCCGACCGGGTGCTCACCTGCGCTCACGTGGTGGACGAGGCCGCCGGACGGATCACCGCGGAGTTCGTCGGGGCCGCCGATCACAGCGTGCCCTCGGTGGCCGCGTGGGTGGACGCCTATGTGCCGAGGACTCTGGACGCCGACCGCGATCCCAGCGGGGACGTGGCCCTGCTGACACTGGAGCGGCCCAGGCCCGCCGAGGAGTCGGTACGCCTCCATCGCCTGTCCGCCTCCAACCGCGAGGTGTGGATGTACGGCTTCCCCCTGGACCACGACGGCGGCATCCGGTTCCGGGCCACGGTCATCGGCGGCTGTGGACGCGACGGGCAGGTGCAGCTCGCCCCGCCCAGCCCCGGTGAGCTGGCCAGCCCCGGATGCAGCGGTGCCGGCGTCGCCGACAGCCGGACCGGTGAGGTCTTCGGCATGGTGCTGTCCGGGCAGAAGGACAGGCACGGGAACCTCTTCTCCTTCATGACGCCGGCCGAGACCATCGTCCGGCACCTGCCCCAGGTCCGCCCGTTCCTGGTGGGCCGTACCGCCGTCGACGACCGACTCAGATCCACCGACGACGACGCCTGCGAGCCCCTGCTCGACGAACCGTTCGCCCAGCGTCTCGCCGCCTGGCTGCGGGACGACGGGCAGCAGGTGAAGATCAGCGTCGTCCGGCCCGGTGACCGCGCCCGGGCCGTCACCCTGCGCCGCGCCATCACCCTCGCCGACCGGGAGTTACGCACCCCCGCGTCCGTCCAGCGGGCCTCCCTCGATCCCCCGGGCACCGTCCCCTCGGTCGGGGGCCACGATCTGGCGGTGGACGCCGAAGGGCTCACCTGCGCCGAGATCGCCGAGCGGATCGCCGAGCGCATGGGGCTGCGGCCGTACCCCGCGGACTGCGCGACCGATCGGATCCGGGCCGCCAAGGGCGCCCTCAGCCTGGTCGTCGTCGACGTCGACCAGGCCGTGGACCCGCCCGCCCTGCTCGATCTGCTGGAGGTGCTGCGCACCGGGGGCAGCCGGCTGCTGCTGGTCTTCCGCAGGGACGACGCGCTCTGCCGCAGGGCCCGTGACCAGTTGCTGGTCCGGCCCGCGCGGGAGCGCCGCGGGCGGCTCGTCGAGCAGCTGAAGGAGATCACCGGGCCGCTCACCGCGGCCCTGTCCGAGCGCCGGGCCGCCGTGGTGCCCGACGGCATCGGGCCCGTCGACTCGGATCTGGTCGCCGCCCATGCCGCCCTCGCCGACCTCACCCGCTCGGCGGACGCCCCCGGTCCGGGGCCGGACCTGTCCCGCTACGAGCGGCTGGCCGAACGGGTCGCCGCCCGGCTGGCGAGGCACATCGATCGCCTCGACCGGCTCCGCGACCGGCGCGACGAACTGGGCGGCCGGCTGCGCAGTTACCACGTCCTGCACCAGCACGCCACCCAAGGCGAGGAGGACCCGGCAGTGGACGCTCTCTACCTCCGGGCGCACGCACTGCTCCAGGCCAGGCCCTGCGACGTGCGGGCGGCCGAGACGGCGGTGGACGCCTACACGCGCGAGGTCGACGGCCGTACGCGCGAGCCCGGAAGCCGCGACGGGCAGCTGCGCGGTCCCCGCGGGGGTGCGTCGTCATGACCGCCACGGCGTGCGTCAGACCCGCGTGCCGGGGCGGCCACATCATGGTGACCGGCTTCTGCAGCACCTGCGGCCGGCGCCCCGCCGCCATCGAGGCCCCGCCCGCGCGCACACCGGGGGAACCGGAAGCCGAGCAGCCGGAGCAGATCGGGCACCCACCTCGCACCTCCGCCACGACTCCCGGCGAACTCGACCGCGACGGCCTGCTGGTCCTGCCTCATCTCCCCTCCCCGGATCCCTCGGAAGCAGCCGACACCACCGCCCGGCCGCCCACCGGCGGGCGGCGCTGCGGTGAGGACGACTGCACCGGCACCATCGGCAAGTCGTACGACGGCGGTCCGGCCCCCGACCACGGGTTCTGCCCGGAGTGCGGTACGGAGTACTCGTTCCGGCCCAAACTGCACCCCGGCGACGTGGTCGGCGGCCACTACAAGGTGCTCGGCTACCTCGGGTTGGGCGGCCAGGGCTGGATCTACCTGGCCGAGGACACCCGTGTGCCGGATCTCCACGTCGCCCTCAAGGGGCTGATCAACACCGGTGACAAGGCGGCCCGGCGGGCGGCCGTGGAGGAGCGCCGCTCGCTCACCACCCTTCACCACCCGGACATCGTCCGCATCATCACGTATGTGGAGCACCAGGCGCCCGGGGACTCCGAGCCCACCGGCTACACCGTGATGGAGTACGTCGGCGGCCGCTCGCTCCACTGGATCCGATTCGCCCCGGACGAGGAACTGGCGCGGCTGTTAGGCGGGCCCCTCGAGTTCGGGCATGTGATCACCTACGGCTGCATGATCCTCGGCGCTCTGGAGTACCTGCACGACCAGGGCCTGCTGTACTGCGATCTGAAGCCCGAGAACGTCATGCACTTCGGGCGCCGGATCAAGGTCATCGACCTCGGGGCCGTCCGCCCGATCGGCGACCGGTCCTCCGAACTCACCTCCACACCCGGGTTCGGGCCCGGCAGGGAGGAGTTCGAGGAGCGCGGCTTCCACATCGACAGCGATCTGTTCACCGTGGGCCGGACCCTGAAGCTCCTCGCCGAGGGCGCCACGAAGCCCGAAGGGCTCGCCGCCCGTTCCTTCGACGCGCTGATCCGCCGCGCCACCCACGAGGAGGTGGCCGCCCGGTTCGACTCGGCGGCCGAGATGTCCCGTCAGCTGTGGGAGGTGCTGCGCGAGCATCAGGCGCTCAGCGGGCACGAGCCGTACCCGGAGCGGTCCACCCGTTTCGAGCCGACCGCTTCGGTCTTCGGCGGCGAACTCGGCACGGTCCCGGAGCTGCGGCACTGGACGCACCGCTCCGGAACCGGGGCGCCGCAGCTGCCCTTCGGGGCCCCGGACCCCCACCAGACGGCCCTGGCCCTGCCCGTTCCGATCCCCGACGCCGGCGACGACGCCACCCCGCTGCTCGGCGGGCTCGCCGCCGACACCCCGGACCGTATCGCCGAGCGCGCGCGACAGGACCCGAAGCTGCGCACCGCGGAGGCAGCGCTGTGGCTGTGCCGCGCCTATGTGGACGCCGGGAAGGCGGAACAGGCCGACGAGTGGGTGGAGACGGCCAAGGAACGGAGCGGCGACCACGACTGGCGGATCTTCTGGCACCAGGGCCTGGTCCATCTGATCCGCGGCGAGGTGGAGGAGGCGAAGGACCGGTTCAAGGCCACCTACGACGCGCTGCCGGGCGAGTCCGCGCCGAAACTGGCACTCGGATACTGCATGGAGTACCTGGCCCGGCAACCGCAGGAGACGGCACGGCCCGCCAGGGTGCGCGCCCTTGAGCGGCAGGCCGCGCAGTACTACGAGGCCGTCCGGCGCCGCGATCCCACCCAGGGCAGCGCCGCCTTCGGTCTGGCCCGCATCCATCTGCACGGGGGCGAGCGGGACCGGGCGGTCGCCGTGCTGGACGAGGTGCCGACGACGTCACGGCACTACGACGCCGCGCGGATCGCCGCGATCCGGGTGCTGGTGGGACGGCTGCCCGACGGATCGGGACCCGGCGGTGACGAGCTGGGTGAGGCCGTCCGGCGGCTGGCGGGGCTGCAGCTGGACGGCAGCGGTTCCGAAGACCGGCTGTTCACCGAGGTGCGGGAGCAGGCGCTGGCCTGCCGCCCGCCCGGCGGGTGGGGGAGCGGCTTCCCCGCCGGTGAACTGCTCGGGCCGGCGGACACCCCTCAGGCGCTGGCCGCCGTGCTGTCCGGCTCGCTGAAGCGGCTCGCGGACCAGGCGGGCAGCGTCGGCGAACGCGGCGACCTGCTGGACCGGGCGTACGCCGTGCTCCCCGAACCGCCAGGGCTGCGGAAACTGCTGCGCGGACTGCGGCGTGCCGGGTGACGGAGCGACGGCACTGACGACGAGGGCACCGACGACAAGGGCACCGACGACGAGGGCGAGGAGCACGGACACCGTGAAGACGACAACGCCCAGGACGGACGAGGCGGCCGGACAGGTCACCGTCGGGCTGGAGATCAGCCAGTGGAAGTACCTGTCCGTCGAGGCGAGAGACCCGCAGATGCACGCCGTCCTCAGCATCCAGGTGGAGGGCACGGAGGGCGGCGGCTCCGGGCCGGTGCTCGCGCAGGTCCTGGCCGTAGACTGCTCCAGCTCGATGACCTGGCCGCCGGAGAAGATGCACGCCGCACAGCAGGCGGCCGCGGCGGCGATCCGGATGCTGCCCGACGGCACCCCGTTCGCGGTGGTCCGGGGCAACGAGACGGCGGCCATGGTGTATCCGGACACCCCGGGCATGGCACGGGCCTCCGCCGGCAGCCGGGCGGCGGCGCTGCGGGCCGTGCACCGGCTGGTCGCGGGCGGAGGCACCTGCATCGGCGCCTGGCTCGATCTGTCCCGCCGGCTGCTGGCGGAGCAGGACGCGCCCATCGGACATGTCCTGCTGCTCACCGACGGCAAGAACCAGCACGACGAGCGGATGCCGCTGGCGGAGGTGCTGGAGACCTGCGCCGGCCGTTTCGTGTGCGACGCCTGGGGTATCGGCGACGGCTGGGACGGCCGGGAGCTGCTGCGTATCACCCGCCGGCTGCACGGCAGCGCCTCCTCGGTGCGCGAGGAGTCGGCCCTGCCCGCGGAGTACGAGAAGCTGATGGACCGTCTGCTCACCAAGACCGTGCCCGAGCTGGGGATCTCGGTGACCCCGACGGCGGGAGCAGGGGTGCGCTACCTCAAGCAGGTCTTCCCGACCGAGGCCGAGCTGACCCCTGAGGGAGACACCCAGCGGTTCGTCACCAGGGCGTGGGGCGACGAGACCCGCCGCTACCAGCTGTGCCTGTCCGCCGACCCGGCCGGGCACCCGAGCCGCGAGGACATCCAGCTCGCCGTGGTGGCCGTCGATGTGCCGGGCGGCAGGGGCGTGCGGCTGCCGTTGCCGCAACCCTGCTTGGTGCACTGGACCGACAACCCCGCCCTGTCCGCACAGACCGACGCCCAGGTCGAGCACTTCGAGCAGCACCAGCGGCTCGGCGAGGCCGTCGCCGCCGCGACCGACGCGCACCGCCGCGGTGAACGCGACCAGGCGGAGCGGCACCTCGGCTGGGCCGTGCGGCTCGCCCACGCCATGGGCGCGAAGCAGCAACTCGCCCGGCTGGCCCGGCTGGTGGAGATCGACGACGCCGCCGCCGGGCGGGCCAGGCTGCGTCCCGACGTGGCGGCCGTCGACTTCGAACATCTGATCACCGCGAGCAGCCACACCACGTACGGCCCGAGAAACGGCACCGGCGGAGCCGCGGGCGACGCCGGGCCAGGCAAGGCCACCGTGCGCTGCCCGAACTGCTCCGGCACGGCACCGGCCACCGCCCGGTTCTGCCCCGCCTGCCGGCACCGCTTCGAGGGAGGGGCATGAGCACCACCGGCCGCGAACTGACCCTGAGACTGCGGCTGCTGCTGGCGCTGGGGGCCGCCGCCACCCTCGTACTGTTCTTCGCGTACCGGGGCGTGCACGACGACACCGTGCCGCTGTCGACGTCCAGCACTCCAGGCATCCTCGCCGTCGACACCGCGCAGAACGCGCTGCGCAAGGCGCACGAGGTGGTCCGCGACAGCGGACCGGAGGGCGATACGAGCGGTGAGTTCCACACCCAGATCTCGGTCGCCCACCAGAGCCTCGCCCTGGCCGCCTCGGAGAACATCATCGGCGTCGAGGGCCGCCACGACCTGCAGACCATCACCGGGCTGATCGCCGTCTACTCGGGCTGGGTGGAGCGCTGGGGCCAGGAGGAGCACCGGGCGCTGAGCGCCGCCTACCTGTACTACGCGGAACAGGTGCTCGGCCTGCAGTCCGCACCCGGAACCGACGGGGACGTCATGAGCCGCCTCGACGCCCTGCGCGGCAAGCAGTTCGCCGAGGCGGAGCGGCAGGCGACGTTCCCCTGGCAGCTGTGGCTCGGATGGAGCGCGGTCGCGGTGCTGTGTCTCGCGCTGTGCCTGGCACTGCTGGACACCCAGCGGTTTCTGCGGCGCCGTTTCCGGCGTCCCGTGCAGCCGCAGCTGCTCGCCGCCGCGGCGGTGTGCGCGCTCGGCACACCGGTTCTGGGCTGGAACACGCTGACGGCGCAGCGCGCGATGAGTGACTCCGTCGACGAGATCCGCGAGCCGGAGGAGAACCCGGACCTGATTCCCCAGGCCGCCGACCGGGTGCAGGACGCGCTGGCGGACGCCGGTTTCTGGACGTCGTTGTCCCCCTGGGTGCTGTTGGGAGGGGCCGTGGTGATGGCGCTGACGGTGTGGGGGCTGTGGCCGCGCATCGCCGAATACCGGTTGAGGGTGCCGCGATGAAACGACCAGGACCCCGCACGCTCGGCATCCTCTGCGTCTGCCTGTTCCTGCTCGGCGCCGGCGTGTTCACCGGGGTGCGCTGGGCGCAGGAGAGGGGCTCGGTGACGCTGCTCGCCAACTGGAGCGGCACGGAGCGCGAGCAGTTCGAGACGGACGTCATCGAGCCGTTCGAGGAGAAGTACCGGATCGATGTCGTCTACCAGGGCAGCTCCGCGCTCAGTCAGGTGCTGGCCGCCGACATGGCGGCCGGGAGCCCGCCGGACGTGGCGGTGCTGCCCGGCCCGGGCGAGCTGCTGGCGTACGCCCTCGCGGGTCGGCTGCACCCGCTGGACGGCCTGTTCGACGCCACGCACTACGACACGATCTGGGCTCCCGAGGTGACGGTCCCCGACCAGGGCCGCCACACGTACTGGCTGCCGGTCAAGACCGGCCTGAAGAGCATGGTGTGGTACGCGGGCGAGAGGCCCACCGTGGAGTCGGCGGGCGCCCCGGACCGCTGGTGCCTGGGCATGGAGTCCGGCGCGACCTCCGGCTGGCCGGGCACCGACTGGGTGGAGGACATCCTGCTTCAGCAGGCCGGACCGCGGAAGTACGAGGACTGGGCGAACGGCCGGCTGGACTGGACGGACGCCGTCGTGCGCACGGCATGGACGACGTTCGGCGAGCTGGCCGGCGCGGGCGAACGCGGCGCCGAGCAGTCGCTGACGACCGGTTTCGCAGAGGACTGCGGGCCAGGGCGGCTGGAACACCAGGGCTCCTTCCGCGCCGGTCACTGGCAGCAGGCCGGCGGTGGCTACGTCCACTCCGCGGAGGTCATCCCCGACATCGGCCCGGACGCCGGGGCCTGGGAGGTCTCCGGGGACCTCGCGGCCCTGTTGAACCCGACCGAGGAAGCACGGCAGCTGATCCGCTATCTGGCCGACCCCGGCGCCGCCCTGCCCGACCACACGGCGAACAAGGAGGCGGTACCGGAGGGCGACCAGGAGGGGACGCGACAGGAGATCGGCGAGATCCTGCGCGGCGAGCGGAGGCAGACCCGCTGCTGGGACGCCTCCGACGTGATGCCCCGCCCGCTGAGGGACGCCTTCCACCAGGCGGTGCTACGCCATCTTGTCGAACCTGAGGCACTGGACGCCCAGCTGAGGGAACTGCAGGAGCTGAGCGTCGAGCAGTCACTGCCGGTGTGCGGTCGGAACTGAGTGGACCGGCGGGACTCCTTCGCCGTGCCCGGTGCTCACGCCAGGGGCGCAACGGCAAGACGTTTGTTGAAAGTTCTTGCTGCCGGTTTCAAAAGTCTTGCTGTAAGCCTTTCGTTGGCGATACGGTCGCGCGGGGTCGGACCCGTGGGGGCCCTCAGGGCCCCGATCGAGCCGCACATCGCAAGGAGTTCACGCCTGTGACACCGAGCTGGACGGCGCCCGCGAAGCGCCGAATACCGCAGGTCAGACGAGTCGCGGCAGTCACCGCCGCCGCCCTGGCGACCGCCCTTGTGCAGCCACTGGCCGCGCACGCGGACACCCCGCCCCCGCCGCCCTCGGACGCCAGGCTCGCCGCCGAGCCCGCCCGCCACGATGCCACCCGGGAGCAGTTCTACTTCGTCCTCCCGGACCGCTTCGCCAACGGCGACCCGTCCAACGACCGCGGCGGCCTCACCGGCTCCCGCCTCACCACCGGCTACGACCCCACCGACAAGGGCTTCTACCAGGGCGGCGACCTCAAGGGCCTGATCCAGAACCTCGACTACATCAAGGGCCTGGGCACCACCGCCCTCTGGATGGCCCCCCTCTTCAAGAACCAGCCCGTCCAGGGCACCGGCGCCGACGCCTCCGCCGGCTACCACGGCTACTGGATCACCGACTTCACCCAGGTCGACCCGCACTTCGGCACCAACAAGGACCTCAAGACCCTCATCTCCAAGGCACACGCCAAGGGCATGAAGGTCTACTTCGACGTCATCACCAACCACACCGCCGACGTCGTCGACTACGAGGAGAAGTCCTACGACTACCTCTCCAAGGGCGCCTTCCCGTACCTGACCAAGGACGGCAGGCCCTTCGACGACACCGACTACGCGGACGGGACGCGGAAGTTCCCCGCGGTCGACGCCGACTCCTTCCCGCGCACCCCGAGGGCCGCCGGCACCAACAAGGTCCCGGCCTGGCTCAACGACCCGACGATGTACCACAACCGGGGCGACTCGACGTACGCCGGCGAGTCGACCACGTACGGCGACTTCTCCGGCCTGGACGACCTGTGGACGGAGCGTCCCGAGGTCGTCAAGGGCATGGAGAGGATCTACCAGCGCTGGGTGAAGGACTTCGACGTCGACGGCTTCCGCATCGACACGGTCAAGCACGTCAACATGGAGTTCTGGACCCAGTGGGCCACCGCCCTCGACGCCTACGCGGCGAAGAAGGGCCGGGACGACTTCTTCATGTTCGGCGAGGTCTACTCCGCCGACACGGACATCACGTCCCCGTACGTCACCCAGGGCCGCCTCGACGCCACGCTCGACTTCCCCTTCCAGGAAGCGGCCCGCCAGTACGCCTCCCAGGGCGGCAGCGCCCAGAAGCTCGCGGCCGTCTTCGGTGACGACTACAAGTACACGACCGACAAGGCCAACGCCTACGGGCAGGTCACCTTCCTCGGCAACCACGACATGGGCCGCATCGGCACGTTCCTGAAGCAGGACAACCCGAACGCCTCCGACGCCGAACTGCTGAGGAAGGACCGCCTCGCCAACGAGCTGATGTTCCTCAGCCGTGGCAACCCGGTCGTCTACTACGGCGACGAGCAGGGCTTCACCGGCAACGGCGGCGACAAGGACGCCCGCCAGCCCCTCTTCGCCTCCCGCACCGCCGACTACCTCGACGACGACCAGCTCGGCACCGACCGCACCCACGCGAGCGACGCCTACGACACCGGCGCCCCGCTCTACCGGCAGATCGCCGCCCTCGCCAAGCTCCGCAAGGCGCACCCCGCCCTCACGGACGGTGTCCAGACCGAGCGGTACGCGGCCGACGGGCCCGGGGTCTACGCCTTCTCCCGCACGGACGCGAGGACCGGCGTGGAGTACGTCGTCGCCTTCAACAACGCGGCGGAGGCGAGGACGGCGACCTTCGCGACCGGCTCTGCGGACATGGGCTTCGACCCCGTCTACGGAACCGACCAGCACCTGAAGTCCGACGCCGACAAGAAGCTCACCGTCACCGTCCCGGCGGGTTCCGCCGTCGTCCACAAGGCCGCCGGCAAGCTCGCGACCCCCGCCGCCAAGCCGGCGATCACGCTCAGGGCCCCGGCCTCCGGCGTCACCGGCACCGTGGAGCTGGCCGCCGACGTTGGGGGCACCTCCCGCTCGAGCGAAGCCGAGAGTGGGGGAGGCGGGCAGCTCAACCGCGTCGTCTTCGCCGCCCAGGTCGGCACCGGCAAGTGGCAGGTCCTCGGCTCCGCCGACCACGCCCCGTACAAGGTCACCCAGGTCATCGGCAGGGCCGTACCGGCCGGTACGGCCCTGCGCTACAAGGCGGTCGTCATAGACTCGGCGGGCCGCACCGCGAGCGCCACCGCCACCTCGTCCACCGGCACCCCGCCCGCCGAGGAGATCCCCACCGCCTCGTCCCGCGACCACGCGATCGTCCACTACAAGCGCGCGGACGGCGACTACACGGACTGGGGCCTGTACGCCTGGGGCGACCTCGCCGACGGCGAGGCGACCGACTGGCCCGACAGCCACCCCTTCATCGGCCGGGACGCCTACGGCGCCTTCGCCTACGTCAAGCTGAAGCCGGGCGCCTCGAACGTCGGCTTCCTGGTCATCGACAAGGACGGCAACAAGGACGTCTCCGCCGACCGCACCATCGACGTCACCCGGACGGGTGAGGTGTGGGTCGAGCAGGGCAAGGCCGACATGCTGACCGAGCGGCCCGACTACCCCGCCCAGGACAGGGCCAAGGCGGTCCTGCACTACCACCGCGCCGACGGGAACTACGACGGCTGGGGCCTGCACACCTGGACGGGCGCCGCCCAGCCCACCGAGTGGTCGAACCCACTGAAGCCGGTGAAGACTGATGCCTATGGCGCGGTTTTCGAGGTGCCCCTCACCGAGGGTGCCACCAGCCTCAGCTACATCGTCCACAAGGGCGACGAGAAGGACCTGCCGGCCGACCAGTCGCTGGACCTTCGCACCAACGGGCACGAGGTGTGGCTGTTGAGCGGCCAGGAGAAGTACCTGCTGCCCCAGCCCGCCGGCAGCGCGGCCGCGCTCGACCTGACCACCTCAAAGGCGGTCTGGATCGACCGGAACACGCTCGTCTGGAACGGCTCCGACGCGGCCGCCTCCACCCAGCTGCTCTCCTCCCGCACCGGCTCGATCACCGTCGAGAACGGCGCGCTGACCAGCAGCGACGAGAAGTGGCTGCGGCTGTCGAAGACCACGCTCACCGACGCCCAGAAGGCGAGGTTCCCGCACCTGAAGGACCACACCGCCTGGTCCGTCGACCCGCGCGACCGCGACCGGGTCCGCGAGGCCCTGCGCGGCCAGCTGGTCGCCTCCCAGCGGGCGGCGAACGGCGCGGTGCCGGCCGCCACCGGCGTCCAGATCGCCGGCGTCCTCGACGACCTGTACGACGCCACGGCGGCGAAGCTCGGCCCGACCTTCGAGAACGGCCGGCCGACGCTGGCCGTCTGGGCCCCGACGGCACAGAGCGTCGCCCTCGAACTCGACGGCAGGACGGTCGCCATGAAGCGGAACGACACCACCGGCGTCTGGTCCGTCACCGGCTCCAGGTCCTGGAAGAACAAGCCCTACCGGTACGTCGTGAAGGTGTGGGCGCCCAGCGTCCGCGCGATCGTCACCAACAAGGTCACCGACCCCTACTCGGTCGCCCTCACCGCCGACTCCGAGCGCAGCCTGATCGTCGACCTCGCCGACAGGGCCCTCGCCCCGAGCGGATGGTCGACGTACGCCAAGCCGAAGGCCGTACCCCTGAAGGACGCCCAGATCCAGGAGCTGCACATCCGTGACTTCTCGGTCGCGGACGCCACCACCAGCCATCGCGGCACCTACCTCGCCTTCACCGACAAGGACAGCGACGGCTCGAAGCACCTGCGTGACCTGGCCGGGGCTGGCACGTCCCACGTCCACCTCCTCCCCGCGTTCGACATCGCGACCATCCCCGAGAGGAAGGCCGACCAGGCCACCACCGACTGCGACCTGGCCTCCCTCCCGGCCGACTCCGACCGGCAGCAGGCGTGCGTGGCGGAGATCGCCGCGAAGGACGCCTACAACTGGGGCTACGACCCGTACCACTACACGGTCCCCGAGGGCTCCTACGCCACCGACCCGGACGGCACGGCCCGCACGGTCGAGTTCCGCAGGATGGTCAAGGCGCTCAACGAGGACGGCCTGCGGGTCGTGATGGACGTCGTCTACAACCACACGGCGGCGAGCGGCCAGGCCGAGACGAGCGTCCTGGACCGGATCGTCCCCGGCTACTACCAGCGCCTCCTCGCCGACGGCTCGGTCGCGAACAGCACCTGCTGCGCCAACACCGCCACCGAGAACGCCATGATGGGCAAGCTGGTCGTGGACTCCGTCGTCACCTGGGCGAAGGAGTACAAGGTCGACGGCTTCCGCTTCGACCTCATGGGCCACCACCCGAAGGCCAACATCCTGGCCGTCCGCAAGGCCCTCGACGCGCTCACCCTCCAGAAGGACGGCGTCGACGGAAAGAAGATCATCCTCTACGGCGAGGGCTGGAACTTCGGCGAGGTCGCCGACGACGCCCGCTTCGAGCAGGCCACCCAGCGGAACATGGCCGGCACGGGCATCGCCACCTTCTCCGACCGCGCCCGTGACGCGGTGCGCGGCGGCGGCCCCTTCGACGACGACCCCGGGGTCCAGGGCTTCGCGTCCGGGCTGTACCTGGAGCCCAACTCGTCCACGAACAACGGCACTCCGGCCGAGCAGAAGGCCCGCCTGCTGCACTACCAGGACCTGATCAAGGTCGGCTTGTCCGGCAACCTGGCGAGCTACCGCTTCACCGACACCAGCGGCAAGGAGGTCAAGGGCTCCGACGTCGACTACAACGGCGCACCGGCCGGCTACGCGGCCGCCCCGGGCGACGCCCTCGCCTACGCCGACGCGCACGACAACGAGTCCCTGTTCGACGCCCTCGCCTACAAGCTGCCCGCGTCGACGAGCGCGGCCGACCGGGCCCGGATGCAGGTCCTCGCCATGGCCACGGCCACCCTCTCGCAGGGCCCGTCCCTCTCCCAGGCCGGCACCGACCTGCTGCGCTCCAAGTCCCTGGACCGCAACTCCTACGACAGCGGCGACTGGTTCAACGCCATCCACTGGAACTGCGCCGACGGCAACGGCTTCGGACGCGGACTGCCTCCGGCGGCCGACAACGCCTCCAAGTGGCCCTACGCCAAGCCGCTGTTGAGCAGGGTGAGCGTGGGCTGTGAGCAGATAGGCGGAGCATCGGCGGCATACCGGGACCTGCTGAGGATCCGTACGACGCAGAAGGTCTTCTCCCTCGACACCGCCGAGCAGGTCCAGTCGACGCTGTCCTTCCCGCTGTCCGGCACCGACGAGACACCCGGTGTGATCACCATGCGCCTCGGCGACCTGGTCATCGTCTTCAACGCGACCCCGGACACCCAGCGGCAGACGGTCGCCGCCCTCGCCGGCTCGGCCTACGGACTGCACCCGGTGCAGGCGGCGGGCGCGGACCCGGTGGTGAAGACCTCCGCCTACACGGCCGGCACGGGCACGTTCACCGTCCCGGCACGGACGGTGGCGGTGTTCACCCGGGCCGGGAACTAGGGTGACCCCCGTCGTCGTAGAACAGGAGTGCTGATGCCGCAGATCACTGTCGAACGGTCCGCAGGGCTCGATCACGTCCCCTGGGAGGAGTTCGCGCTCGCCCTGCACCCGGTGGTCGTCGAGACGGCGGCCGCGCGGATCGAGGCGTGCAAGACGCGGGTCCTGCGGACCGAGGACGAGGCGGTGGGGTCGGAAACGGGCGATCGGCACTCCATCGTGCACGTCACGATCGCCCTGCTCGCGGGACGGACCGACGAGACCAAGGCGAAGCTCACCGAAGCCACGCTGGAGCTGCTCCGCAAGTACGTCGAGCCGATGGACGGGGTCACGCTCCACCTGTCGGCCGAGGTGCGCGACCTGGACCCGTCCTACCGCAAGGCCGAGATCTAGGACACCAGCGAGACGAGCCGGGTGACCAGGTCCCCGAAGGGGCCGTCGCCCGGCTCGTCGAGCAGTACGGGCCGCAGCAGCGCCCGCAGCTCCTCGTCGTACGCGGCGCTCACCGCCGTCAGCGCGGCGAAGTCGTGCACCAGCTGCAGCTCCAGCTCCTCGCGGGGGATGCGCCGCCCGTCCAGCCAGATCAGCGCGGTCGACTCGGCGAGCGAGATCCACGACCGTACGAGCAGCTCCAGCCGGGCCGGCGGCTCGGTGATCCCCAGGTGCGCCAGGATCTGGTCGTACGCCGTCTGCCGTACGGAGTCGACGAGTGCGTTGGTGGCCGACGAGCCGACCGCCGGACCGCCGCGCATCAGCGCCGAGAAACCGGGGCCGTGGTCGTCGACGAAGTCGAAGTAGCGCCGCACCACCCGCAGCAGCCGCGCCCCGAGCGGGCCCTCGTGCGGCTCCACGAACCGGCTCGCCAGATCCTGAGCCGCTCGCTTCAACGCGGCCTCGTACAGGCTCACTTTGCCGGGGAAGTAGTGGTAGACCAGCGGCCGCGAGATCCCCGCGGCCGCGGCTATCTCGTCGATGGAGACCTCGTCCGGGGAACGGCGGGCGAACAGTTCGAGGGCGACGCCGATCAGCTGCTGCCGACGCTCCTCCACACCCATTCTGCGGCGAACCCCGGTTGTCATGCGAACACCTTACCGAGCGGAGATGCTCGCATATCCAGCACCAGTCGCTCACCTCAGGCCGCTGATCGCCTTCCCGCCCTTCAGGGTGCCCTCCAGCCCGGCCTGCACCCCCTGCTTCGTCGGCACCGCCAGCACAGGGCCCCGACCGGAGCCCTTCACCCCGCCGGTCGTCCGGATCGACTCCGTGCTCCTGTCGCCCGCCGCGAGGAGGTACCAGCCCCCGCCCTTCGACTTCCACAGCACCCCGGCCAGCACATGCGGATCGCGCGGGCCGCACGCCGGGACGTCCCCGGCCTGCGCCGCCACCGCCCCGAACAGCCCGCCCGGCGTCTGGAACTGGGCCTGCACCCTGCTGCCGTCGCCCCGCCAGGTCTCCGCCCGCGTGCACACCCACCTGCCCGTGCCGCTCCGGTCGGGCAGCGGCTGACGCGCGTACTCCCAGGCGTTCACGCTGCGCACACCCTGCCCGCGCACCGTCCCCAGCGAGCAGGCGAACGGCGCCCAGGTACGCAGCGCGTCCGCGCCCGTCGCGTCCTTCGGCGAGGCCGGCCGGCCCGCGGTGAGCAGCGCCGGCACCAGCTCACCGAGGTCGCTCAGCAGATGGGAGCCGGAGGCGTCGGTCACCTGCAGCACGTTCCACGTCGTGCAGGCGCCGGCCCGGGTGGCCGGGCTCGCCAGCGGTGAGGTGATCCCGTCGGTGAGGGTCAGGGCCATCTCCCCGGCGCCGGGCTTGGACAGGTCCCGCTCGGTGGCCCTGGTCACCCACGGGGCGGTGAGATAGCGGACGTTGCCGTCGGTCCGCTCCAGCACCATCGCGCTCGCCCCGGCGCCGGTCGCGCCGTCGACCCGCGCGAAGTCCATGGCCGCCCCGGCCGTGCCGTCCTTCGGCTCGGCGTAACGGGCGATGCGCAGCCCGTCGTAGAAGATCACCACCCGCGCCCGGTCCACGGTCCCCGCGTACAGCAGCTGGGGCGGTCCGGCCGGGCCGCCCGACGGGGTGTCGGTGGTCGCGGAGACCCGCACCCGCTCCCCGGGGCGCGCCCAGACGGCGAGCGCCCGCCGCAACAGGGCCTTGTCGCCGGTCAGTTCACCGCGCGCGGGCCAGACGGAGAAGTCGGTGCGCGCCGAGGTCCGCCACGCGGCGGGGGAGACCTTCACCAGCCGGCCGGGGTCGAGCGCGGCCTCGGCGGCCGGGTTCTTCGCGTAGGGCGGGGCGGCCGCGCCGTCGCGGTCCCAGCCGTCCCCGGGCAGCGCGACCAGCGCCCCGCACACCGCGAGCGCTGCCGCCGCGGCGAGGGCGGCCCTGGTGTACCGGCGGCGGCGCATCAGATCGGTGGGCCGGGCCTGCAGCGAGCAGGGGTCGAACTCGGGGGACTCCAGCAGCGCGTACCGCGCGGCCACCGCGTCGGCCTCGGCGAGCGCCGCGGCCACGTCCTCGACGCCGCACTCGGTGAGCACCTCCCGCACCTCGCCGTCCGGGAGCTTCTCCAGGCCGCGCAGCACGTACGCCGCCCGCGCCGGACCGGACAGCGCGGACAGCTGCTGCTCCAGGGCGAGTTCGTCGGCTCCGCCGGAGCGCGGGAACAGTCTGAGCCCCCACACCTGGGGCAGTGGCGGCGGCAGCTGCGCCCGCTTCGGCCACGCCGCGCGCCTCAGCGGCAGTCCGGCCTCCAGCGCCGTACGCACCACCCGGAGGCGGACGAAGGCGTACCCGGGGTCGCCGTCGCGGCCGGTCGACTGGGCCGGGATGACCGGCGCGGAGGCCCGGCCGCGCGGCAGGGCGCACTGGGCCAGGGCGTGCGCGGTCAGGACCCGCCGGCTACGGCCGAGGCCGGACGGCAGCACCAGATAGGCGAGCCGGACAAGACGCGGATAGTGCTCGACGAGCGCGGCCTCGGCCTGCTCGACATCGACGACCCGGTCGGCGACGGAACCGGGTCCTGAACCGGGGGCGGGGCGCTGGGCGACATCCTGTGACTGCACGTCCCCCAGAACGAGTGGGCCGACCGGTAGGTCACCACCGCCCGAGCGACTCAGCCCTCCGGGTGAACCAGCGCCCGCGCGTAGTTCGCCATCGAGCGCTGGTAGCGCGGCAGATGGGGAGCCAGCGCGCCGAGCACGAGGGACAGCCCTTCGCGATCACGGCCCAGACTGGACAGACACAGTGCGAGAGTCGCCCGCACCGCGTCGTCCAACTCGTCGGACGGGGCGTCCAGTTCGGGTGTCAGCAGCGCGACGCCCTCGTCCGCGCGGCCGATGTTCCGCAGCGAGCTGGACAGCTGGATCCTGGCACGCCTGCCCCGGTAACCGTCCAGGCCGAGCGCCAGCGCCTCCCGGTACAGCGGTACCGCCTTGTCCGAGCACCCCGTGGAATCCCAGGCGCAGGCCCGTTCGAACAACCCGAGCGGGCTGTCCGGCGGCAGCTCGTCGGCGAGGGCGTCGATCACGGCCCGGAAGTCGGCCGCGGTCGCTTCCGTGTAGTCGTCGTAGGTCGCCCAGGCGGCGGCCACGCGATCTTCCCAGTCCTGGTTCACCGGCCCACTCTCGCACGCTCGTCCGCGCCCCGCGGAGGTATTTTGAGCGCTCCGCGTGCGGGAGCCGTATCGAGGGGGAGGCCCCTGCAGGGAGGAAGACATGAAGGTGACCCGACCGATGCTCGCCGCGGCCGGTGCCGTGGCGGCGCTGGCGCTGGCGGGATGCGCGTCCCAGGCGGAGCGGGCGGCGGTGCCGGAACCGGCGACCGGCAGCCTGGAGCAGCTGGCCGCCGAGGTGAAGTGCACGCCCGACATCCAGATCGACACCGACGACTTCCGCCAGGCCCTCTGCAAGGGGGACGACGAGAAGTACGTCCTCCTCACCTTCGCCACCGACCGCGGCCAGCGCGACTGGATCAACGAGGCCAAGCCGTACGGCGGCCACTACCTCGTCGGCCGCAAGTGGATCGCCGTCGGCGACGAGAGCGTGGTGACATCGCTGCGTGGCGAGCTGGGCGGGGACGTGGAAGTGGGCAGGGACCACTCGGGTCACTGACCGGGGCGGAGCAGGCAGAAGCCGGCGGTGGGAGACCCCACCGCCGGCTTTCCCGTGCTGTGTCCTTTGCTGTGTCCTTCAGTGCGTCACCGGCAGTTGCGCCCGCTGTTGATGCACTGGACCACCTTGTTCATCAGGTTCTCGTCCATGACGTTGATGAAGTCGTTGTGGTCGGTGATCGGCTTGTGCAGCTGCTCCGGGAACCCGTCCACCGCGTACGGCGCCTTGACCTGTCCGTTCTCGATGACCGGGGCGGGCACGTTGTACACCAGGCGGATCTGCAGCTGGGGGATGGCCTTGAAGCCGTTGTCGCAGGTGCCGTCCGCGTTCACGAAGTCCACGTGGTCGCGGTGGTTGGCGCTGTCGATGTTCTGGCCGTCCCAGCAGCTCTGGAAGTTGGCCGTGCGCACGACCTTGCTGCCCTGCGGGCAGATCGGGTACTTGTCCGTCAGCTGCCGGTTCTCGAAGCCGGTGCAGCTCCACGAGGCGTTGGCGTTCGCGTCGCCGTTGGTGAACGCGTTGGCGGCACCGGTGATGATGCGCAGGAACTTCGGCATCGCGACGACGGGGCCCCGCTTGTTGCCGACGAACTTGATCTGGGCCTGCTCGGCCTTCAGGATCCGGCCGACGTTGCCCTCGGCGCCACCGCCCAGCTCACCCGCGTCGAACTCCTGGCTGCCGTCCTGGAGCCGGAGCACCGGCCAGTAGTAGGTCGACTTGTCGCCCTGGTTCCGGCAGGAGGTGCCCGCGTTGGCCAGGTCCTGGTCGCTGGCGAAGGCGTCGTTGCCCTGGTTGCCGACGTAGTCGTGCGTGTGGTGCGCGCCGTTGTCGACACCCGGGGAGACGATCAGGTTGTCGGTGTTGAACAGGTTGTTCTGGTTCACACCGCAGAAGGTGGAGAAGCTGCCCCGCGAGCCGCCCCTGCCGTTCGCCTTCAGACCGTTGCCGTTGGACGGGGGAACGTTGGGCTGCACCTGGGTGATGTCGACGAAGTCGGCCGCCACCGGACCGGCGGCACCGTTGCCGTTGTCCCCGACCTGACCCTGGCCGTTGTCCTGCCCGTTGTCCTGACCCTGGTCCTGCCCCTGGTCCTGACCCTGGCCGTTGTCCTGGCCGCCGTTCTGGTCACCCTCGCCGCCGTCGAGGACCTCGTTGGCCCCCATGCCCTTGCACTCGGCGAGCTGCTCCAGCCCGTTCGGGGCGGTGCCGCCCACGCGCCGGATGTTGATGCCGATCCGGTCGATGGTCGCCACGCGCTTGGACTTCAGCGGACCCAGGATCGCGTTCTGCACGAAGCCCGGGTCACCCGCCTGTGCCTGGCGCGTGGAGGCGAGCCGCGCGTACGCCTCGGTGATCTGCTTGTCCAGGAGCGACAGCTCCTTCGCGACGCCCTCGCGTGCTCGGTCCGGCACGTCCTTCAACTGCTGGCCGACGTCAGGGCACTGGATCGTGGCGATCTGGGCGCCCGCGGCCTTCGTCTGGTTCTGCTCCCACGAGTTCTTCGGCTCGTGCGCAGAGGCATAGAAGTTCGCCCAGATCAGCCCGCCCCCACCGAGCGCTAGGGCCGCCGACGCGGCTATGGCCTTGGTGGCCATCGACGAACGGCGTTTACGTGTGTTGCGTCCCATGGAACTCCTCTGACTTCCTTGCGGGGCAGCATCGAGGCGCCCGACAGGAGTGAAGCGGCGCCCTCCCATACGGACGCCGCCCCAGAGGTGTTCAGCCGACTCGGAAATTTCTGTGAACCCGCGTGGGACATTTACGCCCCAACTGTCTCACGCCGCAGGTCAGTTGAACGCGATCAACGGTCCCGGTCCAGATGCGCGAGCACGGCCAGAACGCGCCGGTTGTCGTCGTCCGACACCTCAAGGCCCAGTTTGGTGAAGATGTTGGCGGTGTGCTTGGCGATGGCCCGTTCCGTCACCACCAGCTTCCCGGCGATCGCCGCGTTGGACCGGCCCTGCGCCATCAGCTCCAGCACCTCCCGCTCACGCGGCGTCAACCGGTCCAGCGGCCGGCCGTCACCCCCGCCGCTCCGGGCCAGCAACTGCTGGATCACCTGCGGGTCCATCGCCGTACCGCCCGCCGCGACCCGTCGTACGGCGTCCACGAACTGTTCCGCGTCGAACACCCGGTCCTTCAGCAGATAGCCCACCCCGCCGGTGCCGTCGGCGAGCAGCTCACGCGCGTACAGCTGCTCCACGTGCTGCGAGAGCACCAGCACCGGCAGCCCGGGCCTGGCCCGGCGGGCCGCCAGGGCGCACTGCAGCCCCTCGTCGGTGTGCGTCGGCGGCAGCCGTACGTCCACCACCGCGACGTCCGGTGCCAGCTCGGCCAGCGCCCGCTCCAGTTCGGGGCCGGACTCCACGGCGGCGGCGATCTCGAAGCCGTATGCCTCCAGCAGCCGCACCAGCCCGTCCCGCAGCAGGAACAGGTCTTCGGCTAGGACAACGCGCACGGAATCTCCATGGTCACCATGGTGGGACCGCCGGCGGGACTGCTGACGGCCAGGACGCCGTCGAATGTACCCAGCCGCCGCTCCACCCCGGCCAGCCCCGAGCCGGCGCCGACCGTCGCGCCGCCCCGGCCGTTGTCGGTGACCGTGATCCGCAGCAGGCCGTCGGTGTGGTGCAGGTCGACCCAGATCCGGTCGGCGCCGGAGTGCTTCACCGCGTTGGTGAGCACCTCGCTCGCCGCGAAGTACGCCGCCGACTCCACCGGCGCGTCCGCCCGCCCGTCGAGCTCCACCGCCACCTCGGTGGCGACCGGCAGCCGCAGCGCCGACGCCCGTACGGCGTCCCCGAGTCCACGCTCGGCGAGCACCGGCGGATGAATGCCCCGCACCAGGTCCCGCAGTTCGGACAGGGCCTCGGCGGAGGACTGCCGGGCGTGCGCCAGGAGCCGCTTGGCCTGCGCGGGGTCCTTGTCGACGAGCATCTCGATGGTGCCGAGGTCCATGCCCATCGCCACCAGCCGGGCCTGCGCCCCGTCGTGCAGGTCACGCTCGATGCGGCGCAGTTCGGCGGCGGAGGTGTCCACGGCGTCCCGCCGGGTCTCGGTCAACACACGGACCCGCTCGGCGAGTTGGGCCTGGTCCGGGGAGAGCACGGCACGGGTCAGCCGGAAGTGCGCGGTCAGCAGGAGCGGCGCGTACCGGTAGGCGAGGAACAGGAAGCCGACCGCGAGCACGGCGGCGCCGAACGCGGTCGCCTGGTCGCTGACCGGCACGAACCCGTACCAGTACGGTCCGTACTCGCCGTAGGGGCCACCCGTCATGACCCGCCACAGCCCGAGCGGGAGAGCGAGGCCCTCCAGGGGGTACAGCACCAGCACCGCCGGCAGCAGCGCGGTCAGGAACCCCGCCGTGATGTCCACCGCCAGCCAGCGCAGATGCCGCCAGGTCGCCGGGTCGCTCAGCATGCAGAAGGTACGCGTCCAGGGGGTCGCGTCCTGCGGCAGCGGACGGTACGCCGACGGTATGCGCACCCCGCACCACTCGGCCGCGAGCCGGCGTCGCACGTCCGCGAGGGCCCTGACCCCGGTCAGCACCGGCGGGGTGGTGAGGAGGCCGACGCCGAGCGGGATCAGGGCGATGGAGACCAGGGCCAGGGAGAGGAACAGCACCCCGAGGGGCAGCACCACCATGGCCAGCACCAACCCCCTTACGGCGGCCAGCAGTACCTCGCGGGCGCGCTCGCGGACGCCGCCCATCCGTGTGTCCGTGTTCATGCCGCCAGTCTGGTCGAGCCGCCCGGGAGGTTCACTCGCCCGAGGCCCCCTCTGCGGGGGTGGTGCCAGGTACACCCCCCGACGCCGCGGCCAGCACCTTCGCCTCCACCTCCGGGTCGAGGCCCTTCACGGCGCGCGGTGAGAAGGGCGGCTCGCCGTCGAGGCCGCACACCCACTCCCAGGCGCCCGCGACGGTCTCCTCCACCGGTCGGCACACCAGCCCCGCCGCCAGCGCCCGCGAGACGTCGGCCGCGTGCAGCGCGTCGTGCAGGTCGGTGCCCGGCGGCACCCACACCGGCAGTTGGGTCCACGGCTCGATGCCGGCGTCGAGGATCACCCGCGGGTCGGTCCAGCGCAGCTCGGCATCGCCGCCGGTGACCTCGACGCACGCGTCGAGCAGCTCGCCCATCGTGGCGTGTCCCTGCGCGCTCATCAGGTTGTACGGGCCGCTCAGCCTCTGCTCGATCGCCCCGAGGATCCACTCGGCGAGGTCCCGGACGTCGATGTACTCCAGGGGCAGTTCGCGCGGGCCGGGCGCCAGGACGGGGCCGCCGCGCGCGATCCGGGTCAGCCACCAGGGCAGCCGGCCGACGTTCTCGTACGGGCCGAGGATCAGTCCGGCGCGCACCAGCACCGAGTGCTCCGCGCCGAAGGCGTCCAGGGCGGCCAGTTCGCCGCCCCGCTTGTCGCGTTCGTACGCGGTCTGCTCGGCGTCGGGCGCGGCGCCCTCGACGACCGGCGCGCTCTCGTCGTACCCGGCGGGCGGCGCCCAGTCGTACACCGAGCAGCTCGACACATACACATACCGCTCGGCGCGGCCGCGCAGCAGCCGCGCCGCCTCGTGCACCGCGCGCGGCGCCTGCGACCAGGTGTCGACGACCGCGTCCCAGGGACCCTCCGCAGGGTCTGCGAGCGCGGCGAGCCCGCCGGGCGCGGTCCGGTCACCGGTCAGCGCCCGCACCCCGTCCGGCGGCGCGGCGAGCTGCCCCCGGTTGAAGACCGTCACGTCCCATCCACGGGCCAGGGCCGCCTCGACGACGGCCCGCCCCGCGAACTTCGTACCACCCAGCACCAGAAGTCTCATACGGCCGACTCTGCCGGGTCGCGGCGCGGGAGGGAACCGGAATTAGCCGAGGGCAGAGCGGGCCCCGGCGGTCACGCAGAAGGGGCGCCCGCCGGGATGGCGGGCGCCCCTTCGGGGGATCCGGTGGATCAGACCTGGCCGGCCTTCTCCAGCGCCGAGCAGCAGGTGTCGACGAGGAGGCGGGTCACGACGTACGGGTCGACGTTGGCGTTCGGGCGGCGGTCCTCGATGTAGCCCTTGCCGTCCTTCTCGACCTGCCACGGGATACGGACCGAGGCACCGCGGTTGGAGACACCGTAGGAGTACTTGTCCCACGGGGCGGTCTCGTGCAGACCGGTCAGACGGTCGTCGATGCCGGCGCCGTAGTTCTTGACGTGGTCGAGCGGCTTGGAGCCCTCACCGAGCGACTCGCACGCGGTGATGATCGCGTCGTAGCCCTCGCGCATCGCCTTGGTGGAGAAGTTGGTGTGCGCGCCGGCGCCGTTCCAGTCGCCCTTGACCGGCTTGGGGTCGAGGGTGGCGGCGACGCCGAAGTCCTCGGCGGTGCGGTAGAGCAGCCAGCGGGCCACCCACAGCTGGTCGGAGACCTCCAGCGGGGCCAGCGGGCCGACCTGGAACTCCCACTGGCCGGGCATGACCTCGGCGTTGATGCCGGAGATGCCCAGGCCCGCCTTCAGGCAGTTCTCCAGGTGCGCCTCGACGACGTCACGGCCGAAGATCTCGTCGGCGCCGACACCGCAGTAGTAGCCGCCCTGCGGGGCCGGGAAGCCGCCCTTGGGGAAGCCGAGCGGGTAGCCGTCCTTGAAGAAGGTGTACTCCTGCTCGATGCCGAAGATCGGCTCCTGGGTGGCGAACTTCTCGGCGACCTCGACGAGCGCGGCACGGGTGTTCGTGGCGTGCGGGGTCATGTCGATGTTCAGGACCTCGCACAGCACCAGGATGTCGTCGCCGCCGCGGATCGGGTCCGGGCAGGAGAAGACCGGCTTGAGCACACAGTCCGAGGCGTGGCCCTCGGCCTGGTTGGTGGAGGACCCGTCGAAGCCCCAGATCGGCAGCTCGGCACCCTTGGCGTCGTCTCCAAGAATCTTCGTCTTGGAACGCAGCTTGGCCGTCGGCTCGGTGCCGTCGATCCAGATGTACTCAGCCTTGAAGCTCACGGGACACATCCTTCGGGGGTGGGTCTGGGCGCACTTGCGGGTGCTGCGGCGCTGCGGCACTGGGGCGCCGCTGTGTCGTCCGCGAGCCTGTCAACAGGCGATTTCCCGGTCATTGCTCGAATGTGAACCCCGTGTTACCTGGCAGCGCTGTGGCGCGACTCACGCAGTGTCGTATGCGATGGGTTTAGCGGTTCACCCGTTCACCGCGGCCGAGCGGCCTCGGCCTCCGGCCCGCCGGCCGCTTCCCGTACGCCCTCCAGAAACCCGCGGATCGCCGCCCGCTCGCGCTCGTCGTAACCCTGGAGCAGTTCCACCGCCCGCCCGATCAGCGGCCCGAAGTGCGCCCGGCCGAGCGCCACCGCCCGCTCCTGAAGCTCCACGACCACCTGCCGCCGGTCCCGCCGCCCCCGCACCCGCCGCACGTGCCCGGCCCGCTCCAGGCGGTCGAGCAGCGCGGTGGTGCCGGCCGAGTTCAGCCCGAGTACCGCGCCGAGCCGCCCGGCGGTCATCTCCTCGTCCGCCCGTGCGGCGTCCATGAGGGCGATCAGGGCCCGTACGTCGGTGGGGTGCATGCCGTTGTCCTGCGCGAACCGGGCGCTGTGCAGGCCGAGTTCCACGGTCACCGCGCGCAGCAGGTGGACGATCTCCATCTCGGGTGGTTCGGCAGGCATGTGGTCCCCTTTACCTCGTTCAGCGAGTATTTTGGTCAGGCAATGTCTCGCTCGACGAAATAATAGGGGGTACGGCGATGAGCGCGTACGACGGTGACGCCTTCCGGGCGGCGTACGACAAGGTCATGGCGAAGTGGCCGGCGGACCGGGAGGCAGTGGACGTCCCGACGCCGTACGGCACCACCCACGTCAACGTGTGCGGACCGCGTGACGCGCCCGCGCTGCTGCTTCTGCCGGGCGGCGGGGGAGCGACCTCGGCGTCCTGGTACGCGCAGGTGGGGGAGCTGGCGCGGGTGCGGCGCGTGTACGCCGTCGACCTGGTCGGGGCGCCGGGGCGCAGTGAGGCCGGCCGTGCCCCGCGTACGGCGGCCGATCTCGCCGCCTGGCTGGACGGGTTGCTCGATGGCCTGGGGGTGGCGCGGGCCGACCTCGGCGGGCACTCCTACGGCGCCTGGATCGCCCTGCGGTACGCGCTGCACGCGCCCGAGCGGATACGCCGTCTGTTCCTCCTCGACCCGACGCAGTGCTTCGCCGGGTTCAAGACGGCGTACCTGCTGCACGCCCTGCCGATGCTGCTGCGGCCCACGCCGCGCCGGGTGCGGGCCTTCCTGGAGTGGGAGACCGGGGGAGTGGGGCTGGACGCGGACTGGCTGCGTCTGCAGGAGGCGGCGGCCGGCTTCCCGGCGGCGAGGCCGGTCACCGGACCGCGTCCGGCGGCGCAGGAGTTGCGTGCGCTGGACATGCCGGTCCTGCTGCTCGTGGCCGCGAACAGCAGGACTCATGACACGTCAGCGGTGACGGCCCGGGCGGGGGAGGCGCTGCGTGATGCCGAGACGGTTATCCTGCCCGGCGTCTCGCACCACGCGCTGCCCTATGCCGCCTCCCCGGCCCTGGGCCGCCGCCTGAGCGACTTTCTGACCTCCTCTACGGCCTGACGCATCACCCCACCTTCTCGATCAGCGCCCGGCGGATCAGGAACTTGCCGGGCTCACGGACCTGTTCGAAGGCCGCGTCGTTCAGCAGGACGCAGCTGCCGGAGACCGAGGTGACCTCGACGGTCGTGGACTTGTTGTTGTCGAGGTTCGTCACCTTCAGCTTGGTCCCCGCCGGGAACTGGTTGCTGGACGCGGCCGGGGCACCGCCCTCGCCGGAGAGAGTGACCGTGGACCCGTTGCAGACCTGCTGCCCGGTGGCGGCACCACCGTTTCCCGGGTCTCCGGCGGGAGGAGCGGACTGAGGGGGCTGCGGCGCGGGTTGCGCCGGCTGTGCGGGTTGCGCCGCCTGGGAGCCCTGAGCCGACTCCCCAACGACACAACCCGACGCCTTCTGCTGCACCTTGATCTGCTCGACGACCGCCTGCCGGTTGGCGATCCGGGCCTCCGACTGGGCGTCCGGAGCGGCCCGTTGGCCCTCGATGAACCGCTCGTTGTTGCCGAGCGCGGTGGCCAGGCCCTGACAGACGGAGGACTGGGCCGCCGTCTGCGGGGGCTGGGCGGCGTTCGACGTGCTCGCCAGCACGAAGGCGCCGCCTCCGGCCACACTCGCGGCACTCACCAGCAACGCGAGCTTCTTCTTCGTGCTGAGCCTTCTCCTGCGCGACATGCGCGCCTCCTGAAGAGGTAGGGGAGCGTACGCCGCTATGTACGAGATACCGAACGGGCTGACTCAGTTGGTGACAGGAGTCAATGAAGTGATGTGGGTCACGCGGAAGTTACCGCTCCAACTCCGCACGAGTCGGCGCTCCGTTGAACGCTACCTGGGCCGGTTCATGCCGGTGACGGATGCGGAAAGCCGGTCACGCACGCCCTTCGTCACCCCGCAGGTACGCTCCCGCACGCGCCGCAGCCGCTGCGGCCTCGGCGGCCTGATCCGCGGCGGCTTCGTCGAGGCCGCCGCTGCTGGTCAGCAGCCGGTAGTAGAGGGGGGCGGAGACAGCACGGATCACCTCGTGGACATCGGTGCCCTCAGGCACCTCGCCCCTGTCGATGGCCTGCTGGACACAGGGTGCCCATTCCTTGACGCGGATGTCGTAGAAGCGGTGCAGGGCCTCGGCTGTCTTCGCCTCGCAGGTGGCAGCGGCGATCACTGCTTTGAACAGCGCTCCTTGCCGCGGATCGGCCAAGGTGCGCTGCACGAGCCGGGCGTTGGCCTTGAGATCACCGAGCAGCGAGCCGGTCTCGGTACGTGGCAGTGATTGCTCGGCCATGTCCATCAGCAGGTCGGCCACCAAGATGGTCACCGTTCCCCAGCGGCGGTAGACGGTGGTCTTGCCCACCTCGGCACGGCGCGCGACGTCGGCGAGATCCAGGCCGGCAAAGCCCTGCTCCGCCAAGGCGTCCCCAGCCGCCTGCAGCACCGACGCCCGTACCCGCGCCGTGCGCCCTCCAGGACGGACGGTTCCCGGATCCGCACTCTCAATCCCCATAACGGGACTCCAGTTTCGTTAATCACGCACACCTGCTACGTTGAGGCACACGCTAACGGAACTTCAGGACCATTAGCCAGGTCAGGCGACGAGAGAGGAACAGCCATGGAGTACAGGCGGCTGGGCGCATCCGGCCTCAAGGTCCCCGCATTGGGCTTCGGCGCCGGCACCTTCGGCGGTCGAGGGCCGCTGTTCGGTGCCTGGGGCAACACCGATGCGCAAGAAGCCCGCCGTCTCGTGGACATCTGCCTCGACGCCGGGATCACGATGTTCGACACCGCCGACGTCTATTCCAGCGGGGCCTCGGAGGAGGTACTGGGCGAAGCGATCAAAGGCCGCAGGGACGAGGTGATCGTGTCCACCAAGACGAGCCTGCCGATGGGTGACGGTCCAGGCGATGCGGGCTCCTCTCGTGCGCGCCTGATCACCGCGTGCGAGGACGCCCTGCGCCGGCTCGGCACCGACTACATCGACCTGTTCCAGCTGCACGCCTTTGACGCCGGCACGCCGATCGAGGAAGTCCTGTCCACACTCGACGATCTCGTACGAGCAGGGAAGGTCCGCTACCTCGGCATCTCCAACTTCTCCGGCTGGCAGGCGATGAAGTCCCTCGCGAGCGCGGAGAGACACGGCCACCCGCGCTATGTCGCCCATCAGGTCTACTACTCCCTCATCGGCCGCGACTACGAATGGGAGCTGATGCCCCTCGGGCTCGATCAGGGCCTCGGAGCCCTCGTCTGGAGCCCGCTCGGCTGGGGACGGCTCACCGGCAAAGTCCGCCGCGGCCAGCCGCTACCGGCCAACAGCCGACTGCACCACACTGCGGACTACGGCCCACCGGTCGAGGACGAACACCTCTACCGCGTGGTCGACGCCCTCGACGAGATCGCGCAGGAGACCGGCAAAAGCATTCCGCAGATCGCCATCAACTGGCTGCTGCAGCGGCCGACCGTCTCCTCGGTCATCATCGGCGCCCGCGACGAGAACCAGCTTCGCCAGAACCTCGGTGCCGTCGGCTGGACTCTCATGCCCGACCAGATGGTGAAACTCGATGCGGCCAGCGACAGGACAGCGCCCTACCCGTACTTCCCTTACCAGCGCCAGGAAGGCTTCGCCCGCCTCAACCCGCCAGTTGTCGCGCGTCCGCCTGCCGCCTGACATCGGCGTCAAGTAGCAGGAACAGCCGCGTATCCCGGACTCGGGCCGGCAGGGTCTCCCCCTGCCGACCATCTTGCCGGCGCGACCACACAGGGTCGCCACGGGACCCTACGCACCGAGGAATAGGCGATCTGAGAGCCGCCGCGCGCTCGTCGCCGGAACCACGGCGCTTGAGTGAACCTCCGTGAACTGCCTGCGGGCCCGGGCATGTTGAGCATCCGCCCGGGGCGCGTGTGAGTACGCCTACTCAGGGCACGACAGCTGTCCGGAGGCGAGAGTGGTGGCACACCGAACGACTGGAGAAAGTCATGAACACGTCCCGCAGAACGGGCCTCACCACCAGCGTCCGCCCTGGAAGTACGCGCCTTGTGGCCGCCGCTTTCGCGAGCGTGGCCGCGGTTGTGGCACTCACCGGCTGCTCCGGCTGGGAGTACCGGGAAGACGTGTGCGCGAGTGGCGAGTACCCCGTCCTGTCCGTGGGCGGAACCGGCAGCGCCTGCGTCCCGGACGGGAAGGAACCCCCGGCGGGCTTCGCGCGGTACCCGCAGGGCAAGGTGCCGCAGGAGGTCGGCGACGAGTGGGACACGTACTGGGACACCCACACCCTGGACAAGGACGGCAACGTCATCGACGTCCCGGCGGGGGGCTGACCCGGACGCCCGCATCCGGCGGGCATCCCAAAACGGATCACCGCGCGGCGCGCGGAACCGGACGACCTCGAAGAACAACTGGTCGAGCAGCCGGCAAGGTTCTAGTGCCGCATCAGTCAACGTTCGCCCTGGGCGGTCTGCGACGATGACTCCGTGGACGAAGAAGTCATTCCCATTCTTCGCGTAGGGGACGCTG